>CAZACK010000007.1:0-87584 GCA_964483455.1 uncultured Solibacteraceae bacterium
CGGCAGGAGCGGGACGGCTATAATGACACCATCGTGAATGACCTCGCCGGTCTAGCCTCCATCTTCGAGCAGCACGATCAGGTGAAGCTTGTCTACTTGTTCGGCTCTCGTGCCGAGGGCTCCAGCGGCCCGCTCAGCGACTGGGACTTCGCTGTCCACCTCGACGAACGCGACCCAAAGAGGGCGTTCGACATCCGGTTGTCGCTGCTGGACAGCCTCCAGCGCCGGCTTGGAACCGACGACGTGGAGGTGGTCATTCTCAACCAAGTAGAAAGTCCCGAGTTCAAGTACAACGTCATCACTACGGGAAAACTGATTTACGAGAGGGAGCCGTTCCGCGTCCTGGTGGAGCCGCGAATCCTTCATGAATATTTCGATTTCCGCGATTTGCTCCGCCGGCACGGCTTGACGGAGGCCTGATCCGGATGACGAACATCGCCGTCATCGAGAACAAGCTGAGTTCCATCCGGAGATACCTGGATATCCTCGCCTCCTACCGGACGGTTTCACTGGAAGAGGTCGAGTCGGATACGACGCTGCGGGGGGCCATCGAGCGCTACTTGTACCTTCTCGCGCAGGCGGCCATCGATCTGGCCGACGCCTTCATTGCGTTCCGGAAACTGAGGAAACCGGCCACGATGGCTGAGTCCTTCGCAATCCTCCAGGAGGCGGGATTGTTGAGCCGGGAACTGGCAGCCAGGCTGGCGCGCATGGCGGGATTCCGCAACATCCTCGCCCATGACTACGAACGGCTGGACTACCGGATCGTATTGGACGTGCTGCATCATCACCTCCGCGACGTGGAGGATCTTGTCGACGCGGTCTCCGGAAGCGGACGCCACGGTTCCTGACACAGCGAACCGCATTTCAGGCCTGCGCTACAATGGCAACGCGGAATGCAGCGGGTCGGCCGGTATCAAATCACTGGGGAGCTTGGACGGGGCGCGATGGGTGTGGTCTACCGCGCGCTGGACCCGGCCATCGGCCGCACGGTAGCGATCAAGAGCATCCGCCTCGCTGACATAGCCGACCCGGGTGAGGCCGCCCGCATGCGCGAGCGCCTGCTCCGCGAAGCCCAGTCGGCGGGGCTGCTCTCGCATCCCGGCATCGTCACCATCTTCGACGTCGAGGAGCAGGACGGCCAGGCGTACGTCGCCATGGAGTTCGTCAACGGCCCGACCCTCGATCAACTCCTCTCCCGCCCGGAGCCTCTGGACCCAAAGACCGTCTTCCGCGTCCTCCGGGAAACCGCCGCCGCCCTCGACCATGCCCATAAGAAGGGCATCGTCCACCGCGACATCAAGCCGTCCAACATCATGATTCACGAAGACGGCGCGGCGAAGATCACCGACTTCGGCGTGGCGAAAGTCTCCGCCTCGCAGCACATGACGGTGGCGGGTACGGTCGTCGGAACGCCGAGCTACATGTCGCCGGAGCAGATCCAGGGCAAGCCGGTGGATGGGCGCTCGGACCAGTTCTCGCTGGCGGTGATCGCTTACGAGATGCTCACGGGCGAGAAGCCGTTCGTGGGCGAGCCTTTGCCGTCGCTGCTCTACAAAGTCGTTCACGACGAACCGCCGCCCCCGCAGCGGTTGAATCCGACGCTCGGCTGGCAAGTGGAAGTAGTGCTCTTCAAGGCGCTCAACAAAACCCCGGACGAGCGATACGCGTCCTGCTCGGAGTTCGTGGCCGCCCTTGAAGGCGCCTGCAAGTCTTCCAAAGGCTGGAAACCGCTGCCTCGGGGCGCGGTACAGAGCCTGCCTACGTCGGCCGTAGCAGTCGTAGCGCCGGCGGAAGTGGCGGTGCCGGCGCCGGACGCCGTTCCGATGGAGCCGGCGCGCCGGCGCCTTCCGGCGCGTGTCGCAGGAGTTTTCGCGCTGCTGGCCGCCCTGGGCCTCGGCGCGGCCTTCCTGGCATGGCGGCAAGGCTGGATCAGCCTGCCGGTGGAGGAACTCGCGCTTCAGCCACCCTCAGGCCCGCCTGCGCCCGCTCTGTCCTCTCGACCGAGCCCAAGCGGACCGGCAGTCGAACAAACGAAGCCGGAGCCGCCGCCGCCCGAGCCGGCGAACGAAGAATCCTCGGAGGAGGCTGCCGAGCCGAGTGGGCCGGAAGTCAAGATCCCGGTCTCGGCGCCGCCGTCGCCGGCGCAAGCCGGTGCGGTGGAAGACACAGTGGTCCTCGTGCGCACCAGCCCGCCCGGCGCCCGCATCATCTTCGACAACAACCCCAGCACCGCCTGCAAGAGCCCGTGCTCGCTGGCGCTTCCTCCAGGCCGCCACACCGCTTCGGCGACCCTGACGGGACACCGATCCGCGCTGCGAATCTTCCACATCCCTAACGAGAGCGACTTCTTCCTGTATCTGGCCCCGATGGTCGGCCAGGTGCAGATCCTGAGCGAGCCGCCGGGCGCCGCCGTTGTTGTGAACGGCCGGCCGCGCCCGGAGAAGACCCCGGCGATCCTCGAGCTGCCGGCAGGGAAATACAAGATCGCCGTCCTTCGCGAAGGCTACCAACAGGACGACCAGGAGGTGGATCTGAAGGACAGCGGCTTCGTCAGGTTGAACTTTCAACTGGGCCGGCAGATCGAAAACAAATGACGCTTCTTCGCAGAGATTTCTTTCGCCTGGCAGCCGCGGGCGCCCTTGCTGGAACCTTGCGCGGGGTTCCGAAACCCGGCATGGTGGTTCGCTGCGCTCGGCCCGAAAACGTCGAGATGCCGCTCGAAGGCTTCTCGACCTGGATCACCCCGGTGGAGCGGTTCTTTGTCCGCTCGCATCACTACACGCCGCAAATCAACCTGTCGGAGTGGCGGCTGGAAGTAGCCGGCCTGGTGGCCCAGCCGCTCAGACTGACCATGGAGGAACTCCGCCGTTTCCCGCGGCACGCGCTGACCGGCGTGCTGGAATGCGCCGGGAACGGCCGCGCGTTGTACGAGCCGCCCATGCCGGGCATGCAATGGAAGTATGGCGCCGTTGGGAATGCGCACTGGGCGGGCATTCGACTGGCGGATGTCCTTCGGAAAGCCGGCGTGAAACAGGGCGCGGTGGAGGTGCTGTTCGACGGTGCGGATGTTCCGGTTGGCACGATGCCGGAATTCCGCCGCACGATTCCGATCCGGAAGGCGCTCGATCCGAACGTGCTTCTGGCTTACGACATGAACGGCGCGGCGCTCACGCCGAGCCACGGATTTCCGCTCCGCGTGGTGGCGCCCGGGTGGGCCGGCGATTCCTGGGCGAAATGGTTGGTGCGAATCGAGGTGCTCGATCGCGAGTACGACGGTTTCTTCATGAAGACGGCGTACCGGCATCCTGGCCGGCCGGTGGTTCCCGGCTCGCCGGTGAAGCCGGCGGAGATGCGTCCCGTCGCGTCCCTGCGGGTCAAGTCCGTGATCGCCGCGCCGGCGGCCCAAACGCGGCTCGGCGCCGGACCGATGCGGGTGCACGGCGCCGCGTGGTCCGGAGAGTCGCCGGTCGTCTCGGTCGAGGTTTCCACCGACGGCGGACGCACCTTTCACCCGGCGCAACTCGGACGCGACCGCGCCCCGTTCGCGTGGCGTCTCTGGGAGACAACCTGGACTCCGGCCGCCGCGGGCTACTACACGCTGATGGCCAGAGCCCGGGACGCTTCCGGCGACTCACAGCCGCTGGTGCAGGAGTGGAATCCCTCGGGCTACCTGTGGAATGTCGTCCACCAAGTGGGCGTTGAGGTGACGCCGGACCTTGCCGCGGGAACAACGGTGCCGCCCGGCGCGGCCAAAAGTGGACATGCGCCCGCTGCGCCTGCCGGCTACCGCCGCGCCTGTCTGGTTTGCCACGACAACGACGCGGTGGAACAACAGCGGCTCGCGCCGGCCCAATGGGAGAGCGAAGTCGAAAAGATGGTCCGCTGGGGCGCCACCGTCAAGGAAGCAGACCGGCGGGAGATTTTGAAGTATCTGGGCGAGAATTTCGGCCCGTGGCGATAACCACGCGGCCTCAATACTCCAGCACCCGCTCCATCTCCCGCGCCAGGTCTTCGGTCTGGGGCAGAATCGCGTCCTCCAGGTCCGGGTTGTATCCGACCCAGGTATCCAGGGCGCCGATGCGGCCCACCGGCGCGTCGAGGCGGTCGAAAAGCTCCGAGGAGATGCGCGCCGCCAATTCCGCCCCATAGCCCCACGACAGGCAGTCCTCGTGCGCCACGATCACCCGGCTGGTTTTCTCCACCGAAGCGCAGATTGCCTCCCAGTCATACGGCGCCAGCGTCCTCAGGTCAATCACCTCGATGCTCACACGAGGGTTCCTCTTTTCCACCTCCAACGCGGCCAGGACCGATTTGTGCACGAGGAAGCCATAGGTGACGACCGTCAGACTCTCGCCTGCCTTAGCCGTTCTGGCCTTCCCGAACGGGATCAGGAAGTCCTTGCCGGGGTGCGCCGACCGGTTGTACGGCTCACGATAAAGCCGCTTGTGTTCGAGGAACAGCACGGGGTCGTCGCAGCGGATCGCCGTGCGCAGCAGGCCGCAGGCATCGAGCGCATTCGATGGAAAGGCCACGCGCAGTCCCGGGATATGAGTGAACAGCACCTCCCCGCACTGGCTGTGGTAGATCGCGCCGCCGGTCAAGTAACCGCCGATCGCCACGCGGATCACCAGCGGACAGGAGAACTCGCCATTCGAGCGCCAGCGAACGGTGGCCAGCTCGTTCCGGATCTGCATCATCGCCGGCCAGATGTAGTCGAAAAACTGGATCTCGGCCACCGGCTTCATGCCGCGCGTGGCCATGCCGATGGCGCGCCCCACGATGGCCGCCTCCGCGAGCGGCGTGTCGAAGCATCGCGCGCCGCCGAATTCCGTTTGCAGGCCGGCAGTGGCCTTGAAAACCCCACCCTTCCCCTTGACCTTTCCCAGATTCGCTTCCCGGCCGCAATCGGCGACGTCCTCGCCAAAGGCCACGATGCGCGGATCGCGCCGCATCTCCTCGGCCAGCGTGCGGTTGATCTCGTCGACCATCGTCCGCGGCTCTCCCTCGAACTTGGGCGGGATCGAGAATTCCTCCGACGTGGGATCGACGCTTTCCGAGTAAAGATGCAGCAGAACCGTCTCGCGGCCGGGCGTCCCGGCCCGCAGCGCCTTGTCCGTCGCCTCCTGGATCTCCTGGTCGACTTCGTGCGCGATGCGCTGGAGCGTGCGCGGATCGGCCACGCCCTCGGCCACAAGCCAGTCCGGAAAATTGGTGAGCGGGTCGCGCAGCGCTTCCGCCGCGCGCTCCTCCGGCGTTCGGTACAGGCGCTCGTCATCCGAAAGCGAGTGCGAGTAAGGCCGGATGACGTGCGCGTGCACCAGCGCCGGGCCTTCCCGCGCGCGGCACCACGCGGCGGCTTCGCTCAGTGCGCGGTGAGAGGCTACGTAGTCGCATCCGTCCACTTCCAGCCGCAGCAGGCGCGGGAAGCCCGCGGCGAGCGTCGATACGCTGCCGCCCGCCGTCTGCCGCTCGATCGGCACGGAGATCGCGTAGCCGTTGTCCTCGACCAGGAACAGCACCGGCAGCTTCTCGAGGCAGGCGACGTTCAGCGATTCCCAGAACTCGCCCTCGCTGGTGGCGCCGTCGCCGGTGGTGACCAGCGTGACTTCGTCGCTTTCCGGATGCAGGTAGCGGCCCGCGTGGGCGCATCCCACCGCCTGAAGAAACTGGGTGCCGGTCGGCGAGGATTCCGTGACGATGTTCAGCCGCTTGGATCCCCAATGCGACGGCATCTGGCGTCCGCCGGAAGCGGGGTCGGCGGCGGCGCCAACGGAAGCCAGCAGCATTTCCTCGGCGGTCATCCCGAGCATGAGACACAGCGCGCGATCGCGGTAGTAGGGATAGAACCAATCGTGGCCCGGTTTGAGCGCGGCGCCGGCCGCCGCCGACACCGCTTCGTGGCCGCAGCCGTTGATCTGGAAAAACACCCGGTTCTGGCGCTTGAGCAGGATCTCCCGGTCATCAATCCGCCGGGACATGAGCATGATGCGGTAGGCGTGCAGCAACTCGTCCGGTTGCAGCGCTCCGATGCCAACATCCGGTCGGCTTGCCGTTCGTGTGACAGCCACGTCTCCAGTGTAAGAAACGGTGACAGGCTACGTAATCCCCATTTTTCCGAAAGCCTAGACCTCTTCGCCCGCTCCCACCTGGGCAAGAATAGGATGTTTGCCGAAGGTGGCCGCCGAGAAAAGCCAGTTGAAATTGGGGATTGCGCAGCCTGTCACCGTTTTCTTCGGGCCAGCACGTAGGGGCCTTCGGGGATTACCGCCACGGCGGCGCCGGACGGCAATCCGCCGAGCAGCGCCTCGATGGCGGCCGGCGCCGAGAGGTACGTCCTGCCCCATAACGAAGGGTGGTACTCGACGGGCAGTCCGGGGACATAAAACAAAACCTCGGCTCTTTGTGTGACCAGCGCCAGCTTCTCGAGCTGCCATTGGTCGATCTCCACCGGGTGCCGAAGGATGTGGTCGAGGAATCCGCGGTCCGAGGGAAACTCCTTGAGCATCCGCCGGAACTCCGGCGCCCCTGCCCCTTCCTCGCAGGCAGCCGCCAGCAGGATCTTGCCGCCCTCCCTGACGATGTGCGACGCGGCGGTGATCCCCTTGATCGCCTGGTAGAAGGTGAGATCCAGCGGGTACCCCGCCGACGTGGTGATGACCGCGTCCACCGGCTCCTCAAGCGTCTCCAGCATCACTCTGGATACAAACTCGACGCCGGTGCGGTGCGCCTCCTCCGGACGCCCCGCGAACACCCCGGCGATCCGGCGGTCCCGGGCCAGTGCCACGTCGACGATGAAGTCGTGCCGGACCATGCGGGCAATCTCCAGCAGTTCCCGGTGCAGCGGGTTGTCTTCGATCGAGCCCTCGCACGCCCGCGGGTCGCGCATGAACTTCGGGCTGTGGAGCACCTCAATGGTCTCCCGGGCCGCCAGCCCGGGCGCGATCAGTTTCCGCGATCCGGAGTACCCAAGCATCAGGTGCGGCTCGATGAAGCCCAGCGTGAGGTGGAGATCCGCCGCCACAAACCGTTCATCAATGTAAACCGGCGTGCCGGAGGCAGTGGCGCCCAGGCAGCGGTGCTCCTCCCGGTTCCGCGCGTTGTGGTTGACCACGAGGTCCGCATGTTCCTCGCCCACGATCTCCCGGATCTCGGCGTCCGTCGCCGGCCGGTGGAGCCCGGTGGCGATCAGGATGGTCACCCGCTCCCGCGGGATTCCGGCCCGCTGAAGGCGCGCGAGGACCGGCGGCAGCACTTGCCGGTTCGGCGCCGGCCGGGTGATGTCGCAGACCGATATGGCAGCACTGGTCTTCCCGCCCGCCAGCCGTTCCAGCGGCGGGCAGCCTATCGGCTCGTCCAGCCCGTGCTCGATGGCCTCCCGGGGATCCTCCAGCGGCTTCGCCGATCGAGCCTCCAAGATCCGGTAGCGGAATCCCTCCGGAAGCTCGGCGGTCAGGCCGGTTTTCCCAAAAGCCAAATCCACTCGCATACGGAAGACCGTAGCACACACCGAGCCGGCCGAAGCAGCCGGCAACTTTTTTCTTCTGAACTTGAAACGTTTTTCCGCCGATCTGCATTTATGAAGTGGAGGGTTCAGCCGATGAGCCTGTGGATCACAGCAGCGGTGGGCGGGTTGGTGATCCTCGGCCTGTTCCTGTCCATGATCGCTTCTTCTCCGAGGACCCGCTAACCACCTCCGCGTTTGGCATCACGCTTGCTCACCTCTTAACCGAAAGTGAGGACCGGAGCCATGATGATCTTCGCCGCAATCGCCGGTCTGGTTGTGTTGGGCTTGTTTTTCTCGATGTTCGCCACGCCTCCCCGAGCGGGTCGCTGACGGCCCCTCCTGACACGCCGCCCGGCATTCCTGACACACGCCACCGTGTAGAATTGGCGGCATGGTGCGTCTTGCCGGCGCCGGGCTCGTCCTCCTGGCCCTTCCGCCGTCGTGGGCGGCGGAGTACGACGTCCTCATTCGAGCCGCCCGCGTGATCGACGGCAGCGGCAAGCCGGCCTTCGCCGCCGCCGTTGCGCTGCGCGGCGACAGCATCGCGGCCGTCGGTGTCCCTCCATCGGACCGGGGAAAGCTGGAGATCGACGCCCATGGCTTGGCCGTCGCCCCAGGCTTCATCGACATCCACTCCCACGCCCGCCACGGCATCTTCCGCAACCCCGCCGCGACCAGCTACATCCGCCAGGGCGTCACCACCCTGATCGAAGGCCACGACGGCAACTCGCCTCTTCCGCTCGGCCCGTTCCTGGACGAGATCGCCGGAATTCAGCCGGCCGTCAACTTCGGTACCTTCGCCGGCCAAGGTACTATCCGCCAGGTTGTTCTCGGTCTCGCAAACCGGAGGGCGACTCCACAGGAAATCCGGAAAATGGAAGGACTGGTCGAGCAGGCCATGCGCGACGGCGCCTTCGGCCTCTCGACCGGACTGCTCTACGTTCCCGGCAATTACACCCCCACGGAGGAAATCATCGATCTGGCGCGGGTAGCCGGGCGCTTCGGAGGAATTTACATCTCCCATATCCGCGACGAGGCGGCGGGGATCCTCGACAGTGTTCGGGAAACCATCCGCATCGGCGAGGAAGCCCGCCTCCCGGTTCAGGTGACCCACCACAAGATCGTGGGCCGCGCCAACTGGGGCCGCAGTGTCGACACCCTCCGGCTCATCGAGCAGGCGCGCGCCCGCGGGGTGGACGTCACGGTGGACCAGTATCCGTACACCGCCAGCATGACCGGCACCTCCGTGTTGCTTCCGCAGTGGTCGCTGGAGGGGGGCTACGCCGTCCTCGCGGACCGCCTCCGCGATCCGCGGCAACGCGCCCAACTCAAGGCCGTGATTGTCGAGCGCATCCTCACCGATCGCGGCGGCGGAGACCCGAGGAACATCGTCCTGGCGGATTGCCCCCACGATCCTTCGCTCAACGGCAAGGACCTGGCGGCTGTCACCGCCTCGCGAGGCCGCCGCGTCTCGGTCGAGAACGCCGCCGACATTGTGATGGACCTCGAACAGCGTGGCGGCTGCGCCGCGATCTATCACGCCTACGACGAGCGGGACGTGGAGCGCATCCTGCGCTTCCCATTCACGATGATCGCCTCCGACGGCGAGGTCCCCGTCCCCGGCCGTGGCGTGCCGCATCCCCGCAGCTACGGCACATTCGCCCGCGTGCTCGGCCTCTACGTGCGCGACCGCCGGATCCTGACCTTGGAGGAAGCTGTACGCAAGATGACCTCACTCCCCGCCTGGAGACTCGGGCTGAAGGACCGCGGGCTGATCCGGCCGGGCATGAAGGCGGACCTGGTGGTATTCGACCCCGCCGCCATAGCCGACCGGGCTACGTTCGACAGCCCGCGCCAGTACGCCGCGGGCGTGCACCACGTGTTTGTCAACGGCCGGCCTGTCATCCTGAACGGGGAACTGACGGCCGAGCGGCCCGGGCGTGTCCTCCGATTGGCGCGGCCCGATGGGCGGCGGCCCTAAGTCACCCCGGCCCGCGAAGAATCCACCCGCAGCACGAGGTCTTCCCCCGGACATCGCATCTCGAGGTGCATTGCCTCGCCGCTGACGCGCCGGAAGAGCTGCGTGCAGTCGACACCCTGCCGCTCAAGGGCGAGGGTGTGCTCATCGGAAAGGACGCCGGGCGCCAGCAAGAACGTGCCGGAGCTCTCGAACCAGAAGTATCGGTACTGGTCCCGTCCTCGCCGAGGCCTCGGAAGGGTCACACTCGAGGGACATGACTTGGATCTCATCCCTGGCCGCTACGTCCCCCACAGGTCAGCCGTCTTCACCGGCTTCCCCTGGAGCTTCAGGTAATAAAACAGTTGTCCCTTGTGTTGTTTCAGGTGATCCACCATTTGCAGGAGGCGATGGCCCAGCGTCATCTCGGTGGGATCCCAAGGGGCGGGGGCGTTGTCGTGCGCCAGCGCTTCCTCATCGCGCGCGGCCAGCATTGCGAACGCCATCTGCCTGTCCTCCTCGAGCAATTGCTTGGCCTCGGCGACGCTTCCGATGGCCGGCAGGCTTTCCGCCGGCGGCAGTTGTGTCACCGCGCTGAGGTCCACCCCTTCGGGCAGCCCCCAGTCACCGGTAATGAACGCCCGGAACGGCGCGCCACATCCTTCCGTGATGTGCTTGAGGAGCTGGCCTGTCGTCATCCAGTTGCCGCCCGTGGATGGTTTCCACGCCAGATCGTCGTCACTCACCAGCTCCACCAGCTTCTGTGTGGTCGCGTACGCCCTCTCCATCTCCTCCGTGAGGAGCTCTTTCCAGTTCATGGGCCCCCTTTCGCGCGAGCCGCGTCACTTCACTGCAATCAAGGAGATTTCCTCCAGCTTCGGCCACCGGCCCTCGACGTCCGCCTTGCGCTCCACCGGCGCGACCGGCTGGACCGTGGTCCTCGCCGGATACGGCTCTTTCAGAAACAGCCGGTAGATCCCGTTCATCTTCGCGAACTCGTCCATGTTGTCGAGATACACGTTCGTCGCCACGACGTTCGAGAAGTCCATGCCGGCTTCTTCGAGTCCATCGAGGAGATTCCGCATGGTCTGACGAACCTGATTCTCGACGGTCTCCGCGTAGATCCCGCTGTTGGGTCCGGGAATGAACCCTGACTTGGCCGAGCAATACAGCGTGTCGCTGGCAAAGACGCACGGGCTGGCGGTCGGGCTCGGCGGCATGTTCTTCGGACGCACCGCCCGCCGCTGGTTGAGGTCGCGGACGGCCACGCCGGTGAACGCGATGTTCGCGCCGTGAGGCAGGCTCGCCACGCGGATGGTTGCCCGGGCCGGGGTGTTACCGAACTCGAAGTGCTTCGCGTACACCTGGTTCATGACTTCCATCGGCATCTTGTCGGTGAGGTACGGGTTGACGAAGACAAGATGCCGGAAGTCCAAACCACCCACATCGAGGGTCTTTCTCAGGTTGTCGAGTGCGAGTTGCACCTGGGTCCCGGGATCCGCCGGCACTTCCCCCGTGCGGGGATTCCGGCCGAGTGCGGCTGAGACAAAAAGGCGCTCCTCGGAGCCCATGGCCGGCGTTCGCACCAGGTCTTCTTTATCGCCGGCGTAGCCGAGTTGGTGCCTCCTTCCGCGTACCGCAACCGCATTGATTTCCACCGGGGTGTTCACCGGCATCCGCGCCACGCCAACCACCGCCCGCGCCGGCGGGTTCGTCGGAAAGAACTCCCGCCAGATGCGGTCCGCTGTTTCGAGTGCGGCCATATCGGTTAGGTACACGTGACTGTAAACGATGTTCTCCATCTTCAAACCCGCCGCCTCGAGGATCGACTTCAAATTGTTCAAAGTCACGCGGGTCTGTTCCTCGACGGTCGCGGGCATCCGTCCGCTCGCGTCGAGCGCGCCCTGGCCGGCAACGTAAAGGTACTCGCCGGCAAGAATCGCGGGGCTGTACGGCCCTACCGGCTTGGCCGCCCCCGCCGGAAACACCGCCCTCCGCTCCGACCCTGACGCAGCCAGACAGCACACCACCAACCAACCGAACAACCGCCCAACCGACCAACCGTTCACATGAACCATTTGTTCTCCCTATGCACCGCATCGCCGAATTCCCGCATGAACTGCATCTCCTCTTCGTCCAGCGGCCCCTGCCGGATCTCCGCCAGGTTCTGCAACAGCTCGCGCTCGCTCCTTGGCGCCATCAAACAGACATCGACGTTCGGATTGGAGAGCGCGAACCGGTAACACATGCCGCCCGTCGGCACGCGCCCATTCTTGGGCCAGCCGCGCGGACGACGCAACAAGTAAGTCCAGCGCGTCGCCGTGTAGCTGACCAGCCCCGGCCTGTGCGCTGCAAGGTGCGGGAAGATATCCTGCTCGGCGCCGCGATGGGCCGCGTTATAGCGGATCATCAGCGCGTCGAGCGCCCCTTCCGCCGCCAGCTTGCCCGCGTACTTGCGGTCGTGGCAGGAGATGCTGATCGCCCGCACCCGCGGATCCTCGCGCAGCGCTTGAAGCTCGTCCTGCACCTTGCCCGCAAACTGCCCGGGCTTCATTACGCCGAGATAATGAAAGACATCGATGTAGTCCGTGCGAAGCTGGCGCAGCCGTTTCTCCAGCGTTCGCCGGATGTCCTGCGACCACCAGATGTAGTTGTAGGCGCCCGTCGCCACCACGTACCGGCCGCGGTTCGTCTTCAGGACGTCGCGCAGCACGCCGCTCATCTGCGTGTCGAATCCGAAATAGAACAGGTAGTTGATGCCCTCGTCGATCGCCTTGTAAATCGCCTTCTTGCCGGGGCGGTACGACGCCGCCAGTCCCACCCGGTGCACGGACATCCCCGTGCTCCCGAGGGTCCCGCGCAGGAAATCGCCGGTCATGCCTTTACCACGTCGAGGAACACCCGCTTGAACTTCTCCATCTCCACGTCGGTTCCGATCGTCACCCGCAGCATGTTCGGCAGTGCTGGAAACGGGCGGCCCGGCGCAACGCCCTGCCGGAAGAAGCCCGGAAGCACTTCCCGCACGTTTCTTCCCACGTCGATCATCATGAAGTTGCCGTGCGGCTCGATGAACCGGATCCCATTCTCGCGCAGCCACGCGCAGAGGCCGGTGCGGATCGCGCCCGTCTTCGCCCGCCGTGCGGCGATGAGTTCGCCGCCTTCCTCGAGAGCCGCCAGCGCCGCCCGCGCGCTGACGATCGAGATGACGCTGTCGCGGAACGGCTCCATTCGCCGGATGAACTCCGGTTTGGCGCAGGCGAACCCGACCCTCAAGCCGGCCATTCCGTAAATCTTCGAGAACGTCCGCGTCACCACCACGTCTTTGCCCTGCCGCACGTACGGGATGGCGCTCGCCAACTCCGGGCTTTCGCTGAAATGAATGTAAGCTTCGTCGATCAGCGCCACCGCGCCTTGCGGCAGGTTCGCCACCAGCCAGTCGATGTCGGCCTTCTTGGTGATCGACGACGTCGGGTTGTTTGGATTGCAGACATAGATCAGCCCGCCGCCGGCCTTCGCCGCCTCCTCGGCCATCCGCCGCACATCGGCCGAATAGTCGGGCTTCAGCGGCACACTAATCACTTGCCGGCCGAGCGCCCGCGTGACATACTCCGGCGCTTCGAACGTCGGCGCCATGGTGACCAGCGGATGCGCCGGTCCCGTGAACACATCCACCGCCGCGTGGATGTTCTCGCTCGATCCCGCCCCGACCAGCACTTCCTCGCCGCTCAGCCCAACGCTCCGCCCGACGGCCGAGTGCACTGCGCCGAACTCCTGGAAGTGGTAGCGCCAGGAGTCTGGCAGCACGCTCGTCATCGCCTCGATCGCCGAGCGTGGCGGCCCTTCCGGATACTCGTTCGCGTTGAGCCACGCCGTCTCCGACGGCAACTTCGCGCGCACCAGCGCCCGCTGCGCAAACGCCGCTTCGCTCCAAGACGCAACGCCCCCGGCCAGCGTTGCGATAGCCGCCCTTCTACCGATCATGTTCCCCCCGTGCGAGTATCATACCCCATCAACAATCGCATGCCGCCAGACGTACCCATTCATGCCTTTCGTCTTTCATTTTTGATTGTTGCCGTTTGCTTTTGCTTTCCGCCTTGCGCCGCCCAACGCCCTGCGCTACTGTGTGCCGAGGACCCCGACCATGACCCGCGCATACCCGTTCACCAGACGCCGGCTCTTCCAGGCGGCTGCTCTATTGCCGCCCGCCGCGCTCGCCCAGCCCGCCCCTGCGCGCGACTTCTTCTACAAGCCCGCCGGCGCCTGGGCGGCCGACTTCATCCCCTACTACTGGGACGGCGCCTTCCGTCTGTTCTATCTGCACGACTGGAGAAACAAGGAGAAGTTCGGAGAAGGCACTCCCTGGTACCAGGTCAGCACCACGGACTTCGTGCACTTCACCGAGCACGGCGAGATGCTCGCGCGCGGAACCCCCGAGGAGCAGGACCTCTACGTCTTCACTGGCTCCGTCGTCCACGCCGAGGGGCGGCACCACATCTTCTACACCGGCCACAACCACCACCTCCAGAAGCACGGCAAGCCGCAGCAGGCCATCATGCACGCCGTCAGCGACGACCTGCTGAAGTGGACGAAGCTCCCCTCTGCCACCTTCTTCGCGCCCGCCGGGTACGAGCCGCATGACTGGCGCGACCCCTTCGTCTTCCGCAACGAGGAGGCCAACGAGTACTGGATGCTCGTCTGCGCCCGGCGGCCGGCCGGCCCGTCCCGCCGCCGCGGATGCACCGCCCTCTGCGTCTCCAAGGATCTCAAGCGCTGGGAAACTCGGCCCGACTTCTACTCGCCCGGCCTCTATCACACCCACGAGTGCCCGGACCTTTTCCGCATCGGCGACTGGTGGTACCTGGTCTTCTCCGAGTATTCCGAACAGACCATGACCCGCTACCGGATGAGCCGGTCGCTGAAAGGGCCGTGGCTGGCGCCCGAGGAGGACTCCTTCGACGGTCGCGCTTACTACGCGGCCAAGACCGCGTCCGACGGGCGAAACCGCTACCTCTTCGGCTGGATCGCCACCCGCGCGGACAACAAGGACTACCAGGCCTGGCAGTGGGGCGGGAATCTCGCCGTGCACGAGATCCTACAGCGCCCCGACGGCACGCTCGGCGTCCGCGCGCCGCAATCGGTCGATCGCGCCTTCCCCCGCGCCGTCCCGTTCGAGATCAAGCCGGGAATCGGCGACACCCGTATCGAGCGCGACGCGGTGCGGCTCGCCGCGCCCGGGTCCTTCGGCTGTTGCTCTGGCGGTAAAATGCCCGCCCGGTGCAGGATCGAAGCGCGGGTCGAGATCGCGAGCGGCACGCGCGGCTGCGGCCTGATGCTTCAGTCGAGCGGCGACTTCGAATCGGCCTATTACATTCGCCTCGAGCCTGCACAGAATCGCCTCGTGTTCGACTCCTGGCCGCGGCCGGGCGACATTCCCCACATGGTCGAACTCGAGCGCCGCATTGAGTTCACCCCGAGCCGCCCTCTGGACCTGAAGGTCTTCGTGGACGGCACAACCTGTGTCGCGTACGCGTCCGGCGGCGTGGCAATGAGCGCGCGCCTGTACAACCTCGCCGGGGGAAACTGGGGCCTGTTCGTCAACGACGGTGCGGCCGGCTTCCGAAACATCCGGCTATCCGTTCCGGTGTGAGAACTGGATGCTTGGGGTGTGGAGCGTGGTTGGTGGGGCAGGCGATTTCGCCTGCCAGGCCAGGAATGATTTGTGGAATTAGTCGTGAGAATAACACCCGGCCAGGAACGCGACTACTACGAACGGCACTACCGCGAGCTTCTGCGCTATCCCGATCACGCCCTGATCGGTGACCGCGCCGCGTTCCAGCGGTTCCTCCGCGATCCGGCTCACCCGTTCTACGAGCGGCGCCGGCTTTACGCCGCCGCGTTCGAGTACCTGCTGTCGATGCCGCTGGCGGAGCTTACCGCCCTCGACTACGGCTGCGGTCCGGGCGAGTGGGGCGTGCTGCTGGCCACCGAAGGCGCCCGCGTGACCCTGCTCGACCTCTCGCCCGCCGCCATCGAGCTCGGCCTGCGCCGCGCCCGGGCCAACGGTGTTCGCGACCGTGTCCTTGGTTTCGCGCGTGACGCCTCCGATCTGAGCTGCTTCCACGACGCCGCCTTCGACTTGATCTTCGCGAGCGCCGCCGTCCACCACACGCTGAAATACCCGAACGCCTTCGCGGAACTGGTCCGCGTCCTCAAGCCCGGAGGCACGCTGGTGCTCGCCGAAACATGGGGCAACAACCCCATGCTGAACCTCGCCCGCCATCTGCGCGCCCGACTCAGCCGCGAGCCGGCCGAGCAAGGCGAGGAGATCATCTTCAGTGACCGCGAGTTGGCCCTGCTCCAGGCGCACTTCCACCGCGTGGAGGTGACGCCGATGAACCTGCTGGCGATGGGGAAACGGCTGTTCCGCGGACGATTCACGAACCGGTTTGCACGGGCTGCTGTCAGCCTCCTCGAGACCGTGGATTCTGCGCTCCTCCGACGGATTCCACGCGTCCGCCGTTACTGCGGGGAGGCTCTGATCGTCGCCATGAAGGCCTGACCGGAGACCCTCGGCTTCGCACCGGCGTCAAAGTGGACGTCAGCCTTCATCAAAGGTTCGTGAAACCGAATCCGGCCGTTTGGCAACCGAGATGAACACGTCGGATGCAGCGCGAATCCTTGATCTGCTGGCGGCTCTTTCTCGTCAGACCACCTTCTCGCGGGGCTGCTACCGCGAGAATGAGGAGCAGTGTCACCGCTCCATTCTCAAGAAGTTGCTTGCCGAGCGAGGGGCGGTGTTCTCCTGGAATGCCTCATGTGAGAGGCGCGGTCCACCGGACCGCCTTCGTGCAGTATCGTGCGCAGCCCCGCCTCCGGCAGATTGGTTGGCGGCGCCCCGCGCCTGCGTCGAGGCAAGAACTCCCCTAGCTCTTCTGAACCTGCTCGATCAGCTTCCGGACGACCGCCAGGTTCTTCTTCATGTCGTTCTCCACCGAGCCGGACGGCGCCGAGGTCTCCAGGTTCGCGAAACCCCGGAAGTCAATCTCCGCCACCGCCTGGATCACCGCCGGGAAATCGATCTTGCCCTCGCCGATGTACCCCTTGTCCTTGAAGTGCATCTGGCAGATGCGGTCCTTGCCGAGCCAGCGGATCTCCTTCAGGATGTCGTACCCGCCGTTGGTCGAGTTGCCGACGTCATAGTACACCTTGAGCGCCTTGGACCGCGCGCGCTCCATAATGCGCACGTTCTCCTCGGCGGAGTTCGTGTTCTCCAGGCCCAGGATCACGCCGGCCTTCTCCGCTTCCGCCCCGAGTTCGCGCAGCACGTCCCCGACATAGTCCAGCTCCTCGGCTGTCTTCATCGCGCCCTTGCCGAAGAACGGCAGCAGCATGACCTTCGCGTTCAGCTTCTTCGTGATCGGGATGCCGTCCGCGATCCACTTCTGCCCCAGCTTGTCGCTCTTCAGATAATTGACGTGCAGGATGTCCAGGCACGTGCCGGCGGCGGCGATCTTGTGCTTGTTCAACTCGTCGAGGTAGCTCGCCTGAAGCCCGGCGTCATCGAGCGGCAGCTTGCCGTCCTTCGGCTGCCTGCCGAGGCTGATCTCGACGCCTTCAAACCCGAGACTCGCCGCCAGTGCGACCGCTTCCACCTTGCCGGTGAGCCGCAGGTTCCAGTCCGTGACGCCGATCTTGAGCCCGGAAAGCTTCTTGCCATGGGCCGGCGCAACCCCGGCCGCCGCGCAAGCCGCCAGGAATGATCGTCTCGATAGGGCCATCGGTTCCTCCTTCGAATGCAACGGATATTATAGTCGAGCGGCGCACGCGTCTCCCACCCTCGCCCGTCAATTGCGACAATGAGCGAAGACACAATCGGAGGATGCATGGCCGACGTTGTTCAGCCGATACTCCGCCAGCTTCGCGTCACCCCCGGCGTGCTCCGCTTGCTCTGCACGGTGACCGACGAAGAGGCCGCCTGGAAGCCTTCGCCACAACGCTGGTCGGTGCTGGAGGTGCTCGGGCATCTCGCGCACGTGGAAGTCTTCGGCTTCCTCGGGCGTCTGGAGCGGATGCTCAACGAGGAGAACCCGGCTCTGCCGGCGTACGATCCCGACGCGTTTGCCGCCTCCGGCGTCTACGGCGGGCGCACGCTGGCCGAGGCGCTCGACGCCTTCGAGCGGGAACGCGACCGCAGCCTTCCTCTTCTCGAAGCGCTGCCGCCCGAGGCCGCCGCCCGCTCCGGCGTGCACGCCGAACTGGGCCTCGTCACCGTCAATGACCTGCTTCACGAATGGCCGCTCCACGACCTGGGCCACATCCGCCAGATCGCTGAGCTGATCCGAGCCGTGAAGTACTACCCCTACATCGGCCCGTGGCAAAGGGCCTACACGATGAATCCATAACATGCTGGCATACGTCTTCTGGCACTGGCCCCATCCCGGCGTCGACCAGGAACCGTACCTCGCCGCCTTGCGGGAGTTTCATGAATCCCTGGCGGCGGGGAAGCCGCAGGGCTTCGTCCACTCCTGCGTGTACCGCGTGCAGGGCGCGCCGTGGCTCCCGGCGGAGGCATACGAAGACTGGTACGTTCTGGACGATTCCTCGGCTCTCGATCGGATCAACGACGCCGCCGTGACCGGCAAGCGCAAAGATCCGCACGACCGCGCCGCGCGGCTCGTCGCCGGAGGAACCGCCGGCGTGTACTCCTTTCGACAAGGCCACGGCGATCTCCCCGCCTCGCGAGTCGCCGCCTGGTTCTCCAAACCTGCCGGGACATCGTACGAGGAGTTCTACTCTCGGCTCGTGTTCTGGACCAGCCGGGCCAAGCACAGCCTCTGGGGCCGGCGGATGCTCCTCGGTCCGACTCCGGAATTCTGCCTGCTCGCCCCGGAGCGTCCCGAACTCCCCGACGCGTTCGGCGGCGTTATGATCGATCTGATCCGGGTCTGGCCGGGATCATAGCCATGTCGCTTGACGGAAGAACAGTCATCATCACCGGCGCCGGCTCGGGCATCGGGCGCGGCATCGCCGATCTTCTCGCCACCGGAGGCGTCAAAGTCGTCATCGCGGAGATCCATGAAGCGAACGGCGCTTCAGCAGCCGCGGCGATCCGGCAGGCCGGCGGTGAGGCCGAGTTCATCCTCACCGACATTGCGAATGAAGCCAGCGTGTCCGCGATGGTGGACCAGGTCGTCGCCCGCTTCGGCTCGATCCACGGCCTGGTGAACAACGCCGGCGTGATTCACGAAGAGGACATGGCCTCGATGAGCGCGGCCGCCTGGGACCGCGTGCTCGCCGTGAACCTTCGCGGCGCGTTCCTGTGCTCGCGCGCCGCCGTTCCGCACATGCGCCGCCAGGGCAAGGGGAGCCTCGTGAACATCGCCTCGGTTCACGCCAATTTCGCCTTCGCCGGTTGGACGGCTTACGACGCCAGCAAGGGCGGCCTCGTCTCGCTCACACGCACCATCGCGCTGGAAAACGGGCCGTACCAGATCCGCGCCAATGCCATCTTGCCGGGCTACATCGACACCCCTCTGTGGGACGCGTGGCTCGCCGGGCGGGAGGACCCGGCGGCGGTGGACCGCGACACGAAGGAATGGCACCCGCTCCGCCGCCGGGGCACTCCCCTGGATGTCGCCCGGGCCGCACGGTTCCTGCTCTCCGACGACGCCGAGTGGATCACCGGCACGACCCTGGTCGTCGACGGAGGCCTGAGCACCCGCTACTTCGGCTACTGACAGTGGGCATCGATTCCGGGTGGCCGGCGGCAATTCGACTGGCGCTGATTTTTCTGGCGGCGCTGGTCATGCTCGGCCACGGCGCGCACACCGTCCGCGTGACGGCTGAGTTTTCCGACCCGGTCAGCGGGATTCGCGCGCAGGATGAGGCCGTCTACACGCACTGCGCCCTCCGCATGGCCACGCAAGGCGGCTGGCTGACGCCGGTCTTTCTCAGCCGGTACATTCTCTACAAGCCGCCGCTGGCAGCCTGGCTGAGCGGGCTGTCGCTCAAAGCCTTCGGCATTTCGCTGCTCAGCCTTCGCGTCCCGGAGTTGCTGGCGGGAGCGCTGGCGGCGCCGCTGCTGTTTCTCTGGGCCCGGCGGCTTCACCCGGGCGCGCTGCTGCCGGGGGTGGCCGCGGTGCTGCTGCTCCTCTCCAACCGCGTCTGGCACGTCTTCTCGCGCGTTTGCCAGACCGACATCCTGGTGGCCGCTTCCATCGTCGGGGCGCTCACCTGCTTCGCGCTCGACACACGGCTCGAGCGGCGGTGGGCGCAGGCCGGCTTCGCCATCGGAACCGCGGCCGCCGTCCTGAGCAAAAGCGTCGCCGGCCTGATCCCATTGCTCGTCTTGGCGCTGTCTTTCGCGTGGCTCGCCCGGGAGGATCGCCCCAAGCCCGGGCGTGTTGTGCGGGTGACGCTGCTGGCTGCCGCGATCGCCGCCCCGTGGCACTTGTACCAGATCGTGGTTCACCCACAGTGGTTCTGGGCCGAATACGTCCAGCTTCAGTTGCTCGGCTTCGGCGTTCGTCCGCCGACGCAGATCTCGGCTGAGAATCCACTCGGATTCTATGCCGTGCGGCTCTTTGCGACGGACCCGGGGCTGTGCCTCCTGCTGCTCGCGTCGCTGCCGTCTCTGGGGATCGCCTTGCGCCGCGCGAAAAACCCGCCGGCGGTGGTGCTGCTCGCGTGGCTGTGCGTGTCCGCCGGGGCTTTGCTGCTCTTTCAGTACCGCAACCTGCAATACGCGGCGTCGTTGGTTCCGGCGCTCTGCCTTGCCGCCGGAGCGTATTTTCCGACGACTTCGCGGAGCGGGCGAACGACCCTTGTCGCCGTCCTCTGCCTCATGTGGGGCGTCAAGATGTGGTTTGCCGAGCGGCCCTGGGGACTGCCGCATCGCGAGATCCGCCCATTTCATGCGGCGGATGCGCTGCGCGACTACGCCGAGCGCAACCGGCCGAACGGGCTGATTCTGGCCGCGGCCGACGATGACTTCTACGCTGCGGTCCTGCCGCTCCCGCGCGTACGTTACTTCTTCCACGATCCCGAGAACCGAACCGGAAACTACGCGCCGTACTTCCAACAGCTTGGCGTTACGGTCCGGGCCGCGGAATTCCTGGACATGGAACAGCTCAGGCGGACCTATGCCGGGCGGCTCAGGGAGTGGGGCCTCGCGTCAACGGAGCCGCTGGCCACTTCCATTGTCGCCAACGAGCCCTCCGAACTCGCCGGGGTCGTGCGCGCCCACCCCGCCGCCGATTACTACATCCCGGCCGGCTGGCGGGACATCGTCATGCCGGCGGCGGCCTCGACCCATGACGTGGTCGAGACCGCCGGCCGCCTGCTTCTGCTGGCCCGTCGCACGCCGCGAGCCCCGCCGCGCCTCGCCGCCTGGACACTGCCGGAATTCTGGTGAGGCGCTGACGTGGTTCCGGCGAAGCGAGTGTTGTGAACTCTAAGCCGCACCCTCTTCACGATAAACGCGCGCGCCAACGAGCGTTGCCACAATGACCTCGACGAGCCCCACGATCATGCCAATCGCCATGAGGCGCATCGGGAAAAGTCCGAGGCCGATCAGAGTGACGCTCGCGAGGAGATACCCGAGCACCCACACCGCAAGTCCGGCCAACACCGCGGTTTTCGGACCCGCGCCGTAGCGGGGCCGGATGCCGGCGTAGAGCCAAACGGCGAATATGCCCACCAGGAAGCCCCACGCGACAAACATGGCCATCTGCGCTCCCCCCACCTCCTTGCCCAGCGCTTTCATGGCGGCTTCCATGTCCTGCGCGAAAATCACGCCATTCATCACGAATTCAAACGCATTGATCACCAGTCCGGCCAAGAGGCCGCCGAGGATCACACGCGCCCAGTTGATTGGTCGCATAGACACCTCCCGGAGAAGATCCGTTCGATTCTAAGCATAGGCGGTGAGGCGCGCAAGCGCACCCCGGCCTGCGGGGACGGCTACAATAGGGGGCCTGTGAGCACCGAGGTCTGTCTTGAGGATATCCGCGCGGCCGCTGACAGGATCCGGGGCATCGCGCGGCGCACGCCGGTCATGACATCGCGCGGCTTCGACGAGGAGGCCGGCATCCGCGCTTACTTCAAGTGCGAGAACTTCCAGCGCGGCGGCGCGTTCAAGATTCGCGGCGCGTCAAACTTCCTGCTGTCCATCCCCCGCCCGGACTTGCCCCGCGGCGTCGTCGCCTATTCCTCTGGCAACCACGCCCAGGCCGTGGCCATCGCCGCCCGCGAACTCGGCGTCCACGCCACGCTTGTCATGCCCGCCGACGCCCCTCGCTCGAAGATGGAGGCGACTCGCGCGCAAGGAGCCGCCATCGTCGTCTACGACCGTCTGCGCGAGAGCCGCGAGCAAATCGGGCGGCGCCTCTCGGCCGCCTCCGGCGCCACGCTCGTGCCTCCGTTCGATCACCCGTGGATCATCGCCGGCCAGGGGACCACCGCGCTTGAGTTCGTCGAGGAAATCCCCCGGCTGGACGCGCTCGTCGCGCCGGTGGGCGGCGGAGGGTTGCTCTCCGGCTGCGCCATTGCCGCCAAAGGAATCAGCCCGGCCATCCGCATCTTCGGCGCCGAGCCCGAGCAGGCCAACGATACGTACCTCTCCTTCCAGGCAGGACGGCCCGTCACCATCCCGGCCCAGGACACGATCGCCGACGGCCTCCGCGCGCCCAGGCCCGGTGATGTCACCTTCCCGATCCTGCACCGCCTGGTCGAGCAAATCGTGCTGGTGACCGAGGCGGAAATCAAGGCCGCCATGAAGTACCTCCTGGCGCGGATGAAGATCCTCGTCGAGCCGAGCGGCGCCGTGGCAGCCGCGGCCGTGCTCCACCGCAAGCTCCCTCCCGGGCTGGGCGCCGCCGGCGTGGTGCTCTCGGGTGGGAATGCCGATCTGGAGTTGCTGGCGCAACTGTAGAGGCGAGGCCAGGTCCTGGGTTGGGCAGGCGATTTCGCCTGCCTGCCTGCCACGGGCTTCTTCCGCGGCTGGCGGTGTTGACCGCCTACCACCTGCCCGAGGCCGCTTCCTCCATCATGGCCTTCCGCAGCAGCGCCGGAGGCAGCAAGCCCTGGGCCAGCACGAAATCATGGAACTTTCTCGCATCGAACTTCGCCCCGAGCGCCTTCTGCACGTCGTTGCGCAGCTCCATCAGCCTGGTGAATCCGTAGAAATACGACGTCGCCTGCCCCGGAGCCCGGAACGTGTATCGTTCGACTTCCTGGTTCGCCATCGCCTCGGAGAGGACCGCGTCCTCCGTCAGCACGCGCCGCGCTTCCTCCACGGAGACTCTGCCCAGTTGCAGCTCCGGGTCCAGGTACGCGCGGGCCGCCCGCATCAGCCGGTGCTGCAAGCTGACCAGTTGTCCTTCGAGCGGCATGTGCGGCTTCATGACTGCTTCGCTGTACAGGCCCCAGCCCTCAACGTTCGTGCTGTTGAAGGCGAACACCGCCCGCGCGGTGGACACGCCGGCCTCCGTCATTGATGCGAACTGCATTTCGTGTCCCGGCCGCGCTTCGTGCGCCGTGAGCGTCCACGAGGCCGCCGCGAAGGTGAAATCGTCGAAACTCTTCATGGCGCCATCCGCCGCCGGGACGCGCAGCGGCAGCACGAACTCGCCCGGCTCGCCCGTGTTCCCCACCAGCCGCGGCGGGCTCATGTTCGGCGCCGGCGTGATCGCGCTCTCCGCCGGCGTGGCCAGGCGGATGCGCGCCGGCCGCTCCGGCAGCGTGACGAGATCTTCCCGCCGCACGATCTCCTCGATCTGTTTCAGCCGTTCCCGGTAGTGGTCGAGGATCTTCTCGCCGTCGAGTTGCTCTTTCTTCAGCTCGCGGATCGCGTCGCGATAGTCGCTCGACGCCCAGCCGCGCTCCCTGGCCAACCGCCCGGCGATCTCCTGCATCTCCCACTGGATCGACTGGAACGCGCCGCGCGCCCGCTGGGCCAGCTCCGCCGGCGGGATGTCCACTCCGAACTGCTCGAGCGCCAGCGAGTAAAGCTCCGGAGGCACGCGAAAGTCCGGGCGGCTGCGCGGCAGCACTTCCTTTCGCACGAAGTCCTGGTAGGCGGCGACCTGCTCCTTCAGCCTGGCCAGAGGCTCCTGGTAACCCGCGATGCCGTACTTGTCGAACAGCGGTCCGATGCCGTCGATCAGAAAGCCCGCTTCGGATAGGTTCTTCTCGACTTCCCCGCGGAACGGGCCGGTGAGGCCGGCGTGGCCCAGCCGCTCGCGCGTCCGCGCCTCGGCGAGTTTCGCCAGAGGTTCGTAGCCGGCTTCCATCCCGGCATAGCGCTTCAGGCGGACCAGCGCCGCCGGCCTGCGCGCGGCCTCCACCCGGTCGTCCAACAGGCCGCGCAACCCCAGGAACACCATGCGGCCGGCGTGGAAGTACGGCAGCAGAAGCCGCTCCGACAGTTCCAGGTCGCGCGCATCCAGTTCCGCCGACTGGATCATGATCACTAGGTCCTGGCGTACTCGGGGCTCTTTCTCGTCGTTCAGGCGCGCCTTCAGGCTGGCGACGGCGTCCGCGATCAGCTTCCGGTTGCGCTCCGCGAAGCCGGGCTTGAGGTCCAGGATCTTCTCGTCGACGCCCTCCACCCCTAATCGGGCGGCGCCCTCCGGCGAGATCCGCGCCTGCGCTTCGAGGAGGATTTTGGCGTGGTCGTTGCTGCGCGTGATCCATTCGGGCGTGGCGGCGAGCGCCGCAGCGCACAGCGCCAGCCCCGGAACATGCTTCATCGTTTTCACTGTCTTCCCTCAGTCTTCCCGACGTGCAAGACGCGGCCGATCGTCGAACACTCAGAACTTCTCAGCCGGGATGAGGCTCGGCCTTCACGTAGCGCAACTGAATCAGCCGCGGCTGCTCGGGACCTTCTTCGAAATGAAGCGCGGCCGCTTCGAGTACGTTGTTGCGGAGCGCTTCCCAGGTATCAGCTTCGGTGAAGATTGGATGGCCCAATGCCCGGGCGTTGAACCCACCTTCCTCAGCATCGCGGACGTCGAAGATCAACTCCATTCACTCCAAAATAGCTGGCCAACCTTTGTCCACGGAAGCCGCCTGACCTGACCGCCTGACACCCCTCTTGTAACGCTGCCGCCAAATGCATCACTATCCTTGAGGGGGGACCATCACATGCGCAGCGGATCCTATCGCGGAACGGCCGAGGGCCTGGATTTCGACATCCGGGTTGAGGTGAACGCCTCCGGCGACGCCGTCGCCGCCAGCGGCGACGTCTCCCAGAATGGGCGTTTCCTCGCCTCCTTCTTCTGCGATGCGCCGCGCCGGAACGGCGGCACCGTCGAGGGGACCGTTGTGTTCCGGGGCAATCCGGGGCTTCAGACAGGCTCCATCCGGCTCGACGTCGACGATCGCGGCATCGGCGCCTTTCAGCTCGGCGTCGACATGGAAAGCGGTTTTCGCGACCTGTTCGCCGGGCGTCTCGAGTGGCAGGGCAGCTTCCTGCGCCGCCTGACGGTCGAAATCGACGGCTTGCGCGGCCTGCCGCTGGCGACTTCCTTCGTGGACCATCTGGGCCGCACGGTGAGCATCCAAACGGCGTTCGAGCGCGCCGGCTTCGATCTCGATCTGGTCGTCGATCCGTTCTTCGGCCGCGGCAGCCGGGTCACCCGCGCCAGGGGGTTTTCGCTGGCCGAGATCCACGTCGCCATGCAGCAGCGGCGTTCCCAGCAAACTTCCGGCCGCATGCACGCCCACGTGTTCGTGTGCAGCTTCCTGGCCGGGCGCAACAACGCCGGCGTCCTCGGCATCATGTACGACTTCGACGAGGCCGACATCAACCGCCGCCCACGCGAAGGCGTCGCCGTGTTCGCCCACCACCCGCTGCTGTCGGATCCGCGCGTGCCTGAAGCTATCCGCAACCGCGAGATGGTGTTCACCATCGTCCACGAGGTCGGCCACGCCCTGAACCTGCTCCACAGCTTCGACAAGGGGAGGCCGTCGGCGCTCTCGTGGATGAACTACCCGCAGCTTTATCCGCTGGGGCAGGAGGCGCCGTCGGACCACGACGGAACCGACGAATTCTGGCGGCTGTTCGGCGAATCCTTCGACGAGCAGGATCTGCGCCACCTGCGCCACGCCACGCCCCGCGAAATCGTGGCCGGCGGCTTCCCCTTCGGCGTTTATGAGGAAGGGCCGAGCTTCATTTACGAAGGCGGCGCGGCCGAGCCGCGCCGTACCCGCCTCGGCGCCAACCCGCTGCGCCAGTCGCCCGATGTCTTCCTGCGCGTCGCTCCTCTGAAGCGTGACTACTTCCTCGGCGAGCCGGTCTTCCTTCACCTGGAAGCCGCCAACACCGGTCCATATCCCGTGCGCGTTCCCGACGCGCTCGACCCCAGCGAAGGCTGCGTCCGGTTGTCCATCCGCAGGCCGAACGGCAAGGTGGTCCGCTACCGGCCTCCGGTGCGTCTGTGCAAGCAGGCGCAGTTGGTCCCGCTCGACAGCAACCCCGGGCTTGCGCCAGCGCAATTGCTCCGCTCCCATGCCATCCCGGCTTTCCTCTCCGCCGAGGGGCCCGTTTTCACCGAGCCTGGCGTCTACCAGGTGTCCGCCGAGCTGGCCGGCATCGACGGCGCGAGGACGGCGTTCTCCGAACCCGTCAAGCTCACCGTCCACGCGCCGGACCGCGAGACCGCCCGGTTCGCCGAGAAGCTCTGGAACACGCCCGGAGCGATGCGCGCGCTTTACCTGCGACATCCGCTGGTGGACATCGACTCCTGGCACGCGGTCGAGGAAGAAGCCCGCAAGCAGAAACTCGCGGCCAAGGCCGGCAACACCACCGCCTCGTATCTCGAATACATCGCCGCGCTCGGGTGGATGTATCCATTCGCGCGGCCCGACGGGCGCGAATTGCCCGAACAGCTCTCCAGCGCCGTGGCCCGGATCAAGAAGGTCGATCCCGCCGGCCTGCCGGAAGCCGTTGCCGAGCGGAAGCAGCGTCTGCTTGCCAAGGACGGCGCAGTGACGTCGCGCGCGGGCGTGGTCGTCACGCGGGCCGCCGAGCGCGTCCGCAGCGAAATCCCGCCGTCCGGGTTGTTCGGCGCGATCGGCCTCGACCTGCCGGACCGGTCGCCCGACGCGGCCATCAGCCCCTTCGCGATCGTCGTCAAGAAGCTCAAGGACAACCCGGCGTTCGCCGACGTGGTTTCCTGGAACATCGAGCATCTCCACGGCGAGGGGAGCTTCCACCGGATTCCCAGGGTGGCTGAATTCATGCGCGGCTTCCGCTGCGATTTCTGGGGTCTCCAGGAGGTGGACGAGACCGCCGTCAAACGCCTGGTGGATACGATCAACAGCTCGGGCAACCTCCGCTACCAGTTCCTGACCGTCCCGGGGAAAGGCCAGCAGAGTGGCTGCCTGTTCCGGACGGACACGGCGCGGGTGGAGATGCTCGACTCTCCTTCCGGCTTCTTCGAGAACGAGATCACCGTCGAGCTGGCCGGAAACAAAGGCAAGTCGAAACGGAAGGTATTCCTGCGCGACCCGCTGCTATGCGACGTCCGCGTCCGCCAGAGCGCCGGCAAGGTGTTCGACTTCCGGTGCGCCATCGTGCATTTGAAGAGCACCGATACGAAGCTCAAGGACACGGGCAACAGCCTGCGCGCGGCGGCGGCCAAGGAACTGGCGCGCTGGATCGCGCAGGACCGCAAGTCCGGCGTCGAGAAGGACTACCTGGTCATGGGCGACATGAATGCGGAGACCGCCGCGCAGGGCCTGGAGCCTTTCTCAAAAACCAAGAAGCTGCGCCTGCTGTCGGTCGGCATGAAGGCGAAGCACGGGGCTGAAGGCGACAACGCCGCCATCACCCGGTTTGCCTCCGGGCGGCTGCTGGACCACATCGTGATCACCGCCGACGCCGCGCCCTTCATGCCGCAGTCGGACAAGAAGGAGCAGATCATCGTCCGCGCCGATGTGAGCGTTCCCGGCTTCAAAGA
The DNA here is from genome assembly GCA_964483455.1 of uncultured Solibacteraceae bacterium. Taxonomy (GTDB): domain Bacteria; phylum Acidobacteriota; class Terriglobia; order Bryobacterales; family Bryobacteraceae; genus CAYZJD01. The sequence goes on from CAZACK010000007.1 coordinate 27,428, forward strand.
CATCGACGAGAAGAACCCGAAGGTTCACACGCTTTCCGACCACGTCCCGGTGGCGGTGCGGTTCATCCTGGGGCCGGACAAGGACTAGGCGGGCAGGCCTTCGGCCTATCCGAAGGCAAAAGGCAAGAATCAAAAAGCAAGAGGCAAAAATGTTCCCCTGCCGGCCAGCCGTTGGGCCGGGCATCCCCGGCCCCTGCGCAGTGCTTTCGAGGTGAAGGTGTGAGGCGCGCTCACCTTGGCCGGCTGAGCGAGGTCTCCGCGGCGATGATGCCGTGCATCGCGGCGAGCCGGACGGGCTTCGGCACGTCGGTCCCCGTCAGGGTGCTGTACAGCGCCATCGCCTGTTCCCGCTCGCCTTGCGCCAGTAATCCTTCCGCGCAGACGAGGCAGGCGCCGGCGACCGCCGCGCGCACGGCGCCTTTCGTCCGTCCGAGCGCGTCCTCGAGCGCCTTGGCGGACGGCGGGCCGCTGATGCGTCCCAGCGCCGCCGCGGCCGCCTGGGCGACTTCGGCGTCGCCGTCGTCCAAGAACCTGGCAACTGCACTTACCGCCCGCGAGTCCTTGCGCTGGCCGATCGAATTGATCACACCCACCAGCAGCGTTCCCTTCAGCTTTGTCAACGCATCGCGCAGCGCCTCGTCCGCCGAGGCGTCGGGGATCGACTCCAGGCCGGTGCGGGCATACGTGGAAAGCTGCGGGTCGGCCAGCAGCGCCGCCAGCGCCGGCACCGCCTCTTTCGTGCCGACGACCGACAGCCGCTGGCAGGCCTTCGCCTTCTGGAACGTCGTGGCGCCTGTGTCCTTCAGAAGTTGGAGGAGACCCGCCTGGTCCATCCCCATGATCTTCTCCGCCCGAAACTCCGGCGGAGGAACCGGGGCCGGCGGCCGCTTCGGCGGCTCTTTCGGAGGGGCAGCCTGAGGCGGCTGTTGTCCGGTGGTCTGCATGTTCCGCATCTCCTTGTCCTCCGCGCTAGATCCGCCACGGCTCCCGCAGCGCTCGGGATCGCATGCGGTTGGCCTCTGCGTCGCCGGTGAATTCCCGCTTGGCCGGGTTCCAGGTGAGCTTGCGGCCAAGCTGGAAGGCGATGAACGCCGCATGGCAGGTGGTATGGGAGTTGCCGGCGACATCGGCGTTGGCCCGAGGCTGTGTCCGCGACTTGATGCAATTCAGCCAGTCCAGCGTGTGGTAGGCCAGGGCGAGCCGGGCCTCGGTGGTGGGGCGAAGCTGGGAGCGAAGATTCTCGGACACTTCGATCTTCCCCGTGTCGCCCGTCTCGACCCAGCCGTTGTCTCCCTCGAAGCGGACGGTGCAGGCGCCGAGCCCCAGCCGGCCGTCCCAGCCCTCGTCGCGCATCTCCAGTTTCAGCCCGTTGGCGAAGCGGCAATGCACGGAGTACGGGCCGCTGTTGTCACCCTCCGGCTCGTATTCCACCGGCTGCGTGTCGTCGGCCTTGGCCGCCCACTGGCAAAGGTCGACGGTGTGCGAGCCCCACTCCAGAATGCCGCCGCCGTGGAAATCATAGAAGTTGCGCCAGCCGCCGCGCACGTAAGAAGAGTTGTACGGGCGCCACGGAGCGGGGCCGAGCCATCGGTCCCAGTCAAGGACCTGTTTCGGGTGCTCCGGCTCGGCGGCCAGCCAATCGTGGCTGGGCAGCGGGGGCCAGTTCCTCTGCGGGCCGACGTTGGCGACGACGGTGTGCAGCTTGCCGAGTTTGCCGGTGTGCGCCAGCTCGACGGCCAGCTCGAGGTTGCCGCCGTTGCGGCGCTGGCAGCCCGCCTGGTAGATGCGTCCGTAACGGCGGAAGGCATCGGCCAGCGCCCAGCTTTCCTCCATCGTCATCGAGCACGGCTTCTCGCAGTAGACGTCCTTGCCGTGCTGCGCGGCGAGGATCGCCAGCGGCGCGTGCCAGCGGTCGCCGGTGGCGATGAGAACGGCGTCGATGTCGGCACGCGCCAGCAGCTCGAACTGGTCATCGTACATAGCGCAGTCGCTGTTGCCGTACCGCTTGTCCACTAGGCTCTTGATCTCTTCCCGACGCTGGTTGCGGACATCGCAGATGGCGACGAACTGCACCTGCCGGTAGCTGAGCAGCGCCCGCAAGTCCGACTCGCCGCGCGCGCCGATCCCAAGTCCGCCCAACACAATTCGATCACTGGGCGGCGTCGTCCCGGAGCGCTGCCCCAACACCGAGCCGGGCACGATCATGGGCGCCGCCAGGGCGGCGGTCTGGACGAACTGCCGCCGTGAAACCGATCCGCGTTGTCTGCTCGTCATTGCTCCCTCGCACCCCGGTGGGCATCTCGCTCTATCGGGCGAGACAGCCATTATAGCGGTGTTTCGACCGTGGCCGTTCTTCCACGCCAGACTCAGCCGCCGAATCCCCGCAATGCCTTCGGAACCCTCGGCGCTTCCGGAACTTGCCAGGCGCCGGTTCGCCTCCAGGCGCGTTGATTAAGCCGCAACCAACGCAAGACAGCACCGATCGGCGGAATCGCAGCAGCCGGCAAGGAATTCACCGGCTCTTCGCATCAAGCCCCCCCAGGCAGGCGTCTTCGCCGATCCAACCTCCGCCCAACAGAGGCCGCCGGGCTTACAGCCTCACCAACTGCTTCCCCATGTTCCCTCCCTGCAACATGCGGATAAAGGCGCGCGGGGCGTTCTCGATCCCTTGCTCGAATTCCTCCCGGTACTTCAGCTTGCCTTCCTTCAGCCACGCCGCCATCTGCCGCAAACCCTCCTCGTACCGGTCGGCGAACTGGAACACCAAAAAGCCTTCCATCTTCGCCTGCCGGATGACAAGCTGGAACAGCAGCCGCGGCCCGGTCTCCAGCCGCTCCGCGTTGTATTGCGAGATCTGGCCGCAGAGCGCGATCCGCGCGCCGGTGTTGATCCGCATCAGCACCGCGTCGGTCATCGGCCCGCCCACGTTGTCGAAGTACGTGTCGATTCCGTCCGGACACAGCCTGGCCAGCTCCGCCCGGTAGTCGCGGGCGGTCTTGTAGTTGAACCCTCCGTCAAAGCCCAGCTCCCCGGTGATCCACCGGACCTTCTCGTCCGAGCCCGCCGTGCCGATCACGCGGCAGCCGAGGATCTTCCCGATCTGCCCGGCCAGCGACCCCACCGCTCCGGCCGCGCCGGAGACCACCATCGTCTCGCCCGCCCGCGGCCGGCAGATTTCGGTCACGCCGAAGTAAGCCGTCAGACCCGGCATCCCCAGAACACCCAGCGCCGTCGAGAGCGGCGCCAGCGCCGGGTCGAGCTTGCGCAGCCCCTTTCCATCGGAGATCGCGTAGGTCTGCCAGCCGAGGTAACCCTCGACATAGTCGCCGGCCTGGAAATCCGGATGACGCGACTCCTCCACCTGCCCGACCGTCCCGCCGACCATCACCTCGCCGATGCCGACCGGCTTCGCGTAAGAACTCCCCTCGCGCATCCGGCCGCGCATGTAAGGGTCCACCGAAAGATAGAGAATCCGCACCAGTAACTCACCGCTGCCGGGCGCCGGAACCGGTTCTTCCGTGACTTGAAAGTCAGACTCTTTGGGCAGCCCCGCCGGTCTCGCCGCCAGCCGCACCTGCCGATTTGTCCTGCTCACTCGACACCTCCCTCCCCAACTTCACCACCAGTTCCGCCAGTTCCTCCACATCTTGCGCCGTCGTCCGGAAATTCACGATGCACAAGCGGAGCGCGAATTTCCCTCCGATGATCGCATTGGACAGAAAGCCCTCGCCGCTTTTCTGAATCCGGTCCAGCAGCTCTTCGTTGAGCCGGTTGAGGCGGTCCGCCTGCGCGGGGTCGTTCCGGTCCACGCCCGGCGGAATGTAGCGGAACGTGGTAACGCTCAGCCCCTGCGTCAGAGCCTCCAGCTCCGGACGGCTCTGCGCCTCCCGGTACATCGCCCTGGCCAGTTCGATGTCGTCGGCGATCATCCGGATTAGGCCCTCCCGTCCCGCCGCCTGAAGGCCCATCCAGACCTTGAGAGCGCGAAAGCCGCGCGAATTCTGCGGGCCGTGCGCGTAGTAATTGATCGGCCTCTCCTCCGCGTCCGCCTGAAACCGGTAGTAAGCCGGCGAATAGTCGAACGTGTCGGGCAGGCGTTGCGGATCTCGCACCAGCACGCAGCCCGCCTCGAGCGGCGCGTAGAACCACTTGTGCGGATCCACGGCCAGCGAATCCGCCTCGCTGAGTCCCTTCAGATCGGCGTCCGCGTCCGGCAGCGCCGCCGCCGGCGCTCCGTACGCCCCGTCCACATGGAACCACAGGCCGTATTCCCGCGCGATGGCGGCCAGATCCGGCAGCGGGTCCACTGCGCCCGTGCCCACCGTGCCGGCCGACCCGACGAGCAGGAACGGCCGGTGGCCGTCGGCCCTGTCCCGCGCGATGGCCTGCCGCAGCGCCGCAAGATCCATGCGGAAATCACGCCCCGCGGGGATCCAGCGAAGGGAATCCGTCCCCAGCCCGAACAGGTCGGCGGCCTTCTGGAGCCAGGTGTGCGTCTCCGTCGAGGCATACGCGAGCAGGCGCCCGGCGGACGTGGCGCCGCGCGTTCGGATTTCCGAGCCGCCCTTGGCGCGGCGGGCCGTCAGGAAACCGACGAAGTTCGCCATGTTCCCGCCGCTGACCAGCAGGCCGCCGCAGGAGGCCGGATAGCCGAGAAACTCCGCGATCCAGCGCACCGTTTCCGCCTCGATCTCGCTCGCCATGGGCGAAAGGATCCAGGCGCCCGCGTTCGGGTTCAACGCGGCGGCCAGCAGATCCGCCAGCGCCCCGATCGGCGCCGCCGAGGAAGTCACGTATCCGGCAAACCGCGGATGCCCGTTGAACAGGGAATGCCGCTCCAGCAATCGCCACGCATTCTCGATGATTTCCGAAGGCGGCGCGCCTCGCTCCGGAAGCGGCCGCCGGCCGAGCGCCGCCCGCACCTGCGCCGGACTTTCCCCGGGCGTGACCGCCCGCTCCCGCAGGTCCCTCAGGAACTCCGCAACCCGGTCCACCAGCCAATGGCCGAGCGCCCGGAACTCGCCCGGCTCCATCTCGAGCGCCGCTTTTCGCTTCATTTCGAGCTTCGCCACGCCCCGATCACCAGAAGAACTTTCCTCGCTTCTTCGCCTCCGGCAGAAGCTGGTCCATCGTCCGCGCATCGTAGACCCGCCCGTTCGCCACCGTATACTTCACGTTCTCCGACGCGTAGATGTTCTGAAGCGGGTTCCCCTCCACCACGATCAGGTCGGCGAGCTTGCCCACTTCAATCGAGCCGAGATCGCCGTCCAGCCCCAGGTAGCGGGCGCCGTCCAGCGTCGCCGCCCGCAGCGCTTCCATCGGCGTCATCCCACCCTGAGTGAGCATCCACAGCTCCCAGTGCGCCGCCAGTCCCTGCATCTGGCCGTGCGCCCCGAGCAGGACGCGGCCGCCCGCGTCCACAAGCTGCTTGCTGATCCGCGCGATGTCGATATGGTTGAACTCGTCTTCCGGCGCCATCGTCCGGCGCCGCGCGCGCGGATCCACGAGGAACCGCGGCACGAACGTCAGCAGCCGCTCGTTCTTCCACACCTCATGCTTCTGATACCAGTAGTTCTCGCCCCACAGCCCGCCGTAGCCGACCACCAGCGTCGGCGTGTACCACGTGCCGGTCTTCGGCCAGAATTGCAGAACATCGTCGTACACCTTCGCCACCGGAATGGCGTGCTCGATGCCGGTGTGCCCGTCAGCCACCATGCTCATGTTGTGCTGGAACAGCGAGCCGCCTTCCGGCACCACCATCATCCCGAGCTGCCGCGCCGCTTCGACGATCTGCTGGCGCTGCTCGCGCAGCGGCTGATTGTAGCTCTTGACGGTGAATGCGCCCACCGCCTTCATCCGCCGCAGGTGCGAGAGCGCCTCCTCGAGGCTGTTCACTTCGGCGCGAAACGGCGTCTTCGCGCCGTACAGAATCGTCCCCGTCGAGAAGATCCGCGGCGCGGCGATCAGCCCGGCGCGCGCCATCTCGCTGGCCGCGAAGATCGTGCTCGTGTCGTTCGACGGGTCGTGGGTGGTGGTGACGCCGAAGGCCAGTGTCGCGTGGTGCGCCCAGTTCCGCTGCGGCACGATCTCGTTGACTCCCTGAGGCCCGTGCGCGTGGACGTCCACCAGCCCCGGCAGAATTGTCATTCCTTTGACGTCGAGCACGCGCGCCCCGGCGGGCGGCTTCACCCTCGATGCCTCGCCCACGGCGACGATCCGGTTTCCCTCGACGACCACCGTGCCGCGTTCGATCACCTCGTCGCCCCTCATGGTGACCACGCGCCCGCCCGCCAGGACCAGCGTTCCCGCCGGCGCGTCGGCCTTCACCTCAAAGCCGATGTTCAAACCGCCGGCCGGCGGCTCGGGCGGCTTCTCCGGCGCGCCTTCCAGAAACGCGAACGCTTCGCGCAGGTCCCTGCTGAACAGCTCGGGGCCGAGCGACCAGTGCAGCCTGCGGCTGTCCCCCGACCAGTGCAGATACTCGCCCGCGTCCCGCGATGCCTTGGCCACCGGAATCGCCTTCGTCTTCGGCCCGATTTCCACCGCCTGCCCGGTGGGCACGAACGGCGCGATGTAGGCGTTGAACAGCTCCTGGAAGGCGACCCACTTCTCGTCCGGCGACACCCGGAAATCCAGGGCATCCTCGCTCGTCAGGTGCCTGCGCTCGTCGCTGCCGTCCAGCTCGATGCTTCGCAGCACGCGCTTCTTGTCCCGCTGCGCCAGGAAAAACACCCGGTCTGCGGCCGCGCCGAAGTGCGGCCGCTCGCCGTCCTTCACGATGCGCGTCATCTCGCCGCCCTCGGCCGGGATCCAGTACAGGCCCGGCGAGTCGGACCAGTGCGGCGACACCAGGTTCCCGCCGCGCGCCTTGCGGAACACCACCTTCGTTCCGTCGGGGCTGAACACCGGCTCGAGATAATGCCCGGGCTGCCTGGTGATCGCGCAGCCTTCGCCGCCGTCCGCCGGCGCGACGCGCACGCTGCCCAGTTCCTCGTCGTTCCACGTTGTGTAAACGATCCGCTGGCCGTCGCGCGAAAACGACGGATAGAACTCGAAATGGTCGTTCTGCCCTGTCAGCCTCCGCGGAGTCCCATCCGGCAGGGCGCGGATGTAAATGCGCCCGAGCGCCTGGTAGGCCACTTTGTCGCCCGCCGGGGATACTCCCACCCACCGCAGCATCTTCACATCGAATTTCTCCGGCGCCGCTTTCACCGGGAACCGCAGCGCGTTCAGCACCTGCCGCGTCGTTTCCACCTCGAGCGGGATGGTGGAGACTTGCTTCGTCGCGATGTCGATGCGCCGGATCTCGCCTCCCGCCCAGAAGACGATGGAACCGTTGTCCGGCGTCCAGGCCATAGACGGGTACACGCCGTGGATCGCCCAGGTTTCCTGCATATCGCGGTCGAGGCCGTCGTAGATCGGCCATTCCTCGCCCGATTCAATCGAGCGCAGGAACAGGACCGTTTTCGCCCGCACCCTCCGCACGAACGCCAGCAGTTTCCCGTCGCGCGACGGCGCCGGCCGCACCGAGCCCCCCGGCCCGGTCACGTAGTCCTCGATCTCGCCGGTCTTCCGGTCCAGCCGCCGGATCACGTAAATCTGTGTGTTCGGATCCTTGTTGTATTCGAAGGTGTCGCCGGGGGTCGTGTCCTGGCTGAAGTAAACGTAGCGCCCGTCGGGAGAGAATGCCGGCTCGCCTGCGTCTTTCTGCTCGTTCGGCTTCTTAGTAAGTTGCAGCCCTTCGCCGCCCGAGCGGTGATACAGCCAGATCTCGCCAGCGCCGATCGAACGGGCGGAGGTGAAGTGCTTGCGCGCGGCGAGGAACTCGCCGTCCGGCGACCAGGCGGGACTGTTGAGAAGCCGAAAATCCTCCCTGGTCACCTGGCGCGGGTCCGAGCCGTCGCGCTTCATCACCCAGATGTTGTCCCCGCCGCCCCGGTCGCTGGTGAAGGCGATGTGCTTGCCGTCGGGGCTGAACCGCGGCTGCATGTCCCAGGCCATGCCCGTCGTCAGCGCCCTCGCCTTGCCTCCGGTGACCGGGATGGAGTAAATGTCCCCGAGCAGGTCGAAGACGATCTCCTCCCCCTCGGGGCTGACGTCCAGACTCATCCAGGTGCCGCGGGTGGTCTTGATCGCGACCTCCGACTTCGGCCCCGGCGGGTTGTTCACGTCCCACTTCTTCTTCTCATCCGTGGTCTCGGCTGCTAACAACCCGGCTGCCGCCAAGCTGAACCACAGCAGGTGACATGCGTTCACGATGTACTCTCCATAAGGGATTCGTCCGCGGGCAAGGGAGTTATTAGCCGCCGATGAACGCGGATGAACGCCGATAAGATAAGAATCAAGGCCTTGTCCGCGTTCATCGGCGGCCCAACATCATGTATTCACACCATCAGACGGCCGCTGGCTCGTTACCAGGGGTAGCAGAGAGACCCGTCAGCCAACTTCCGGGTGCTGCCACGGCGCCCGGTACGGCCTCCGCAGCAGGCGGTTTGCCTCTTCGTCTCCGACGACTCGATGCTGGACCGGATCCCAGGTGAGCGTCCGCCCTACCTTCATCGCCACGTTCGCCAGGATGCAGCTTGCCGTCGAGATGTGCCCCTGCTCGATGTCGGCCACCGGCTTGCCGCGCGAATCGATCGCCTTCAGGAAATCGAGCATGTGATAGCGGATCGCCGGCGCGCAGTGCTGTTCGAGGTCCTTCTCGGTCTTGTCTTCCGGGTATTGTTCGAGTTCGTAAGTCACGTCGCGGTGCACCGGCTTCTGGCTCTTATCGAGCGGCGCGAAATCGTAGCGGTAGACGCTCGCCTTCAACGTGCCCTTGTCGCCGTAGATGGTCGCGGCCCAGGGATAGTCCGGGTCCGGCGGATGGCCCCACGTCCGGTGCTGCCAAAGCACCGTCAGCCCGTCGAACTCGAAGGCGGCGGTTTGGGTGTCGGTGATATTCGACTTGCTGCCCCTGTCCATGAAGATGCCGCCCTGCGAGGAGATGCGCTTCGGCCAGCCGAGATCCAGCATCCAGCGCACCATGTCGAGCATGTGGATGCACATGTCGCCGACGATGCCGTTGCCGTATTCCATGAACGCCCGCCAGCCGCGCGGATGCGCGATCGGGTTGTAGGGCCGCATCGGCGCTGGCCCGGTCCACATCTCCCAATCGAGGTACTCCGGCGGCGCGGTGTCCGGCGGATTGCCGCGGGCGCGCATGTGGTAATAGCAGCACGTCTCGACCAGGGCGATCTTGCCGAGCTTGCCCTCGCGGATAATCCGGTCGCGCGCCTCGACCAGGTGCGGCGTGCTGCGGCGCTGTGTTCCCACCTGCACCACTCGCCCGTGTTTTCGCGCCGCCGCCACCATTGCCTGGCCTTCGATCACGTCCACGCTGATGGGCTTCTGCACGTACACGTCGGCCCCGGACTTGACGGCCTCGATCATCGGCAGCGCGTGCCAGTGGTCCGGGGTGGCGACCAGCACGATGTCGAGGTCGCGCTCCCTGAGCATTTCGCGGTAGTCGCCGTACGTCCGCGGCTTCTTCTTCGACGCCTGGCGCGCAGCCGCCATGTCGGCCGCCTCCGCCAGCAGCTTCTTGTCCACGTCGCACAGCGACACCACCTCGACCGGGGCGACCTGGATCAGCCGCCACAGGTCGCACTTGCCATACCATCCGCTGCCGATCAGCCCGACCCGCCGCTTCTTTTCCGCGGCGAACCCTTGTCCGCTCGAGTACGCGAGGCCCGCCGCCCCGGCCTTTAAGAATGCACGTCGATTCATACAGCCCAGCTTACACGACCGCGGGCGCGCAGCTTTGCTCCGCTCAAGGCAAAAATTACAAGGCAAAAAGCAAGAGGCGAAAATGAAGCGCCCTGCCGGGAACTCGTCAGGACGGGATCAGGCTCGTCCAGAGCTTCATACGTTCCGTTGCTGCTTCTCCGATGACTCCGGGCACGGCGCCCGCACCTTCCAAATGTAGTATGGCGCGCGCCATGTGGGTCAACCAACCCGCGCTGCCGACAAGCTCGGACAGTTTTCCGCTTTCCCCCCGGATGAGGAAGAAGCCGTTCATGTCGCCGCCGTGGGCGTTGAGAAACACTACGTCGAAGGACTGGATCGTGCCTTGCTGCTGAAGTCCGCCAAGGTACGCGACGAACTCCTGGAAGTGCTGGGCGCTCAGCCGTTCGCGTCCCGGAATGGAACGATTCCAGCCGAAGAAGATTGCATTCGAACTCATGTGGTTATCCCTCCGCTGATGAGTTGGGCCTGGTTTTGTTGGCCTATCGGTCCACGGCGAGTATAGCAGAGTTTCAGAAAACTGAAACGCAACAGGAAGCGGACGGTCCGCCCGTCGTTCAAGGTGTTGGTGATGTGGCCGAAGTCCGGGCTCGCCAGACTGTGGCCCGGGGTATCGAACTGGACCGTGTTGAAGAATCTTGATGGATGCCGGTCCGATTCAGCGGCTCGGATAGGCACCCGGAAGACTCTCGACGGTCGCGCGCCGGGCGGGAATGGTGGTCAGCGGAGTGCGTTCGTCCGGCCTCGGCACCCGAGCATTTCCATTCACGCTGCCGCGAATCTTCTGCTGGCCGCGCTGGAAGGACAGGCCGGAAACCAGACTCGGCCTTTCGGCGGAGGTTTCATCGCTGGATAAAGACGCTGGGAAGAAGAACTCCAGCATTGCACTCCGCCGGAGCCTGCTGCGGGTCATCTGGCCGGCGCCAAACGAACGGCACCGGCCGCCGAGACGCGGGGTGCTGGCTGGGCCTCCGGACCAGAACCAACGAGCAATATTCAGTTTTCAAAGAACCACCGGTCGCGACGTTCACTACGCGCCACCCGTAACAACTTCCTCGCGGAATCGAGGCCGCTCTCCCAAACGCAGAGACACGAGGCGCTCACAACGGCCGCTTTTGTTCGCGGACAAAACGAACCCGGCGTCGCAAAATCCCCGTTGTTTTGAGTGATTGCGAGCCGCCACCGGGCGTCTGCGCCTCTTGCCGCGCAGAACATTGCGGGGAAGCCGAAGCACGGCGGCGGGGTAGCCCGTGAGGATCCTAACACAGGCTCGCGGAGCCACACATCGTTGATGTCGCCTAAGCGATTGAGCCGATTGACGAAAAAGAAGCGATTCCCGCGGTGAACCACTCGGCCCCTGGGGTCGGCGCCGGGGCGGATGCAAGTCCCGCTTCGGCCATCCGCCTTCGAAAGGAGCCATCAGATCTACGGAAAGGGTTGGCCCTGGCGAGGCTGGACGGATTTCCCGGTCGAGAGCACACGGGATTGTTTGCGGGTGCAGGCGATGGCCGGATTGTCCGCCTAAGCATGCTGCCGTCATGGCTGCTCAATGAGGCCGCGGCCCGTGGCAGGCGAACTCTGCCACTCCCTAACGCTCCTGACTTCGCCGCCGATTGGGGCCGCGCTACTGATGCGCGGTGAACTGGGGCTGAGGCGGATTCAGCTTTACCTGGATCGTCTTCTCTTCTTCGTCGATTTCGAAATCTTCGCCGAAGGTCTGGTAGCCCCTGGCGATCACCTGCACCACGATCTTGCCCTGTGGAATCGGCGGGATCGTGGCGAAGCCTTCCTGGTTGGTTTTCAGCTCCCAGCTCGTGCGGATCTTCTTGCCGAACTTCATCTTCGACCGGCCCTGGACGAAGCGCACGACCACACTGGCCCGCTCGACCGGCTTGTCGTAGAGGTTCCGGACCTCGATCCGCAGCTTCGTCATCGGCGGATCGGCGAACAGCGGCGCCGCCACGAGCGAAATCAGTGAGAGAACGACCGCTCTCCTACGCATACCCCGATTATCCCACGTCCGGAAGCAGGAACCGGCGCGGGCTGCCGGCGGCCCTTGCGACCGCTTCCGCCGCCAGGTAGCCGCTGCGCACGGCGCCCTCCATGGTGGCCGGCCAGCCGGTGCGCGTCCAGTCGCCCGCCAGGAACAGGTTGGGCACCGGGGTGACCTGCGGCGGACGCTTCTCCACGAGTCCCGGCCGGGCCGAGAAAGTAGCCCGCGCCTCTTTTACGACGTGCGCCTTTTCGAGCGCCGCCTCTCGCGCCCTCGGAAAAAACTCGGCAAGTTCCCCGACGGCGAGGGCAATCAGCTCCTGCCGCCCCATTTCCAGCAGGCTGCGCGAAGCGCTCACCACCAACTGGACGTAGCGGCCTTCGTGCTTGTTGAACATCCACTGGATGGTGCGGTCGAGCAGCGCGGCGTGCGGGAGTTCAGTGACCGGGCGGTCGAACCACAAGTGGATTCCGGTGATTGGCGAGTGCTCGAAATCCGACAGGTCGAGGCCCAGGTCCGGGAGGACCTCGGAGGCGCGCTCGAAGGGCAGGGCGCAGATACAGTAGTCGGCGCGGTAGGTCGTGCCGTTTACCTCCACCGCGGCCGCGAGTTCGTTCTCGACAAGGACGCGCGCGACCGGAGCGCGGAAGCGGATGTCCACCGACTCAAGCCGCCGCCAGGCTTGCGGCGCGTACAGTTCGCCGAGCCGCACCGCCGGGACGCCCATCTCGTAGGAATCGGGCCGCGCCAGGAAGCCGAGCCAGAAGACCTGGAAGCCGTGGGCAGCCGCTATCCGGTCGAGTTCTTCGTTGACGGCGCTAACCAGCACCGGGCGCCAGAAGCGCTGGATGGCCCACGGCGGCTGGCGCTGCTCGCGGAGCCAGTCGAGCATGGTGATCCGATCCAGGTCCGGCCGGGAGCGCTGGCGGCGGAGCGCGGCCAGCGCCCTCGCGATCGCAAGCTTCTCGCCGGCGCTCAGGAACGCAAGCCGCGGGAAACTCCCGGCGAAGTGGAGCGGCGCCGGCAGCAGCCCGGCGCGCAAGACGGAGACGCGCCCGCCAGGCTCGATGAAATGAAACTCGCGGTGAAATCGGACGTGACCGAGCACGCCGAGGCGCCGGTAGAAGTCGAGGAGATTCACGCAGCAGCGCAGAAGGATGTGCTGGCAGTTGTCGATCAGCTCCGGGTCGCCGGCGGAAGGCGCCAGCGGATACGACGTGGCGCGGCCGCCGAGGAAGGCGCGGGCCTCGAAGAGCGTCACCCGGTAGCCGGCGTCGCCCAGGGCCGCGGCCGCGGCCATTCCGGCGAGGCCGCCGCCGATTACGAAGACACTGGGCATGGCGCGGCTTTGGGGTCAGCGTGGCCTGTCACCGTATTTTGTGGCCGTAGATGCGGACTACGTTTTCCATCATCTTCAGGCCGGCATCGCCCTCGAGGGTGAGGATCGATTCCGGGTGGAACTGGACGGCCTCGACGGGCAGCTCGCGGTGGCGGATGCCCATGATGACGCCGTCGTCGGATTCGGCGGTCACGACGAGGCAGCCGGGGAAGGTCTCGCGGCGGGCGAAGAGGGAATGGTAGCGTCCGACCTTGATCCGCTCCGGCAGCCCTTCGAAGGCGCCCCTTCCGTCGTGAGTGACCGTCGAGGGCTTGCCGTGCATCGGGTAGCCGAGAACGCCGAGCTCGCCGCCGAAAGCCTCGACGGCGCCCTGCAAGCCGAGGCAGACACCGAAGACGGGAACTCCGATCGCGGCGGCGTGGCAGACCAGGGCGGGCACGCCGAAGTCTTTCGGCCGGCCCGGCCCGGGCGAGATCAGGATGAGGTTGGGAGCTTCGTCCTGGATCAGGGACAGCGGCAAGCCGGCGCGGTAGGTGACGACGGAGGCGCCGGTCTGCCGGGCGTAGTTGGCCAGGGTGTGGATGAAGCAATCGTCGTTGTCGACGAGCAGCATCTTGACGCCGTCGCCGGGGCGGGAGCGGACTTCGACGCGATGCGGGCGCGGGGGCGCGGGCTCGCGGAGCGCCCGGAAGAAGGCGGTCGCCTTCATGCGGGTTTCCTGCTCTTCTTTGGCGGGCTCGGAGTCGTAAAGCAAGGTAGCGCCGACGGGGTACTCGGCGCGGCCGTCGCGCAGGTGAATGGTGCGGATATGGATGCCGGTGTTGATGTCGCCGTTGAGCGAGATCAGGCCGATGGCGCCGGCGTACCAGCCGCGGGCGCTTTTTTCCAGGTTCTCGATTGCCTGGGCGGCGGCCTTTTTCGGCGCGCCGATCATCGTCACCGACCACATGTGCGTCAGGAACGCGTCGAGCGAGTCGAAGCCGGGCTGGAGGACCCCTTCGACGTGGTCGACGGTGTGGAACACTCCGGCATAGGATTCGATCAGCCGGCGGCCGATGACCTTGACCGAGCCGGGCACGCAGACGCGCGACTTGTCGTTGCGGTCCACGTCGGTGCACATGGTCAGCTCGGATTCCTCTTTGGCGGAGCCGAGCAGGTCGCGGATGTTGTCGGCGTCGACGAGCGGGTCGCCTGTGCGCCGTGCGGTTCCCGAGATAGGGCAGGTTTCGACGCGGCTGCCTTCGACGCGCACGAACATCTCGGGGGAGCAGCCCACCAGTTGCTCGCCGCCGAACTGGAGGAGAAACTCGTAGGGGCTGGGGCTGACCTGCTGCATCCGCTGGAACAGCTCGGAGGGCTTGCCGGAGTATGGGGCGGAGAACGTCTGGCGCAGCACAACCTCGTAGTAGTCGCCCTGCCGCATTCCCAGGCGGACGGTCTCGACCTTGGCCATGTACTCTTCCGGCGTGTGATCGCTCCTGATTTCGGCCGGCTCGCGGGGCGGCGTCGGCGCGATGGGCTCGCCGCTGCGTTCCAGGCCGAGGGTGGAGAGGCCGTCCTGCTCGAAGTCGTACTGATAGCGCTCGATGACTTCCCGCTTGCGGTCCATGAAGCAGATGTCGTCGCAAAGGAAGAGGTGCAGATCCTCCTGGCCGGTGCGAGGGAGCTTCCAGTCGATGGGATCGAACTGGAACAGCAGGTCGTAGCCGAAAGCGCCGACGAGGACGAGGCGGCTGTCGCGCCGGTGGCGGAATTCCTCGATGAGCGCGCGCAGGATGGTGAACGCCGACGGCTGCTTGCTGCGCTGCTCCTCGGGGAAGAGCTTCGGCAGCGGTTTCAGGCGGCCGCGGAGGGTGGCCCCGTGGACCTCGAGCGATTCCCAGTGGGGATGCGGCGCCAGGACGGGGTGGAGCATCCGGTTGAGGATTTCGCCCCGCGTGTTGAGCGGGCGGAACTCGACTTGCCGGCCGGTGGCCACGATTTCGAGCGGCGGGCGGAGGGAGGCGATGTCCCAGCGGGAGTAGCGGCCGGGGTATTCGTAGCCGGAGGAGAGGTAGATGCCGCGGAAGCTGTCGAGTTCGCGCAGCAGAGGATCGAGCCCTCTTTTGTAAGGGAGGCGGGTGACGGTGCGGATCACCTCGATCCCATTGCGGGACTGGTACCTCAACTGGCCCATGATGTGCGCGGGGAACGGCTGATGATCATTCAGGATAGCACCTTGGGGGCGCGGGGCCGGGCCGCGGAGGATGTCGGCGGCAGCGAAGAGGTGGCGTTCTGGGGCAGGGTCAGGCGTGGCATCGATCGCAGTCAAGGCTGAGATGAGGACAGCCCTCGGGCTGTCCTATCCCACCTTGTTTCAGGCCCCCGCTCAGGTCCGGGTATCATGTAAGTGATGCCGGTGACCCCGACGTCACACCTCCAGAATCACCGGCATGATCAGCGGGCGGCGGGCGGTTTGCTTGGTTAGGAACCGGCGCAAGTCGGTGCGGATCTTTTCTTTCATGACCCCCCAATCCGTGCGCTCTTCGGCGCTGGAGGTTTCCAGCGTCCTGGCGACGATGAGGCGGGCTTCGGCTAGGATGTCGGCGCCGCCGTCGCCGGCGGCGGCGAAGCCCCGGCTGACAATCTCCGGGAGGCTCTCGCTCTTGCCGGTGTGCTTGTTGATGGCGATGATCGGCAGCACGAAGCCGTCCTCGGAGAGGTGGCGGCGGTCGCGGATCACCATGTCCTCGACCACTTCGTCGAGAGTGCCGCTGTCGATGCAGACGCGGCCGACGGTGATCCGCTCGGCCTTGCGGGCGCCGTGGGCGTCGATCTCCAGGGTCTCGCCCGTTTCCAGGACGAACGTGTCCTCCAGGCCGGCGGAGCGGAGGTGCGAGGCAAGCGAGGCGTGCCTGGCGAGCTGGCGGTACTCGCCGTGAATCGGCACAAAGTACTTCGGACGGACCAGGTTGAGGACAAGCTTCAGCTCCTCGCTGCTGCCGTGCCCGGAGACGTGGACCGGCGGGTTCATCGAGCCGTAGATCACGTCGGCGCCACGGCGGGCGACGTGGTTGATCATGCGGTAGATCGCCTTTTCATTGCCGGGGATGATGCGAGCGCTCAGCACGACGGTGTCGCCTTGCTCGATGGAAAGGTGCTTGTGATTGTCCACGGCGACCCGGGACATCGAAGACATCGGTTCGCCCTGCGTGCCGGAGATGAGGACGGCGACCTTGCCGGGGGCGGCCGACATGATGTCCTGGGGACGCAGCAGGAGGCCGTCGGGAACGTGGAGGAGGCCGAGGGAGTGCGCGATCTCGGTGACGGACTGCATGCTGCGGCCGAGGAAGGCCACCTTGCGGCCGAACTCGGCGGCCAGGTCGATGATTTGCTGGAGGCGGTGGATCGACGAGGAGAAGCAAGCGATGATCAGCCGCCGGTCCGCGCGGTGGAAGATGTCCTCGAAGCGCGGCCGGACCGCCCGCTCGCTTTCGGTGTAACCGGGACGATCGACGTTGGTGGAATCGGAGAGAAGGAGAAGCACGCCGCGCTTGCCGTACTCCGCCAGGGTGTGCAGGTCGAACAGGATGTTGTCGGTGGGCGTGGGATCGACCTTGAAGTCGCCGGTGTGGATGACGACGCCGGCGGGGGTGGTGATGGCCAGCGCGACGCAGCTCACGATGGAGTGCGTGACGTGGATGAACTCGATGCGGAACGGGCCAATCTCCAGTTTCTCGCCGGGGCGGACGGTGTTCAGCCTGGCTTGCTTGGCGAGTTCGTGTTCCTCGAGACGCCGCTCGACGAGCGCGAGCGTGAAGGCGGTGCCGTAGACGGGGATGTTCAGCTCGGACAGGAGAAACGGGACGGCGCCGATGTGGTCCTCGTGGCCGTGGGTGAGCAGCAGCGCGCGAACGCGCTCGCGATTTTCCTCAAGATAGGTGAAGTCGGGCGTGACGATGTCCACTCCGAGGAGTTCATCTTCGGGGAACATCATGCCGGCGTCGATGACGATGATGTCGTCGCCGTAGCGGAGGCCCAGCGAGTTCATGCCGAACTCGCCGAGCCCTCCGAGGGGGATGACCTGGAGCCTGGAGTCGGCCATAAGAGTAACAGGGTAGCACAGAAGGGGTGGCGCCGGAAGGCGGCGTTCATCCTAAGCTATTGTTAAACCAAGACTTACGGTTTCGGTGCGAGATTGGACCAAGAAACAGCAATGCTCACCTTTCGGGAGGTGAGCATTGTCATGTCCCTGCCACCGGCAGGGCGATGTTCAATGGGAGAATCAAGCTCGACGGAAACGCAACCGTCAGAACTTGTTTGTGATTTCGATCCTATTTCCTGGGGGGGCGCAAGTCAAGCAAAAAGGGCGGGAAATTTTCGTGCCTTTTAATCCGCTCGTGGCAAACGATTTAGACGAGCCGGACCGAGCGGGGCGCCTGTGGAAAACTGGCCGGCGGCGCCCTTCGGGAGGGGGAAAATCCGCTCTAACATTAAGAAAAAGAAAGGGTTGTTTGTGTGCCATGGCCGTTTCCGGACGGCCGGGCGGCGGTTTGCGCCCGGGCTCGCGCCGCTGTACTCTACTCAACATGAGCACCGCATTCAGGCACAGACTCTTGGCGCGCGTTCTGGCGGCAGTCGCGCTCACCGGCTCGGGAGTATTCGCGGAGAACAAGCCCGACGAGAAAGAATGGATCCAGTTGTTCAACGGCAAGAACCTCGATGGCTGGGCGATCAAGATCGCGGGCTACGATTTGAACGAGAACTTCGGCAACACGGTGCGCGTGGAGAACGGAGTCTTGAAAGTCGCCTACGACCAGTACGACGAGTTCAAGTCGAGATTCGGACACATCTTCTATCGCGAGAAGTTCTCGCACTACGTGGTTGCGGTGGAGTACCGGTTCACCGGCGAGCAGGCGCGGAACGCTCCGAAGTGGGCGCTGCGCAACAGCGGGGTGATGGTGCACTCGCAGTCGCCGGAGAGCATGCGCAAGGATCAGGATTTCCCGATTTGCATCGAGGTGCAGTTGCTGGGCGGGCTGGGATCGGACGAGCGGTCGACGGCGAACCTGTGCACACCGGGCACGAACGTGGTGAGGAACGGCGAGCTGTTCACGACGCACTGCGTGAACTCCACTTCGAAGACCTACCATGGCGACCAGTGGGTGCGGGTGGAGGTGGAGGTGCTCGGCGATCAGTCGATCAAGCACATGGTCGAGGGGCAGACGGTGCTTTCGTACGAGAAGCCGCAGATCGGCGGCGGGGCGGTGAGCAACTTCGACCCGGCGGTGAAGAAGGACGGGATGCTGTTGAGCGAAGGCTATATCGCGCTCCAGGCGGAGAGCCATCCGGTCGAATTTCGGAAGGTGGAGCTGCTGAACCTGGCTGGTTGCATGGACCGGAAGGCGAAGAATTACAAGTCGTACTTCGTGAAATCGGATGAGACGAAGTGCCGGCACTAGCGGGAAAAAGCGAAATCAAAAAATCGAGAATCAAAAAGCAAGAATGGTTGCCGGCGTGGTGGAAGGCGGGAGCGGGTGAAGGAGAAGGGCAAACATGTTGGGCGAGGTGGGATGATGAGCACGAAAATCGCGATGATCGGGGCGGGCAGCATTGTCTTCTGCAAGACGCTAATGAGCGACATCATGGCGACGCCGGAGCTGGCGGGGAGCGAGTTCGCGCTGATGAGCCCCACCGAAGAGAAGCTGCGGCGTATGGAGGCGTTCGGGCGGCGGATGCTCAAGGACAACGGCCTGCCGGGCAGCGTGTGGGCGACACTCGACCGGCGGGAGGCGATCCGCGACGCCGATTTCGTGGTGGTGATGATCCAGGTCGGCGGCGTGGACGCCTTCGAGCTGGACTACAAGATCCCGCTGAAGTACGGCGTCGACCAGTGCATCGCGGACTCGCTCGGGCCCGGCGGGGTCTTTCGCGGACTTCGGGCGATCCCGGTGCTGGTGGACATCGCGCGGGACATGGAAGCGCTGGCCAAGCCCGGCGCGATCATGCTCCAGTACGCCAACCCGATGGCGGCGAACTGCCTGGCGCTCGGCAAAGCGACCGGGGTCTCGTTCGTCGGCTTGTGCCACGGGGTGCAGACGACCCTCGACCTGATCTCGCGGTACTGCGGCGTGCCGAAGGAGGAAATCAGCTACACGTGCGGCGGCATCAACCACATGGACTGGTTCCTGACGCTGGAGCACAAGGGCCGCGACCTGTACCCGGTGTTGCGCGAGGTGTTCGAGAAGCCGGAGTATTACAAGAACGAGAAGGTCCGCGGCGAAGTGTTCCGGCACTTCGGCTACTTCATGACGGAGAGCACCGGGCACCTGAGCGAGTACGTGCCGTGGTTCCGGAAGAACAGGCAGGCGCTCGAGATGTACTGCGACGAGCCGAGCTTCGGCGGCGAGAGCGGGGCCTACTATTCGTGGTGCCGGACGATCGCGGACAAGTACGCCGAGCAGGACCCCCTGGCGTTCGAGTCGTCGAGGATCGACCGGCGCAGCGTGGAGTACTGCTCCTACATCGTGGAGGCGGTGGCAACCGGCAGGCCGTTCCGCTTCATGGGGAACGTGCGCAACGACGGCTACATCACGAACCTGCCGCGGGGGTGCTGCGTCGAGGTGCCGACGTTCGCCGACGACACCGGCTTGCATCCGACGTTCGTCGGGGAACTGCCGCCGCAGTGCGCCGCGCTGTGCACGACGAACATCAATGTGCAGATGCTGGCGGCGGAGGCGGCGCTGCACTCCGATACGGAACGGCTGGTGCAGGCGGTGGCGATGGATCCGCTGGCGAGCGCGGTTTGTACGCTCCGGCAGATCCGCGAGATGTGCGCGGAGATGCTGGAGTCGCAGCGCCGGTGGCTGCCGGGCTTCGAGGGCAAGACGATCGCGCCCAAGCCGGCGATCGCGATTCCGGCGGATTGTGTGCCCGTGGATGTGCCGCTCGATCCGGCGCTGGCGATCGGCAAGCGGTTCGGGACGCTGATCGAGCAGGGGGCGGAGACGGCGGCCGTGTGACGGCGAGGCGGGCCTTGTCTTGGGAAAGGCAAAGATGGAGCCGGCGGGCGACGGGCCGGCTCTGATATACTCCGTGGTTTCCCCCTGGGAGGTGCAGGATGGCTCAGAAAGTGATCGAAGTGGTGGGTGTTTCCGCGGAGAATTTCGGGAAGGCGGCCGAGAACGCTGTGCAGGAGGCCGCGCGGACGGTTCGCAACATCAAGTGGGCCCACGTCGAAAGCTTCGATTTACTGCTCTCCGGCGACAAGGTGATCCAATATCGCGCCACCACCAAGATTTACTTTGACGTGGAACGGTGATACTTTCTCTGCTCACTCCCAGGCGGGCGCCAGCGCGCCTTGCTCGTCTTTCCAATTCGGCATCCAGGCCAGGGCCACCAGCCGCACGCTAGCAAGGATACTTGAAATCTTGAGGAGGCGAGCTTTCAGCGCTCAGCTCTTGCCGGCCAGCGGGGAGCACACGCCTTGGCCCGCTTCGGTTTCGCCCGCGCACCATGATCCTGGCTGGCAGCGATCGACGCTTCTTTCGCCGGGCACCCCCCAGGCTTGGTGGCTGACCGCTGAGTGCTGACGGCTGAAAGCGTCCTCGTCTCAGGTAATGGTTACACGGGCGGCGAAATCTCGGCCTCCTCTTCGCGAACCCACGGGGCGAAGTCCTCGGCCCGAGGCTCGGGGAAAGTGAGCAGCAGGTTGCCGAGGTCGCGACCCCTGTTTGGCGGTCGTACGGTCGCCCGAGGCAGAAGGCTCCGAGCTTCTCGAAGTCAGCCATACAGTTCAGCATGAGTTCGGGGGCAGGGCGGCGCAATGACGCGGGGCAGGGCCTTGGGTGCTTGCTGCCCGGCTCTTCCGTGATGGCCGGCTTGGCTCGCCGAGGCCGCGCCGGCGCCGGGTTCGACGGGCGCGGTCTGTTCCTCGGGCTCGGGCGTGACACGTATTGAACGATCAGCGAAATGCGGCGATTGGAGGAATCCTCGGGGGCTCCCGGCTTCCGGAGCCGCTGATCGGCGAAGCCCCGGACCTGAGTCACCTGGTCGCCCCGCAGGCCGCTGTCGTGCATCAACCGTCTGGCGGCGTTGGCGCGGTCCGCCGACAGCTCCCAGTTCCCGTAATCCCCCTTGCCGGCAGACAGCTTGGAGTCGGTGTGGCCCTCGATAGAAACCCGGTTGGGAAGCTTGGCCAATTCCTGCGCCAGCATGACCAGCATTTCCTTCCCGCTCGGGCTCGGCTCGGAGCTGCCGGAGTTGAAGAAGGTCCCGACATCGGACTCGAGCTCCTGGAAGGACGGCCGCACATGGCCTGGAATGGCCCGGCGGCCGGACTCGACCGCCAGGATCGGCGAGATGCCCTTGAGAAACGCCACGATGACCACGCGAAGCACGTGATAATAGGCGTGCTCCTCTTCGGCGGCCTTGGACATGTTGGCCGCTGGCGGCCCCACCAGGCCGTAGCACAACAGGATTCCGAGGAAGGCGCCGACCAGTGGACCGGCAGGCGATAGCCCTCCCTGTGTCTCAGGTACACGACCGCCTCTCGCGGCGCCCCTCGTGGATCGTGCCAGCCAGCGGACAGGCCGAGCCGCACAGTTCGGCATTGTTCTCATCGCAGTGCGCCGGAAGGCCGTCATGGCAGCGCCGCCCGATCACCTCGTGGCGCCGCTAGCCGGCGATCCGTTCCGCCCCATTGTTCCAGAAGAGGATCTTGCGATCCCGGTCGGCCAGGTACACGCCCGTTTGCATGCACTCCAGAACCGCCCGATACGTCTCAGGGTCCCAAATGGGACCTTCCGGATGGGACTACCGCGACGCAAACGGCGTGGAAACCTCCATCGCGCTCGGCGAAGGAGGATTTCTGATCGTGCCGCGTGGTGGCGAACACCGGCCTGTCGCCGAGAATGAAGCAGCCGTCCTTCTCTTCGAGCCTGCCGGAACGCTCAACACGGGCAACCTACGCGGCGATCGGACGGTCTCCGAGCCGCAGGGCCTCCAGCCACGGTCCTTTGGTCCGCGGCGCCACGGGCGCCCGGAATGGCCGTCCTACATGCCGTAGGCCGCCGCTACGTGCTTCTTCATGAATGCCAGGTCTTGAGCGATGGCGGCGTGGTCGTCGGCGGGCTCGTACTCGACGTGCAGAGAGACCGGGCCGGCGAAGCGCGCTGCGGCGAGCATCGAGAAGAATTTCGGCCAGTCCACCATCCCCTCGCCGAGCGCGCACATCCGCATTTCCCAGCGCCCGGCGCGTTTCTCCCAGTAGAAGTCCTTGAGCGCGACCATCTTCAGGCGCGGCAGCGCCATACGAAGTGCGATGGTCCAGCCCTCGAAGCCGCCCTCCGCGACCGCGTGGCACGGGTCGAAGTAATAGCCGATCCAGCGCGGGTCCATCCCGGCGATGATTTCGCGGATGTCCCAGACCGGCGCGCCGACGAAATCCCCGGAATGATTATGGAACCCGGCCACGATGCCGGCCTCGCGCCCGAGAGCCACCAGGCCCTCGGTGTCGCGTTTCACTTCGGCGAGCACTCTCTCGACGTCTTTCCCCTGGTAGTGCCAGTAGCCGGGCTTGAAGAATGGGACTTTGAGCTTAGCCGCGGTGAACAGCGTCGGCCGCGCCGCCGGTTCGGAAGGCGAGGTCAGCCCGGTGGTGATCATGGGGACCTGGAGGCCGTGGGCGCGGATGCGCTCGACGGCGAGAGGCAGGTCACGGGCCGCGTTTTCCGGCAGCACGTGGCCGCCGGGCCGCACGGTGAGGTCGACGCCGTCGAAGCCGAGCGCGCGCACCTGCTTGCCGAGATCTTCATAGTTCAGCTTGGGCAGGTGCTTGGAAAACAGGCAGAGCGGCGGGCGGGGTGAGGAGGCAGAGAAAGCCGCCGCGGTTCCGACGGCCGCGCCCAGGAAATCACGACGGTTGAGGGTCGCGCACATGGCTGCTCAGCTCAGCTTGTACGGCGCCCGGTACTTGTAATGCAGGTGCCGGTTGGCCGTTTCGTTGTTGGTAAAACGCTCGGCCCGGCTGTCCCATTCGAGGTAGCTGCGCGTCCGGTGGGCGATGTTGCCGATCAGCGTGGCCGCCGTCGACAGGTGGCCGGTCAGAATGTCGCAGTTGCACTTCGAGCGCGTCTTGATGCAGTCCAGGAAGTTGCGGGCGTGAAAGGCGGTGTCCTGGCTGCCTTTGCCGGACCGGGCGTCGATCACCGGTCTCTTCAGGCCGGGGTAGCCGCGTTCCGTCACGCGGTCCAGAGGCGTGCGGGCCGGCCGCGGCTGGTCGGTGACCTTTTCCGGAACGACATGCCACTCGTCGAAGTCGATGTACATCGTTCCCTTCGTCCCTCGCAGCTCGATCTCGGCTTCCTTCGCCGCGCCCGGAGCGGCGTTGGCGTTGTACTGCGCGAAGACCACGAGCGTGCCGTCGAAGTCCCAGAGCACTTCCATCGTGTCGGGGATCTCGCGATTGTCCTTCATGACGTACTTGCCGCCCATGGCGGTCACGGCGCGCGGCGAATCCTTGCCGAGGCACCAGCGGATCATGTCCACGTAGTGCACGCCGAAATTCGTGAGCTGCCCGCCGGAGTAGTCCAGGAACCAGCGGAAATTGTAGTAGGTCCGGTTGCGGTTGTACGGGACTTTCGGCGCCGGGCCGAGCCAGCGATCCCATTCCTCCTCGGTCGGAGGCGGGCCGTCGGGAGGATTGCCGATCCCCGCGGGCCACTCGTTCAGGATGTGGAAGCAGCGGGCGACGGTGACCTCGCCGATGCCGCCGGAGCGGACGAAATCGGCCGCCTCCTTCAGGAATGCCGCCGAACGGCGATGTATCCCGACCTGCACCACCCGGTTGGTTCGCCCGGCGGCTTCCACCATGCGCCGGCCTTCGACGACGGTGAGCGAGAGCGGCTTCTCGACGTAGACGTCCTTGCCGGCCTCGCACGCCTCGATGAACATCAGTGCGTGCCAGTGGTCCGGCGTGCAGATGGCGACGGCGTCGACCTCCTTGTCCTCGAGCAGCTTCCTGTAGTTCCCATACTTCTTCGGATTCGCCCGCGACTTCTCCACGGCGAAGTCCATGTAGTCTTCGCGGAGGTCCGAGACGGCGGCGGTGACGTTGTCGCCGTGCTCGAGAAACGCCTCATGCACCTGGTCGCCTCGGTTGCCGACGCCGATGTAGCCCATGCGGACACGGTCGTTGGCGCCGAGGATGCGGGAGTAGCTCGCCGCGGTGGCCAGACCGGCGGCTAGGGCGAACCGTCTGCGGGAGACTTCGATCATGGCAGTCCTTTCGTTGCCGCCCGCGGCACGGCCGGTTGGATTGCAATCTTGCCGCGCTGCGACGAATCCTTTATATCCTATTGCCGGATGGTCCGAGCGATGGTCTTCCTGCCTCTTTGCCTGGCGACGCTGGCCGGCGCGCCAAGGATCCTCGTGCACGGTCACCGTGGAGCCAGAGCGGTGCTGCCGGAGAACACGATCCCGGCATTCGAGCACGCCATCCGCGTTGGGGCGGACGTCTTGGAACTCGACCTGGCGGTGACGCAAGACAGCGTCCTGGTGGTGTCGCACGACCCGGTGCTAAACCCGGCGATTTGCAGCGGGCCGGAGGGCGCCGGGGTGGTCCGCGAGATGACGCTCGCTCAAGTGCGCCGGTGGGATTGCGGAGCGCGGAAGAACCCGGCGTTCCCGAAGCAGAAGCCCGTCCCTGGCACGCGCATCCCGACGCTGGAGGAGGTTCTCGACCTGGCCCGGTTGGGAACTTTCGAGTTCAACATCGAGATGAAGAGTTTTCCCGAGCACCCGGAGTACACACCGCCTCCGGAGGAGTTCGCGCGGCTTGTACTGGAGGCGATCCGGCGGCGCGGGCTGGAGTCGCGGGTGATCGTGCAGTCGTTCGATTTCCGGACACTCCGCGCGCTGAAGAGGCTGGCGCCGGAGATCCGCCTGGCGGCGCTGTTCGACCGCGACTCGCGGGATTTCCAGCCGATCGCGCGGGAAGCCGGGGCTTCGATTGCCGCCCCGAATCACAGGCTGGTCACGCGAGAGAAGGTGAAGTCGGCGCACAAAGCGGGCGTGCAGGTCGTGCCCTGGACGGCCAATACGCAAGCGGAGTGGGACCGGCTGGTCGAAGCCCGCGTCGACGGGATCATTACCGACGATCCGGAGGAATTGATTCGGTATCTGAGAATGAAAGGGCTTCGGTAGCGGTCTCCGGCTCGGTCTGCCAGCGCATGCGCAGGCCGCGTGGGATGCGGGCTTTCTTGGCTTCCCAGTGGAGGATGCCCTGGCCGCGCTGCTGCTCGCGCACGAGGATATCCAGGCGAGGGGCGCGGCGGCGCCGGTCGAACGTCGGGTCGAGCCTTTTGGCCTGCCGGATCAGGCCGCCGGCCGGGCCTGCGTCACGCATAGTGGCCGTGAACTCGTTCGCCCGGCCTTCGTACTCGAGGGTGTCGAGCTGAAGGCCCACCACGTAGTGATCGATGGGCAGCGTGTTTCGCTCGAGCCGCACCAGCCTCCCCGATATTTCCATTCCCTCCGGAAGGAGCACGCGGTCCCCATCCTTCACCGGACGCGACAGGACGGCGCGGACGGGATCGCCCAGGGCCGCTTTGTCCAGTTCGATGTCGGACGCCAGAGTCAACTCCAGGAGCAGCCTCGGCGGAAGCGGCATCCGGGAACGCTCGCCGCCGGAGGGACGAAAGCCGCCGGACGGCTCCTCGAAGGTGATCGTCGAACTGGCGGCATACTGCCGGCAGTTACTCAGCCGGCGCACGTTGCGGTTCTCGTTCCCGTGGACGCCGACCATGGTCAGCTCGGAAGTTTCCGGAAGCAGGAAATCAGAGCCGCCGATGGCGACCCGGGCATAATTCATCACGTCGCTCGCTCGCGCCAGTTGCAGTTCCTCGGGGATGTCGCCGGCGTGAACTTCCAGGCGGATCAGGTCGAGCGTTTCCGCGTCCACCCAGAAGGCACCGTGAAAGGCGACGTATGCCTGGTAGGGCGGCACCCGGATTCGATACCGGCTTCGCTCTTCGGGCACCGTGTAATCGAACTTGTGGGTGCGGCGGCCGTTCCGGTCTTCGATCCCGGCGTAGGTGTACTCGGGACCGTCCGAGAGGAAGACGTTGGTTGCGTGGATGGCGAAGCTTCCGGTCCCCACGGTGCCGGCGCCGATCATGTCGGCGAGTTCCTTCTCTTCGAACCGGTCCGCCCCCCGCCAGGAGAAGATCTCCTTCTTGCCGGCGAATCCGACTTCCAGGCGCAGGGTGTCGATCGGCTTGAGCGGCGACTTCTGCGAGTCCCGGCCCGAGCGCTCGATGGTTTCCCGGCAAGTGTAGTCCGGAACCCGCGCCAGGCTCTCCCGCATTCTCGCTTTGATCCGCTGGAGCAGATCGTCGGCGCTTTCCTTGGACTGGAAGCCGAGAAGCGTCGCCGCCGCCCAGAGAACCGCGCATGGCGCCCAGCGCACCATGGGGACATTATAGGCCCGTTCCCAGGGGAGTGAGGCTTGGGCGATGCGACTTCTCCGGACCTACCGTTTGCCCTTCAGAGCCTTGGCGATCACCGTCTCCCGCTCACCCTTGCTCCAGGCCGATTCGATCTCCGTTTCCGGAAGCTCGGCGAGGCGGCCGACGATCAGGAAAGCAGGCAGGGCGTGCCCCAGGCTCTTCCAGCGGGCCATCTCGACCAGCGATAGGAGGGCCCGCTCGCGAAGCTGGGCGAGAACCTTCGGATCGCGGTCCTCGGTCAGGCGCGCAAGGGCGCCGGCGGCCTTGCCGCGATCGGTCCAGATGATGGAATTCAGCATTTCGATGAACCAGGTGAGCGACACGCGCAGGCCCTGCTCGGGATCCCGCTTGGCCAGTTCAGCGAATGCGATCAGGGCGCGCATGGCGTTGTTGCGGACGCCGTCGTCGGAGTCCTGCATGGCGTACTGCAAGTCATCGACCACGCGCCGCTTGACTGGCGCGTAACCCAGCAGGTGGGCCGCAATGGCGCGCTGCCGGCCGTCGGCGGAGTTTCGCACGACATCGCGCAGGGCTTTCTCATGCTCCTCCGCCAGAATCAGAAATCGCTCCTGGACGCCGCGGACCTGCGAGTTGGCCGCCAGGGCATGTCCTTGCGACAGGTCCTCGGACGAGTCGCCGATGCGCACCGCCGTCTCCAGCAGGACGAGGTACTCCTCATAGGCGTCGACGATCTCCCGAGGCAGGGAAACCTCGCCGGCCGGCGGAATGCGGAAGTCGAAATGAGGCGCTCCTTTCTCTTCGATTCCCACAAAGAGGATCGCTTTGCCGGCTTCGCAGCAGACCGCCTCCAGTCGAGCGCGAACCACGCCCGAGATCTTCTCGATCCGCTCTTCGACATCCGATTTGGAAGCCGGAAGCGGGTCGCCTTCCTTCAGCCCCAACGCGGCGCGGATCTTCCGTTCCGGCACGTCGCGCAGCCCGTAGAGATCGATGATGCCGAGGCGCGGCGGCTGGCCCGAAGCGAGAAAGGCGAACGGCAGAGCGACCCAAAGGAGGCGCACAATCAACGGACGCGTGGCTCAGCCTGCCCGTTTACGCCTGTTTTTCGGCGAACGGGCCAATTACCGGAAGCACGATCCTGCGGTGCTGATACGTCTGGTACATCAGGTAGACCACAAGGCCGAGAAAGGCCAGGTTCAACAGCCTCGACAGAATGCCCAAGGGCCCTACAAACATCGCGCCCAACACCATCCCGAGGACCAACGCCACAACGAGGTACGCCAGTTGCAGAAACAAGGACTGGAGCGCGTGAAACCGAACGGTCTTGTCATTGCTGTGCGGGCCCCAGACCAGGAATAGAACCGCCGGGATGAACACTGGGATGTAGCACAAGGTGGCGGTGAGCGTTGGGGTCAGGCCGACAGCAGGAGCCGCGTCTGGTTTGGCCGGACCGGTTCCAGCCTCGCCGGCCGGTGCGCCGCATTTCGCACAGAACTTGCCCTCGACGGGCGAACCGCACTGTGAGCAGAAAGCCATGATTCCTCCGCAGGGACGAATGTACAGGAGGGCGCGTGGCTTTTCAAGGGTATAATGGCGGAAAGCCCGCGTCGCGCATTTATGAACCGAGCGATGGTCCACGGGAATCGAGCTGCGCGGTGGGCATTGGCGCTGCTTGCCGCATCGGCAGCTTGCGCGCAGCCGGGCGCGACGGCGGTCGCGGTCTACTACGACGGCCCCTCGACACCCCTCGCGGAAGGGTTTCTCGACGCTTATCAAATCCAGAATCTACTGGGACATTTCGGCCTGACCGCGGACATCGTAGCGGTGGACCGGTACGGGCCGGGACAACTCGACGGGTATCGCGCTGCGTTCTTTGCCGGCACGGCGAGCGGCACGCAATTGCCGCAGGCGTTTCTGGCGGACATCGCCTCCTACGACCGCCCGTTTTGCTGGATCGGACGGCACGTCGGCAAGCTGCTCGAGCCGCGCGGAGCACAACGGAGGTTTGGGTTCCGATACCTGGACTACCGGGACGACCTGGAGTTCCGCCAGGTTGTCTATAAGGGCGTCACGCTCCCCAAGGAGGACCCGGATCTGAACCTCGTGGAAGTCACCGACCCAGGCGCGGTCCAGGTTGTCGCCACGGCGGTGAACGACGAGCGCGAGCGCCGCCCGTACGCGCTGCGCCGCGGGCGCTTCTGGTACATCGCCGACACGCCGTTCTCCTACGCCGAGGAGGGAGGCCGCTACCTCGTTTTCTGCGACCTGCTCCACGACATCCTGGAGATCCCGCATCCGCCTCAGTCATTGGCGCTGGCGCGGATCGAAGACGTCAGCGCCGAGATCGATCCGGCGGACCTGCGCGAGCTGGCCGGCGTGCTGGCCTCGCGCTCCACGCCGTTTCAGATCGCCGTCATTCCGGTCTTTCGAAATCCCGCGAAAGGCTACGAGATCCGGCTGACCGACCGGCCGGACCTGGTCGAAGCCATCCGCTACATGATCGCCCGCGGCGGGACGGCGGTGATGCACGGCGCCACGCACCAGCACGACGGCGCGAGCGGCGACGACTATGAGTTCTGGGACGAGATCAAGAACCGGCCCGTCCCCGGCGATTCCGAGGAGGCGGTGTCGCGGAAGGTCGAACTCGGCCTCGCGGAGATGTTCGCCGGAGGCATCCATCCGCTGGCGTTCGAAACGCCGCACTACGCGGCTTCGGAAGCCGGATATCGCGCGCTCAAGGCAGTGTTCACGCTGTTCAACGAACGAACGATGGCGACCGCCGACATCGGCTCGATCCAGTACTTCCCCTACCCGGTGACCGACCGCTTCGGGAGGTTCATCGTGCCGGAAAACCTCGGCTACCTGGACGCCGGCGCGCCGGACCCGAAGGTTCTCATTCAGCGGGCCCGGAACCTGCGTGTCGTGCGCGACGGAGTGGCTTCGTTCTACTTTCACGCGTTTCTGGATCCGGCCCTGTTGCGGGAGGTTGTCGATGGCGTCACCGGGCTCGGCTACAAGTTCGTATCGCTCCGGCAGTACGGCGGCGAGGTGAACTTCCGCGGCAGGATGGCCGTTCGCGCAACACGCGGCGTGATCCGGCTGACGCCGAACCAGGAGTACTGGCGGTCGCGGAGTTACGACCAGTGGGGTGGGATCGTGCGCGAGCAGTCCTCGCGCACCACGCAAAGCGGCGGCGTGGAACTTTCCGTCGAGATCCCCCCGGAAGGCTGGGCGGCGGCGGAGTGCACGCCGGCAGCCCCGGGACCGGCGCCAACGCCAGGGCTCGCCGCCAAACTCCGCGATTGGTGGCGGAAGCTGCGCCCGAGCCGGCGGCCACTGGAGGCCGGCACGGAATTCGCCGGCTCGGCTGAAGCCTGGGTCCTGTGGGACGATCGAGCCACCGGGGCCGCCTCGAACAACCAGCGCAGCTATCAGCATGTGCTCGAAATCTTCGGCTATCGGGTCACCCGTTCGGCGTCGTTCGTCCTTCCGCCCGCCCGTCAGAACGCCGTCCTCGTGGTGCCGGAGGCGGCTGGCCGGCGGCTAGAGGAACAGCAGGCGGAGCGGCTTCTGCGGTATCTCGAAGCCGGGGGGCGAGTCGTCGCCGACGGGCGGCAGGAGTGGTTGTCGAAGCTCGGCTTCGAGTGGCTCGGCCGGCGGATCCCCGTCACGAGGGTCGTTGACGTGCTCTACCCGGAGATGGCCTTGCGCTGGCAGCCGGAGGAGCTTGTCGAGCGATTTCGGCCGCCCGCCGACGCCGAGCAGTTGATGGTCGACCCGGCCAGCAGGCAGGAACTGGCGCTGGCAGGCAGCCACGGATTGGGCCGGTTCATCCACCTGGCCGCGCCGCTCGACTCACACACCGCTCGCGGGACCAGCCACTATCCCTATTTCGCGGAGTATCTGGGGCAGGGGTTCCGGCAGCCGGTGCGCATCACCAGCCCGCGCATCGAGGTCTATTTCGACCCCGCCTTCCGCGACGAAGTGAACCTGAGCCGGCTCGCCGGCTACTGGAGACGCAGCGGGATTCGGCTCGTGTATGCCGCCGCGTGGCAGTTCTATCCCCGGCATGCGTTCGACTACGCGAACTTTGTCCGCATCTGCCACCGCAACGGCATTTCGGTGTACGCTTGGTTCGCGCTGCCGGCGGTGACCCCGCAATTCTGGGACGAACATCCGGAGTGGCGGGAGCGGACGGCGGCGGGTGGTGACGGGCGCGTCGGCTGGCGCCCGTCGATGAACCTCCAGAATCCGGCGTGCTTCCGGGCGGCGATGGACCGCGTGAAGCAGATCCTCGAGGCCTGCGATTGGGACGGCGTCAACCTGACGGAGCTGAACTACGACGCCGACTTCAACGACTTTCTCCGCCCTGACCGCTTCGTCCCGATGAACGGCGACGTGCGGGCCGAATTCCGCGCGAGGGCCGGCTTCGATCCGGCGCTGCTGTTTGCCCCTGGCTCGCCGTACCACCACAAGAAGAATCCGGAAGCGCTCGAGCAGTTCCTCGCCTACCGCGAGGATGTCGTCACGGACTGGCACCGGAGAGTCCTGCGCGAACTGGCGCCGCTGGCCAGCCGGCGCGGCTGGGAGGTTGTCGTCACCATGCTCGACAGCCTCCACAGTGAATACGTCCGTCCGGCGCTGGGCGTCAATTCCGGGCGGCTGGCAGGGCTGATGAAGGAATTCGATTTCACGCTTCAGGTGGAGGATCCCGCCGAACACTGGATGCAATCGCCGGACCGGTACCTGCGGTTTGCGGAGACCTACTTGAAACTCGTGCCGGATCGCCGGCGGCTCATGTTTGACGTGAACGTGATGCCGGACCGCGACGTGGCCGGCGCCAGCCTGCCGTCGCCGCTCGCCACCGGCACGGAGCTTGCGGACACGATCCTGGCGGCGTCTTCGGCCTCGGGCCGGGCGGCGATTTACTCCGAGCACACGGTCGCCGGACAGGACTGGAACCTCATTGGCGCCGCGCTTGCGCGCAGCTCGCGGGTCAGCGCGAGCGGCGGCCGGTGGACCACAACCGCCGACGTTCCGCTGCGCCTCCGCGTGCCCGAGGACGGTGAGTATTATCTCGGCGGGAGCTTCTGGCCGGCCGTGTCCGGGGACGGGCTGCTGCTTCCTCCCGGCAAACAGCGCGTCGCGTTCAAGAAGCCGTGGTTTCAGTTTCTCGATCCGAGCGATCTGCCGGCGCGGCTGCTCCACACCAGCGGCGACCTCCTCGAAGCGAAGGCAAAACCGACCGGCCTGTCGGTGAGCTACCGCAGTCCCGGCCGCGCGGTGGTTCTGCTCAACCAGCGGCCGCTCGCCGTGCGGGTGGATGACCGCGACGCGGAGTTGCCGGTCGTCGAGAGCGGCGAAGCTTGGGCCTTGCTGGCGCCTCGCGGGGAACACCGGATCGAGATCGATACGTCCACCCGGGCGGGACTGGTGGTGAGCTTCTGGGCATGGATCTCGGCGTCGGTCATCGCCGGCTTCGGCGCGGTCACCACGGCGGCAATGGCGGCGATCTACCTCCATCTGCGGCTGCGGCGTGCGAGTCGCCGGAAGGCGGGGAGTTGAGAGGTCGGCCGCAAGTCGAGGGGTTGGTTTGTCAGGCCGCGACCGCTAACCGCCGCCGTGTCCGGCAGATCCGCCGTCTGGCGGTATGCGCCGCCGTCTCTCTCCCGCTGCTTGCGCAGCCCGCCGGAGAGCGCCGCAAAATCAGCTCGCCGATCGCCTTCTATGACGACGCCGACTTGACGAATCCCGGAATGCTCGGCGTGAGCCTGTATTTCTCGAGGGGAAAGGTGCCAGCCGGCGGGGACACGTCGTTCCCCTCGGCCTATCTTTCGCTCGGGCTGCACGAGCGAGTGACCGTCTCCGCCAGCGCCTCCTACGTGCGGTCCACCTTCGAGCGGACCCAAGTCAACGGCCTGGGCGACGCCTATGTCGGAGCCAAGTTCCTGCTCATGCCGGAAGGGAAACGAAGGCCGGCGCTGGCCCTGAAGCCGATGATCGAAGTGCTCGGCGAGCCGAGCATCGCCGACAACCTGCTGGCGCCCGACCGGCTGAACTACGTGCTGCCGCTCGTGTTCCAGAAGTCGTTCGACTACTTCCGGCTGTATTCCATGGCGGGCTATGCCACCCGCGGAATCATCTTCGATTCGTTCGTGTTCGAATGGAACGGATGGAGCCGCGTGATTCCGTTGGTGATCGTCTCCGGATCGAGGCTGACTCGCGAGCAGGCGTTGATCAGCGAGTTCGGCCTGAACCGCTCGCGCGCCGACGTGACCGGCGGCGTAGCGGTGACCGTCCGGCCTGGGCTGGCCGTGTTCGTCAACGCCGGCCGCAGCATCGGCCGCATCGACCTGAACAGTTCGCGCTACCAGGTCACGTTCGGCGCGAGTTTCAACGTCCGGTTGTGGGGTGAGAAATGAATCGGGTTCCGCCGCTGCTCTTTTTCGCTACAGCGGTTCTTGGGCAGAACGCCGGATATGTGGTTGATAACGCCGGCGGGCAGGTGCAGGTGATCGACCTGGCCAACCGGCGGGTCACGGCGTCGATCCCCACCGGCGCCAACGCGGCGGAGTTGCTGATCCTGCCGGACAACCAGACGGCGCTGGTCTCGAACGCAGGCTCCGGAGACGTGGCCATCCTCGACCTCCGGACAAACACGGTGGCGGCAACCATTCCCACCGGGCAATCGCCCGGCGGATTATCGGCGACGCCCGACGGCCGGTTTGTCTACGTGGCGGATGACGCCGCCAACGAAGTAGCCGTCATCGATGTCCGGGCGCGCAAGGTCGCCGCCCGGATTCCCGTCGGGACCACGCCGATCCAGGTGAACATCGAACCGAACGGTCGGTACGCGTACGTGGTGAACCAGGAGGACACGCCGTCAGGCACCATCAGCGTGATCGACGTGAACCGGAACGCGGTGGCTAAGACGCTCGAGGTTGGGATGCGCCCGAACCAGTTCGCCATTCTGCCCGGGCTGCGCACGGCGTACGTCGTCAACACCGGCTCCGACAACCTCACCCTGGTGGACATGAACACCAACCAGGCGGCGGGCACAATCGGCGCCGGCAGGGGCCCCGTGGGCGTGGCGTTTTCCTCCGACAGCCGCTGGCTCTACGTCGTGAATCGGGATTCGAACAGCGTGTCGGTGATCGACACGCAATCGAACAGCGTGGTGACGGAAATCCCGGTCGGCGCGCAGCCGTCGGCGATGGTGGTTACGTTCGATTCGAGATTCGGGTTCGTCAGCAACACCGGCGGCGGCACGGTGACCCTGCTCGACCTGGCGCGGAACACGGCCGAGCTGGACATCCCGGTGGGCAGCGGCCCGTTCAGCCTGATGCTCGACCCGGACGAGAATTTCCTGTACGTGGCGAATCTGAATTCGAGTTCCCTCAGCGTCGTCGATGTCAATGCCGACAGGGTCGCGGCGACGATCCCCGTCTCGGGGGTGCCGGTGCAGTTCACGATGCTGAACGCGCCGACGCTGCTCGAAGTGGCGCCCAACCCCGCCCTTGGCGGGACCCGGGTTGTTCTCAACGGAGAAGGTTTTCTGCCGGCTTCGGTGGTACGGTTCGTGACCACAAGCCCGCCGCGAACGATACTTGCGCAGTCCACTTTCCTCGACAGCCAAGGACTGGAGGCGGCGGTCCCTGTGTTCCAGGGTTCGAACGTCGTCGTTTCGGTGGCGAACCCCGATGCGAATTCTTCCGAGCAGGTCACGCTGCGAAGCGGGACGGCGACACCGGCGATCTTCCCTGGCGGAGTCGTGGAAGGCGCGGGCTTCGCGCGGGCGCCGTCGCCGGTCAGCGGAAACGCCATCGTGTCCGTCTTCGGCCAGTTTCCCGGCGCCGTCGATCAGGATGCTCCGGCGTACCTGTTCCCGCTGCCGGTGGAACTGGGCAATGCACGCGCCCGGTTCAATGGAGTGGACGCGCCGCTGTTTGCCGTGCGAGGAGGTCAGATCAACGCGGCCGCTCCCGCGCGGCTGTTCGCGCTGGATAGCGTCCGCGTCACGGTGACGGTCGCCAACCAGACGAGCCCTGCCGAAACGGTAGCCGTGGCGCCCGCCTCGCCTGGGATCTTCTTCAACTTCGTGGACGGCGCCGGAGCCTTTCTCCACTCCGACTACACGCCGGTGACCGCCGCGAATCCCGCCCGGCGGGGGGAGCCGCTGCTTGCGTACGCCGGCGGCCTGGGCGACACCACGCCCACGCCGGTCGAGGGTGACAAGCCGCCGGAAGACATCCTCGCCTGGACCGCGGCCGTGCCGGCGGTGATCGTTGGCGGCGTCAACGCGGAAGTCCTTTTTCACGGACTGGCGCCGTGCTGCACCGGTCTCTACCAGGTCAACTTCGTCGTTCCGGATACCGCGCCAACCGGCGGCGAAGTTCCGGTGACAGTCGCCGTCGGCGGGCGAATCAGCAACAGCGTGAAACTGGCGGTCCAGTAAACATTGGCCTCGCACATCCTCATCAACGCGCTGTTCGTGGTGGCGGTGACGCTGATCTGGTTCATGCTCGCCTGGCAGACGCTGCTGTTCTTTCTCGGACACCGCTACTTCCGCCAAACGCGCCGCTCCGGCCCGAGACCGGACCCGCCCGATGAGGAGCTGCCGCCGGTCTCCATTCTCGTCCCGTGCCGAAACGAAGAACTGGTGATCGCCGGGACGATCCGCTCGCTTCTTGCGCTGGACTA
This sequence comes from uncultured Solibacteraceae bacterium, assembly GCA_964483455.1. GTDB lineage: Bacteria > Acidobacteriota > Terriglobia > Bryobacterales > Bryobacteraceae > CAYZJD01. The sequence goes on from CAZACK010000007.1 coordinate 62,697, forward strand.
TCCCGCGGGGAAACTGGAAATCCTGATCGTCAACGACGGGAGCACGGACCGCACGGGCGAGGTCGCGCGCGCGGAGGATCCGGGAGGGCGGGTGCAAGTGATCGATGTGCCGGCGGAGCGTGCGGCTCGAGGGAAGGCGGCGGCCTTGAACCACGGCCTGCGCTACGCCCGGCGTTGCTTGCTGGCCGTATACGACGCGGACAACCGGCCCGAGGCGGGCTCGCTGCGGCGCCTGGTCGAGGAAATGCGCGCCGATCCGCGGCTGGCCGCCGCCGCCGGCATGTATCGCGCGTTGAACCGCCGCCGGAACCTGCTGACGCGCTTCCTGAACATCGAAGGCATCGGATTTCAATGGATCGTGCAGGCGGGCCGCTGGATGCTGATGCGGTTCACGACCCTGCCCGGGACGAACTACGTCATCCGGCGCGACGTGGTCGCCGCGCTCGGCGGCTGGGACGAGCAGGCGCTCACCGAAGACGCCGAGCTGACGCTGCGCGTCTACCAGGCGGGCTGGCGGGTGAAGTTCGTGCCGGGCGCGGTGAGCTGGGAGCAGGAGCCGGAGACGCTGCGGGTGTGGTTCCGGCAGCGCAACCGCTGGGTCCGCGGGTACAACTACCTGCTTCGCAAGTTCGCCGCCGGCCTGTGGCGCCTCCGGCCCAGGCGCCTCGGGCTGGAGCTGCTCTACTCGCTGTCGCTCTACTATGTGTTCTTCCTGGCGATCGTGATCTCGGATGCGCTGTTCCTCCTCAGCGCCACAGGCCTGGTACGGATCGATCTGCCTGGGCCGTACAGCGTCGTCTGGTTGTTCGCCTTCGTGACGTTCGTGCTGCAACTGGTCATCGCGCTGGCCTGCGAGCGGGGCGAAGACTCGGCGGGGAACATCCTGCGGACAATGCTGATGTACTTCACTTACTGCCAGCTCTGGATTCCGGTGGTGGCGATCGCCTTCTGGGACGATTTCATCGTCCGGCGTCCGATGCGGTGGGCGAAGACGGAGCGGTTCGAGGCGGGCGGGGGGTAGGAGGCCCACATCTCGGACGACACCCCTGGCGGACCGTCAGCCAACACAAGCGCCTACGTTGATGATGGGTTCAATCTTGGGGCGAGTGGAATGGCCGATGATCCTCGCTTACCCAACCCTGTCTGAATCCCCGGCCCGGCTTCAGTGACGCCTTTGTTCCCGCACCAGCAGGAACACCAGCGCCGTGGCCACCAGCGGCACAACGCTGGCGCCGATCAGCACCGGCTCGAAGGAGTAGCGGTCGGACACCCAGCCGATCAGGTAGGTGGAGATGATGGTCCCAACGCCCGCGCCGGTGCCGCTCATGCCGCTGACGGTGGCCACGTTGCGGCTCGGATAGAGGTCGGAGGGCAGCGACAGGGCCATTGTGGACCAGGCGGCGTAGGAAAAGGTCGAGATCGCAAACAGCGCGACCAGCAGCGGGAAGCTCTTCACGGCCACGGCTGGAATCAGCAGAGTCATGCCGATGCCGCACACCAGCACGACGAACTTCCTGGCGCGTAGCACCGGCCAGCCGCACCCGATCAGGTAGCTGGAGAATCCACCGCCCGAGAAATTGCCGAGATCGGCCGCCAGGAACGGAATCCAGAAGCCCATCAGGGTGCTTTCCAGCTTGAAGCCCTTGGCGACGAGGTAGATCGCGAACCAGTCCGTGATGAAGAACCACACCGGATCGGTCAGCGACCGGCCGAGAATGATGCCCCAGGTGTGCGGCAGCCGGAGCAGGCTGCTCCAGGAAGCGGGCTTTCCCCCGTCATCGGCGACCACCCGTGTTTCCGTCCGCTGCTCTTCGAGCTTCGCCTCGCGGAGCATCTCCCGCTCCTCGGGACCGAGGTTGGGATGCGTCGCCGGAGGATGATAGAGCGCGCGCCAGGCGATCAGCCAGAGGAGACCGAGGCAGCCGGTGATGAGAAACGCCGGACGCCAGCTCCCGAAGGTGTGGTAGAGCCAGATGACGAGGGCCGGCGCCACCGCCCCGCCGACCGCCGAGCCGCTGTCAAACAGGGCGACGGCCCAGCCCCGCTCGGACTTCGGGAACCATTCCGAGACCGCCTTGGTGGCTCCCGGCCAGTTGGCCGCCTCGCCCGTGCCGAGGAGGAAGCGGAAGACGGCGAAGCTCCTGAGGCCGCTGGCGGTAGCCGTCAACATGGCCGCGATGGAATACCAGGTGACGGTCAGCATCAATCCGCGCCGCGTGCCGAGCCAGTCGAGCAACCGGCCCGCGACGGTCTGCATGACCGCATAGGCCACCCGGAAGGCGATCACGATCAGGGCGAAATCCGAGTTTGTCCAGGTGAATTCTTCCTTCAGATAAGGAGCCAGGACGCTGAGCGTCTGGCGGTCGATGTAGTTGACCACCGTCGAGGCGAACAGCAGGCCGCCGATCCACCAGCGAACGTGGCGAATGACCCGCGGCCCGGTCACGGTTTCCGCCAGTTGAGGATTCGCAGCGCGTTGTCCCGGTACAGGCTTCGGAGCAGGTCCGGAGGCAGCTCGAGGCCGTAGTAGCGCCACCAGATCCGCCCGGGCATATACTCGTCGGCCGTTTCCAGCAGGCGCCACCAGGCCTGGTACATGTGCTTCTCGCGTCCCATGTCGGTGCCGAACAGGATGCGGTCTTTGTACCGCGCGATGAACTTCGCCGCCGTGCGCGGCTGGCGGCCGATTTCGTAATCCCTGGCGGCGATGTCGAGGTAGAGGTTCGGGAACCGGTCGAGCAGCCGGGCGAGCGCCGCCGTGTCGTTGCCCTGGTTGCCGAGGTGGCAGAAGATGAACGTCGTCTTGGGATGCCGCGCCAGCAACCGTTCGCGTTTGGCGAGGACCTCCTCATAAGAGGGGACATCCTTGTCGCTCATGTTGAAATGCTGGAAGTCGGGGGTGCGTTCCTGGTTCGGCCCCAGCGGCTGCCAGCAGGAAGGGTGGTCGGCGATGTGGATGTTCACCGGCACCTTCAGCTCGGCGCATTTTCGCCAGAAGGCATCGAGGCGCGGGTCGTCGATGTGCAGCCGCTTGTCGCGAGGGATCTGGCCGCCCTGTAGACCCCACCCTTTGTCGGACAGTTCGCCGACGCCTCGGGCGCCCTGCTCGTAACAGCGAACCAGTTCGGCCACGGCGCTTTGCGGATAATCCGGCGCATCGAGGCCGCGCGTGTCGAGCCCGCACCAGAGCTGAAATCGATCCGGGTGCCGCTTGTAGAGCCCGACCTGCCGGTCGAAGTCGCCGCCGACGGCGTCGGTGAACACAATCGATCTCTCGACGCCGACCTCATCCATAGTGCGAACCCACGCATCGGCATCTTCCGGCGTGTTGATTTCGCTCATCGAGGTGTGGGTATGAACGTCGATGACCGGGAACCTCGCCTTGGGCACATTCGTCACCGGGACCACCAGCGACGAGCCGGGTGCATAGTCCTTGAGGAGGATGGAGTCCATCGGGCCCGCCTGTACCTCGATGCCATACTTCACGACGGGCTTCGTCTCGGGCGCCTGTTGCGGCCATACAGCGGTCAACAGGGCGAGGCAGATGATGAGAACGGGCAATGATCCTGTCATCAATAGTCAGTCTACGCCAGTGCCCGGCGGGCGGCCATGGATTCATCTCCTGCTTGCGCTTGCGCCACCCAGTGCGCCGGAAGCTTCCGCAATGTAGAAAGCCCGAACCGCGCACCCGTTACAATGGAGTCGTTGCCTGCCTCCGCGTCTCTTTCCGCCCTGCCGGCTCCACTGGTGGGCGCGGCGATGCTTGCCATCGCCAGCGCCGGAGCCAGCGTGTGGATGAGCGGCCGGCGCATCAGTGCGCGCTGGCTGGTGTCCTTCAGCGCAGGGATCCTCGTCGGCATCACCGGGTTCGGCGTGTGGCCGGAACTTGGCGAGCACTTCGGATGGCCGGGCGGCCTCGGGCTGCTTTTCTCCGGGTTCGCCTTGCTGTGGTTCGTGAACCGGTACGTTTATGCCGTGTGCCCCTCCTGCGCCCACACCCACGACCACGATTCGTGTTCCATCACCCTGCACGGCTTCGCGACGCCACTGATCGTGGCCGGAGGTTTGCACAGCTTTATGGATGGGTTCGGGATTGCGGCCGCGCAGCGGGGCGGCGGCCTGGCGACCGCGGTGTTGCTCGGGGTGCTGCTCCACAAGATTCCGGAAGGGCTGGCCTATGGCGCCATGCTTGGCGCCTCACTCCGGTCGAGGCTGAGCACGCTGGCATGGTGCGCCGCGATCCAGGCGCCTACCGTCGCCGGCGGGCTGGCGGAATCACTGCTGGCGCCACGTCTCGCCGGCGGCTGGATGGGATTCCCGCTGGCCATCGCCGGCGGCAGTTTCCTGTTCCTTGGGTTTCACGCCTTGCACAACGAATGGAGACGGCGAGGCGCGGGACCGGCGTTCGCCCCGGCCCTGACGGGAGCGGCGGGCGCCGCGGTCCTCCAACAGGGGCTCAGGGTCTTCCTGCGATGAGCGGCCAGCGCGCTACCGCAGGTTGAACTTCTTCATCTTGTACCGCAGCGTATCGCGGGTGATCCTCAGCAGCCGCGCCGCCTGGGTCTGGTTGCCGCCGGTCTTTTCCAGTGCCTTCACCAGCAGCATGCGTTCGTTTTCCTCCAGCGAAAGACCGCTGTCCGGAATGACCGTCACCGGCGAAGCCGCCGCCGGTGACGCGGCGGACTGCGTGATGGCGATCGGCAGGCTGGCGGGCGAGATGTAGGAAGACTCCTCCAGAATCATGGCCCGCTCGATGGCGTTCCGCAACTCGCGCACGTTGCCGGCCCAGTCGTGCGACAGCAGCAGCCGCTCCGACTCCGGCGTCAGCCCTTCGATATGACGCTTGAACTTGGTGTTGTAGTGCTCAATGAAGAAACGCGTCAGCGGCATGATGTCCTCGGGCCGCTCCCGGAGCGCGGGAATCACGATGTGGATCACGTTCAACCGGAAGTACAGGTCCTGCCGGAAAGCCCCCTCCTTCACCGCCTCCCGCAGATTCTTGTTGGTGGCCGCGATCACCCGCAGGTCGAGCTTGATGTCTTTCAAGCCACCCAGCCGGCGGAAACACTGCTCTTCGAGCACGCGCAGCAGTTTCGCCTGGAGCATCAGCGGAATCTCGCCGATCTCGTCCAGAAACAGGGTGCCCCGGTCCGCCAGCTCGAAAATGCCGCGCTTCTGCGCGCGCGCGTCCGTGAACGCGCCCTTCTCGTAGCCGAACAACTCGCTCTCGAGCAGCGTGTCCGGAATCGCCGCGCAGTTGATGGCGATGAACGGCTCCGCTTGCCGGAGGCTCTGGTAGTGAAGCGTTTTGGCGACCAGGTCCTTGCCGGTCCCATTCTCTCCTTCGAGCAGGATGGTGGTCGCCTCGCTGGCCGCCACCCGACGCACGAACTGCATCACGTCCTTCATGCCTTGCGACTCGGCGATCACCTCGCGCTTCTGGGGAGTGGCCTCGTCGGTGATGTCCTTGATCGTCATCACCGCCCCCGACACCCCGCCTTCGAAATCGAATAGCTGCCGGGTGCGGATCACCGCCAGCCGCTCCCGGCCGTTGTCGGTCTGAAGGCGGACCGTGGAATTGGACACGCCTGGCGCCTGCTCCAGCCCCACCAGGACTCCGCAGCCGGGTTCGCACGCCGAGCAGCGGAACACATCCTGGCACTTGCGCCCGACGATCTCCTCGGCGGTCATCCCGAGCAGCCTCTCGGCCGCTTCGTTCACCCCGGTGATGGTGCTGTGTCGGTCGTAAAGGATCAGGGCGTCGGAGAGCTGGTCGAAAACAGCCTCCAGGACGCTGCCTCTCTGCCATTCTTGGACCAGTTTGGACATGGAGCAAGTCGGATAGCGTCCTGTTGCTTCTTGAGTATATCAGCTTGTCGGCCGACTGAGCCAATTCACCCATCCCGCACAAGGGCTCCAGAGTGGAGGAACCTGCCGCCCTGAATCCTATGCGCTCGGCGTCGCTTGCTGGGGGTACATACACACGGCTGGACGGCCTTTGGGGCTTTTGGCGCGACTCACCCTCGCACCCAGCCTGCAAGGCAAGTTGCATGATTTCAAGGGATTGGTCATTAGATTGCATGCCTGAGGCGTGGAGGTGAAGACGCGTCTGCCCGGGCGGCGATCCCCGGCAAGCGGCTTGGAAGGTTCGCGATTGGGATCCGGCGTATGCAGACCATCCAGTTGGCGATCGGCGACCGCTCTTACGCCACCGCCTTGCGGGAAATGCTGCTCCGCAACGGGAACTGGGATGTATTTTGCGTCGAGGCGCCCAACCCGGGCCTCGGGGGTGTTGTTGTTCTCGACCGGATTTCGCTGGAAGGCCGGGCGATGTCTTTGGTCGACCCGGAGCGAGTGGTGCTGATTACTCGCAATAACCCGGAGGATCTGTCGCGGGCTTGGGAAGCCGGGATCGTCTCGCTGGTGTTCGAAAGCGACCCGATTCACACGGCGATGCTGGCCGTAATGGCCGCCAGTATGCGGGTCGCCAAAGACGCGCGCAAGCCGTCGAAGACACCCGCGCTCGGCCCCGAGCCCAACTGTGGGAAGGCTCCGGACGCTTCGCTTCGGAAAGAGCCCGCCCCGGAAACGAGGAACGATGCGCCTTATGGCGGTGGGAACCGGCGCTGAGGCGAACGTGGTTTAATGAACCGGACCGCTCCTGCTGCCGCCTTCAACCGCGGCCGGCGGGACGCGGCGGAGTGTTGGGAATGTCGGCCGGGGGGGCCGACGTTGCTTGAAGAAAGGAGTCCGATCCGATGAATCTGATGCCTTACATCATTGGCTGGTGCGTGCTGGTGGGGGTGGTGATCGCGCTGGCGCTGTATCGCCGGCTCGTCACCGAGAAGGAAGACGACACGATCCACATCAGCGACACCACCGGCGTCGTGGCCGCCCAACAGATGCAGATTGCCAAGAAGCTGGAGGTGCTGGACCGCTGGGGCAAGATCCTGACCATACTGGCCATCTTGTCCGGATTGGCCCTGGCAGTCTGGTACGGCTATCTCAAGTGGATTGAGACCACGGCGTATTGAAGAGCGATCGCAATGCGGAAAAGGAAGGGCCCGGCGTAACCGAGTGACCAGCGGCAGACTCAGCAGGCTGCTCTTTATCGGCGCGTGGGCGTCTTCCTTTCCCGCCGTGTGCCAGGACAACAGCAACTGCTCCTCCTGTCATGACCTGGCCCAGAAGGTTCAGGACGGCGTTCATGCCGCCGTCGGCTGCGCCGCCTGCCATCCGAAACACGAGGAGTATCCGCATCCCTCGGGCATCGCCAAGCCGGCTTGCTCCCAGTGCCATCAGCGAGTGGCCCAGGCCGACGCGATCGGGATTCACGGCCAGCAGCGCCAGGCCGGCAACGCCGGCGCCCCGGACTGCGCCATGTGTCATGGCGATGTCCACGAAATCAAGACCACCCGCTCGGCGGAGTTCCGGCGCCACCTGCATGAAACCTGCGGGATGTGCCACTCCGGGATCGCCGACCACTTCTCCGCCAGCGTGCACGGTCAAGCGGTGCGGAAGGGCATACCCGACGCCCCGATCTGCACCGATTGCCATGGCGAGCATTCGATCCTTCCCCATACCCACCCCGCTTCGCAGGTTCACCGCAGCCATATCCGCGAAACCTGCGAGCGATGCCATGGGGACCTGCGCCTGTCCCGCAGGTTCGGGCTCCCGGCGGATCGGGTGGTGAGCTTTGAGGCGTCCTTCCACGGCCTGGCCGAGAAAGCGGGCAACCAGTCGGTGGCGAACTGCGCCAGTTGCCACGGCATTCATGACATCCTGCCGTCGTCGGATCCGAGGTCGTCGATTTACCCGGCGAACCTTCCCAAAACGTGCGGTCATTGCCATCCCGGCGCCGGGCAGCGCTTCTCCCTGGGGCCGATTCACTTTCTGGAGGGCGGCAAGGAACCGCCCGGCATCCGGTGGGCACGGAACATTTATCTACTGATCATCCCGCTGACGATCGGGCTGATGGCGCTCCACAACCTCGGCGATTGGGTCCGCAAAGTCTACCGGTTGAGGCTTCGCGCCGCCGCGGTTTCCGTGCACGACGCATCCGGCAATCCCGGCTGGTTCCGCGAAGTCCGGATGTTCCGCTTCGAGCGCCTCCAGCATGCTCTTCTGCTGGTGTCTTTCGTGGTGCTGGCCTGGACCGGATTCGCGCTCAAGTATCCGGATCAGTGGTGGTCCAGACCGCTATTGCTGTGGGAGGACAAGTTCCCCGTTCGAGCCACCGTCCATCGCGTCGCCGCCGCCGTCATGATCGGCGTCGCCTTGATGCACCTGATCTCCCTCATCGCCAACCGCCGTCTTCGGGAACACTGGAAAGAGTTGTTGCCTCGCGTCGCCGACGTTGGAGAAGCCTGGCGCAATTTCGCCTGGCTCCTCGGCATCCGCGCTCAGAAACCGAAAGTCTCACCCCACGGTTACATCGAGAAGGCCGAGTACTGGGCGGTGGTCTGGGGCACCGTCATCATGGCGATGACCGGGGTGATGCTGTGGGCGGTCAGGTACACGCTTGCCTGGTTTCCGAAGAGCTGGCTTGACTTCGCGACCGCCGTCCACTTCTATGAGGCCGTGCTCGCCACCCTTGCCATCGTCGTCTGGCACCTCTATTCCGTGATTTTCGACCCGGATGTGTACCCGATGGATACCGCCTGGCTGACGGGCTTGAGCCCGAGAAAGCGCGAGTCGCAGGAGCCGGAGCAGCAACCGGGGGCCGCCGATTAAACTGAACCAAAAGAACCAAAATGCGTCAAGTCCGCCATTGGCTTTCCCCGCTCGTCCACCTGTCGAATAACTGGCTCAGCCTTCTCGGCGTGGTTCTGGTCACCTCCGCCACCGTCTTCTGGATCTGGCTGATGCCGACTACGATGAACCAGGAAGTCGATAACCCGTACGTCGGCATCCTCGCCTTCATGGTCGTGCCGGCCGGGTTCTTCCTCGGACTCTCGCTGATCCCGGTGGGAATCTGGCTGCGATTCCGAAGCGAGCGGAAACACGGCCAGTACCCGGCGGACTTCCCACCGCTGACGTTCCGCAACCTGGAGTTCCGGCGGCTGGTAACTTTCGTTGGCGCGGCCACGATGGTGAACGTGGTGATTGCCGGCCAGTTGAGCTACAAAGCGGTTACCTACATGGACGGCGTTACCTTCTGCGGCGAGACCTGCCACACCGTCATGACGCCGGAGTTCACGGCGTATCAGAACTCGCCGCATTCCCGGGTCGAGTGCACCAAGTGTCACATCGGGCCGGGCGCTTCCTGGTTCGTCAAGAGCAAGCTTTCCGGCGTGCGTCAGGTGTTCGCGGTGACGCTGAACACGTACAGCCGGCCGATTCCCGCCCCCGTCCACAACCTCCGGCCTGCGCGAGAGACCTGCGAGGCGTGCCACTGGCCCCAGAAGTTCGGCGCCGATCGCCTGCGAGTGATCGAGAAATTCGCCGATGACGAGACGAACACCCTGACCAAAACCGTCTTGTTGATGCGCATTGGAGGTGGGCACGGGGGGCCCGGCATTCACGGCGCCCACCTCGGCCAGGGCGTCCTCATCCGCTATGCGCACGCCGACGAGAAGCGCGAGACGATCCCTTGGGTGGAGTCGACCAACGCGAAGGGCGAGACGACCGTTTACACGGCGGCCGGCGTCAAGCCGGAGGAAATCCGGAAGATGCCCGTCCGCGTCATGGATTGCATGGATTGCCACAACCGTCCAACCCACGCCTACGACCTGCCGGAGCGCGCCGTCGACCGGGCCATGTCGAACGGCGGCATTTCGCGCACGCTGCCGTTCGTAAAAAGCAAGGCCCTCGAGATTCTCAAGAAGAATTACTCGAACCACGGCGAGGCGAACGCCGCGATCCCGGCGGCCCTCGAAAGCTACTATCGCCAGTCGCATCCCGCCGTGTACGTCGGCCGGCGGAGTGAAATCCTGCGGGCTGCGGAGGCGCTCCTGGAAATTTACACCCGCAATGTCTTTCCGGAGATGAAGGTGACGTGGGGCACCTACCCGAACCACATCGGCCACACGGACTTTCCCGGCTGCTTCCGGTGCCACGATGACGCGCACGCGAGCGCATCCGGCAAGACGATCCACCAGGACTGCAATACCTGCCACCAGTTGCTGGCCATGGACGAGCCGGCGCCGAAGATCTTGGCCGATCTCGGCATCGCCACCAACGGAACGCAATAAGCGCCCTCAACCGAACCACCACCCAACGGCCCAACCAAACAACCGCCCAACCGCCCAACCGAATAACCGCCCAACCACCCAACCGTTCTCCTTTTCTGCTAGTTTCGGATCGGAAGGAGCCTTCCATGCCATCCTTGACCAAGATCCTGCTGCCGGTGGATTTCTCCGAACGGTGTGTGGGCGCGGTACGCTACGCCGAAGTGCTGGCCGCGCGCTTCGGCTCCGCGATCACGCTGCTCCACGTGCTGCCGCCTCCCCATTACGAGTTCAGCGCGCTGGAGGTGGGCGGCTCCGTGCTGAACGAGTTGTTTGCCGCCCGCTCCGCCCAGGTGCGGGCGGACCTGGACACCTATCTCGCCGAGGAACTGCGCGACTTGAGCGTGCACCGCGTCTTATTGGAAGGCGACCCGGCGCGAAAGATTGTCGCCTATGCCCACGATGAAGGCTTCCACCTGATCATCTTGCCCACCCATGGCTACGGCCCATTCCGCCGGTTTATTCTCGGCTCGGTGACAGCCAAAGTGCTGCACGACGCCGATTGCCCCATCTGGACGGGCGTTCACATGGAAAATGTTCCGCCGGCCGGTTCCATCTCGCTGAAGACCGTGGTGGTGGCCCTGGACCTCGGCGAGCAGAGCGGCAAGCCGCTCCAGTGGGGGTCGTGGCTGGCCTCGCAATGCGGCGCCAGGCTGGCGGTCGTGCACGCCACGCCGTCGCTTGAAGGCCGCACCGGCGAGTACTTCGACCCCGAGTGGCGCGCTCACCTCGCCGAGCAGGCCGGCAAGGAGATTGAGAAACTCCAGCAGGAGGCCGGCACCAAGGCCGAAGTCGTTGTGGAGAGCGGCGATGCGCCGATGGTGGTCTGCTCCGCCGCCAGCCGGCTCAACGCCGACGTGCTGGTGATCGGCCGCGGATCGGCCGCCGGCATCTTCGGCCGGCTGCGCGCCAACGCCTACGCCATTATCCGCGAGTCGCCCTGCCCGGTGGCCAGCGTCTGAGCATTGGCCCCTCTGAACCGGCGCTGGCGCATGCCTGCGAGCGTTTGTCGTCGCCTAAGACGGGCCGAACTCCTCACGAGAACGCCCAGACCCGTTCGATTGTCTTGCTCAAGATCCAGCTCTTGTCGTCCTCGTTGAGGAACTTCATCTCGTCGCGCACCACCGCCAGCGCCCTGGCGTAGCCGCAATACGGCTCGACCATCGGCCAATCCGTGCCCCACATCAGGCGCTTCGGCCCGAAGGCGTCATAGAGCCGCTTCACCTGCTCTTGCGCGTCCGGATACGGATAGGGCTGCCTGGACAGCGACCAGGTGTGCGAGATCTTCACGAACAGCCTGGGATGCCGCCGGAGAGCGATCAGCTTCGTGAGCTCGTCCGGCTGATCGAGCGGGCAGTCCGCCATGTGGTCGATCACGATGGTCAGATCCGGGAACTTGTCGGCGAGGGCGCCGACATCGGGCATGCGGGTGACCGGCGCGAGGATCGTCATCGGGACTCGAAGCTGGTTGGCCCGCATCCACAGGGGCATCATCAGCGGGCTGCGGATCCAGTCGCCGCGGGCGTCGGCGGCGGGGCTCAGGCGCACGCCGTGGAAATGCTGCTCCTCGACCAGGCGGGACAGGTGATCGGGCGCTGCCGGGTCCTGCGGATTCACGCGCGCCACGCCATGGAAGATCCGCGGGTATTGCTTCAGCACATCGGCGACATAGCTGTTGTCCCACCAGTAGTAGCGGACCTGAATGATCACCGTGTGTTCGACGCCGTTGGCCTTCATCAGCGCCAGAAGCATCTCCGGCGTTGCGTCTTTCTCCGGGGGATCGGTGGTGTCTTTCGCCCACGGGTATTTCGGGTCCTTCTTCCAGACGTGGACGTGCGAATCGATGACTTGGTACTTCGGGCGGGCGCGAGCGGCGGCGCAGAGTCCCGCCGCGAGCACGGTGCGGCGCCTGGGGCGGTGCGACATAGGAGAAGTATAGCCGCGGGCTTCAGCTCACGGCGCCCCAGGCGAACGGCGAACCAGAGGGCCGCGGCCAGCGAGCCGAGACAGACCAGGACCAGGCCTGGCGTGGCCCGGTCGCGAAGGAAGGGATTGACGATCCCGAGCAGCCGGTTCATGGAGAACTTCGCATGTCCGAGATTCGTCAGCACGGCGACGGCGACCGGGTCTCGCAGTCCGCGTAGCCGAAACCTTCCGCCCAGATCAGCCGGCCGCCGGTCGCCACTGCCACCGCCGCACCCGGAAGGTTGCGCTCAGCCATCATGCCGTAAACCTGGCCGCGGGCCTTCCCGACCGGCCCCAGCCAGGCCGGATCGGCCACTCCCATGCAGGCAGGCGGCGGGGAACTCGAACGACGGGCCGACGCCCTCGATTACCCGCTAGCTACTTCTTGATGTCAAGTACTTGTTCAATCTAAGTGAATGACGCTCGTCGCGACCTCGGCGGGGCTGGCGCCGCGATAGGCCAGTCGCAGCAGCGGCGGCGCGATCAAGGTTGTGGCCACCGCCATGAAGACGACCACCGCGTAGGCATTCCGCTGGATGATGCCCATTCCAAGCCCGACCTGGGCCACCACCATGCCGACTTCGCCACGCGGCATCATCCCCAATCCGATGCGCACCGCATCGACGCGTCCCAGGCGCCAAGCCGCCAGGCCGCATCCCACGAACTTCGACAGGACCGCCGCGGCGAGGATGGCGAGGGCAAGCCACAGCGTGGACGGTTCGGTGAACACCCGAAGGTCGATGTGCAATCCGATGCCGGCCAGGAAGAACGGCACCAGCAGTTCCGTCACGCCGTGGGAAAGGTCGCGGACGCGCCGGCCCACGCTTTCCGCCAGCGCCATGCCCGCCAGAAAGGCTCCGACGATGGCCGCGACCCCCACATAGACCGCCAGCAGCGACAGCGCGAACAGCAAGATCATCGCCAGCGTGAACTGTCCCTCGCTAACGCGAAGCCGCCCTTCGACGCGCGGCACCACGCGGCGCATCGTCGTCGCGCCCCATTTCGCGACAATCACCGTGAACCCGATGGCCAGGACAGCGGTCACGGTGAGCTCCGGCCAGTTCAGCCGGCCCCGGGCAAGACTGCTGACGAGCGCCAGGACAAGCAAGCCCTGGACGTCATCGATTACCGCCGCCGCAAGGATGATCTTGCTGGCCCGTTCGCGGAGCAGTCCTTTGGAGGCCAGTACACGCGCGGTGATGCCGACGCTGGTGGCGACCATTGCCGCACCCACGAAAATCGATTCCACCTGCGAACCGCCCCAGCCCAGCAGGATGGCCCAACCCAGGAAGAACGGCACGATAATTCCAAACGTGGCCACCAAGGTGGCCGTGCGACCAACTTTGATCAGTTCCGAGGCATCGACATCCAGGCCGACTCGAAACAAGAGGAAGATCGCCCCGAGGTTCGCCAGGGTTGTCAGGAGCAAGTTGGGCTCCAGCCAACCCAGCACGCTCGGCCCGATGAGCACACCGGCGAGAATTTCGCCGACGATCCCCGGCTGGTTCAGCCGCTCGAAAACCTCGGCCAGCAGTTTCGCCGAGCCGAAGATCAGCAGCATGGCCAGCGGAACTTCGAGCGCCTGATGATCCGAGGCGAACAGAATCGCGACTGCCGGGAGGCTAAACATCACCCGTGGTGGACCGTCAGGGAGGCCTGAAGGCCGCTATCGACGATACCAAAATTCGCGGCGGGTGTTGCTTTTTCAGGCCTCGACGGCGCCGACCTGCCCTCCGGCCAGGCGCACAGCCGGCGGCGTCGCGGACGGAAGACTCATCCCTCCGCTGGCCGGCGATACCGCAAAGTCCGGATAGGCGTTCGCACCATGCTCTCCGAGATCGAGGCCCGCAATTTCCTCCTCCGCTGACACGCGCAGCCCGATGGTGGCGGCGATGAGCTTGAACAGCACGAAGCACGTCCCGAAAGTCCAGGCGAACGCGGTCCCGATACCGATCAACTGGGTCAGCAACTGAGCTCCGAAATCGTAAGGCTGTCCGGTAAACAGATTCTCGTGAAACAGCGCCGCGGCGAGTGTTCCAAACGCGCCACACACGCCATGGACAGAGATCGCGCCGACGGGGTCGTCCACCTTGATCTTGTCGAAGAAGAGGACGCTGAAGACCACCAGCGCGCCCGCGATCAGTCCGATCAGCACGGATCCCAACGGGGTCACCGTGGCGCAGGGAGAGGTGATGGCCACCAGCCCGGCCAGGCAGCCGTTCAACGTCATGCCGATATCCGGCTTGTTGAACTTCATCCAGGACACAAACAAGGCGGTGAGCGCACCGAGGCATCCGGCCAGCAGCGTGTTGACCGCGATCCTGGCTTGCAGCCCGTTGGCGGCGGTGGTGGAGCCCGGATTGAATCCGAACCAGCCGAGGAAGAGGATGAACACGCCGAGGGCCGCGAGGGTGAGGCTGTGTCCGGGGATCGCCCGGGCACGACCATCCTTGGTGAACTTCCCGAGCCGCGGGCCGACGACAATCGCGCCTGCCAGTGCCGCCCAGCCGCCGACCGAATGCACCACGGTCGAGCCGGCGAAATCGATGAACCCGCGTTTGGCCAGCCAGGCGCCGCTGTCGGCGTTAGTAGTGTTGAGAAGGTTCCCCCACGCCCAGTGGCCGAGAATCGGATAGATGGCCAGGCTGATGAAGAAGCTGTAGATCAGGTAACCGGAGAACTTGGTGCGCTCCGCCATCGCGCCAGAGACGATCGTGGCCGCGGTGGCGGCGAAGACTACCTGGAACAGCCAGAAGGTGAAGCCCCACTGGCCGTCGATCGTAGTGTTGGAGAAATCGGCGAAGAAATTCGACCAGCCGGTGAATCCGTTGCTGAGCCCGAACATCAGGCCGAAGCCGACTGCCCAGAACGCCAGCCCGCCCATGCAGAAGTCCATCAGATTCTTCATCATGATGTTGCCGGCGTTCTTGGCGCGGGTGAATCCCGTCTCCACCATCGCAAAGCCGGCCTGCATGAAAAACACGAGCGCGGCCGCCACGATCGTCCAGACGATGTCGGTCTGTTTCTGCAAGGCGGAGATCGCCTTCTGCAATTCCTCAGCGGTGGGCGCTCCGGATTGCTGGGCGAAAATCGGGACGCCGCCCAGCAGAAAACAGCATGACGCCAGTGCGAATACACGAAGGATGCTGGAGTGTCTGTTCATGTTCATGTCCTTGTGAGATGTAGGTTGTCTGGCTCGCCAGTCTCTAGTGTTCCGGCCCGAAGTAGGCCACGAAGCCCGCGAGCAGCGTGTCCATGTTCTTGTACGATCCCGGCGTCGCGCCGCGATCGAAGAACGGCATGTCGGACCAGTCGCGGCGATACTCCAGCCGGGTAAACACGCCCTGGGCCATCTTGAATTCGCCGGTCAGGGTGAATTCCTTCAGCTTCTGACGAGTTCCCGTGCTGAAGCCGTCGGCGTCATTAAACCACTCGACGCGGGGCGCCACGGCGAACCAGTCGTTCAGCCAGAAGCGAGCCGCGCCCGCGATACCCACCCAGCGGGCGGCGCCGCCGCCGATCAGCTTGTCCACGCCGTAGTCGAAGTTGATGTAGAAGTTGGCCTTGCTGCTGGGCGTGAGCAGCAGCGTCGTGTCGTACAGGTGGCGGTAGCCTTCGCTAATGTCCGCTTTTTCCGGACCCACGTGATAGGTGTGGGTCCACGTGAACTTCGACGTGGTGAACGTCCCTATGAAACCCACGGTCTTGCCGGTGTTGTTGTCCTCGACATTGTTCCATCCGTTGGCCACGTGCACCCCCGCGGAGAAGTGACTGTTGATCGGCATGGTGGCGCGGACTCCGAAGTGGTAGTACGGGATCGCCCAGGCGAACAGCAGGGAACGCGAGTAATTCCAGTTACCGTGCGTCTCGATCACTTCGGCGCCCGCGGCGGTCACATACTTTCCAAAATCCAGTTGCAGGCCTTTGGCCTTTTCCGGCTTGAGGCTGACATAAGCCTGCTCGATGTTGCGGAAGATGTCTGGGGCCGTCTCGGCGCCATGGACCATGTCGAACGCCCGCCCGAATCCGAAGTCCACGCGGAAACCCAGAGGCTCCGGCGCGTGCTCCATGGTCAGCTTGGCCATGTTCAGGCTGAACTGGTTCGCTTTCACGTCGAAGTTGCGGAGCTGGTTGGTGCGGGAGGCGGGGTGATTGAAGTTCAGGCTGTAGTAGCCGTCGATCAGGCCGCTGAAGTTGATCGGACCGACAGACCACGCCGCGCCATTCCCGTCGGTTTGCTCCGCCTTCTTCTCTTCGGCCGGGGCCGCCGGCGGGGCGGCGCCCTGCGTGTCGGAATCCTGCTCCTCGGCGAACACCGCCGCGGACAAAAGCGCGGAAAGGAATATCGTGCGAATACAAGAAACCCGTCTCATCTCGGGTGTTACCTCCAAAAGGGAATTTTTCGGCCAGCGCGGACGGGGGGCTACCGACTTTCCCCAATTGTAAGGCGACACGGGAGGAAGAGGCCAATAGAAAATTTCAATTAGCCCTATAGAAACGTTGCGTTATGAGATTGAGCGCGCCCGTTGCATGATGAAAGAGTACTGCCCCGTCCGCAGTCCTTCCCAACCCAACGGAGAGAGCATGAGAAGACTGAGATACACGCTACCCTTGCTGTTCGCCGCCGCGGCGGCCGCGCAGACGGCCCCGGGAGTGGACGAAAAGCTGGCCGCGCTGGAAGCCGCCACCAAGGCGGCGCAGTCCGCTGGCGACAACGCCTGGATGTTGGTCAGCTCGGCGCTGGTGCTGATGATGACCGGCCCCGGTCTGGCTCTGTTTTACGGCGGCCTGGTGCGCAAGAAGAACGTGCTCGGCACGATGATGCAGAGCTTCATCCTGATGGCTCTGGTCACGGTTCTGTGGGCGGTGGCCGGATACAGCCTGGCGTTCGGCGAAGGTTCCCCGTTCGTCGGCGACCTGCGCTACCTGTTCCTGAACGGAGTGGGCGCCGACCCCAATTCCGACTACGCTGCGACTATCCCGCAGCAGACCTTCATGGTCTACCAGTTAATGTTCGCCATCATCACCCCGGCGCTGATTTCCGGCGCGTTCGCCGAGCGGATGAAGTTCAGCGGCATGCTCCTGTTCATGACGCTGTGGACGCTGATCGTGTATTTCCCGATGGCCCACATGGTGTGGGGCAAGGGCGGGCTGCTGAACGCCTTTCTCGGCGGCACGATCCCGTGCTTCGACTTCGCCGGAGGGACGGTGGTTCACATCACCTCGGGGGTTTCGGCGCTGGTGTGCGCGCTGTACATGGGCAAGCGGCACGGGTTTCCGAGCGAAGGGATGAAGCCGCACAACCTGGTGCTGAGCTTCATCGGCGCGTGTCTGCTCTGGGTCGGATGGTTCGGGTTCAACGCGGGCAGCGCGCTGGGGTCGTCGTCGCTGGCCACCAGCGCGTTTGTGGCGACGCACTTCGGAGCGGCGGCGGCGACGGTGGGCTGGGTCCTGGCCGAATGGATCAAGAACGGCAAGCCGAGCGCGCTGGGGGCGATCTCGGGTTGCGTCGCCGGACTGGTGGCGATCACGCCGGCCTCGGGGTTCGTGAAACCGATGCCGGCGCTGCTGATCGGCTTCGCGGCCGGCGTGGTGTGCTATTTCATGGTGGCTTCGGTCAAGCAGAAGTTCGGCTACGACGACTCGCTCGACGCCTTCGGCGTGCATGGAGCGGGCGGCACGCTGGGGGCGCTGCTTACCGGCGTGTTCGCCACCAATGCGGTGAACAACGCACTGAAGGACGCCTCCGGCAACCCGGCGGCCCTCGGGTTGGTGGACGGCAACGGCGGGCAAGTGATCAACCAGTTGCTCGGCTGTGCGATCGCCTGGGTGCTGGCTGCCGCCGGGACGTTCGTCATTCTGAAGATCTGCGACTGGATCACGGGCGTCCGCGTCCGAAAGGAGCACGAGATTGAGGGCCTCGACCTGAGCTTGCACGGGGAGGAGGCGTATAACCTGTAGCCGCAAGGAAGCGGCTCGAGAAAGGACCAGCGGATGAAGAAAATCGAAGCGATCATTCAACCCTTCAAGCTCGATGACGTCAAGGATGCGCTCACCGGGATCGGCATTGATGGGATGACTGTCTCCGAAGTGCGCGGCCACGGCCGGCAGAAGGGGCACAAGGAGGTGTACCGCGGTCAGGAGTACGAGGTAGACCTCCTTCCGAAGGTGAAGTTGGAGATGGTGGTTGCCTCGGCGCGCGCCGACGAGGTAATCCGGACGCTGGCCGGCGCCGCCCGAACCGGCAAGATCGGCGACGGCAAGATCTTCGTGTTCGACGTCGCCGAGGCGATTCGCATTCGGAACGACGACCGGGGAGAGGCCGCGCTGTAAGGCAGGACGCGGACCCGGCGGCTCCGCCGGGCAGGCGACAGCGCCTGCCCACTATGAGACATGTCCAGCCCTCCGGCCACCAAACACTCTCGGCCGTCCGCCGACTCGCTGCGGCAGGAGTTTTTCTCCTCGGGCATCGCGGCGGCCGTGCTGGCGGGCCGCAGCGCCCTGGTGGATGAGCTGGTCACCCAGGCGTGGCAGGACTGGCTGGCGCCGGTCGCCCGCTCGGGAGTGGCGCTGCTGGCCGTCGGCGGATACGGCCGGCGCGAGCTGTTCCCGCATTCGGACGTCGATCTTCTGCTCTTGTCCGAAGGCGAAACCCGGTCCTCGTCCATCCGGGAAGCGCTGTCGCTGTTTCTGCGGAGCCTTTGGGACCAGGGACTCCGTCTCAGCCACTCCGTGAGGACGCCGGCGGAATGTTGCGAGCTTCACCACCAGAACGTCGAACTCAATATCAGCCTGCTCGACCAGCGGTTCCTGGCGGGGGACGAAACTTTATACTCCAGGCTCATTCAGAACCTGCCGCGGTTCGTCCAACGCGAACGGCGGGGTCTCACCCGCCACCTCTCGAAGCTGACCCGCGCCCGCCACGCCAAGTACCACGAGACGATCCACCACCTGGAGCCGAACGTCAAGGAGACGCCGGGCGGACTACGGGACTTCCAGTTCATCCGCTGGTTGAGCAGGCTGGGCGGCGGGCAGGCAGAGGGCGCCGCGGGGCTCGAGGCCGCGCACGAGTTCCTGGCGCGCCTGCGCTGCTTCCTGCACTACCAGGCGGGGCGCGACAGCAACGTGCTGACATTCGACGCCCAGGACGAACTCGCCGAGCAGCCGTTCTCGGGAAAGCGCGATCCAGCGTCGTGGATGCGCGACTACTTCCGGCACGCCCGCGCGGTCTATCTGTCGGCCGCCCGCAGCCTCGAGGAAGCCGAATCCGAAGGCAGCTCGCTGTTTGCCAGGTTCAGCGATTGGCGCTCGCGGCTGTCGAACGCCGAGTTTACCGTCGCCCGGGAGCGGGTGCTGTTCAGATCGCCGCACTTCATGGAACAGGAGCCGATGCTGGCGCTGCGCCTCTTCGAGTTCGTCGCGCGGCACGGCATCCGTCCGTCGCTTGACGCCGAGAGGCGCATCGCGGCGCACCTTCCGTTACTCACGGGATTCTTTTCGTCTTCCCAGCCGCTGTGGGCAGTTCTGGAAGAAATTCTGCCGCTGCCTCACGCCGCGCTGGCGCTGCGAGCGATGCACGACTCTGGGGTCCTGCGGGCGGTGTTTCCCGAGTGGGCGGGCATCGAGTGTCTGGTGGTTCGCGACTTCTACCACCGCTACACGGTGGACGAGCACACGCTGGTGTCGATCCAGGAACTCACCGGCCTCGCTTCGACGACGGACCCGCTGCGCCGGCGGTTCAAGCAGCTCTACGAAGAAGCGGAGCGGCCGGGACCGCTGCTGTTCGCGCTGCTGTTCCATGACACCGGCAAGGCCGCGCGCGGCGGGCAGCACGTCTCGGAGTCGGTCCTGCTGGCGGAAACGGCAATGGAGCGCATCCAGGCGCCGAACGCCGATCGCGACCTGGTGCGCTTTTTGATCGACCGGCACCTCGATTTCTCCGCCGTCATGAACAGCCGCGACCCGGACGAGCCGGCGACCGCCCGCTTCCTCGCCCACCGCGTGGGCACGATCGAGCGGTTGAAGTACCTCACGCTGGCGACTTACGCGGACATCAGCGCCGTCCATCCCACGGCCATGTCGCCCTGGAGGCTCGAGCAGCTCTGGAGGTTGTACGTGGTCACGCACAACGAGCTGACCCGTGAGCTCGACTCCGAACGGATCGGGCCGGGAACCGCCGGCGCCGCCGATATGGAAGAGTTCCTGGAAGGTTTTCCCACGAGGTACCTGCGGACCCGTGGAGAGGCGGATGTCGGCGCCGACCTGGAGTTGTACCGGCGGGCCAAGGAACGCGGCGTCGCGTTGGAAGTTCACCGGAAGAACGGCATTTACTCGCTGACCCTGGTGACGCGGGACCGGCCGTTCCTGCTGGCGTCGATCACCGGGGCATTGGCGAGCTTCGGCCTGAACATCCTGAAGGCCGAGGCATACGGGAATCGCCACGGCTATGTGCTCGACACGTTCGTGTTCGTCGATACCCACCGCACCCTGGAATTGAACCCCAGCGAGATGGACCGGTTCCGGCTCACGCTGGAGCGAGTGATCCTCGGCAAAACAGACGTCAAGACCCTGCTTGAGAAACGGCCGGCGCCGGCGCCTCCCAGCCGGCGGTCCAGGGTCAAGCCGACCGTGTTCTTCAACAACGAGGCGTCGGCCACGGCCACGTTGATCGAGGTTGTCGCCGAAGACCGGCCCGGGCTGTTGTTCGACCTCACCGGGGCCATCTCCTCGGCCGGGGGCAACATCGAGGTAGTGCTGATCGACACCGAGGCCCACAAAGCGCTGGATGTGTTCTACGTGACCGCCGGCGGCGGCAAGCTGGCGCCGGCCCAGGAGAGCTCCCTCCGCGAGAGCTTGCTGAAAGTTTGCCAGGTCCCGAATTAACAAGTTACGCCCGCAGCATTTACAATTCCTTCGCGCCGGCCCTGCGTACAATAAGCTGTGGCGCGCGCACCGGCTTGCGCAGCCAGCTTGTCAGATGCCGGATCAGGAAACCCCAACCGCCCGCCGCAGCTTACTCGTAGCCGCTATCTACGGCTTGTGGAGCCTCATGGCCGCGGCGCTGGCGGCGCCGGCGGCGGTGTACTTGCTCCTGCCGCCGCGGGCTCGACGGGGCAGCGAGTCGGTGGAAATCGGCGAGCTCTCGCAGCTCGCCTTGGGCGTTCCGGAGGAAGTGGCTTTCCGGCGGAACCGTCTCGACGGCTGGAAGCTCACGAGCGAGAAGGCGGCCGTTTGGCTGGTGCGCCGCTCCGAGAATGATGTGGTTGCCTTCGCGCCCCAGTGCACCCACCTCGGCTGCGCCTATCACTGGGACGAGCGGCGGAAGAATTTCCTCTGCCCGTGCCACTCCTCCACCTTCGGAATCGACGGGAGGGTCCTGAGCGGGCCGGCTCCGCGCCCGCTGGACCGTTACGACGTCAAGATTGAAAACGGCAGGCTGCTGCTAGGTCCGCTGCGCCCGCCGGCGGAAGCGTAGCCGTGCGCAGCATGCGGCGGCGGGCGCAGGAGTGGATCGAGCACCGCACGGGTCTCGAAAGCGCCGTCCGAAAGTTCCTGTACGAGGACATCCCGGCCTCCAGCGGCTGGCGCCAGGTGTTCGGCAGCGTGGCGGCGTTCCTGTTCCTGGTGCAGGCGTTCACCGGTGTGCTTCTCGCCTTCAACTACGCGCCCACGCCGGGCGACGCCTACCACAGCGTGAAATACATCACCGAAGATCTGACGGGCGGGCGCCTCATCCGCGGGCTTCACCACTGGGGCGCGAGCCTGATGGTGGTTGTGGTGGCGCTCCACATGACGCAGGTTTTCCTCTGGGGCGCGTACAAGAAGCCGCGCGAAGCGACGTGGATGATTGGGGTCGTGCTGCTGCTCCTGACGCTGGCCTACGGCCTGACAGGATACCTGCTGCCTTGGGACAACCGCGCCTATTGGGGCACGGTGGTGACCACGCAGATCGCCGCCAAGGCCCCGCTCATCGGTTCCTACCTGAGCCGGCTGCTCGGAGGCGCAGACGGCATCGGTGCGGTGACGTTCGCGCGGTTCTTCGCTCTTCACGTTCTGCTGCTGCCTCCGCTTACGACTCTCCTGATCGCCGTCCACATCTATCTTGTGCGGAAGCACGGGGTCGCGCCTGCCGCCGGAGATGATCGTCCGGAGAAGAAGTTCTTCCCGGGGCAGGTGTTCAAAGACACGGTGGCGATCTTCACGGCGTTCGTCATCCTGTTCGTGATGGCCGTGGCCGTCCGCGCGCCCCTGGAGCGGCTGGCCGACCCGACGGATACCACTTATGTCCCGCGCCCGGAGTGGTACTTCCTGTTCCTGTTCCAGATTCTGAGAATGCTGGAGGGGCCGCTGGAGATCCTCGGCGCGGTCATGCTGCCAGGCCTGGCCGTGCTCGCGCTGCTGCTGGTTCCGTTCGTGGATCGAGGACGGCTCTTGAAGGTCACTCGCAGAACGACGGCCATCGGCGCGGCGCTTCTGGCGGTTGCCGGCTGGAGCGCCCTGACGGTGGCGGCCGTCGTGACGGAGCCCAGGGCGCCTGACGGCAGGCAGGCGGACGGCGTGGCGGAGTGGCGGCAGCTCTCCCCGGAGGAACTGGCCGGAATCGGATATTTCCGCAAAGAGAATTGCATCGCCTGCCACGCGGTCGGCGGTGAAGGGGGGAAATTCGGGCCCGACCTGACGCAGACGGCAATCCGCCGGAACGCCGCCTGGATGATCGCGCACTTCAAGTCGCCGTCGAGGATGATTCCCGGCAGCCCAATGCCGGCGATCCAGTTGAGCGACGCGCAGCTCAACGCTCTGGCGGCGTTTTTGCTGAAGCTCACCCCGCGCAATGCACGCGCTCTGCAATCGGCGCCACCATTCGCCGTCGAAGGCGCCTTGATCTACCAGGCCCACCAATGCGGAGCCTGCCACCAGGTGAACGGCGCTGGCATGAAGATCGGACCTCCGCTTGATGGCCTCGCGCAACGGCGCACGCGCGAATGGGTGGAGCGGCACTTCGTCGAGCCTCAGGCCCTCTCGCCCGGAACCATCATGCCGGCGTACCGGTTCCCGGCGCGGGACCTGGAGCGAATCACGACCTACTTGATGTCGCTGGGCGGGTGACGATTCCAGTCACAGGATCACCGGAGTCGCCTGTGCAACCTTGGAACAGCCAGGTCGTCCGAGGACTGTTGGATGCCACGCAGCGGCCGATGACGGCCAGCGCACCGCGCCGCGCTTCACGTACAATATCCCCCGCGGCTTCGGCTTCGGAGGATGCCGTACTTGGCGCCGCGCGTACTCCGCTACTCTGAAGGAACAGGACGATCATCATGGCGAAGGACATCCTCACAATCACCGACCAGCGCACCGGGAAATCGTACGACCTGCCTCTGTTCAAGGGAGCTGTCCGGGCCGGCGATCTCCGGCAGATCAAGACCGGCGCGGACGACTTCGGGGTCATGAGCTACGACCCGGCTTTCATGAACACGGCCTCCTGCCAGAGCTCGATCACATACATCGACGGGGATAAGGGCATCCTCCGCTATCGCGGCTATCCGATCGAAGTCCTGGCCGAGAAGTGTTCATTCCTGGAAGTCGCCTACCTGCTGCTGTTCGGAGAGGTGCCGGCGGAAGCGGAACTGCGGGACTGGGCGGACCGGATCCGGCACCACACGATGATTCACGAGAACATCAAGCGGGTCATCGACGGGTTCCATCATGACGCCCACCCGATGGGGATGCTGGTGAGCGTGGTGGCGGCGCTGTCCACGTTCTATCCGGAATCGAAGAGCGTCCACGACAAGGAAACGCGCCAGCGCCAGATCCTGCGGCTGCTGGCGAAAGTGCCGACGATTTCCGCCCACATCTTCCGACACACGCTTGGCCTTCCGTACGTCCAGCCGGACAACGCCCTCGGCTACACCGAGAACTTCATGAGCATGCTGTGGAAGATGGCCGAGCCGCGCTACGAGGCCAACCCGGTGATCGCCCGCGCTCTCGACATCCTGTTCATCCTCCACGCCGACCACGAGCAGAATTGCAGCACGAATGCCATGCGGGCCGTGGGCAGCTCCCACGCCGATCCGTTCGTCACCACCGCCGCCGCCATCGCCGCCCTCTACGGGCCGCTCCATGGCGGGGCCAACGAACAGGTGCTCCGCATGCTCGACGAGATCGGCTCGAAAGAGAACATCCCCGCGTTCATCAAGAAGGTCAAGTCGGGGCAGGGAAGGCTGATGGGCTTCGGCCACCGCGTTTACAAGAACTACGACCCCCGCGCCAAGATCATTAAGCGCACCGCCGAACAGGTCTTCGAGGTCACCGGGCGCAACCCGAAGATCGACATCGCCATGGAGCTGGAGCGGATCGCGCTGGAGGACGAGTACTTCATCAAGCGCAAGCTGTATCCGAACGTTGACTTCTATTCGGGAATCATCTACCAGGCGATGGGGTTCACCACCGGGATGTTCACGGTGCTGTTCGCCATTGCGCGCACCGCCGGCTGGCTCGCCCAATGGCAGGAGATGCTCGAGGATGCGGAGCAGAAGATCGCCCGCCCGCGCCAGATTTACACGGGCCACTGGCTACGCGAACTTCACAGGACCCCAACCGAATAACCGGCTAACCGAACAACCGCCCAACCGGCGTTAGCCCTAGCCGCCCATCAGGTGGGGCATGTGCTCGGGGTCGGAGGCGGCCTCGAGCGGCA
>CAZACK010000008.1:0-84030 GCA_964483455.1 uncultured Solibacteraceae bacterium
CCGTCACCCGCTGGCATCGGTGCAAGAACACCGGCCGCATCCAGGCCTCCAACCCGTGCTCGGAGTACATGTTCCTGGACGACTCGGCGTGCAACCTGTCGTCGCTGAACCTCATGAAATTCCTCGGGCCGGACGGACAGTTCGACGTCGAGGCCTTCCGCCACGCCGTGGACACGATGATCCTGGCGCAGGAAATCATCGTCGATAACGCCAGCTACCCGACCGAGAAGATCGCGCGCAATTCGCACGACTACCGGCCGCTGGGGCTCGGCTTCGCCAACCTCGGCGCGCTGCTGATGTCGCTCGGCATCCCCTACGACAGCGACCGCGGCCGCGACTACGCCGGCGCCATCACCGCCGTCATGTCCGGCCAGGCGTATCTGACGAGCGCGCGCATCTCCGACGAAGCGGTCGGCCCGTTCCCGGGCTATGCGCGGAACGAAGGGCCGTTTCTGGAAGTGATCCGGATGCACGGCGAGTCGGTGAACCGCATCAACCGCGACCACGTGCCGGCGGCGCTGTTTGACGGCGCCAGGACCGTCTGGAGGGAGGCCTACGAGCTTGGCAGGCGGGCGGGCTACCGCAACGGCCAGGTGACCGTCATCGCGCCGACCGGCACCATCGGCTTCATGATGGACTGCGACACCACCGGCATCGAGCCCGACCTGGCGCTGGTGAAATTCAAGAAGCTGGTGGGCGGCGGGGTGATCAAGATCGTCAACAACACCGTGCCCCAGGCGCTGATCCGTCTCGGCTACTCGCCCGAGCAGGTCGAGCAGATCGTCAGCCACATCGACGCGACCGGCACCATCGAAGGCGCGCCGCACATGAAGCCCGAGCACCTGCCGGTGTTCGATTGCAGCCTGCGCCCGGCCAACGGCGTCCGCTTCATCCACCACATGGGCCATCTGAAGATGATGGCGGCGGTGCAGCCGTTCATCTCGGGCGCGATTTCCAAGACCATCAACATGCCCGAGGACTCGACCGTCGAGGACATCTCGAACGCCTACATCGAGAGCTGGCGGCTTGGGCTGAAGGCGGTGGCCATCTACCGTGACGGCTCCAAGCGCGTGCAGCCGCTCAGCTCCGGGGCGGGCAAGGCGGACAAGAAGGCCGCCGGCTCGCCGGGCGCGCCGGCGGTGACGGAGAGGATCGTCTACCGGCCGGTGCGGCGCAAGCTGCCTGACGAGCGCCAGTCGGTCACGCACAAGTTCTCCATCGGCGGCCACGAGGGCTACATCACCGTCGGCTTGTATGAAGAGGGCCAGCCGGGCGAGATCTTCATCACCATGGCGAAGGAAGGCTCGACGATCTCGGGCCTGATGGACAGTTTCGCCACCGCCATCAGCTACGCGCTCCAGTACGGGGTGCCGCTGAAGTTCTTCGTGGACAAGTTCAGCCACGTGCGTTTCGAGCCGAGCGGCTGGACGGGCAACCCGCAGGTGCCCTATGCGAAGTCGATCATGGACTACATTTTCCGCTGGCTGGCGGCGAAGTTCCTCGGGCCGGAGTACGCGGCGGGCGAGGCGGGCGAGACGCCGAAGCTCCGGCCGACGGAGCCCGAGCCGCAGCAGTCCCTGCCGTTCGGCCCGGTGGCGGAAGACGCCCCGCTGTGCGCGGAGTGCGGCTCGCTGATGACGCGGAACGGGAGCTGCTACAAGTGCGAGAACTGCGGGGGGACTAGCGGGTGCAGCTAGGCTGAATCTAACCGCAGAGTCGCAGAAGACCCAGAGTGATTGGGGGGCTTTGTGTACTCTGTGGCTCGGCGGTGTGTCCTTCTGTCCGGTCGCAGGCAGGATTAAGGCGGAACCACAGGAGCAACGGAAAAGGAGGCTTCGTGGAGCCTAAATCCATACCACCAAGCGTCAGACCACCCGAGTTGACGCGCAGGATGATCCAGAACGCTTCTCATGAAATCAATCGTTTCCGGGCAGCCCACGGGGACGAGCCCGAGGTTCAGAGCCTCCTCACCACTGCGCAGAACCTCGTAGACGCCGCACGGCGTAGCAACGACGCGAACGATTTCGATGCCGCCGACCGGTGCCTTGAACAAGCTGAGGTCCTTATTCTGGACGCGAAACATGTCACGGCTCGGCTCGAGGAATTGCAGCAGCGGATTTGCGAAATCTTGCAGGGTAGGCCTTGACCACACAGACGACCGAGATAAGACCCCCAAAAGGTGGGCTCTTGGTGGGGAGGACCGCGCCCGATAGCCTCCGCATCCCGTGCAAGGAGGGGCGTTGGGCATCGGTCGCATCAACACTGGAAAGTGGTTCGCGTGAGTTCGAATCGACAATTGCTTGAGGACGTGGCCGCTTCCGGCGGCATTCGTGTGCGGCTCGGCTCGACGTTTTCAACAATGCCCCGGGAACTGCCGACAGGCTTCGACTTCGGACGGATCGAAGGCATGATGCTGGGTCTGGCGATCGGGGATGCGCTTGGGAATACGACCGAGAGCCGCCTCCCCCATGAGAGGTTATTGCACGGAGAGATCCGCGATTACCTGGGCGGCAGGGGCTATCCATCCGACGACAGCCAGTTGGCATTCTGGACGCTCGAACAGCTCATTGCGGATCGCGGTTTCATCCCCGAGCAGGTGGCCCGCCGGTTCGCTCAAGAGCATATCCTTGGCATCGGGAGTCCCGTTCGCCAATTTCTGGCCGCCCTCAAGAGCGGCGCGCCCTGGCAGCAATGCGGGCAGCACTCCGCCGGTAACGGTGCGCTGATGCGGATCGCGCCCATTCTAATTCCCCATTTGAGAGCACCGTCGCCGCACCTGTGGGCCGACGCGGCGCTGTGCGCGATGCTCACGCACAACGACTCGGCCGCCGTTGCTTCCGCGGTCGCCTGCGTTGCCTTGCTTTGGGATCTGCTCGGGATGGACACCCCGCCGCCTCCGGAGTGGTGGCTGTCGCGATTCGTGGAGATTCTGCGCGACCTGGAGTGCGGAGATTCGTACAAGGCCCGCAGCCCTCAACTGGCGAACTTCCAAGGGCCGCTGTCGAAGCTGATCGAGCAGGAGCTGTCAAGGGCCTATGACCAGGACCTTACTGTTCTGGCCGTGTGCAATCGTTGGTATTCCGGTGACTACCTGCTTGAGACAGTTCCCTGCGCTCTCTAGTCCGTATGGGGCTGATCGCGAGCGGCTTCGCTCTGCATGGGTCGCTCTTGATCCTACAAGAATCTATGGTGCGCCTTCCAAAAGGCGAACCAGTTCTTCTGAGCTTAGTTCAGCCTGTCGCAGGATGCTCTTCAGTGTGCCCAGCGGGACTGTCTGGCTGCCGTGGACCGGTACGACGACGACTCTTCCCGATCGGGCCTTTCGAAGGTAATGATGACTGCCGCGAACGAGGGTCAGCTAGACAATTCTCTGCGCCCTCCGCGGCTCTGCGGTGAGTTCTGTCCACGCATCGTAAATGTTTTGTAAAGGTTGCGCGGACATGTAACAGCCCCTGCCCGGCGTCCGTATTTATGGTTGTAAGGAGGGGCAACATGAAACGAAGCTCACTGCGATCGATGATTCTGGCCGGCGTTCTGATGGCAGCGCCGGTCCTGGCAAGTGTTCCGGCGTCCGAGAAGGAGCCGGCCAACCTGGCGAAGAAGGTGCGGCACGAGCTCGTGCTGCTGCCGTTCTACAGCGTGTTCGACAACCTGGCGTTCGAGATCAACGGGAGCAAGGTCACGCTGCTTGGGCAGGTGACCCGGCCGACGCTCAAGACGGATTCCGAGCGCGTCGTGAAGCGGGTCGAAGGCGTGACAGCGGTCGAGAACAAGATCGAAGTCCTGCCGGTGTCCACGTTCGATGACCGCACGCGGCTGCGAGTCTACCGCGCGATTTACGGACAGGGCGCACTGTTCCGGTACAGCCTGCCGCCGCTGGCGTCGATCCGCATCATCGTGAAGAACGGCGACGTGACCCTCGAAGGCGTGGTGGCGAGCGAGATGGACCGCAACCTCGCCAACATCGCCGCCAACGGCGTGTTCGGCGTGTTCAGCGTCCGCAACAACCTGAAGGTGTCGAAAGCGTAAGACCCAAGCGGTCCTTCAAATCCCGGGCGGCTCCCTCAGCGGAGCCGCCCGCTCTGTCTTCTTGGCGCAAACGAAAAACCCCCGCGTCTGGGTCCGCGGGGGTTCACTCAGAGGGGCTGGCGACGAGCTGGGCCTCGTCGCCGGGGATGCTAAAGTATTAGCACTTGGTTGCTTTCAATATACGACATTCAAGCCTGTTTGTCTAGTCCCCCTAACGAAAAAATTGAAAAAATCTTGAGATCTTGAGGTCCCAATCTCGCCCTGCCCGCCTTGAGACATGGAATTCCTTATTTTTGTTTGGCTTGCTGCAGCATCCGGGCGCGCTCGTGGTCCCGGACGAGCTGCCGGGTGATCTTGTCGGCCACGTCGGCGCTTGCCCCCCGGAACTTCCCACCCAGGCTCTCCTGGGTGGTGGACCACAGCACGTCGCCGTCCTTGCCGACGATTCGCACCGAGGCCGACGCCTCGTGCTTCCGCTCCGCGCGACGGACCGACTCCTGATCGCTAATGGAAACCCCGCTGTAGCGGCTGCGCCTGTCCGAGGAGGACTTGTCAGGGTCCGCGCCGGCGCCGAGAGAAGCTCGCGCGCTGATGCCTTCGCTCGAGGAGAACGTATCGGTGAAGACCAAGTCCTCGGCCGAGCCCCGCAGGAAGGCGTCGGCTCGTTCCTCGTTCTCCGTGATAACAAAGAGCTTAGTCGCCTGGAGGCTGCTGATGATCATGTCCCGAAGCTGCGCCGCCGTGTCCCCTCCGCCAAAGCGATCCACGTAGAGACGGCGCACATCCACGAGGCGCGCGAGCGTTTCCTCTTCGACGGACGGTTTTGGGGGCGGACTCTGCCCCTCGGCCCAGGCGGCCAGCAGCACTGCCACAGCCCGCATCCACGCCACGGCTACCCGCCGCCCTTCCGGGCCTCATCGTCCTGGTGCTGGACTTTCCGGCCGGTTTTGGCCTCCAGGCTCGCCAGGACCGCCCGCACATCGTCCTTGTCCAACCGCAGCACCATGGCCTGCTGCCGGCCCTGCCCATCCGTGTAGCCCACCGTCAGAAAGTGGCTCCGCTTCTTGCTCAGCAGGAAGATGGGCGAGACGATGATGGCCATCGCCAGCCGCCGGCTCGCCTTCTGCCCGTACTCCAGAAGGTTGACGGATTCATAGGGAACCTGAATGGTGATCCCGGCAGTCTGAAGAAACAGGGCGTCGTCGAAAGTAGTATGGAGGATGGCGTCCGTCCTCACCGGCAGCGAAGCGATTGTGCCGCCGACGTAATCGACGCGGTTCCCCTTCCGCTCCGCGCCCGTCCCGGCGCCGGCCAGCACAAGAACAGTGATCGCCGCACGGGTCCACATGAGGAAGCAGCCGCCTCATACCAGTAGTGGTCCGCGTGAGCGGAGATTCTCACGCCCGTCCGCGGCGGGACGGAATAATGCCGTCAAACAAGAGTATCTTGGAGTGTTGAGGGGCTGGAGAAGATGTCATTCCATCCGACGGCAGTCGTCCTATGTTTGCTGCTCGGCCTGACCGCCTGGGCGAACGAGCACCTCTCCGAGCGGATGCCAGCGCGAGACGGGGAAACTTGCCACATCTGCAACGGCAAGGTCGGCAAAGGGGATGCCGCCTATCTTGCCAGCGGACAGAGGGTGGCGCTCCACGCTGCCGACTGCTGCGAGGGGAAGTTCTTGAAAGATTCCCAGGTCCACACGGCGTCTCTTCGCCCCAACAGCATTCAGGCTGTCGCGGTGGCCGGTGTCGGCCTGGCAAGCCGCTGGATGTGGTTTGGAATCTATGTCTTGGCCGGACTGGTGTTCGGCGGTTTCACAGCCCACCTTGCCGTGCGCAAGGGATACTCGCCCGCCGGCTGGTTCCTGCGGGGCTTTGTTCTCCTTGGCGGAGCCTATCTGTACCTTTGCCGGAAACCGGCTCGTCCGGGAGCCTCTAGCGCTCCAGTCGGACTCGCCAAAGTGCCCCTGACTTCCCAGCCGGTGGCCTGCCCCGCGTGCGGTGAGCCGAACCACCCGTCGGCCTCCCAATGCCTGGCCTGCGGCGGCCGCATGCTGCCACGGGTGGCATCCGAAGTAGAAGCCCTCAAGCATTCCTGACGCCATGCTGCATCGAATTCGCAATCTCGCCGCCGGCATCCTCAACAGCCCGAACATGCCTTCCCGCCGGCCGGCAGTGAATCAGCACAACGAGAGCAACATCAAAGGGCTGTATGTCATAGGAGACCTCGCCGGCGCGCCGGTGGTGAAGCTCGCGATGGAGCAGGGTAACGACGTCGCCCTTCACATTGCCTCCAAGCCGGACGCGAAGAGCTCGGATCCGCACGAGTACGACCTAATCGTCGCCGGCGCGGGAGCTGCCGGGCTGAATGCGGCGCTGGTGGCCCAGGAGCGCGGCCTGCGGGTGCTGGTTCTCGAGAAGAACCGTATCGCCAACACCATCGAGGATTTCCCCGAAGGGAAGTGGGTCTATGCGGAGCCCGACTCCCGCCCGCCGAAAGGCAAACTCTGGCTCGACGGCGCCCGCAAGGAAGACCTGGTCGCCCGCTGGCAGCAGATTATCGAGGAGAACCACCTCGGCGTCCGAACAATGGAGGGCGTCACCGCCATCGCCCGGGAAAGATCCGGAGGCTTCCTCGTCAAGACGGCGAAGGGGGAGTACCGGGCAAGGCGCGTCGTGCTGGCAACCGGACAGCGCGGCAATCCC
Source organism: uncultured Solibacteraceae bacterium (assembly GCA_964483455.1). Taxonomy (GTDB): domain Bacteria; phylum Acidobacteriota; class Terriglobia; order Bryobacterales; family Bryobacteraceae; genus CAYZJD01. The sequence continues at coordinate 6,735 of CAZACK010000008.1, forward strand.
AGGAAGCTGAACGTGCCGGGCGAGGACCGCGAGCAGGTCTATCACCGGCTCTACAGCCCGAAGCACTACCACGACGAGGACATCCTGATCGTCGGCGGCGGCAACAGCGCCATCGAAGCCGCTCTCGTCCTGTCGGAGCAAAACCGCGTCACGCTGTCCTACCGCGGCTCGGAGTTCAGCCGCCTTTTCAAAGACAACGAGCGCAAGCTCAACGAGGCGATCGCCGCCGGCAGGATCAAAGTGATTCTCAACTCCTCGGTTGTGGAATTCGGCGAACAATCCTATCGACTCGCCGTCCAGCGGGATGGCAAGAAGGAAACGCTCCAGCTCCCCTACCGGCATGCGTTCGTGCTCATCGGCGCCGAGGTGCCGGCCGACTTCCTGCGGTCGCTCGGCATCAAGTTGGAGAACGACTGGACGGGCAACCACTGGCTGGCTGCCGGGCTGTCGGCGGCCACGCTGTTCGGCCTGTGGTTGTGGGGCGGCCACACCGGCATCCCCTGGCTGGCCGGCTGGAAACTCCTGGGCGGGCTGCTCGCGCTGGCTGCCGCCGGCGGGCTGCTGGCTTCCGGATTCCGCGGCAGCCGGTTCGCCTGGCTGGGGCTCTCGTTTCTCCTCGCCTACACTATCTACGGCGCCAAACTTGGCGAGAACGTAGAGTTTTGGCCGTACCGCGGCTGGGGCTACAAGGCGTTGTCGTTCTTCGACCGTCCCTGGTCCTTCTGGTACACCGTCCTCTACACGGTCGTGATGAGCGTGTTCGGCCTTCAGGCGCTGAAGCGCTGGGGGCTCGACAAGAAGGACCCTTTCCAGATCTGGCGCTACGTCAGCCTGCTCAGCTTTCAGTGGATCTTCTTCTTCCTGATCCCGGAGTTCCTGTTCCGCTGGGCGGTGCAGTACGAGTGGGTCGGATCGAGGCTCGCGCACGATCCCGTCTTCGCGCAGCAGGCGTGGCGCTCCTACGGGATCGTCCTGGCCTGGCCGCTGTTCTTCTACACGTTCTTCGGCTCGCCACACCAGATCTGGGTGGTGTGGGGCGTCCTGCTCAGCTTCGTCCTCATCCCGATCCTCGTGTTGTTCCACGGGAAGCGTTACTGCTCGTGGATCTGCGGCTGCGGCGGGCTGGCGGAGACGCTCGGCGACCGCTGGCGTCACCTGGCGCCGAAGGGCAAGACCAGCATCCGCTGGGAGGTCATGAACATGGTGGTGCTGGTGGCGGCCGTGGCCGTTACCGCGGCGGTGCTCCTCCGCGACATCGTGGACATTCTGAGAACACCGTCCGGCTATGCCGTTCTCTGGTACCGGCTGATCGCCGACGTCTGGCTGGTCGGGATTCTGCCGGTCACGCTGTATCCGTTCTTCGGCGGAAAGGTCTGGTGCCGGTACTGGTGTCCGCTGGCGAAGTTGATGCACCTGTTCAGCGCCGCGTTCACGCGGCTCAAGGTCAGCCGGTTCGCCATTCATGCGAACGACAAGTGCATCGCGTGCGGGGAGTGCTCCCGGAATTGCCAGGTCGGCATCGACGTCATGAGATTCGCACTCAGGCAAGAGGTGTTGGACAACTACAACAGTTCTTGCATCGGGTGTGGCATTTGCGTCACGGTTTGCCCGATGGACGTGCTCGCCTTCGCTCCGCAATCCGCTTCCGCAACCCGTCTCGTTCAGATAGCATCTAATTCCAACGTGGGGGTGTTGACACGATGAGGTGTGTTCACAGACTGGGACTGATGGGATTTCTGCTGCTGGCTTCGTTGGCCGCGTCGCTTCACGCCGCGGATGTCGATCTGCGAATGGATCGCCTGGCGGATTCGTTGAACCTGCTGCGGTCCGAAGACCGCGCGGTTGTCGAGGAAGCCGTCGACTTGATCCGGAAGGGCGAGAACACGCTGGCCTTGGGACGCCTGACGGCGCTGAACGCCGCCAATCCTCAGAATTCCTCGCTGCGGATTCTCACCGCCTACGCGCTGCTTCAGGCGGGCAACTTCCTGGGCGCTTTCGACGAGGCAAAGAAGGCGGAAAAGGCTCCCGATGGCAACAGTTACAAGTGTTGGTTCCTGGCCAAGGTCGCTCTGCTGGCCGGAGACAAGACCGTGTGCAAGCGCGAAATCAAGCATGCGAAGTCGGTGGGCGATATGGCGGCGGACGTGAAGGCGCTGGAGAAGGAGCTGAAGGGGAAGAACTGATGCTCAAGACAGGGGAGCTTTCTGCCGGCGTGATCGTGAGTCCGGATACGCGCCGGAGCCGGCGCATTCCGCCGGGCCAGTCGCAGACGCAGAAATGGCCCGTGCTCGATGCCTCGGGCCCGCCGCGGATCGATATCCGGCAGTGGAAGCTTGCGCTTGGCGGCCTGGTCGCGAACCCGGTCGAATTCACCTGGGAGCAATTCCTGGAACTGCCCAGAGTGAAAGTCTTTGCCGATTTTCACTGCGTGACCCACTGGTCGCGGCTGGACAACATCTGGGAAGGAGTCTCGACCCGCGAGCTTCTGGCTCGGGCAGGTGGAGCGCTGCCCAACGCCAGGTTCGTCATGGCCCACGGTTACGACCACGGGTGGACGACGAACCTTCCGCTCGATGATTTCCTCGCCGAAGATGCGCTGGTGGCGATTTCCCACGACGGCGAGCCGCTGACGCTGGAACACGGCGGCCCCGCCCGCCTGATCGTGCCGCAGCTCTACGCCTGGAAGAGCGCCAAGTGGCTGGCCGGTATCGAATTGATTGAGCGCGACCGCCCCGGCTTCTGGGAACGGAACGGTTATCATATGCATGGAGACCCCTGGAAGGAGCAGCGGTACGGCTGGAATGAGTAAGAATTCGCGCAAGTGGAATCGCCGGGCGTGGCTCGGCGGGGCGTGTCTGACGGGCCTCGCGGGAACCGGGGCTCTCCTGTACAACCAGTCGCCGCGGTTCTGGAAACAGTACGCTCGCGAGTTCGGCCGGCCGATCGATCCGCCGGCTCATCGTCCGGTTCCCAGGCTCTGGCCCGACACCGGACTCCATGCCGCCTGGCTAGGCCACAGCACAGTGCTTCTGAAGATCGACGGCTTCACCATTCTGACCGACCCGGTTTTCAGCAACCGCGCCGGGCTGAACCTCGGTCCGGTCACGCTTGGCGTGAAGCGGCTTGTCCTGCCGGCCCTGGAGATCGAGGACCTGCCGCCCATCGACCTCATCCTCCTCTCCCACGCGCACATGGACCATTGGGACATCCCGTCGCTGCGGGAACTGGAGAGTCCGCGGACCGCCGTCGTCAACGCGACCAGCACATCGGATCTGCTGCGCCCGGACCGCTACCGTTCGGTGACGGAGATCGGCTGGGGCAGCCGCACCCGTGTCGGTCCCCTCGAGATCCGGGCCTTCGAGGTGAACCATTGGGGCGCCCGGATGCGCACCGACACCTACCGTGGATACAACGGCTACGTGATCGATGCCGGGAAGTACCGTGTCGTATTCGGCGGCGACACGGCGGAGACTGACAAGTTCAAGCTGGTGCGAACTTCCCGGCCGGTGGACCTGGCGATCATGCCGATCGGCACATATAACCCCTGGATCCGCTACCACTGCACGCCCGAGCAGGCCTGGCGCATGGGGAGCGACGCCCGGGCGGAGTTCTTCATCCCGGTCCACCACCAGACGTTCGACCTGAGCCGCGAGCCGATCCACGAGCCGATCGAGAGATTCCTCGCGGCGGCGGGCAGATCTACGGACCGGGTCGCGACCCGGCGGGTCGGCGAAGAATTCCGGCTGACCTGAGCTGGTGGTGCGGCCCCGTGGGCCGCGTGCGCGCCGGCCACAAACTCGAAACCCGCCCCCTGGTGTATACTGTCTGGCGCAAGGACGCCATTCGGAGTATTCCGCATCTCCGAGTAAGTCATGTTCTGGGAAAGGCTCAGTTCCGCCGCCTTGATCATCGCTGTCGCAGCCGGCCAAGCCGGGCAACAGGGTGTCGGGCCGCCGGAAGAAGTCCGCCAGCTCCTTGCCGCGCTGGAGAAGCTGGATCACGAAGTCACGGACGTTGCCCAACGGACGGCAGGCGCCGGGATCGCTCAGGATGCGCAGAGCATCCGCGGTCCCCTTCGGTGGTTAGGTGAGCGAGCGGCCACGTGGAAGCCCTCGAAGCCGGGAGCGGGCCAGGCGCTGCTCAAGTCGATCATGCGCTACAGTGAGGCGCTCGAAGCCTTGCCTTCCGATCCAGGCTCGGCTCAGGAGGTGTTGCGGGCGGTGGAGGAAGACGCAACGCTCAAGTACGAATTCTGCCGGGCGGTGGGTCTCGCCGCAACAATTAAGGCGGAAGTTCGGACATTGCGAAAACAGCAGGAAGTGCCGGGCTGGGAGGTCTACTATCTGCCGAGGTTCCTTACCTTGTTGAAGACCGCCAAGCCGGACCGTTTCCCGCGGGTCAGCAGTCCCACGGCCGAGGATCTGGCGCCGGGTAACTACGTCGTGTGGGCGGTCGATCCTCAAACCAAGACCAAGGCCGAACCGGTGACGGCGCGAGTGGGGGCGGACAGAAGCGGCCGCGTAGTCATCGATTTGCCTCTGCCATGACGAGGCTCCACCACTGGATACTCACCGGCATCTGGGCGGTGTCGGTGGCTGCCGCTGTCCTTACGGCGGCGCGGAACACCTGGTTCGCGGGTATCCTGGCCGCGGTACTGGTCGGCGTGGTCGCCATGGCGGGTTGGCGATGGGGAGCGGCCGGCGGGAATTGGTGGACCATCGCGAGCGCCGCCGGTCTGCTGGCCGGGATCGTTGCATTCGCCGCCGCCCGGTGGGTCGAGAATCGCTGCACCGCCGGCTACGGCGGCGGCTTGGTGGTGATCGGGACAGAATTGACGGAGTATGCGCGGGAATATGTGCTCGAGAATCCCGACCGCTCCCATGCCGAGGCGCTGCTGAGCGACAACCGGGGCCAGCCGCGCGGCATCTGGACCGATGCCTCGATCGAGCGGTGTGAGCTGGCGCTGGCGGGAGTCGGCCCTCTTTGGGTCCCGTTGTTTGGCGTTTCACTCGCCTCGGCGGCAGTGGTCTGGGCAAGCCGGTGGCCCGTCCTCATGGCGAGGCCTGTTGCCCGGACCTCGGCGCCGGCCGCCATGCGCTACGACGCCTTCGTCAGCTACCGCCACGGCGGAGAGGACGAGCGGTTTGCGCGTCGGCTGGTGGAGGAACTGGAGGCGGCGGGCTACCGGCTGGCGATCGACGGGCGCGATTTCGCCGCCAACGAGAACTTCCTCTCGGAGATGGAACGGTGCATCCGGGAGAGCCGGTTCACCCTGGCCGTCGTGTCCGCTCGGTATCTGGGTAGCGGCAATTGCGAGGAGGAGGCGGTCATCGCCAAGGTGCTTGACATGGAGCAACGGCGGCGGCGCCTGGTGCCATTGCTGCTCCAGCGGGTGGAGATGCCGGCCTGGATGTATGGGATCGTGGGGATCGACTTCACGGCATCGGATCCAATGGTGGATCCGCTGGCCAGGCTGAAGGCAACGTTAGGGGAACCGCTGTCAAGACCGGCGTGAGCCGCTCGGGCGTGCGGGTGGCGCCGGCTAGAACAGGATGCCTGCCGCGCCGGACAACTCCCGCATTCGAAGCCAGCCGCTCACGGCAACCAACGGGTACGGTTTGGCGGTCGCGTATTCCCGGTAATCGAACCGAACGTAGGCGAAACGGTGTAGCTGGATCTTCGCCTCGCCCCCTTGTTCACGCCCAGCTTCGTTCAGCATGGAGTGCCAAAGAGACAGCGATTTTCCGGCCGGAAGCTGCTGAAGTGCGGGCCGGCGGCCGCGAATGGACGGACCGGCGCGTCCTCCGGCAAGGCGTAGATCAGCAAATCGCAGAATCCGGTCCGGTCAGACCGCCGCCGCCACTCAATTCCAGCGATTGGGCAAAGCCCGCGCTGGCGGCCGCCGCGAAGAGAAATGCGAGCAGGCGCGGATGCATGCCACGCCGACATGCCGTGGGGAGGGGGTTTCAGATCTGCCAGTCCCAGAATCGAAGATTCCAACCGGACCCTTGCACAACGACTGCCCCAATGTAGCCGTTACCCGGGTCCAGGGAAGCCATGGACCATCGGGCCGTTTCCTCAGGATCATCCCGCACCCAAACGAGGGCCGCCGGCTCACCCGGCCTCAATGACACTTCGAAGCTTCCCAGCGGGATCCTGAGCCCGAGGCCCTTTGCCTTGATGTAGGCTTCCTTCCTCGTCCAGCAGCGATAGAAGGCCTGCAACCGTTCGGCTTCGGGCTGTGCCAGAAGGGCCGCGACTTCCGGCGCCGCAAAGAACCGCCGCGCGACCTGCTCCATCATCGGACGCGGCCGGACGAGCTCCACGTCCACACCGACCTCGCGATCAAGCGCGATGGCGTACAGCGCCATCTCGTCGGAGTGGGAAAGGTTAAACTGAACGGGGTGACCGCCCGTGAGGGACGGCTTTCCGGCGGGGCCGTAGTCGAACCGTATGCTGGAGGCTTCGCAGCGCAGATATCGGCCGAGAAGGTCTCGCAGCGCCCCCTGGGAGGCGACATAGCGCCGGCGGTTCTTCTCGAATCGAAACCTGGCGACTCGAGCCAGTTCGTCGGGAGACAGGCAAGCCCGGATCCGTTCCAGACTGGGCTGCGGCAATTCGAGCGATGCCCGCCAGATGTGGACTTCGTCCGGCGCCGGAGCCGGCTGGCAGGGAGCGGCGGGCCAATGCGATGTGGGCAAGGTGACCGTTCGAACTCCGTCAGGCAAACTTCACCATGGTGGCGCAGACACTCGTGTCTGCCGCGCCGAGACTCGTGTCGGCGCTTGTGGGCACCGATTCACAGGCACAGGAGTCGGCGCGAGCACCGGCTCGGCAGCCAGGAGAGGCTGCGCCACGAGCCTCAAAGTCCCGAAGTGTAGCGGCACTGCCTGCCTAGTTCGGGCGCGCCTTGATCCCCACGCGCTTCATCACCTGGTACAGTCCGTCAAAGATCGTCTCCTCCACCTCTTCATTGAACGGTCCGGGCTGGCCATAGTACATCATGCTGTCCACCGCCTCGTAGCCGCCTTCCTTGAGCACGCGCAGCGACGGGATGTAACACATGACGTCGTTCGAGTACCCGGCGACGATGAGCTTCTCATCGGGGAACTCGCGCTTGATGCGCAGCGCATAATCCACCACCACCTCGCCTCCGAGCGAGACCAGCGTCAGGTCCTTGCCGAAACGCACCGCTTGGATCGGATACGCCACGCGGCGGATCGGACGGCGCTCGTCGTAGGCGGCCAGCATCGCCTTGGCGTGCCGGGCTCGGACCGGGTTGGAGTCGTTCACCCGCTGCTCGAAGGTCTCCCGCGTTTGCGGCGCGAAGACCGGCTCGACGATGCGAAACGCCGCCTTAAGCGGCGGCCGGACGGGCGCCATCTCGCCGGTCAGAACGCGATGCACCTCCTCGGCCAGCGACTTGCCGTGCTGCTCAGCCAGTTCCAGCGTGCTGCGCGGATTGGGATTCTGGTCGCCGCCGCAGAGCATGAGGAACATCGCCGCGACGCCGGGGTGTTTCTTTTCGAGTTCGATTTGCGCGAAGCCGGCGTAATCGCCGCTGATCTGGTAGAACTCGCCGGTCAGCGTCGTATTGTGGCAGGCGTAGCCAAAGACCACGGCGCGCAGCGCTCCGTCGGGCGCCGCGACCTTGAGCACGGGGACGGAGCGATCCACCGGGCCGCTTGGATTAACTCCGATCTTGACGCCCTTCGGCGTCGGCTCGCGGCGATTGACCGCAAAGCCGGTCTCGCCTTGCCCGAAGGAGACGGTCGCGGGCGAAAGTTGCCCGAGCGCCCCGCCTACGACGGCCACCAGCCGATCCGCAAGGGTGCGGCTGTACTCCTCGATGATCGCTTTCTGCTCATCCGGCAGGGCGAACATGATGTCGAGGTTGCCCCGGAGCATCGGGCCGGTGTGCGTGTGCGACGAATTGAGGACCAGCCGCGAACGCTCCAGGCCGTACTGCTTCTGCACCCGGGCGGCGACGAGGTCCGAGATGCTTCGCGGCAGCCCGATCAGGTCCGTGGAAACAATCACCACCCGGTTGCCCTTGTTGTCCTCCAGCGCCAGCGCCTTGGCCCAGAGGTCGTGCAGCACACCCTCCGACGGCCGAGTACGGCTCCCGTATCCCGACAGCCAGATCGGAGTTTTCGGTGTGATTACCACCCGGGCCACACCTGCCCGAAAGTCCACGGCCGCAAGCGCGGTGGCCGCCACAAGAAATGAAACGAGCTTTGCGTTCATATCCAGACTTTCTCCACCGGCAAGCCCCGGTGGCAGAGATCGCACGCCGCGGCGTCGCGGTAGTAGACCGCCTCGAGCTTGGCGAGATAGTAGAACGGAAGCGGACTGAAATCAGGCGTCCGGGGCGTCGGCTGATACACGATCACCGCCAGGCCGACCACTTCCGCGCCATTGGCTTCGACGAGATGCTTGAGCTCGGTGAGCTTTTGGCCGGTCCTCAGGATGTCGTCCACCAGCAAGACCTTTTCGCCCGGCACCTGCTCCAGGTACTGGCGGAACCGCAAAGCCCCGCTGTCCCCCCCGGATTCGGCCCAGTAGACCTGGTGGGCGCGCAACGCCTCGCACACGCCGTAGGCGACCGGCAGCCCGCCGGTCGCCGGAGTCACGATCGAAAGCTCGGGGATGATCGCCCGGATCTCCGGGTTGGCTCGCAACAGGCGGCTCAAGCCGACGCTGAGCGTCTTCGCGTGCTGGTAGTAGCGCATCGCCAGCGCCACCTGGAGGTATTCGTTGCCGTGGAGGCCGTTCGGGTACTCGAAGTGGCCGCCGCGCAGCGCGCCGGTTTGTTCGAGCAGTGCGATGACCTCTTCCTGCTGAGGGACGAGATGCATGCGTCAGTGAGCTCCTTTCCCGGTCACTACCCGGGGGATCGTGTGCAGCAAAATCTTCCAATCCAGCGCCAGTGACCAATTGTCGATGTACTGCATGTCGAGCCGCATCCAGCTCTCAAAATCCACCTCGTCGCGGCCCGCCAGCGTCCACAAGCACGTCAAGCCGGGGCGCATGCGGATGCGCCGCCGCTGCCAGCGCTTGTACTGGGCGACCTCCTCGGGCACGGCCGGTCTCGGGCCGACCAGCGACATGTCGCCGCGCAGCACGTTCCAAAGCTGCGGCCACTCGTCCATTGAGAACTTCCGCAGCCATCGACCAACACCTGTCAGACGGGGATCGTTTCGGAGCTTGAACGCCGTCTCGCGCGCACTCAGGTGCTTGAGCGAATCCTTCATCGTCTCGGCGTCGCGCACCATGGAGCGGAACTTGTAAAGGACGAACTGCCGTCCGTTCAGGCCGCAGCGCACCTGCCGGAAGATGGCCGGGCCGGGCGAGGTCAGGCGGATCAGCAGCGCAATGAGCGCCATGAACGGGGCCAGCACCGCCAGCGCGAGGGCGGAGGCGATGATATCGATCGCCCGCTTCTCCATCAGCCGGATCTCGTCGTGCGGGGCGGCCGAGAACGTCAGCAGCGGCGTCACGCCCAGCCGCTCCAGGTAGACGCTGCTGTTGACATGCGGGAAGAAGTCCACCGCCACCCGCGTGCGCACCCCCTCCTCGTCGCAAAGCAGGAAAACGTCTTCGAGTTCCGAGAGCTTCTGGCTGTCGACGACGAAGACGATCTCGTCGATCACCTGCCGGTCGAGGATCTGCGGAAGCTCAGCCAGCGGGCGCACCGGATAGCTCGCCGCCAGCCGGATCTCACTTGGCGCACCGTCGGGCTCGTCGGTGAGGAAGCCAGTGAGCCGGATCCCGTAACGAGCGGACCGTTCGAGCGATTCAGCGAGCCGCCGGGCCCGGTCTCCGAGCCCGACCACCATCACGTGATGCGGCGCGCTGAACTCCTTGCGGATCACTCCGACCAGGTTCCCCGCCATCAATCGGAAAAGGCACAGCAGAATCCAGCCGTACGCCGCAAACAGCGCCATGAAGGACCGGCTCAAGTCCAGGCGCAGCAGGTACTGGAACAAGACCACGGCCGCCGTGCCGAAGAAACACTGGCGGAATGTGTCGCGCACGATCACCCTGGGGTCGCCGGAATCTAGCCGGTCGTAGATCGATAGCCACAGCCCAACGGCCAGCCAGACCAGAACCGAGAATCCCAACAGCAGCGCCTTGACGGGAACAACGAGGTAGAAGACACGCTCGAACTCCAGGTGCAGGCGCGTCTGGTAAGCGGCTTCGAAGGCCAGGGCCGTCAACACCACGTCTGACAGCCCGAACAAAGCCCTCACTTTGCGGTGGTGCCGGCTGTACACTCGGGTTCAGGATAACAAATGACGGGCGGGGCCCGGTCCCTCGCGCCTGGTGGCGGAGCCCCTTGCGTAGCCCATGGGTCGAGGCGCCCACCTGGCCGTCCAGAGGCGCCAGACTCAGCCGACCGGCCACAGCGGGCCGGTCGGTCTCGCCGGGAGCTGACATACGCATTGCGAGCGTGTGGCGCTTGGCCGAGACATTGGCCCTGCTTACGCCTCAGAGGTCCTCGGGACAGAGACCCGTGTCCTTTCCGATCCTGGCCAGCGCCGCTGGTCCAACCTCTTCGTTATCGTGGAAGCAGAAAGTGAAGTTCGACCAGCCGGTGCGCTGCAACTTTCGATGGGAGCCAAGCTGTTCTTGAGCGTCCATCCAATACGCAGCAGGGATTTTACCCCGATCCGACACGCCGGCCACTCCGGCGGCGGCGCGGCGATGAGAATGGCTTTGCTGCTGGCTGCGACGGTTGCGCCGTGCGGTCCGTTTCGGTTAAGTTAGTGAATGCTATGTTAGCGAACGCTAGCTCCGCCACGCTGTGCGGCCGTCGGAGGATGCACGCCGGCGAACGGCGCGCGGCCATCGTGGACGCCGCCGTCCGCCTCTTCGCCGAACGCGGGTTCCGAGGGACCACCACCCGCGAGCTGGCGGCGGCGGTCGGGGTGACCGAGCCGGTCCTCTACCAGCACTTCAAGACGAAGCGCGACCTCTACGACGCCATCATCGAGACCAAGTCCCGCGAAGGCCAGCAGAGGGTGATGTCTCGGCTGGAGCCGTTCTTGAACACCAACGACGACCGCGGCTTCTTCCGTTTCCTCGCCGGGATCATCCTCGACAGCTACGCCAAGGATCCCGACTACATGAGGCTGCTGTTGTTCAGCGCCCTGGAGCGGCACGAGGTCGCAGAGCTGTTCTACGAGCGGGACGTGGTCGGCTTCTACCGCTGCCTCATTCGCCGCTACATCGCCCGACGGATGCGGGAGAAGGCGTTCCGCGCCGCCGACCCGGCGGTGGTGGCCCGCGGGTTCGTCGGCCTGGTCGCCCACCACGGGCTGGTCCGCATGCTGTGGCGCGACACGATCGTCAAGCAGAGCCGTAAACGTCTGATCGACGAGCTCGTCGAAATCTTCTTGCGGGGAATCTCGAATCACGTGAAAGGTGTGTCATGAACAGGGTTCTTATCCTCATAGCGGCGCTCGCGCTTGCGGGCTGCTCGAAAGACGCCTCCAGGAAGCAAGTCGCGGCGTCCGGCGTGCCGGCTCCGCCGTCGGAAGTGCGGGCGGCCGTCGCTGAAATCCGCAAGACGGAAAAGGCCATCTCCGTCACCGGCTCGCTGCACCCGGACGAGACGGTGACGGTGAGCGCCGAGGTCGCGGGGCGGGTCCTCGCCATCTATTCCGACTTCGGCCGGCAGGTGCGCCGGGGAGAGATCGTCGCCGAGCTCGACAAGCGGGAGTTCCAGCTCCAGTTGGATCGCAGCCGGGCCGCGCTGGCTCAGGCCCTGGCGCGCGTCGGGCTGTCTCCCGGAGAGGAGGACAAGCTCCCCGAGACCACTCCCGCCATCCGCCAGGCGATGGCCCAGCTCGAAGACGCGAAGTTCAAATACGAAAGCGCCGCGCGCCTCGTCAAGACCGGCGACATCTCCCAGGAGCGCTACACCGAGCTGGAGAAAGCCTACCGTGCGCGGCAAGCCGCGCACGACGCGGCGCAGGATGAGCTGCGCACGCAGCTCGCCAGCATCCAGGCGCTGCGGGCGGAGGTTCGCCTCTCGGAGAAGCGCCTCGACGACGCCACCGTCCGCGCTCCGTTCGACGGCGCCGTCTCCGCGCGCATGGTGTCGCCCGGCCAGTACATCAAGGACAACACGCCGATCCTCACTGTCGTGAAGACGAGCCCGCTGCGCCTGCGCGTCGAGATTCCCGAGCCGGCGACCGGCGCCGTCCGTCTCGGCACGACGCTGAGCTTCACCACCGATGCCGTCCCCGGGGTGGAAGTCCATGCCGTGGTCCGGGAGTTGAATCCGGCCCTGGACGTGCGCAGCCGCTCGCTCACCGCCGAAGCGCGGCTGGTGGCGAGCGATCCGCGCCTCCGCCCGGGCATGTTCGTCCAGGTGCGCCTGGTGACCGCTCGCGACACGCCGGTGGTGGTCGTGCCGCGCGAGGCCATCTACACCGTCGCCGGCTTGAGCAAGGTGTTCGTGGTCCGCGAGGGCAAGGCGGTCGAGCAGCGCATCGTCCCCGGCGTCGAGATTGACGGCTGGGTGGAAGTGCCAGCCGACCGCGTCCGTCCCGGCGACCGGGTCGCCGTCAGCCGGGTGGCGGCCCTCACCGACGGGATGCCCGTCCGAATCGCGGCCGCCGCCGCGAGCAAGGGGTAGACGATGCAAAAGCTCGCGGCTATCTGCATCCGGCGACCCGTCTTCGCCACCATGCTCATCCTGGCCCTGGTCGTCATGGGCCTGGACGCCTACCGCAAGCTGGGCGTGGACCTATTCCCAAAGATCGAATTCCCGACCGTCACCATCACCACCACCCTGCGCGGCGCCGCGCCGGAAGAAGTCGAGACGCAGGTGACCAAGCGCATCGAGGAGGCGGTCAACACCATCGCCGGCATCGACGAGTTGCGCTCCGTCTCCACTGAGGGCGTCTCCCAGGTCTTCGTCACCTTCGTCCTGGAGAAAGACGCCGACGTAGCCGCGCAGGAGGTCCGGGACAAGGTCTCCGGCGTGCTGCGCCTGCTGCCTCGCGACGTAGACCCGCCGGTGGTTGAGAAGATCTCCACCGACGCCTCGCCGGTTATCAACATCGTCGTCGCTTCCACGCGCGACCTGCGGGAAACCACCAAGATCGTTGACGATCAGATCAAGAAGAACATCGAGTCGCTCAACGGAGTCGGCCAGGTGCGCTTCATCGGCGAGCGCACCCGCCAGATTCAGATCTGGCTCGACGGCGACCGGCTGTACGCCTATAACCTGAACATCGACCAGGTCCGCAACGCGGTCGCCTCGCAGAATGTCGAGATCCCCGGCGGGCGCGTGGACCAGGGAATGCGCGAGCTGGCGCTGCGCACACTGGGCCGGATTGAGCGGCCCCGCGACTTCGAGAGGCTGATTGTCGGCGCCTCGGGCGGCACGCCGATCCGCGTCAGCGACATCGGCGTCGTCGAGGACGGCGTCGAGGAGCCGCGGTCGCTGGCCCGCCTCGACGGCCAGCCCGCGGTCGTCCTCGAAGTGCGCAAGCAGGCCGGCACGAACACCCTCGACGTCATCCATACGGTGAAGGCGCGGCTGGCCGACCTCCAGAAGTCCTTGCCTTCGGACTTCCGCATCACTTACGTCCGCGACCAGTCGAAATTCATCGAGGAGTCCTTCAAAGCCGTCCAGGAGCACCTGATCCTCGGCGGCTTTTGTGCCGCCTTCGTCGTGCTGCTGTTTATGCGGAGCTGGCGTACGACGCTGATCGCCGGCGTCGCCATCCCCACCTCCATCATCTCCACCTACACGCTGATGAACTGGATGGGCTTCACGCTCAACCAGATCACCATGCTGGCGCTGACGCTGGTGGTCGGCATCGTCATCGACGACGCCATCGTCGTGCTCGAGAACATCTTCCGCTTCGCCGAGGAGAAGAAGCTGACGCCGATGCAGGCCGCCGTCGAGGGCACGCGCGATATCGGCCTGGCGGTGATGGCGACCACCACCAGCCTGGTGATCATCTTCCTGCCGGTGGCGATGATGGGCGGCATCGTCGGCCGCTTCATGTCGAGCTTCGGCTACACGGCCGCGTTCGCCATCATGGTGTCGCTGCTGGTCAGCTTCACCCTCACGCCGATGCTGTGCTCGCGGTTCATGAAGCACGGCGCCGAGGCGACGGCCACCAAGGAGACGGTGCTGTTCCGGGCGCTCGCCGGGCCGTACCGGGGCCTGCTCCACTGGTCGATGACGCACCGCTGGGCCATCGTCGCCGTCGCCGTTCTGGTCGCGCTTTCCTCCGGACCCTTGTTCATGATGGTCGGGAAGGACTTCCTGCCCACCGACGATCAAAGCGAATTCGAAGTGAACGTCCGCATGCCCGTCGGGTCTTCGCTCGAAGGCAGCGACGCCATGATGAAGCAGCTCGAGGAGGAGCTGCGCCGGCTTCCCGGCGTGCTCCACATGCTCACGGCGATCGGCGCCGACTCGCGCCGGCAAGTGGACCGCGGCTCCATCGGGGTCGTGCTCGTGCCGGTAGACGAGCGCGAGCAGAGCCAGCAGGAGATTATGCTGATGGCGCGCCGCCGCCTGGCCAGGTTTCGCGACCTGGTCATCGCGGTGCAGAATCCCTCGCCCATCCAGGGCGGCGGGCCGCAGCGCGACTTGCAGTTCTACCTTCAAGGACCGGATCTGGCGAGGCTCGACCAGTATGCCGGCAAAATCCAGCAGCGGCTGGCGCAGCTTCCCGGCGTGGTGGACCTGGACAGCTCCTATGAGCCCGGCAAGCCGGAAGTGCGTGTCCGCATCAACCGCGACAAAGCGTCCGACCTGAATGTGAACGTGGCTTCGATCGCCAACGCGCTTCGCACGCTGGTCGGCGGCGACGAGCAGGCCACCACCTACCGCGAGGGGGACGACCGCTACGACGTGCAGTTGCGCGTGAAGAAGGAATTTCGCGACTCGCCCGGCAGCATGGAGCGCCTCTACGTGCCCTCGGCCACGCTCGGCAATGTGGCGGTGTCGAATGTCGCGACTCTCGAGGTGGCCAGCGGCCCGGTGCAGATCGAGCGGATCAACCGCCAGCGGCAAATCATGATCTCGGCCAACCTCGTCGAAGGGCAGGCGTTGAGCAACGTCATCCCGGTGATCGATGAGACGGTGGCCGCCATGAACATGCCGCCCGACTATCGCAGCGGCCTGATCGGACGCAGCCGCGAGTTCGGCCGCGCCGCCTTTCAGTACGTCATCGCCTTCGCGCTCTCGATCATTTTCATGTACATGGTGCTGGCCGCCCAGTTCGAGAGTTTCATCGACCCGGTGACGATCCTCACCAGCCTCCCGCTGTCAGTGCCGTTCGCGCTGCTGTCGCTGCTGCTGGTGGGCGAGAACTTCTCCATCATCTACAACTCGCTGGGCATCTTGATCCTGTTCGGCATCGTCAAGAAGAACGCCATTCTTCAGATCGACCACATCAAGAGCCTGCGTTCGCACGAGGGCCTTCCCCGCGCCGAGGCGATTCTGCGCGGCTGCGAAGACCGGCTGCGCCCGATCCTGATGACCACCGCCTCACTGGTGGCCGGCATGTTCCCCATGGCCCTTGGCGGGGGCGCCGGCTCGGGTTCGCGGCGAACGGTGGCGATCGTCGTCATCGGCGGCCAGACGCTCTGCCTGCTGCTGACGCTGCTGGTGACTCCGGTCGTCTATTCCTTGTTCGACGACCTGGCGCACTGGGCCTTCTGGCGGAAGCTGGCGCGGGCGCCGGAATGGAGCGCAACGCGCCTCCGACGAGCCTGGGGTAGTATTAGCGGGCTGTTCATGGGCATGCTCGCCCTCATTCTTCTGACGGCCGCCTGGCCGGCGACGGCCGCAGCGCAGGAGCGGGTGGGCGTCGGACCAGTGGTGCGCAAGCTCGCTTTGCACGAAGCCATCGAAACGGCGCTCGGCAACAATCTCGACATCGAAATCGAGAAGACCAATAGGGCTCTCGCGGGCGAAGGCGTCAGGGTCGCGCTGGGCGCGTTCGATCCGAGGCTCCAGTGGGCCCCGTCGCTGGACTCGCGGAGCACGCCCACCGGCTCGGTGCTCGTCGGCAGCGGCGGCAAACTGGCCGAGCACTTCTTCGCCCAGAACTTCGCCTTTCGCCAGAAGTTCCCCTGGCACGGCACGTCGTTCGTCGCCGATTTCCAGAACAACCGCCAGTCCACCAGCAATCCGTTCACGTCATTAAATCCTTTCTTCACCTCCCGGCTTTCTTTCAGCTTCACGCAGCCGTTATTGCGCAACCGGCCGACCGACCGCGAGCGCAGCGACATCCGCATCCGCCGCAAGCAGACGGAGGTCACCGACGTGGAGTTCGAGCTTCGCGTGATCGACATCGTGTTCCGGGTGCAGCAGGCGTATTGGAACCTGGTGGCTGCCCGGCAGGACCGGGTGGTGGAGGCGGAGAATGTCGAATTGGCACGGGACCAGCTCGAGCGCAACAAGCGGCGCATCGAGGCCGGCACGCTGGCGCCGGTCGAACTGGCTGCTTCTGAAGCGGAACTCGAGCGCCGCCGCGACACCTACTTCGCGGCGACGGGCCTGGTCACCGAGGCGGAGAATGCGCTGAAGGCGCTGCTCGCCGGAGGCAGAGACGCCGCGCTGTGGAACGAGGAGATCGTTCCGGTGGAAGAGCGCGGCCTGGCGCCCGCCGAAGTGGCGGACCTGACCCAAGCGGTCGCGGAAGCCGTCAAGCGGCGGCCGGAAATGCGCCTGATCGGCCTCCGCGGCGAAACCAATGACCTCCAGATGCAGCTCAACGGCAACCAGGTGCGGCCGCAGGTGGACCTTGTCGCCTCTTATGTCAATGCCGGTCTGGCGGGCGACATCTCGACCCGCCAGAACCCCTTCAGCGCCGCCAACGTGGCCTCGGCGGAACGGTTGAACGAGCTAAGCATCCGGGCCGGGCTTCCTCCCCTCCCGCCTGCGTCCTTCGGCAGCCTGCCCGAGTTCCTCGTCGGCGGCTATGGAACCTCGCTGACCAACCTGTTCAGCGGGCGCTATCCGACCGTCTCCGTCGGCCTGGCCTTCGACCTCACGTTCCGGAACCGGACCGCCGAAGCGGCGCTGGCGCAGACCCGGATTCAGGAGCGCCGCCTCGGCCTGGAGCGGAAACGGACGGAACAGCTCATCGAGGTGGAAGTCCGCAACGCGCTTCAGTCGATCCAGACGGCCCGCCAGCGGATGGCGGCGGCGGCCGCCAGCGAGCGCGCCGCCCGCGAAAAGCTCGAGAGCGAAATCCGCCTCTTCCAGACGGGAGAATCCACCAACTTCCTGGTGCTCACCCGCCAGAGCGAATACGCCGACTCGCGCCGGCGGGTGGTGTTCGCCGGCCTGGAGTTCAACCGCGCCTCCGCCCGCCTGGGCCAGGCGCTGGGGCTGACGCTGGAGAGCCACGGCATCAGCCTGAAATAGCCAAGCAGGGTTGGACGACATTCCCTCCTCGGCTCCCCACGGCCCCAGCGTCGAAACCTGCTCCGACCCCCGCGTCCCTGCGATGTTCCGCACGCAGTTTGTTGTATGATTCCTGAAACACTTGGAGGTGGATCTGTGGCAAACAATCGCGGTGTCGTGTACATGGGGCCCGGCAAAGTCGAGGTGCAATCCATCGACTTTCCGAAGCTCGAGCTGGGTGATCGCAAGTGCGATCACGGCGTCATCCTCAAGGTCGTCTCGACCAACATCTGCGGATCGGACCAGCACATGGTGCGGGGCCGGACGACCGCTCCCCTGGGTCTGGTGCTGGGCCACGAGATCACGGGAGAAGTCATAGAATGCGGGCGCGACGTCGAGTTCATCCGCGCGGGCGACCTCGTCTCGGTTCCGTTCAACATCGCCTGCGGCCGTTGCCGGAACTGTAAGGAAGGCAAGACGGGCATCTGCCTGAACGTGAATCCGGCGCGGCCAGGAGCGGCGTACGGCTACGTCGACATGGGCGGATGGGTCGGTGGGCAGGCCGAATATGTGATGGTCCCCTATGCGGATTGGAACCTGCTGCGATTCCCGGACAAGGCGCAGGCGATGGAGAAGATCCGGGATCTGACGTGCCTGTCGGACATCTTGCCGACCGGCTTCCACGGCTGTGTCACGGCGGGAGTCGGACCGGGCACGGTGGCGTTGATCGCCGGCGCGGGTCCGGTTGGCCTGGCGGCGGCGGCCTCGGCGCAGTTGCTCGGCGCGGCGGTGGTGATCGTCGCCGACATGATCCCGGACCGCTTGGCCCAGGCGCGCTCGATCGGATGCGCAGCCATCGACGTCTCGCGCACCGACGCGACCGTCGCCGATCAGGTGGCCGCCATCGTCGGCGTCCCCGAAGTGGACTGCGGCGTGGACTGTGTCGGCTTCGAGGCCCGGGGCCATGGTGGGGGCGCCCGGCAGGAAGCGCCGGCCACGGTGCTGAATGCGCTCATGGAACTCACCCGGGCGGGCGGCGCGCTCGGCATCCCTGGCCTGTACGTCACCGACGATCCGGGCGGGGTGGACGCGGCCGCGCAGCGCGGCGCGCTGAGCATCCGCCTGGGCCTCGGTTGGGCGAAAAGCCACTCGTTCCACACCGGCCAGACTCCAGTGCTGCGCTACAACCGCCAGCTCATGATGGCCATCCTCCACAACCGCATCCAGATCGCCAAGGCGGTCAACGTCGAGGTGATCACCCTGGACGACGCCCCTCGGGGCTACCGGGATTTCGACCGCGGGGCGTCGAAAAAGTTCGTGCTCGACCCGCACGCGCTTCTGGCGGCGTGAAGCGGCCGTGACGGCGGCGATTCCGCGAACGATTTCAGCGCGTTGAAGAACTGATATTCGCAACCGCAGATCGCGCTCCGGTGTGGCCCTTCAGCATTCCTACTCACTGGGGAGCCGCAGGGGTACGAAGCCCCTTCTGCCTGACCGGATCAGCCACGGAAGGGCTATCATCAGGACAGCAGCGGCGCGCATGACGCGGGCCGGTTCTTCACGGTAGGGAGGATGGCCACAGCCTCTGGAGTCACGTTGACCAGCGCCCTCTGCCTGTTGGCCCTGGCGTTCGCCCAGGCGCCCAGCCCCCTGCACAAGGCGGCGCGTTCCGGAGATGTCGAGAAAGTGCGGGCGCTGCTCGAATCCGGCGCCGACGTGAACATGCGGGACTCGCTCGGCGGCACGGCGCTGCACGACGCGGCCTGGAGCGGCCATGTGGAGATCGTGAAGCTGCTGCTCGCCCGGGGCGCCGACGTCAACGCGCGCCACGCGGAAGGGGGTTCCAGTCCGCTCGCTTACGCCGTCATCACCAACCGGCGGGCGGTGGTCGAACTGCTGCTCGACAAAGGGGCGGAGATCGAAGCGCGGCAGGCTTCCGGCGCGACCGCCTTGCATCTGGCGGCGGGCCGCGGGCGCCTGGACTTGGCTGGCCTGCTGATCGAGCGCGGCGCCGATGTGAACGCAAGGGACAACGCCGGCTCGACGCCGCTCGAGGAAGCCGCCTGGAAAGGCCACGCCGACGTGGCCGCAGTCCTGCTCGCCAAGGGGGCGGATGTGAGCGCCAGGAACCGGGAGGGCGGCACCGCTCTGCACGCGGCGGCGATCAAGGGCCACGCCGAGGTGGCGGCGCTGCTGGTTCAGGCCAGGGCCGCCGTGGATGCCAGGGATTCCTCGGGGGCGACGCCGCTGGAGGAGGCACTCCGATTTCGCAACGCCACGGTGGTCGAGATCCTGCTGAAGCAGCGGGCAACGCCGGGCGGTCCGGAAGAGGGTGCGCGGAGGCTTCAACAGGCGGTGCTGCGCGGCGAGACCGAAATCGTCCGGCTGCTTATGGACCAGGGTTTTGACCCGAAAGCCCGAAGCGCGGACGGTTCGACGCTGGTACACGACGCCGCCCTCAAGGGCCACGTGGAAGTGCTGCGCCTGCTGCTCGACCGGGGCGCGGATGCCAACGCGCGTAACGACGCCGGGGCGACGCCGCTGCACGACGCCGCCCTCGGCGGGCACCTCGGTGCGGCCGGGCTTCTCATCGACCGTGGCGCGGACGTGAACGTGCGCGACGCCGAGACCGGAGCCACGCCGCTCTACCGGGCGGCCTCCTGGGGCCGCCTCGGGACGGCCGTGCTGCTGGTGGACAAAGGCGCCGACGTGAACACCGCAACCAGGGCGGGCCTTACGCCTCTCCGCACTGCCATCGACAACGGCCACGCCGAACTCGCCGCCATGCTTCGCCGGCACGGCGCTAAAGAATAACACCCACCGGTCCGATCAACAGAGCGGTGCGGCCCAAACAACCCCCCGCGCTGGCCCAGGCAGCCGATGCGCTCAGCGGCCAGTTGCAGTCGAATCTCGGTCGCCTCGCCGGACTCCTGCGGCCTGCGGCGGCAGGGTTGGAGCGCCAGTGGCTCCGGCGGCTCAGGGAGCTGGGATTTGATGCCCGGCAGCAGAAGGCAATGGCCGGAATCACGCCGGGGGCGGCGGCGAAGATTCTCGGCGCCCGGCGCCCGCTGGCGGACTTCATCGAGCAGGTGGAATACAGCGGGCGACGCCTTGCCAACCTGGGGTTGTCGCCGTCGCGGATCCTTCGCGCGCTGCGGCAGTACGACGGTCTGATCAACACTCTCCTCGGCGGTCTGGCGCCGCGCGAATCCGCCAACCTGCGGTGGGCCCTGGAACAGTTGCGTTTCTGCGTGTTGCTCACCCTGAACAACGCCTTCTTCGAGGTGCGAGAGGCGGAAACGGAGGCCTACCAGGAGCTGTTCCGGGCAGAGCTGGAATCGCGAAACCTCGACGAACTGCTCGTGCGCATGCTCGACGTTCTTGCCCGGTTCAGTCGCGCCCAGGCCGGCGCCCTGTGGCTGTTCGACCCCCATTCGCGGCGATGGCGTTCGCGGGCGGGCTGGCCGAAGCAGGGACGCGAGGCCACGGTTCCGGCCGGACCTGCGGCGTCACGACGGTTCCTCACCGCGCGGTGCGCGTGCGGCAAGGCGCAGGTGAAGAAGCTCGCGCTGGAGGCGAGATGGCCTGGCCGCTATCAGTCCTGCTGGTCGATTCCGATGGCTGGCGGGGAGGGGACGGCGGGTGTGTTCCAGTTTGCCTTCGCGGCCCGCTACGACTGGCTGCCGCGCGAGGAGACCCTGTTGACGGCGGCCTCTGAACGCTGCTCGGAAGCGGTTCGCAAGGCGCAACTGGCGGAGGAGCTGGCGATTCGCGAGCAACAGGTACGCGGCCTGGCGGAGCGGATGATCGAGGTGGAGGAACGCGAGCGCCGCCGGATCAGCGCGGAGCTTCACGACGAGACCGGCCAGATGCTGCTGAGCATTCGCCTTCACCTGGAGCTGTTGGAGCGGACGGTGCCGGAGGGCCTGGCGGAGCTTCGGACGGGGTTGCAGGAGGCGCGCCGGCTGACGGAGCAGATGATCGTGGAGGTTCGCCGGCTGATCGCCGACCTGAGCCCGGCGGTACTGGCGCAGTTGGGATTGGCGGCGGCCTTGCGCCAGTTGGCCAGCCGGTTTCGCCGCCATCACCGGGCGAAGATCGTCCTGCACGTCGCCGACGTCGGGCCGTTGCCGAAGAAGCTGGAACACGTCGTGTACCGGCTGGCCCAGGAATGCCTGAACAACGTCGCCCGGCATTCCGGCGCATCGAAGGTAATGGTTTCGCTCGATTCCGCCGATAAGATACTGAGGCTGCGTGTGGAAGACGACGGGGCCGGCTTTCCGGTGGAGCAGGTGCTGGCCAAACGCGACTCTTTCGGCGTGGCGGGCATGAAGGAGCGGGTCGCGCTGTTTGGCGGGCGGCTGGTGGTCCGCAGCCGTCCGAAGCAGGGTACGAAGGTGCTGGTGGAGCTGCCGGTCGATTGAGAAGCCGGCGCCGGCCGCCGGATGCGCACGGCTCCAAAGGTGGGTGACAGTATGGCGAGAATACGAGTCCTTGTGGCCGACGATCACACGCTGTTCCGGCAGGGGGTGAAGACATTGCTCAACGCGGAAGCCGACATGGAAGTGGTGGGGGAAGCGTCCAACGGCGCGGAGGCGGCTGAGAAAGCGGCCGAGGTGCGCCCGGACATCGTGCTGATGGATATCGGCATGCCCGGGCCGAGCAGCTTCGAGACGACGCGTCAGATCAAGAGAAACCGGCCTGAAACCCGGGTGGTGTTCCTGACGATGTACGACGACGAAGACTACTTGGTAGAAGGCATGGAGGTCGGCGCCAGCGGCTACGTGCTGAAAGACAGCCCTGCCGGCCACCTGGTGTCGGCCATTCGCGACGTCCACCGGGGTGGAAGCTATCTCAGTCCACGCATGCTCTCCCAACTGGTCGACGATTTCCGCACCCGCATGAAAACCAGCGAGCGCGTGCCTCGGTTCGCGACCCTGACACCGCGCGAAAAAGAAGTCCTGAAAATGCTCGCAGAAGGGAATTCGGTCAAGGAAGTGGCCTGCCAGTTGAACCTGAGCGTGAAGACCGTCGAGGCGCACAAGTTTAACCTGATGCGCAAGCTCGACATCCACAACAAGGCGCAACTGGTGCAGTACGCCATCCAGAAGAAGATCATCCAGATTCCAAACCTGGCGTAGGCTGGGGCTGTTGACGAACCGGAATCTCGCACCGGCTTTCCGCAACAATACCGAGCACTTGTACGGATGCAAGTAGCCGCGCCGTCCGCACCGCACATCACCGGCGGATCGAGCTGAGCCTCTCCTCGGCCAGTTTGCGGATCACCGGATCCTTCATCTCCGCCGCCTGGCGGAACTTCTCCCTCGCTTCGGCTTCGCGCTTCTGTGCGAGATACAACCCGCCCAGCCGGTAGTGCTGCACCGGATCCGGTTCGGGGGCGAGCGAAATCGCGGTCTCGAACTCCCGCGTCGCTTTCTCGATTTCATTCCGCTTCATGGCGACGAGCCCGAGGGCGGAGTGGGCTTCCGACCGCAGCCGCGCCCGGAGCCGCTCCCATTCCTCCAGCGGGATGTTTCGCGAGACCCGGAAGCTCCTGAGGAGCTTGAGCGATTGCGCGGCGAGTTCTTCGGCGCGGGCCACCCTCTGCGGGTCCTCGGTGTAGGTGGGCAGAATGTTCGCCAGCGCGGTGAGCACTGCGATATGATTAGGCACGAGCGCGACGGCGCGCTCGCCGGCACGGACGGCGCCATCGATGTCACCGAGCTTGCGGTGGGCTTCCATCTGAAGCTGGTAGACGTGTGCCAGAAGTTCGGACCGGGGCCAGGCGCGCTCGAACTCGGTGCAGGCGGCGACGATGTCGGCAGGCTGCTTCGCCTCGAGGACGCGGATGTAAGCGTCAAACTCCTCGGGCGTGTCGGCCTGCAACAGGAGAGATTGGGGGCAGGCGATGCCGGCGTTCAGCACACCCGCTACGATCAGCAGGACGAACCGCATCCTGCGCGGCAGTGTCATCTCACCCCTGATTATAGTCGGGCTGCTGGCCTCCTTCACCGTGGCCGCGCAGCGGGAAAGCCCTCCTCTGACCCGGCCGCCGTCCCTGGGCCAGCAGGAGATCGGGACCCTGGAACCGCCGGGAGCGGCGTCGCTCGGGCTGTCGATGGAGATCCGGCAAGCGCTGGCTTCGGGCAAGGTCGGCGCCGCGCGCGAGATGGCGGAGCGGCTGATCCGCGAGCAGGCCGACAACTTCGAAGGACCCTACTGGCGAGGGCTGATCGAGATTGACGCCGGCAACCAGTTGGACGCGATCCGCTACTTGCGCCGGGCGGAATCAATCCAGGCGAATGGGCTCGTCCTGAAGGCGCTGGGGATCGCGTACTACCTGGCCCGCCAGTACCGGCTTTTCCAGCAGAAAATGACGCAGGCGTCGGGGAAGGATCCGCGCGATTTCGCCCCTCTTTATTATCTGGGCCGTTATGAGGACGAGCACAGCCAGTTCCACAAGTCGCAGGAGCTGTTTTCCAAGGCGCTGGAGCTGAACCCTGAGTACTATCCGTCGCACTACTATCTGGGCTACGCCTACGAAGCCCAGCACGAGACGGCGCTGGCCGAGCGGCACTATAGCGCCGCGTTGGACGGCGCCAAGCGCGCCGGCAAGAGCTTCCACCTGCCGTACCTCGGTCTGGCGAGGTTGCGGGCCGCCGCGAACGAGCACGCAGTCGCGCTCCCGTACGCGCAACAGGCCGTGGCCATCAAGCCGAACGACGCCGAGGCGCACAAGATCCTGGCGTCCGTGCTGGTGGCGCTCGACCGCACCGCCGAGGCCATCCCCGAATGGGAAGCGGCCGCGAAACTGGATCGCAGCGACGGCCAGATTCAGTATCAACTCTCGCAGGCGTACCGCAAACTCGGCAGCGAGAAGAAGGCCGACGAGGCGTTGGCGCAGTTCAAGCGCATCATGTCGGCGTACGGGAATTAAATCGGTGACAGGCAACGCTGTCCCCGTGTCTCACTGATGGAGGTGTGATGAACGTACTCGTATCCACGTTGATCATGGTGTTGGCCGCGGGCGCATGTTCGCCCGCGCAGACAGGCGTCCCTTTTGTCGTCACTGAAGTTCGCGGGGGGCAGGCGCCGCTCGGCCTGGTCGAGATACACGGTCTTTCGGCTGGGCCTTTCAATCCGGTGCTGTGGGAAAAGAACCAGCTCCACTGGGTTCCTGACGTCCGCATGCCGATGTTCGCCTCGCGGATGGGCGGAGTCTTCCGCAACATCTATGCACCCTATGCGATCGAGGAGGGAGCGGGCTGGCGCTTCTTCTTCAGCGCGTGGGACGGGATCGAGAGCGGCAACGACCGCGTGTACAGCGCCACCACGCCCGACTTCATCGATTTCGACAACCGCCACACCGTCATCCACAACGGCGTGTTCGTGCACGTCTCGAACGTCAACGTGCAGAGATCCGAAGACGGCGCCCTGCACATGTTCGCCACTTGCTGGCCCGATCCGCAAAAGGCCAACAAGCCGATTTACTTCGTCAGCCGCGACGGCGGCAAGACCTGGAACGGTTCGGCGCCGCCCTACCGCGCCGAGATGAAAGACATCGTGAAGATGGAAGGCTACGACAAGTACCAGATGGGCGACTTGAACGGCGCCAACGTGCTCCTGCGCGACAAGGGCAAGTACAGGCTCTACTTCACCAACTGGCGCGACCGGGGCAAGCTGTACTGGTCCGAAGGAGAAACGCCCGCCTCGTTCCGCCTCGGCGGGCTGTCGATGGAAACCGAGCATGCCGTGAATGACGTGAAGAAATTCTTCGCCGGCGGCAAGGACTGGTACATCATGGCGCTGCACAAGAAGGGCGACGTGGGACTGACCGTCAAGGACGCCGACAAGCTCTGGTACAGCCTGTCGAATGACGGCCGCGTCTTCGGCCAGGAGCAGCGGATGCCGGGCGCGCGCGAGGAGATGGACCGGTGGATCTTCGCGGTGGGCTTCGTGGCGCGGAGCGACCGCATTCTTGGAGTACTGTATGGCGCCGGGCCGAGCGTTCTCTGCAACCGTAACCAGATCTTCGGCCACTGGCTCCAGAAGCGGGCAGTGCTGACCGCCAAGCCCGACTACCGCGAGGGGAACGGCGCCGAGTACGAAGCGCAGGGCGCGCTGGGGCCGGACCGGCAGTGGATCAAGCTGCCGCTCGGCCAGCCGTTTGAGGGGACGCTGTCCCTGTATCAGGAGGACGGAGTCACGCTCGCCGGCACGCAGCCGGTCAGCCTCAAGCCGGGGAGTGTGTACCGGATCGATTGGCGGTGAGGCGGCGCGACATCCGACGTTCCTTCGCGCAGCAGTGGGCCCGGCCCGGCGGCTGAGGTGGCAGCGGGGACGGGTGTTTGTAGTATTTTGGCTTCAGCGGAGAGGGAGCGCAAATGCGCGGGCGTCCGACGCTGAGCATTACTGGCCCGGCGTGACCAGGGAGCTGAAGGCGACATTGGCGCGGGGCTTAATCACGTGTCACTGATGCGAGGCTGCTTCCTGCTGTCGGCGGCAGTGTGCTCGCTGCCGGGGGAGCAACTGCCGATGGTTGTCTTCTCCGCCCGAGATGGTTTCCATACAACCGTGCCGCGAATCGTAGTTGATTCCAGGGGGTTCGTATGGTTTCCCGGCTCAGAAGGCCTGGCGCGTTTCGACGGCAACGGGTTCAGGATCTTCACCGAAGCCGACGGGCTGCCGGTGAGCAGCGCATCCGATCTCCTCGAGCGGCGGGATGGCACCTACTGGGTTGCCGCCCAAGAGCATCTCTGCCTCTTCGATCCGCGGCCCGGCCGCAAGCGGTTTCAATGCGAGTCCCTCCAGCTTGGCGTGATCAACGCCCTTCTGGAGGACCAGCGAGGCCTGTGGTGCGGAACCGACACCGGCCTGTGGCGCCGCGACAAATCCCGTGAATTTGTTCGAGCGATCGAATCTCCCGAAGCGGGCCGCCCGATCGCCGTTACACGGCTGTTGAAGGACGCGCGCGGCGATGTGTGGGCCGCCGCTTCCTCAGGTCTGTATCGGGTCCGCTCGAACGGCCGCCTGGATCACTGGACGCGCGAACAGGGGCTGGCCACCGATCTCAACACGGCGCTTTCAGAAACAGCAGGCGAGATTTGGGTTGGCGCCCAAACCGAGCTGTTCCGGTTTCGCATCGATCCCCACACCCGGGAGGCCTGGATCGCGGCCCGCTACAGCCGGTCACACGGGTTGCCGAGCGGCTACACGGCTGCCGTCCTTTCTTGGCGTGGCGAAGTGTGGGCGGCGACCTTTCAAGGGCTTGCGCGCCAGTTGCCTGCCGGACGCTGGCAGGTTGCGGATCTGGACCCGAGCCTGCGAGGCCTCCCAGTGGAAGCCCTGGCCACGGATTCGCTCGGCAATTTGTGGGTAGGCACCGACGGAGGCGGCGCCGCCCGGATCGCGGGCTCGGGGCTGTCCAGTTTCTCGGAGCAAGAAGGACTGGGGCTTCGGAAGGTGTGGGCTGTTTTCGAAGACCGCAAGGGCGTGTTGACAGCGATCACTAAAGACGAGGATCACTACTTCTTGAACTGGTTCGACGGCTACCGGTTTCACCCCATCCGCCCGCAGGTCCCGTCCCGGCTCGCATGGGGATGGAGCTGGCACCAGATCGCAGTCCATTCGCGGTCCGGAGATTGGTGGCTGGCGACGGGTTCAGGTCTGCTCCGCTATCGAGACCGGCTGCGGGAGCCATTGGAATCCGGCCTTCCCAAGCTCAATGTCTTCCGGGTGTTTGAGGACTCGCGCGGCGAGATCTGGGTGAGCGTCAACCGGGCTTCGGGACACGGCTTGTATCGCCGCGATGTACGGACTGGCCGATTCGAAAGCCTCGACGAGTCGCAGGGCCTTCCGTCTCCCAGCTTGCCGGGGAACAGTCCGGCTGCTTTCGCAGAAGATTGGGCCGGCCAGGTCTGGATCGGAATGCTTGATCGTGGCCTGGTGCGATTTCGAAACGGCAGGTTCGACCAGTTCCCGCCCTCAACCGGGGCGCCCGATCAAGGCGTGCGGGCGTTGCTCGTCGATCGGCGGGGACGGCTGTGGATCGGGTCGAGGCGGCAGGGTCTGTTGCGTGTTGACGATCCTCTGGCTGCCAGCCCGGCGTTCGTCGCCTATACTAGGTCCAACGGGCTTTCGACCAATACCATCCTGGCTCTCGCCGAGGACCTCGCCGGACGCGTTTATGCCGCCGGCGGCGCCGGTGTTGACCGCCTCGATCCGGCCACCGGTCGCGTCCGGCGCTTCACGGTTGCCGATGGGTTGTTGCCCGGAGAGCTTCGAGTTGCGTTTCGCGACCGTCGCGGGGCAATCTGGTTCGGCGGAGACCACGGCCTGGTCCGAATCGAGCCGCAGGAGGATCGCGCCGACCCTCCGGCCGTTCTGGTCCACGCCATCCGTGTCAACGGCGAACACCGGCCCGTCTCGGACCTGGGTGATGTCGAACCTCCGGCGCTGCCTCTTGCCTCTTCCCAGAGGCAGGTGCAGGTGGACTTCGGGGGCTTCCGGCACGATCTGCGCTACCAGACTCTCCTGTCTGGAGTGGATCGAGACTGGACGCCGCCTTCCACTTCGCGAAGCGTTCACTACTTGTCACTGGCTCCGGGCAGCTACGAGCTTTCGATCCGCGCCGTGTCCCCGGAAGGCATCTTGAGTTTCCGTCCGGCGAGAGTCCGTTTCCGCATCGCGGCGCCCCTCTGGCAGCGGTGGTGGTTTCTGATCTTGAGCGCCGCCGCCGTGGCCGGGATGGTCTACGCTGTTCACCGCTACCGGGTCGCGCAGGCGGTTGCGCTTGAGCGCGTACGGACACGCATCGCCTCGGATCTTCACGACGACATTGGCTCAAGCCTGTCGCAGATCGCGGTGTTGAGCGAGGTAGCCCGCCAGCGCGTGGATGTACGGGATCCGGGAGCGGCCGCGTCCCTGTCTCGCATCGGCGACATCTCACGCGAGTTGGTGGACTCGATGAGTGACATCGTCTGGGCGATCAACCCCAAGCACGACCGACTGGCCGACCTGGTCCACCGGATGCGACGTTTCGCCGGCGACCTCCTGGGCACCAGCAAGATCCAGTTCGAGCTCAATGTGCGGGGTAGCGCTGCCATTCCCCTCGACGCCGGCGCGCGGCGGGACATCTTCCTTGTCTTCAAGGAGAGCCTGCACAACGCCTTTCGTCACTCGGAATGCGGGACCATTCTGGTGGATGTCGGAGCCCAAGGCGGGCGACTGAGGCTGCGCGTAGCCGACGATGGGAAGGGATTCGCCGTCGATGGCGTGCAGAACGGGGGCCACGGCCTGGAGAACATGCGCCGGCGGGCGGCGAGGCTGGGCGGCGTGGTCGCCGTGGCGTCGGGCGAAGGGAACGGCACGTCGGTGGAGCTTGTAGTCCCGCTCTCGAGGTGACTACCTGAACATGTGGGTACTGGCACCCCCGTTTCGACTAAGCTGAACCTGTGTGATTCGAGTCGCGATCGTCGAAGACCAGCGCGAGATCCGCGAGGGCCTGGCGCTGTTGATTGGCGCCAGCCCGGGGTTTCGCTGCGTGGGCGCCTGGCGCACGATGGAGGAGGCCGTGGCGGCCGTCCGCGCCGGGCCGCCGGACGTGCTGCTGGTGGACCTGGAGTTGCCCGGCATTTCGGGCATCGAGGGCATCCGCCTTCTGAAGGAACAACACCCCGCTTTGCTGCTGCTGGTGCTGACGGTGTATGACGACGACGACCGCATCTTTCACGCGGTCTGCGCCGGCGCCTGCGGCTATCTGCTGAAGAAGACGCCGCCGGCACGGCTGCTGGAAGCGATCAGCGAGGCGGCCGGGGGCGGCTCGCCTATGTCTCCCGCGGTGGCCCGCCGGGTGCTCGAGCTGTTCCGGCAACATCGTCTCCCCGCGCAGAGCGAACATCAGCTCACCCCCCACCAGGTGCGGCTGCTGCGCCTGTTCGTCGAGGGCCACAACTACAAGTCAGCGGCGGCGGAACTGGGCGTCAGCGTCAACACCATCGCCTTTCACGTGCAGCAGATCTACTGCAAGCTGCAAGTCCACTCCAAATCCGAAGCCGTCGCCAAGGCCTTGCGGGCCGGCATTGTCTCGTAGGCAGGAGCCCGCGGCACTACCACTTCTGATGGTGACCCGGACACGCCGTTCACCTTAGAGTTGCTTCACGAGGGGCGTGAGCCTGATCAACCTCGAGGAAGCCTCGACGAAGCTCTTCGACGGAGGATGTCCATGTCGAGTCGAATTGAATTCTGCACCGTCATTCTGGCGGCGTTATGCATGACGTCGTTACCTCCCCTTTCAGCGCAGACCAGCGTCTATTACGTGGCCGGTTCGAGCGCGAAGATCTGCCAGTTGACCGGGCTGGCCGGCCCGGACGGCAAGCCGAAGCATGGCGTTACCGGCACTGATTTTGGAGCGCCCATCGAGCACAGGAACCCCGGCGATTTCGTGGACACCCTGTACCTGGTCTTTGGCGACACCACCGGCCCCGAGTCGCATCCGGCGAAGACAGCGCTGCAACCGAGCGCGGAGGAGTGGTTCGACAAGCCCCCGGGCATGCCGGCATCGAACCTGACGATCAATATGGACGCGATCGGGCATACGACGGCCGCCACGGCGCTTGAGTTATGCAACGACTTCCGATTTCTCTCGTATGCCCTCCCGAACGGGGACCAGACCTTCGCGCCGCCACAAGTGAATCCGCTCTCCGGCGCAACGCCGATCGGGCACGGCACCTTCAAGACGCCAAATTCCGGATTCAGTTGGGCGGGCCGGCTCTACCTCTTCTTCGCCCGCACCGGCCTTAACCCGCAGACCAATGTGGTTGAAAGGCGCAGCATTCTGACGAGCTCGGACGATCCGACGAGAATCACCAACGGCAATCTCGAGTTCCGCTATGAATTCGAGGTTTCCCATGACAAGTTTCTGAACATCGCTCCGGTGCGGATAAAGGCATCCGACTTCCTCCCGCAGGAGCTGCCTCCCAATGCCACAGCAGACGGTTTGCTACTGTTCGGCGCCGGCGAGTACCGAAAGAGCCCCCCGTACCTGGCCTTCGCGCCGCTCTCCGCGAATGGCGTCCCGGATCCGACGCAATGGCATTATTGGGGCATCGCAGGTTCCGAAACGCCGGGCTGGGTCTCCAATGCGGACCTGAGCATGGATTCGAAGGCCATCTCGATCTTTCCCCCGAATTACCAAGGCTGCATCGGCGAGTTCTCGGTGAGCTGGAACCAATATCTGAGGAAATGGCTGATGCTGTACAACTGCGCCGAGAGCCCTCGCGGGATTCGCTTTCATGTTTCCGACAAGCCCTGGGGACCGTGGAGCGATGTCGTCCCCTACGACAAGGACGCCGGCGGGCACGACATCCAGAAAATCGCCAAGGACGCGGTGCTGGCCCCGAGCCTGATATTCGAGCCTACCCGTGACAAAGGGTATGGCTTCTTCATGCACCGCGTCGGGAGAGACGCAAGGAGCTGTTCCGCCAAGTTCGATCCTTACAATGTCCAGCCCGATCCGCTCTGCGACGACGGCGACAGCGGAACGCTGGACTTCTGCGCGGAGTTTGAGGACGAGAACAAGATCAAGAAGCTTGCCTGCCACCACTCCTCCGACAACCTGTACGACAGCGTGTTCTTGAAATTCGACGGGACGAGCCTGAAAAGCACAGGGGCCAGGATTAACGAGATCGGGGGAGAGTATGCTCCATTCCTGATCCCACGGCTCACCACCGGGGATTTCCGTTCGACCACCATCTACTACATGCTGTCAACCTGGAATCCCTATCAGGTGTTTCTGATGAAATCGACGCTCCGGATCGAGCGCCCTCCGTTGGCCGATGCGGGTGCCGATCAGACGGCGCCGGTCGGCACAGACTGCACCGCGCAACTGAGGCTGGATGGCAGCGGCTCGAGCGACCCGGACGGCGACTCTCTCCAATACACGTGGACTGGGCCGTTCCCCACGGTGACGAGTTCCACCCCGACGGCCACGGTGCAAGTTCCCCTGGGCACCTATACGATCACGCTCAAAGTGGAGGACGGACTGGGCGGGGAATCGACCGATACGGTCGTCATCACCACCCTCGACACAACACCCCCGACCGTGACCTCGCAGTTGGCCCGGACCATGCTGTGGCGCCCGGATCACTCGCTCCTGAACGTGGGGCTGGCCGCCTCGGCCGTTGACAACTGCGATGGGGTCAGGCCCGTAGCGGTCACCACCTATGCCGACGAGGATGACGAGGAGCCAACGGGAGACGGAACTTTTTCGCCGGACGCGAAAGGTTTGTCGCCGGGGAGCCTGAGACTGCGGGCCGAGCGAAGGGGCACCGCCGACGGGAGGGTGTACCTGGTCCGGGCCATGGCCTCGGACAACGCGGGAAACACAAGCTGGAGTTGCACGGCCGCGACCGTTCCCAAAGATCTCACGCCCTCGTCACTGGCGGCAGTCAGCGGGCAGGCGACCCAGGCACAGGCATACTGTGCCGCGACCACTGGACAGCCTCCCGGCTACTTCATCAGCGGTGACGGGCCGAACATCGGGCCGATTCAGTGACCTTGGGAGATGGAGATGCACCGCCGGGCCACCTCTACTCCGAAGATGTTCGCGGCGCCCGGCTGAACCCCGCGCGCCCGCCCGAAGGCTGGTGATTGACGGAAGAGCGACTTAGTGCCAATGTCAAATGAAGCCTCTTCTGGGGTGCCAGCTCGTCTACCGCACCGCGGGAAGACGGACCCCGTAACCAGGGGGTCGGATGGACACAGTCTTTCTCTCCCACCTCGCGCACGACTCGCAGTTGATCAGCTCCGAGTTTGTCCCTTACGCGGTCGCCTGTATCATGAGTTACTTATTCGCATACTCCAAGCACCCCTTCGATGCCCGGCTTTTCGTGTACCCGCGGAAGTTCGCCAGGGCACTACGCGAGGTTCGGCCGTCCGTGACGGCGTTCACCAACTACATGTGGAACCTGGACCTCAGCTACCGCTTCGCGGAGGCGGTCAAGAAGGAGTACCCCGACACGCTGGTGATTATCGGCGGGCCGAACTTCCCTCTGGAATCCGCCCGGCAGGAAGCGTGGCTGCGAGAGCGCCCGGCGGTGGACGTCCACCTCGCCGGCGAAGCGGAGTAGCCCTTTCTGGAGGTGATGGAGTTGTGGCGGCAGTGTCACTCCATCGAGGAAATCCGCCGGGCCTGCATTTACGGCTCCTATGCTCTGGTGGACGGACGGCTCCGCAAGACGGTCGGCATACGGCAGGATGGCTTCGATGATACTCCCCGGGTGCAGAATCTGGACGCCACCCCGTCGCCCTATCTCATGGGCTACCTGGATGAGTTCTTGCAGGACCCGGCGCTGGGTCCCATCATGGAGGGCAACCGCGGCTGCCCCTTTGCCTGTACGTTCTGCGTGGACGGCATCGCCGCCAGGACCAAGGTGAAGAAGGCCACCGTGGAGCGTTTGCGAGCCGAGATCGAGTACATCGCCGACCGCTACAACGGCCAGAACCTGATGATCGCCGACACCAATTTCGGCATGTATCCCGACGACGTTGAATTTTGCAAGGTTCTCGCCAGGACCAGAGAGCGGTACGGATACCCGCAGAACGTCATCGCCTCCACCGGCAAGAACCGGCAGGAGCTCATCCTGCAATGCGCCGAAATCCTGGGCGGAGCATTGCGAATTGACGCCGCGGTGCAGTCGATGGACGACGAGGTCCTGCGCAACATCAAGCGGCGCGTCATCTCCTACCAGGGTCTGGTTTCACTCTCGCAGCGCGCCAGCGGGACGGAATCGAATACCTTCACCGAAGTGATCCTCGCCTTGCCTGGAGACTCGAAAGTCCGGCATTGGGAGAGTGTCTGCCGGCTGGTGGACACCGGCCTGAACCAGATCCGAATCCACACCCTCATGATTCTGGAAGGCTCCGAATTCGCGACCGACAGGGAACGAGCAAAGTGGAGAATGAAGACTCGCTTCCGCGTCATCCCGCGCTGTTTCGGCGCCTACGAATTCGGTCCCGAACGTCTCCGAAGCGTGGAGATCGAGGAGGTGTGCGTTGAAAGCGACACCATGCCCTTCGAGGACTTTGTCGAGTGCCGACGCCTCGCCCTGACGGTCACGCTGTTTTACAACGACAGGGTTTTCGCGGAGATCGCGGCATTGGTGAAACTGCTGGGGTGGAAGGTCTCCGATTGGCTCTTGTTCGTGCACGAGAGCCTGCCTCCCCACCTGGCCGGCCTGCGGAGCGTGTATGACGATTTCGTGGCGCAGACAGTCGGTGAGCTCTGGGAATCCCGCGACGCCCTGGAGCGCCGCATCAAACGAGAAGACGGCGTCATCGAACAGTACATCCGGGGAGACGCTGGGAACAACGTACTGCTTACCAACCAGGCGCGCGTCTACCAGAATCACATCGACGAACTGAACGAGGCGGCCTTCCACTGCACCCGCGAGTTCTTGAAGTCCAGCGGCCACGGCGGCAACGCCGTGAGCGATGACTACCTCCGACAACTGGAGCTGTACTCGCTGTGGAAGAAGAAGGGCCTGATGGATCTGGACACGGACTACGAGTTGGAGATGAACTACGACTTCGTCGCCCTGGAGCAGGCGGGCTTCGCCGAGATCCCAGCCAGACAAATCCCGACGACGGTGCGCTTCACCTACCTTCCCTGGCAGAAGGATTTGTTGGGAGACCAGTTGCGGCGCTTCGGCGCGTCCTTGCCGGGATGGGGCAAAATCCTTTCGCGAATCCCCATCAAGAAGATGCACCGGCGGTCCGTCTATGCCCAGGAACGCGTCACGGCCGTTGCCTGAGCCCGCTCGCCCCCCTCGCTTGCGAGTCGCCCTCCCACGGGGTACATATAGAACATGTCCAACACAGCCCTTGTGAAAGAAGCTCTTGCCGCCGGCGAGGGCATTGTCCGGCTGGCCCCCTGCTGGGTGCCGCGATCATTCCTGATGCCCGGCGGCCGGCTCAAGCTCGATCCCCGCGACCTTTATGCGCTCGGCGCGCACCGCGGCGGCATTGACGAGCGGTGGTTCGCCTCGACGACCCGGGCCGACAACGGTCCCGGCACGCCGGAGGATGAAGGCCTCAGCTATATCGCCGTCAACGGCAAGCGCGTGCTCCTCAAGGAAGCCATCGAAACCATTGGGGACGAGTTCCTCGGCGCCGACGTGATGCAGAAATACGGCGGCTGGAACCTGCTGTGCAAGTTCTTCGACAATCTCGGGCCGATTCCGCACCACATGCACCAGAACGACGAGTTCGCCCGGAAGGTCGGGCGGAACGGCAAGCCCGAGGCCTACTATTTCCCGCCCCAGTACAACTTCAAGGCGAACAACTTCCCGTACACGTTCATGGGCCTGGAGCCGGGCACGACCAAGGACGACATCCGGCGTTGTCTGGAACGGTGGAACGAAGGCGACAACGGTATCTTGTACCATTCCAAGGCATACAGGCTGAAGCCTGGCTCGGGGTGGCAGATCGACGCGGGAATCCTGCACGCGCCGGGCTCGCTGGTGACCTATGAGCCGCAGGTCAACTCGGATGTGTTCGGGATGTTCCAGTCGATGGTGGAAGGACGCGCGGTGCCGTGGGACCTGCTGGTGAAGGACGTGCCGCCGGAGCACCACCACGACCTCGACTACCTCATCGCGATGCTCGATTGGCAGGCGAACGTGGATCCGGAGTTCGCCAAGAATCGGCTCTTCCATCCGACGCCGGTCAAGCCCGAGGCGGAGATGAACGCCGAAGGATACTCCGAGAAGTGGATCGTGTATTCGACCCCCCACTACTCGGCGAAAGAGCTGACCGTGCATCCCGGCCGCTCGGTGACGATCCGGGACGCGGCGGCGTACGGTGTGATCGTGGTCTCAGGCTGGGGATTGCTTGGCAAGACCGACGTCGAGACGCCGACACTGATCCGCTACGGACAGATGACGAAGGACGAAGTGTTCGTCAGCGCGGCCGCGGCCAGGGAAGGCGTCGTCGTGACCAACCGCAGCGACAAGGAAGACCTCGTGATGCTGAAGCACTTCGGCCCCGGGAATCCGGACGCGGCGGGGCTCATCCGATGAAGTTCGGCGTCAACACGCTCCTCTGGACGGCTGGGTTCGACCGTTCCCACCTCGATCTGCTGCCGAAGGTTAAAGCGGCGGGCTTCGACGGCATCGAGATCGCGCGCTTCGATTTCGCCGGCTTCCCGGCGGCGGAGATCCGGAAGCAGGCCGATGCGAACGGACTGGAGTGCCTCTTCTGCTCGGCGCTGACCGGGGAACTGAGCCTCGTGAGCGACGACGCGGACATCCGCCGGAGGGCCGTGTCGTTCGTTCGCGACGGCGTCCAGGTGGCGGCGGAACTCGGGGCGAAGACGATGGCCGGCCCCTATTGCGCGCCCGTCGGGCAACTGCTGGGACGCAGGCGCACGGAAGACGAATGGAAGCGGGCGGTGGAAGGACTGCGTTCGCTGGGAGACACGCTGGCCGCTTGCGACGTCACACTTGCGGTCGAGCCGCTGAATCGCTTCGAGACTTATTTCCTGAACACGGCCGCCGACGCCGCGCTGCTGTGCGACGAGGTCGGCCATCCCAGCATCGGCGTTCTGTTCGACACCTTCCACGCCAACATCGAAGAGAAGACCGTGACTGACGCGGTGCGAACCCTCGGCAGGCACGTGAAGCATGTTCACACCTGCGAGAACGATCGCGGCATTCCGGGAAGCGGCCACGTGGCCTGGGGAGAGCTGTTTCCGGCCCTCGGCGCCATCGGCTACGACGGCTGGCTGGTGATCGAGAGTTTCGGCTTCGCCATCAAGGAAATCGCCGCCGCGGCGTGCATCTGGCGGGACCTGGCGCCGTCGCCGGAGGCGATTGCCTTCGACGGGGTGAAGTTCCTGAAACGGAGCGCGGCCGCGTAGCCGGCGTGCAGAAGTCGGACTGCGCTTTGCTCACGCCCGAAAGCAGGCTGTGAGGTTCTTCCGTACGCCAGATCGGACTGTGCGCTGCCGGGCCCGGACCTGGTTGGGTGGAAGCCGAGTGGTTTGACAAGCACCGGTAGAAACTCGAGGCCGACATGAGCCGACGGCTCCGGATCGGGGACACCATGACACTGCCGCAGGCGCTGGTGCGAAGCGCCGCCGCCGAGAAAGCCAGGCTCAAGCCCGTGACCATCCGGATGCTCCCGGACGATCTCGCAGTCGCGCGCCGCCTGGCCGCCGAGAAGGGCTTGCCGTATCAGACCTACATCAAGATGCTGCTTCGCGAGGCCTTGCAACGGGAGCTGAAGAAGTCCGCGTAGGCCGCCGATTGCCGACATCGCCTCTTCCTTGTTCAGGCCGGTTGTGCGAGCCGGTCAGCTTCATCGCCGTCACCGGAACAGCAGCAGCGTGGCCACGACCGTCATTGCCACCACCAGCAACTCGAACACAAAGTGCGGAAGGTGCTCGACCACCCACCTGCCGGTCAACGCGCCTGCCAGCACTGCCGGCACGAGGGCGGCGTCGAACGTAAGCGACTTCAGGCTGATCAGGCCGTGCGCGAGATAGATCGGCACCTTCGTCAGGTTGATCATGAAGAAGAACCAGGCCCCGGTGGCCAGGAATTCCTCCTTCGGCAGGCGCTTGCCGAGCAGGTAGAGGTTCATCACCGGCCCGGCGGCGTTGGCCACCGTGGTCGCGAACCCGGCTGTAATTCCATACGGCGCCGCGTGCACGGGCAGCGTCGTTGCCTTCTTCAGCCGCTGCCACAGGAAGACGCCGAGCATCAGCAGCACCACCGCGCCCACCGTCACCCGGAGCACCCGCTCGTTCAGCCCGAGAGCCGCCGCTCCCATCGCCATTCCCACCAGCACCCACGGCGCCAGCGAGAACAGCCGCCGGGCCTCGGCGTGCCGCCGCCAGTAATAGAGCGCGAAAACATCCGCGGTGCACAGGATCGGCAGCAGCCATCCCGCCGACTGGCGCGCGTCGCCCGCCACCAGCACCATCAGCGGCACGACGAGAATCGCGAGTCCCGGCACGCCCGTCTTGGCGATGCCGACGAACACGGCGCACAGCGCGCTCAAGGCCCATTGAACCGGTGTGAGAGTTGGCATCTTGCCAAGGTGCGGTGATGGAAGCTACTGTTCGAGCTTAGCAGTTCGCGTCCTGCGATCACCGGTGGCCGACGCCACCCGCGTTGTGATATCTTCAGTCTTATCTGGAGATCTTCATGAATCGACGAAAATTTCTGTCCGCCGGCGGAGCCGTGGCTGGGTCAGCGGTTTTGCATTCGTTTCCACACCATCTGTTCGCGGGCACGGCCAAGAAGTACGCCAGCGACAAAGTGCAACTCGGCCCGATGGGCGTCACCCTGAGCCGGCTGGCCATGGGCACCGGAACCAATGGCGTCGGCGGCAGTTCGAACCAGACGCGCAAGCTCGGTTTGCGAGGCGTTGCGGATCTCTTCCGGGCCGCCTACGACCAAGGCGTCTTTTTCTGGGATTCCGCGGATCAGTACGGCACTCACCCGCACCTGAAGGAGGCGCTCAAGAGCATCCCGCGGGACAAGGTGGTCATCCTCAGCAAGACCCACGCGTCCACGGACAAGCAAATGCGCGCGGACCTCGACCGCTTCCGCCGCGAACTCGGCACGGACTACCTCGACATCCTGCTGCTCCACTGCATGATGGACGCCGACTGGCCGGCCCGCAAGAAGGGCGCCATGGAGGTGATCGCCGAGGCCCGGGAAAAGGGAATCGTGCGCACGCACGGCGTCTCCTGCCACACGTTGGAGGCGCTGAAAACCGCCGCGCGCACGCCCTGGGTGCAGGTGGATCTGGCCCGCATCAACCCGGCGGGCGTGGCCATGGACGCCGACCCCAAGACGGTCATCTCCGTGCTGCGCGAGATGAAGGCGGCGGGCAAAGGGATCATCGGCATGAAAATCCTCGGCGCGGGGCAGTTGCGGAAACGGGCGGACGAGTGTCTCCAGTTCGCGCTCTCGCTCGACTGTGTGGACTGCTTTACCATTGGCAGCGAGAATCGCGAAGAACTGGCCGGGCTGGTGTCGAAGATCCCCGCAGCCAGCGTCCGCGGCTAGTTGGTGTGAGCCGCCGACAAACGCCGATGACGAGGACGAACGTGTCGGCGTGAATCGGCGGCCCGACTGAATAGGAGAGAACCACTGTGATCACCCGACGCATTGCGTTGAAGACCCTCGGCGTGTCGACCGCCTCGGCGGCGTTGCCCGGCGCTTCGCTCGGCCAGGCAGCCGCCCCCGCCAAAGGACCGTTCTCGCTGCCGCCGCTCCCCTACGCGTTCGACGCGCTCGAGCCGTACATCGACGCGCAGACGATGCAGATCCACCACGACCGCCACCACGCGGCCTACGTCAACAATCTGAACAACGCTCTCGCCAGCCACGCCGACTGGGCTTCCAAGTCGGTCGAGGAGATCGTTCGGAACATCTCGTCGGTTCCGGAAGCGCTTCGGACCGCCGTGCGAAACAACGGCGGCGGGCACGCCAACCACTCGCTGTTCTGGGAAATCATGAAGAAGAACCCCGGCGGCAAGCCCGCCGGCGAATTGGCCAAGGCGATCGACAAGAAGTTCGGCAGCCTTGCCTCGTTCCAGGAGCAGCTCAGCAAAACGGCGATGACCGTTTTCGGCAGCGGTTGGGCGTGGCTGAGCGTGGACGCCGGCAAGGAATTACTGATCGAGTCGACTCCGAACCAGGACAATCCCTGGATGAAGGGGAACACGCCGGTGATGGGGATCGACGTCTGGGAGCACGCCTACTACCTCAAGTATCAGAACCGGCGCGCGGAGTACATCGCCGCTTGGTGGAACGTCGTCAACTGGGACTTCATCTCCGAGCGATATCGAAAGCTGGCTGGCGCCGGTTAGACGGTTCTTCGGTTGTTCGGTTAGGCGGTGGTTCGGTTAGCCGGTTGTTCGGTTGGCTGGTTACACCA
Source organism: uncultured Solibacteraceae bacterium (assembly GCA_964483455.1). Classification (GTDB taxonomy): domain Bacteria; phylum Acidobacteriota; class Terriglobia; order Bryobacterales; family Bryobacteraceae; genus CAYZJD01. The sequence continues at coordinate 46,078 of CAZACK010000008.1, forward strand.
GCACCGTGAAAGTGGCCTCGCTGCGCACCACCGGCCGGTAAAGCGTGTCGCGCTCCACGGGCTCGCGGCCGGCCTCGCGAATGAGCCTCAGCAACTCGCCGCGACGCAGCGACTGGCTGGTGGTCGCGCCGGCGTCGTGGTAGATCTTCTCTTCGACCACGGTTCCGTCGAGATCATCGGCTCCAAAGCGCTGGGCGATCTGGGCGATGCGAGGCGTCATCATGATCCAATACGCCTTGATGTGAGGGATGTTGTCGAGCATCAGGCGCGACACCGCGATGTTCTTGATGTCCTCGAAGCCGGTGGTCCGCGGGATGTGGCGGAGCGGCGTGTTGTCGGGATGGAACGCCAGGGGGATGAAGGCTGCGAAGCCGCCGGTTTCGTCCTGTAACTCGCGCAGCCTGACGAGGTGATCGACGCGGTCCTCCTCCGTCTCGATGTGGCCGTACAGCATTGTGCAATTCGAGTTCAAGCCGAGCCGATGAGCCGTACGTGCGACGTCGAGCCACTGGCTGCCGTCGATCTTGTGGTCGCAGATGATGCGGCGCACTCGGTCGCAGAAGATCTCGGCGCCGCCGCCGGGGAGTGAATCCACGCCCGAATTCCTCAGGCGCTCGAGCGTCTCGAGGACGCTGATCTTGGTCCGCTGGGCGAGGTAGGCGATTTCCACCATCGTCAGCGCTTTCAGATGAACCTGCGGGAAGCGCTCCTTCAGGCCGCGGAACATCTCGCAGTACCAGTCGAGGGTCAGTTCCGGGTGCAGGCCGCCAACGATGTGGAACTCGGTGACCGCTTCGGTCCAGCCCCGGCCGGCGGTTTCCCACACCTGTTCCAGCGACATGGTATAGGCGCGGGCGTCCTTGGCGCGCTTGCCAAACGCGCAGAGGCGGCAGCTCGCCACACAGACGTCGGTGGGATTGATGTGGCGGTTGACGTTGAAATACGTCACGTTGCCGTGAAGCCGCTCGCGCACCAGGTTAGCCATGTAACCTACGGCCAGGATGTCCGGAGCGCGATAGAGCGCCACGCCGTCCTGGAAATTGAGACGCGCGCCATGCCGGACCTTCTCGAGGATCGGCCGGAGGCGCGGGTCGTCAATCACCGGTTCCATGGAGTCAGGCGCCAGGACGCAACAGAACGATATCAGCGGCCCAGAACAAGAAGAATAGCACGCTGACATAGCCGTTCACGGTGAAGAACGCGGCATTGACGCGGGAAAGATCGTGCGGCCGGACCAGGCTCTGCTCGTAAGCCAGCAGAAGTGCCACGACGGCGACCCCGGCAAAGCTGAGGGCCCCGAGCCGGAAACTGAACACCAGCGCGACCAGGCAGCCAATCATGGCGAAATGAAACGCCCGTGAAATCCACAGCGCGCCGGAGATTCCGAACCGGCGCGGGATGCTGAACAGCCCCGCGTGGCCGTCGAATTCGTAGTCCTGGCAGGCGTAGATGATGTCGAATCCCGCGGTCCAGAGAGTGACGGCAGCGGTGAGCCACAGGATGCGCAGGTCGAGCGACCCGCGGACAGCGATCCACGCGGCGGCCGGGGCGATGCCGAGCGAGAAGCCGAGGATGAGGTGCGAGAGCGAAGTGAATCGCTTGCTGAACGAGTAGAGGAACACAACGGCGAGGGCCGCCGGCGCGAGCCGGAAGCAAAGCGGGTTGAGGGCGCGGGCGGCAACGAGGAGAATCGCGGCCGAGGCGAAGGTGAAGCCCCAGGCAAATCCGCGCGACAGCAACCCGGTGGGAAGATGGCGCATGCGGGTGCGAGGATTCCGCGCGTCGATGTCCGCGTCGAGGATGCGGTTGAAGGCCATGGCCGCCGACCGCGCGCCCACCATGGCGATGACAATCCATAGGACCTTCCAGCCCAGCGACGGCGTGGCGAAGCGGTCCTCGCGAACCGCCAGCAGCGCTCCGGTCAGCGCGAACGGCAAGGCGAAGACGGAGTGCTCGAACTTGATCATGTCGAGCGTCAGGCGCAGGCGGGAGAGGAAGCTTCGGGCCATGCCGTGGAGCAGCCGAACCCTCTCATTGTAGCCCGATGTGGAGCCCCGACCGCGGAAGACGAGGCGCGGGCGTAGCGTAGGCGTAGACGTAGACAACAGATCGGCGCGATCTCTGGCCCAAGCGCGCTACACTGTACGTGAGAGAAACAGAAGGATGAGCCTGCATGACTACAAGACGGTCCTGTACCGGCAGGATGACGGCTCGTGGGTCGCGGAGATTCCGGCGATTTCAGGCTGCTACGCCTTGATGGAGACTCGGGAATCAGCACTACTGGAGCTGTCCAAGGTTTTCGAGATGATCGCCGAGGAGTATCGCGAGAAGGGCACTCCCCTGCCAGCCGATACAACCGAGATAGTACATGCCTAGCGCCACTGCGCGGGAGTTCCAGCGCGTGGCCCAAACCCTCGGCTTCACAAAGACCCGGCAGACGGGCAGCCATGAGCGGTGGATTCATCCGGACAACCGGTCCGTCACGATACCAATTCATGGCGGCCGCGAGATTGGACCTCGGCTATTCCTCAAGATCGTGAGGCAGTTGGGAGTGACCCTCGAGGAGTTCCGGAGGTTATGTCGAGGGCTGTAAGGCTACACGCCGAGGATCCACGCCTCTTCCGATTCAACCTGCGTTCGCGCAGACTGCGACAGCGTGGCTGGACCGGCGAACAGAGTTGACAACTGCCCGATTCCGTCAAGCTTGGCGAAGTAGCCGGCGAGTGCCCGAACCTGCGTGGCGTCATCGCCTCTGGACACGAGCGAAGGATAGATTTCGGCCAGGAGAACAAGCCATTCGCGTTGGCCGCGCGGCGGCAACGGCCGGAGGCCGGTCTGGAAGGGCCAGATGCGCGTGACCTGAGAGAGGTGGGAATGGTTGCGAAGCTCCCAGACCCGCGGTATTCCGAGGAGGGCCTGGCTGCCGACGGAACCCGGGTAGGTGAGTTTCCATACCGGTTGTGGACCGGATATGCGGCGCTCGGTTACGCGGTACTCGGCGAAGTCGAGCGATGAATACTGGCGGAACTTCCGGGGCGTGAGATACGGGTAACTCTGGGCCGGGGGCAATCCCCAAAACGGGAACGCCTCTCCAGAGATACGTTCGTTCAGTCGGGCTGCGACCTCGAACCGGTTATTAGCGTTGTTATCCTTATCGACCACGAGCCGCGACAGTTCCTGCCAGGCGCCGCGCCAGGGAGGTGAGCTGTCCAGACCGAGCCGGGCGGCAAAGCCGGCTGGATAGCCGAATGGAAAGTCGAAACCCACGAGAACCGAGCGCTTCCGCGAGACCAGGCTCACCAGCAGCGAGGCAATTTCGTTGACTGCCTGGCGCCTTGTTGGAGGATTGGAAAGCGTCGTTTCTTGCACGTTTTCATGCGCGCGCGAAACCGCGCAATACCATATGCTGTCCTTGCCGGTCTTGGGCCTACTGTTGGCGCTCCAATCGACCATCACGTACGCGTCGAATTCCGGCATCATGCTCACCTGAACGCCGGGTTCGGTTTGTAGTAATCGCCAGGGATGTACGGGAACTTCTTCGCAAGGTCCGGCGCGAGTTCCACGCCGAAACCGGGCTTGTCGGGCAGGTCCATGTAACCCTTGCGGACGACGAGGGGGTCCTTGAACACCTCTTCCTTGAGCGGGTTGAAGGTCTGGTTCAGTTCGAGCATCAGCCGGTTGGGAATGGCGGCGACGAGGGCGGCGTTGGCCATGGTGGTGAGGCCGCCGTGCCAGTTGTGCGGGCAGCAGGGTTTTCCCTTCAGATGCGCCATGCGGGCGATGTGCCAGGATTCGGTCACGCCAGCGGTGTTGCAGTCCGGCTGGACGATGTCGTAGGCGTCGCGGTCGATCCACTCCTTGAACTCGCCGCGGAAGACAAGCTGCTCGCCCCCGGAGACCAACACCCGGCGCAGCGCCTGATTGATCTTGACGTGGCCCTCGACTGCGCCTTCGGCACGCTGCGGGATCGGCTCCTCGAACCACAGGAACCGCAGCTGTTCGAGGACCGGGCAGATCTCCAGGCACTCCTCCAGCGTCCACCGCATGTTGGCTTCCTGCATGAGGTCAAGATCCGGACCGACGGCGCGCCGGAGCTTCTCAATCCACGGGATGTACTTCCTGATGGTCATGCCGGCGCGTTTCCAGTCGGTGCCGATGCGAAACTTGAACGCGGTGTAGCCGTTCTCCTTGTGACGCACGGCCTCCTCGATCAGGTCCTCGGGCCGCTTGTACCACGCGTACTCGACGCCGCCGCTCGCGTACATGCGAATGCGCGGCTGCGGCGCCGCGTCCTTCGCCAGCAGCCTCCAGACGGGCCGGCCCTTCACTTTGCCGATGATGTCCCACAGCGCCGCATCGACGCCGGCCCAGGCGACCTGGTGGCTGCGCGACGCGCCGAACCATGCGCCCGCCAGATGCTCAACGTCGAACGGGTTCTTGCCGATCAGGTTCGGACGGACGTGCTCCTCGATGAACTTCTTGATCCGCTCCGGACCGCCGTAGGGGCTCGATTCGCCGATGCCCGTCGCGCCCTTGTCGGTGAAAACCTCGACGAGGACGGCGTCCGCCTTCCAGACGAGGATCTCCGCCGTCATCCATTGCTTCTCGGGCGGGAGTTCAAACGACAGTAGCGTGACGCGAACATCGGTGATCTTGATGTTCTCGCGGGCGATGTTTTCGAGCGGGCCGGCGCGCACCGCCGCGCACGCTAAGGCTGAGCCCAGGAAGCCACGTCGCGACAACGAAGACATAGCGGCGCCCTCAGATGCGGTTGAAAATCTCGATCACCTTTTGCAGCGACTTGTGCTGCTTGATGAACGGCACCATCTTCGTTTCGCGCTCGTCGATCTCCTGGGCGCGTTTCAGCACCTCGACCGCTTTCTCCTTGGGCACGGCGACAACGCCGTCCTCGTTGGCGATCACAATGTCGCCGGGCTTGATCCGGACGCCGGCGCATTCCACCTCCACTCCGTTAGCGACGCTGGCGTACCGGCCGACCGCGGTAGCCGGCGAGACGCTGCGCGCGTAGACGGGCAGGCCGAGCGAGCGGATTTCAGCAACATCGCGCACAGCGCCGTCGAGCACCATGCCGGCCATGCCGCGCGCTTTGGCGGAGGTCGCCATGAGCCCGCCGATGGCGGCCACGTCGAGTGAGCCTTCCATCACGATCACGCCGACTTCGCCGGGCTTCGCATTGTCGATCATCTCGACCGAGTGCTTCACGGCGAGGGCGGGCGTCGCCTTGTCCGGCTGCGTCGGGCGCACCAGGGCCGTGACGGCGCGGCCGACCACCTGGCCGACGATCACCGGCCGCACGTCGTGAGCGAGATAGCCTCGGCGGCCGACGACCTGGTCCACCGCGTCGGCCACGGAGGCGACGGTCGTCTTCTTGAAGCCGGAGATCAGCGGGTCTTCGGCGCCAGCGGGAGCTGCCGCCTGAAACGCGGCCAGCAGGACGACGGAAACGGCACTCAGAACACAGACAACAAAGAGTCTCAGGCGCATCGTGATTCACTCCATCAAAGGCGGTGACAGGCTACGCAATCCCCGATTTCACCCCTTGCGCCGGCCACTGCCGAGGGCGCGACGGAAATTGGGGATTGCGTAGCCTGTCACCGTTTTTGCTCCTGTTCGAACTTCTTTCTTAGTTCCGGACTGAGCGGATACACATCGCGGAAGCGGTGCTTCTTCTGGCGCGCCAGTTCGCGCTCGTAGTCCTCCTGCGCCACGAACTTCCGAACTCGCGAGATCACCTCGCCGGCGAGCTGCGGCGGGAAGAACAGCACCGCTTCTTCGTCCGCGTACACCACGTCGCCGGGCAGCACCGCGACCGTCCCCACGCGGACCGGCACGTTCCAGTCCACCCCGACCTGCGTGGCGGGGAGCGGGTCGAAACCGACGGCCAGCACCGGGAACCCTTCCATCTGCCGAAGCTCCGTAAGATCGCGCGTGGAGCCGTACAATACCGCGCCGCGCGCGCCCGCCATCTTCGCGCCGAGCGCGGAGATATCGCCGAAGAAGATGCCGTCGGGAATGCCGCCGCCGAGATCGACCACCAGCACGTCGCCGGGCTTGGCCTCCTCGGCGGCGCGAACGTTGTAAGCCGCGGGCCAGTCTCCCTCCTTGGCGAGTGTTCGCATCGCCTCGTCGAGATCAGGGCGGCGCGGCAGGTAACGGATGGTGAGCGCGCGCCCCACCAGGCGCTCCTGCGGGCGCGTCGACTTCAGGCCGCTGTAGTGGCAGTTCCTGTAGCCGAGCTGCTGGAGCGCCCACCACACCGCCTCCAGCGGGAAGCTCTTGATCTCCTCCAGTTGCGCGTCGGTGGCCGCCGGCCGCTGCGCGCGCAGGACGTCCATGACGGGATGGTAGGTGTCGCGCCGGGCGCGGAGGGTGGGATCGGGAGCGACCTGCGCAAACACGGAGACGGCCGCGAAAATGGGAATTGCGTAGCCTGTCACCGCTTTTCTCCTTCGAACTTGCGGGTGTGCTCCTCGCTCATCTCGACGCCAAGGCCGGGGCGGTCGGGCACAGTGATGAAGCCCTTGTCGATGATTTCCCCTTCCTTGACGAAGTTGCGCCAGAGTTCCTGCCGCGGCGACCAGTGCCATTCGAGCACGAGGAAATTCGGGATGGCGGCGCACACGTGCGCCGAGGCCATGGTGCCGATCGGCGAGACCACGCAGTGCGGCGCGACCGGCACATAGTAAGTATGCGCCATGTCGGCGATCTTGCGTCCTTCAAGCAGCCCGCCGCACTTCTGGAGGTCGGGCATGATGATGTCGGCGGCCCGCTTCTCCAGCACCTCGCGAAAGCCATGCCGCAGGAACAGGTTTTCGCCGCAGCAGATCGGCGTCCGGGTGGACTCGCGCACGTCGCGCATCGCATCGACGTTCTCCGGCGGCACCGGTTCTTCCAGGAATAGCAGCTTGAACGGCTCCAGTTCGATGGCGACCTGCTTGCCAGTGGTCAAATCGTAGCGCCCGTGCATGTCGACGGCGAGATCGATTCGCTTGTCGAGAGATTCGCGAAGGAAGGCGACCTTCTTCACCATGTGGTCGATCTCGGCGTTGCTGGCGGTCCAGTTGACCTTGTCCCAGCGCATGGGATCGTCGCGGTCGTCGACGTCGATCTTGACGGCGGTGAAGCCCTGGTCCGTGATTTCCTGGACCTGCTGCTGTGCGCGGGAATCGCCCGGCTCCAGCGTTTGCGAGTCGCGATACATGCGGATCCGGTCGCGGACCTTGCCGCCGAGAAGCTGCCAGACGGGCACGCCAAGTGCCTTGCCCGCCAGATCCCACAACGCGATCTCGACGGCCGACAGCGTGGTGACGTACTGGCCCGCTTGCGCGCCGGCGAAGATCCCGGACGTCCGGATTCGCTCCCAGATCGCCTCGACGTTCAGCGGATCCTGGCCGATGAGGAACGGCCGGAAAGAGGCCACGAGCGGCTGTCCGCCGACGGCGGCGTCGGTGGCTTCTCCCTGGCCGATCAGTCCCTGGTCGGTGTGAATGCGGACGTGGAGCTGGGGGCCGTGGGCGCGAATCATGGCGGTTTGAACGCCGGTGATCTTCAGCTTCGGCCGGCGATAGGGCGAGGCGGCGTTCTGGACCGCCGCCGACAGTCCGCGAAGACCGAGCGCCGCGGAGGCGGCGAGAAACCATCGGCGATTCCGATTCGTCATGGCGGCCCTTCGGACGAAAGTGAAATTATAGTCGGGGGAGGATGTCCAAGCAAACCTGGAGAATTCCGGGCAGAATAAAGGTAAGCGCCAGCAATGTGTCCCACGACCTCGCTGTTCACGATTTCTCTCCTCGCAGCCATTGCTTGGCCATGGTCGAGGGAAGGGGGATCGCCAGTTCGATGAACGCGACCGTTTCCCGCCTGGCGTCGCGAATCGCCGAGGAATTGGGGCAGGCCGCCGCCAGTGCGCGCCGTGAGACCGCCGAACGGCTGAACCAGGCGTCACGCCGCTTGCGTCAGAGCCGCTCGGACGAAGAGGTGTATGCCGCCTTGTCCGATTCAGCGGCGCGCTTTGCGAAACGCGTCGTTCTGCTGCGAGTCGCCGAAGGCGGGGACAAACTCTCATTTACCGGCGGATCCGAGACGGCGATTCCTTTGGAGGCCGCGCCGGCCATTGCCGCGGCAGTGTCGTCCGCCGACACTGTGGTGGCGATGTGCACGCCAGGCGAATTGTCTCCGCCCGTTGCGGCGGCGCTCGGCGAAGCTCCCGACCGGAGGCTCTGCATCCAGCCGGTTCGCGGCCGGGGTGAGACAATGGCGGTCCTGTGCGCCGTCTCGGAAGAAACGGCCGCGCTCGAATTGCTCGCCTCGATCGCGGGATCGGCGCTGGAATCCCTGTCGCCGAAGCCGCCCGCTCGGCCGGCGGATCCGGTCGCGATCGCCCAGGCGCCGGCGCCGGCCGCTTCGGCGATCGCTCGTGCAGATCAACCCATCCACCTGCGGGCCCAGCGGTTCGCCCGCGTTCGGGTGGCGGAGATGCGTCTGCGGAAGCCGGGTGCCGTGCTGGGCGGACGCGCGTCAGGAGACCTGTACACAAGGCTGCGCCTCGAAATCGATGCCGCACGGGGAGAGTTCCGGAGACAGTTCCTGGCCCCCTGCCCGTCGATGCCCGATTACTTTCACCTGGAAGTGCTCCGGGCCCTCGCCAATGACCAGACCGCCCTGTTCGGCGCGGACTATCCAGGACCACTTACTTCCTGATGATCCCGCCGCGCACCTTGCCGCTTCTTAGTCTTGCCTTGTGCCTTCTGCCGCCCGTCTGTTCGCAGTCTCTCGACCAACTCACACGCGCCCACCGCGACAAGCCGTCGACGTCCTCCCGCAGCGCCCTCTTGAAGTTCGCCGCGGCACACCCGAAGGATACCGGCGGCGCCCTCGCGCTGCTCTCCGTTGGCGTCACTGAAGTAGAGCAGCAGAACTGGGAGGAAGGGCTGCGGCTGCTGAAAGCGACTCGGTCGCGTCTTCCTCAGCTTTTCGACTATATGGCGTATTTCATCGCCGCTGCCCATTCCGGGCGGGAGGACTACGCCGAGGCGCTCCGCGAACTGGAGCCTCTCCACAACGGCAAGGCGTTCCCGCTGGCGGGCCGGGCCGCTCTGCTTGGTGCGCGCGCCCTGATCGAATCCGGCGCGCCCCAGGACGCCGTGACCTGGCTGAAACTGCAATACGGCCGTCTGCTACAACCCGACGGCGATCTTCTGCTTGCGCAGGCGCTGGAGGCAGCAGGCGACTACGCGTCGGCGGCGGTATATTACCAGCTCATCTACTACAAGCTTCCAGGTTCCAGGCAAGCCGAGGAAGCTGGGTCAGCACTGGTTAGGCTCCGCGAGTCGCTGGGACCGGCCTTTCCGCCTCCCATGCCCAAGATAATGATGGAGCGAGCGGACAAGTGGCTGGATGCGCGCGAATGGTTGCGCGCGAGGCGTGAGTATCAGGATTTGCTGTCTCTGCTCGCCGGCCCCGAGCAGGAGCTCGCCCGCGTGCGGTTGGGCGCGGTGGATTTCCACAAGCGCGACGAGAAGAAGGCCCGAGCTTACCTTGAGAACCTGAGTGTGGCATCGCCGGAAGCCGACGCCGAGCGCCTGTATTACCTCGCCGCGTGCGGTCGCCGGCTCGACGACGACGGCTCGATGGCGGCGGCCGTGGATCGGCTCGGGCGGCTGTACCCGTCTTCGCCATGGCGCTTGCGGGCGCTCGTGGAAGCAGGCAATTACTACCTCCTCCGGAACGACGGCGACTCTTACGAACCCTTTTATCGCTCCTGCTTCGAGTCTTTCCCCTCCGATGCGTGGGCGCCTTACTGTCATTGGAAGGTGGCTTGGTTCGCCTACCTGAGCCGGAAGCCGGATGCGGCCGCCCTGCTCGAGGAACACCTCCGCCGTTTCCCGACCTCCAGCGACGCGCCGGGGGCTCTGTACTTTCTCGGGCGGCTCCGCGAGCAGGCCGGTGATCCTGGAGCGGCGCTGGCTTACTATGCGCGCATCGGCAGCGGCTTCCCCAACCACTACTACGCGCTGCTCGCTGCCGAACGCGCGGCCCGGAAGCCTCTCTCGGAGACAGTCGCCTCAACCGAAGTGACCAAGGCGCTGAACGGCCTCGTGTCGCCGAACCGGAGAATCCCCGAAGGCTTCCAGCCTTCGGCGGACACAAGACGGCGGATCGAGCGGGCGCGGCTGCTTTTCTCGGCCGGGCTGTCGGGGTGGGCCGAGACGGAACTGAGGTTCGAAGCCAGAGACGATCCTCAGGCCCATGTGCTCGCCATGGAACTGGCGGAAGCAGCCGCCCGCCGCGGCGCCCACGACCAGGCTATCCGGCACATCAAAGCTGTCTTTCCGGAGTACCTGTCCATCCCGCTGGAAGCCCTTCCCGAACGCTTCTGGAGGCTCGCTTTCCCGTGGCCGTACCGCAAGGAAATCGAGAAGCATGCGAAAGCCAACAGCGTCAACCCCTACTTGATGGCCGGCCTGATCCGGCAGGAGTCGGAGTTCGACCCGAGAGCCGTCTCTCGAGCAAACGCCCGCGGGCTCACCCAGATAGTGCCGGCAACCGGGCGTCAGCTTACCCGTCGTCTGCGGCTCGGTCGTTTCCGTACCAGCAGGCTCTTTCGGCCGGATCTCAATATCCGCCTAGGAGCTTACTATTTCCGTGGGATGCTCGAGGATTTCGGAGGAAAGTTGGAGCCGGCCCTGGCTTCTTACAACGGGGGTAAGACGAGGGTCGAGAACTGGCTGACCTGGGCCGAATACAACGAGCCCGCTGAGTTCATCGAGACGATCCCGCTATCGGAAACCCGGAACTACGTGAAAACGGTTCTCCGCCAGAGCGCGATTTACCGCCGCCTTTACGCAAAGCAATGAGGACCCGCTTCCGCAGCCGTCGCACAGCCGACTTCACTGAATCGGTCATCCGGGAGATGACGCGGCTCGCCATCCGCCACGGCGCCGTCAACCTCGCCCAGGGAATGCCGGACTTCCCGGCCCCGGATGCAGTCAAGCAGGCTGCCCGCGAAGCGGTGGCCGCCGATGTCAATCAGTACGCGATTACCTGGGGCGCCCAGCCGTTCCGCGACGCCATCGCCCAAAAGTACCGTCGCCGGTACGCGCTGGAGATCGACCCCGAGCGCGAGATCACCGTCTGCTGCGGGGCAACCGAGTCCATGATCGCCTCGCTGCTCGCGGTCACCGACCCCGGCGACGAGGTCATCATCTTCGAGCCGTTCTACGAGAACTACGGCCCGGACGCCAAGCTCTCCGGCGCTTCCCCGCGGTTTGTGGCGCTGCGTCCGCCCGACTGGACGTTTGATCCCGACGAGCTGCGCCGCGCATTCACGCCGCGGACGAAAGCCATCATCCTCAACACGCCGAACAACCCAACGGGAAAGGTTTTCTACCGCCAGGAACTGGAGTACATCGCCAGTCTCTGCCAGGAGCACGACGCGCTGGCCATTACCGACGAGATCTACGAGCACATCGTGTACGACGGAGCGGAGCACGTGCCGATCATGACGCTCGCCGGCATGCGCGACCGTTCCATCCTGGTGAACAGCATGAGCAAGACCTACTCGGTGACCGGCTGGAGGGTGGGCTGGGTGCTGGCCGCGCCCGACCTGACCGACTCCATCCGCAAGGTGCACGATTTCCTCACCGTCGGCGCGGCCGCCCCGCTCCAGCAGGCCGGTGTGACAGCGTTGTCTCTCCCCGACGCCTACTACGACGACCTCGCAAGGGGCTACACGCTTCGCCGCGACACCATCCTCCGGCTGCTTGAGTCGGCCGGCTTCCGCTGTTTCCGCCCCCGAGGCGCCTATTACGTGATGACGGACATTTCCGGCTTCGGCTTTTCCGACGATTGCGCATTTGTCAGGCACATGATCGAAACCGCCGGGGTCGCCGCTGTTCCGGGGTCGAGCTTTTTCAGCAATTCCCGTGACGGAGCGCGGATAATCCGCTTTTGTTTTTGCAAGAAATATGAGACGCTGGAGGAGGCGGGGGTTCGGCTGAAACGACTGGTCTGACGCTCTTGCACACCCCGCTGGGAGGTCGCGTGCTGCCGAATTTCCTCTTCGAGGAAACGCTCGTCAGAGAAGATGGGACCGGTCCTGCCATCGACCTCGGCCCCGATCAGGGCAAGCTGCTGTTGCTCACCCTTGGCGTCACCCGCATCATCGAGCAGGAAAGCCTGGATGTTTCGATCTGGGCGTCGCCGGACGGAGCCAACTGGGGCGCCAAGCCCCTGGCCGCGTTTCCCCAGAAGTTCTATTGCGGAACTTACCAGATCCTGCTTGACTTGACGGACCGTGCCGACATTCGCTACTTGCGGATCCAGTGGAAAGTGAACCGCTGGGGACGGGGTCAACCGAAGCCGCTGTTTGCCTTCTACCTGTTCGCGCAGGAGATGTCCACGCAGATACTGGCGGCGAAGACCGCGTAGGCGAAGGCTCGCCAGGCGAAGTCTCGCAGGGCGTGAATCGCTCCGGCGGTGGCTCTGCGATTGCCTTCGACGAGGTGGAGTTCCTGAGCGGAACTGGGCGGCGTAGAAAGGGAAAGGGGCCCGGCATGCGCCGGACCCCTTTGCCGCGTCAATCGGAATCGACCCAAGATCTGGTCTCTACTGGTCCCCTTCTCGACGGGGCATCTTCAGTCTACCACCAGCGGCGATGTCCGCAGCAAGAGTTTCTCCGGTTTCGCCAGCAGCTCCTCGACATCTTGTTGCGGCAGCGGCTCACCCAAGAGATACCCCTGGATCCTGTCGCAGCCGGCGGAGCGAAGCGCTGCGAGCTGTCGCTCGTTTTCCACCCCCTCGGCCACGACGGTGAGCTTCAGGCTGTGGGCAACGGCGACGATCGCGTGCACGAGAATGAGCGTTGTGTCGTCAGTTTCCAGTTCCTTCAGGAACGACTGGTCGATCTTGAGCGTGTCAATGGGCAGCCGGCGCAGATAGCTGAGCGAGGAGTAGCCGGTGCCGAAGTCGTCGATGGCAATGCCAACGCCGAGAGCTCGCAGCCGCTCCATCTGCCTGGCCGACTCCTCGACGTCGCGCATGACCACGCTCTCCGTCAACTCCAGCTCCAGCAGCGACGGGTCGAGTCCGCTGTGGGCCAGCGCCTGGGAGACCGTTTCCACAAAGTCGGCGCGGGCGAATTGCATCGGAGAAACGTTGGCGGCGACCGTGACCGGGGCGAGGCCGCGGCGCTGCCAGGCCGCGTTCTGGCGGCAGGCCTCGGCGAGCACCCAGCCGCCCAAAGGCACGATCAGGCCGCTTTCTTCGGCGATGGGAATGAACTGGGAGGGCGGAACGACGCCGAGCTTCGGGTCCCTCCAGACGAGCAGCGCTTCCAGGCCGGCCAGCTTGCCGCTCAGCTCGGCCAGCGGCTGGTAGCACAGCTCCAGTTCTCCGTGGCGGATGGCGCGGCGCAGGGCGGTTTCGATCTCCAGCCGCTCCCGGGCCGCGGCGCCGAGTTCCGGCGTGAAAAACCGGCAGTTGTTCTTGCCGTGGTACTTGGCCCGATACATCGCGCTGTCGGCGTTACGCTGAAGAGTGACGGCGTCCCTGCCGTCGCGGGGATACACGCTGATCCCGACGCTCGCGGTCACGAACAACTCATAGGCGTCGACGTGGAACGGCGCTTTCAAGGAGTCCAGAAGTTTCTGTGCGACCCGCAAGGCGTCCTGTGGGTCCTTAAGCTCGCTGAGAACGAGGGTGAATTCGTCTCCGCCCATGCGTGCCAGGATGTCCTGGCTCCGGATGCAGCTCTCGAAGCGTTGGGAAACCTGGCGAAGCAGAGCGTCGCCGACCGAATGACCGAGCGTGTCGTTGATCTGCTTGAACCGATCCAGGTCAATAAAAAGAACGGCTGCAATCCATCCGTTCCGGCGGGCTTTGTCCAATTCCTGCCGGAGCCTCTCGGCCAGTTGCAGACGGTTCGGCAGGCCGGTGAGCGCGTCGTGCCGCGCCTGGTAGGCAAGCTGATTGTTGAGCTGGCGCTGCTCGATGCCGGCGGCGGCCAGCCGGCTGACCATTTCCAGGACCTCACATTCCGAGGCCAGCGGGCGCCGTGGCTCCCGATTGAAGACGGCGAAGGCGCCGAGCGCATTCCCCTCGCCGGAAAGGATGGGAACGGCCCAGCATGCGCGCAGACCGGCGGAGAGCAGCACTTTGCGGCTGTCTTGAAGAGACGGTATCGTCGTGAGGTCCTCCAGGATCGCCGGCTTACCGGAGCCGGCGGCGGCCGCCGGCCCTTCTTCGGAGCCGATCTCCGAGCCTTCGAGGGAGTCGACGACAGCTTGCGGCAAGGCGGGCGTCGCCGCAAAGTACAAGCGGCTGTTCCGCGCCAGCAGAACCGAGCACACCGAGCCGGGGCACTGTCGCTCCACCAGCCGGCCCAAACGCCCGAGCACGGTTTCCAGGGGCGCGTTGCCCGCCACCAGTTCCAGCACTTCGTTGCGGTCGCGCTCGAGAATTTCCGCCCGCTTCCGATCGGTGGTCTCGCGTAGCACCGCCACCCAGTAGGTGAAGGCGGCGTCTTCATCGAGGATTGGGACGATGTTCAGGTCGACCCAGAATTCCGACCCGTCCTTGCGGTAACAAGTCAGTTCGGCGCGAGTCGGGACGCAGTTCCGAACGGCGTCGCCAATCCTTTCCACTTGACGCGGGTCGGTCTGTGGACCGAGCAGGACCCGGGGCGTGAGCGCCAGCGCCCCTTGGCCGTCATGACCGCTGATGCGGCTGAACGCCTCGTTGACGTAGACGATTTTCGAGTCGAACGGATTGCCGGCCGTGGCCTCGGCGACCATCACAGCGTCGTTTGCATTCACGACCACGGACCTCAGCAGCCGGAGCTGCGCTTCGGCTTTCTTTCGTTCGGTGATGTCGCGGGCGATCCCCTGAACCGCGACCGGAATCCCCCGGCGGAACAGCATCCGGGTATTCACCTCGAGCGTCAGCTTGCGGCCGTCCTTGGCGATGATCTCCACCTCGTGGGTCGCCTGGGAGGTGCCCCCGATCTGTTCCTGGATCGCCTCGCGGATGACTTGCCTCGCTTCCGGCGAGGCCATGTCGTAGATCGACATGCCGAGCGCCTCCTCCCGCGTGTAGCCGGTGTGCTTCTGGGCGGCCTTGTTCACCGATGTGAAGCGGCCCTGGAGGTCGTGCGTATAGACGATGTCGTTGGCGTTGTCGAACAACTCCCGATAGCGCAGCTCACCCGAGATCCCCTCCTCGACAGCGGCGATCGTGCGAGCCATGGAATAGCGCAGATCCAGCTCGCTCATCGCCATGCCGGCCAGGTCGCGGAGCGCGGCCACCTGTTTGTCATCCAGCCGGCGCGGCGCGTGGTCCATGATCGAGAGCGTCCCGAGGCACAGGTCTTCCTTGGTTCGGAGCGGCACGCCGGCATAGAAGCGGATGCCGGATGCGACCAGGGGGTTCTGCCGGAAGCGAGGGTCCCGCCGGGCGTCGGGAACCAGCATGACGCGATCCGAAAGGATGGCATGGGCGCAAAAGGAATGTCTACGCGGAAGTTCGCGGACGTCCCATCCGAAGGCGGCCTTGACAATCTGTTTGCTGGCGTCGACCACGCTGATGGCCGCGATGGGCACGGCGAACAGCCTCGCGACCACGCCTGTCAGGCGGGTGAAGACAGGGTTCGCGAGAATGTCGAAGGCCAGGTATTCCTTCAGCGTCTCGAGCCTTCGCTGTTCGTTGCCGGCCACGGGCCCCTGTTCGGCCATCCCAACGCCTCGCGGCCTCGCCTATCCCAGCTTTTCCGCGATGGACTTCGCCTGGAGGAACTGCATCAGGTAATCCGGGCCGCCTGCCTTGGAATCGGTGCCGGACATGTTGAATCCTCCGAACGGATGAGCGCCGACCATCGCGCCGGTGCACTTGCGGTTGAAGTAGAGGTTGCCGACGAAGAAGTGATCCCGCGCCTTGCGGAGGTTCTCGGGGTTCTTCGAGAACACGGCGCCGGTCAGCCCGTACTCGGAATCGTTGGCGAGCTCGAGGGCGTGATCGAAGTCCCGGGCCGGCGTCACCGCCAGCACCGGCCCGAAAATCTCCTCCTGGAAGATGCGAGCCTTGGGCTCCACGTCGGCGATAACAACCGGCCGGAGGAAGTACCCTTCTCCCTCGACCGGTCCGCAGCCGGTGACCAGCCGGCCTTCCTTCTTGCCGATGTCGATGTAGTTTAGGATAGTCCGACGAGCGGTTTCGTTGATCACCGGTCCGAGGTAATTTTCCGGAACGTCGGCGGGACCCACCCGGATGGCCTCGACTTTGGCTTTCAGGCGATCGAGGAACTCGTCGTAGACCTCCCGGTCAACGATGGCGCGGGAGCAGGCGGAGCATTTTTGTCCCTGGTAACCGTAGGCGGAAACCAGCACGCCGTCCACTGCCTTCTCCAGGTCGGCCTCGGAATCGACGATGATGGCGTCCTTGCCGCCCATCTCGGCGATGACCCGCTTGATCCAGATCTGGCCGGGCTGCGTCCTGGCGGCCAGCTCGTTGATGCGCAGGCCGACTTCGCGAGAGCCGGTGAAGCAGACGAAGCGGGTCTTCGGGTGCTGGACGAGCGTGTCGCCGACGCTCGAGCCGCTCCCTGTCAGCAGCGAGAAGCTGCGATCGGGGAAGCCGGCCTCGAGGAGCACTTCGGCGAACTTGGCGGCGATCGTGGGCGTGTCGCTGGAAGGCTTGACGACGACAGTGTTGCCGGTGACCAGGGCGGCTGTGGTCATCCCTGCCAGGATCGCCAGGGGGAAATTCCAGGGCGCCACGATGACGCCGGCGCCGAGCGGCAAATAGATCAGTTCATCCCGCTCGCCGGGCATGTGCAGCATCGGCTTGGCGCCGCTGAGGCGGAGCATCTCCCGCGCATAGTATTCGCAGAAGTCGATCGCCTCGGCCACGTCGGCTTCGGCCTCGGGCCAGGTCTTGCCGGCTTCGTGCACCAGCCAGGCGTCGAACTCCATCTTCCGCCCGCGGATGATGGCCGCGGCGCGCAACAGCAGCCGCGAACGGTCTTCGGCGCTGGTCCGGCTCCATTCCGGGAAGTAGGAGAACGCCGATTCCACCGCCATGCCGGCCAGCGCCGGCGTCGCCTTCTGATGGACGCCGACGATTTCCGAAGGATGCGATGGGTTGCGGGAAATGAGCTTCTCTTCGGTCTTAAGGCGGGCGCCTCCCAGCCACAGCTCGTACTCCCTTCCGAACTGCGAGCGGACGTTGTCCAGAGCCTGCACCATCGCTTTGCGATTGGCCATGCCGGAGAAATCGGCGTACGGCTCATTGCGGAATGGGGGGACGGCTTCCATCGTGGCTGATGTTTCTGTGGCTGACATTGCCAAGACACTCCGGCACGCGACTCAGGTGCGCCTACCCTTTGACAAGCTTGCGGCCGCGATCGAACATCTCCCCTGCCTCTTCGGCGAGCTTACGGCCCTTTTCATAGTATTCGCGGCCCCTGTCGAGAATCTCCCGGCCGGCGTCGGCCAACGCCTCGCGTCCCTCGCCGGTCTTGCGCGACAGAAATTCCCGCGTCTCCTTGCCGGAGGCGGGAGCGAACAGGAGGGCTATCGCGGCGCCGATAGCCGCGCCCGCCAGGAACCAGACCACTCCGCTGCCGTTGTCTTCCGAGGACATGAGGATAACTCTCCTTTCTCTCAACCATTCTAACGGGAGTGCGGTATGCTCGGGGCATGGATGAAAGCACCGAGCTTGCGACCGTGTTTCGCTGCCTGGATTCAGACGAAGCCGATGACGTTCTGGCTTTGTTGCGCGATGCCGGAATCGCCGCTGACCGGTTCGACGACAGCCAACCGGGAGTTCCGTCAGGCTCTTTTGAGGTCCGGGTTCCGGAATCCGTTGCGGAAGCCGCCTCGGCGCTTCTGAGCACGGGGCCGGAGCAGCCCTCGGAGACGGGTGACGCGTCCGAGGCCTTGGATCTGACGACCGTCTTCCGCTCCGATGCCCATGATGCCGAGATGGAGGCGCTGGCGGTTCGGGTGCTTCTGGAATCCAGCGGGATTCCGGCGGTCCTCGTGGGCGCTCCCCAATACCCGGTCCTGCCCGTCGAGATTCGTGTTCCCAGGCTTCATGCTGTGGACGCCGAACGGATCATCGAAGAATCCCGCCGCGCCGGACCGGCCGCCGCGGAAGAGGGCGAGCGGGAGACCGAAGCGCCGTAGCACCTGGGCAATTCCTAGCTCCTCGCTACCCGGCAGGCTCTTGAAGACTCCAACGGTTGGCTTGAGGCAGGCGGAATCGCCTGTCCCCCACGAAGGTTCAATCGCTTGCGGACCATGGCGGGGCAGGCCCTCAGCCCGCCTGGGCCTTCTTCCTGAACCTTCGACAGAGTTCTAACGTTCATCAGTGGCCGGCAATCTCACCGGAGAGCGGTGTCAGCATCACCGCGGCAAAAAACCCGTCGCCGGGATCGACCCCGGGAATGCGGCGAGCGACCGTCGCTGGCAGCCCGCCCAGCACCTCCTCCACCACCTGCTCATTCTCCTCGGCTTCGAGCGAGCAGGTCGAATAGACCAGCCGTCCGCCCGGCGCCAGGTGATCGAGAGCGCGCCGCAGCATCCGGATCTGCCGCGCTTGGTGCCTGGCCAGGTCGTCGGGCTTCAGGCGCCACTTGATCTCCGGATTGCGGCCCATGGTGCCGGTACCCGAACAGGGCGCGTCGAGCAGGATGCGGTCGAACCGCCGTCGAAACGGAAGTGGCTCCGTGGCATCCAGCACGACCACATCGCAGCCAAGCTGCTTCAGCGGCGCCAGGCGGCGCCAGGAGACGTCGCACGCAACCGCGCGGACGCCCGTCTCCAGCGCTTGCGCGGTCTTGTTCCCCGGCGCGGCGGAGACGTCGAGAAACGTTTGCCCGGAGCGGAGATCGAGCAGTGGGACGATCGATTGCGAGCCAATGTCCTGGATTCGGAGGCCGCGCTCCTCGCCGCTCCGCAGACGGAAGCAGCCGGCGATGTCAGTTGCCTCGAGGTCCAGTCCGCTGACTTCACGACCCGCTGGCAGGCGGACAAAGGTCTCCGGCGGTTCGAGGAACGCCCGCGCGATCTTCTCGGCGGTTTCCCGGCCGTAGCAGCGGTCCCACCGCTCCAGAATCCAGCCGGGGACGGAGAGCGCGGTGGGCCGGTCTGGCCACTCCACTTCCCCCGGGCCGGCCTTTCTCAGGACCGCGTTCACCAGCCCGGCTGCCGACCGCTTCCGGCTCCGCTTGACCAGTTCGACACTCTCGTCCACGGCGGCGTGGGCGGGAATCCGGTCGAGGCGCCGCAACTGGTAGATTCCCATCCGCAGCGCGGTCAGGACCTCGGCATCCAGCCGTTCGACGGCTCGGCTCGTGAGCCGTTCGATGAGGAAGTCGAGCTGGGCCCGGACGCGGAGACTGCCGAGTACGATTTCGGAGGCAAGCCCGGCGTCCCGCGAGTCGAGCCCGCGGCTCCGCGCCAAGAGCAGGTCGCACGCAAATCCTCCTCGTTCCACCTCAAGCAGAACCCGGAAGGCGACGCTGCGTGCCGGCGACATCAGACAGGACCGCTGGAATCCATTCCTATAATAAGGACTTGGACCTTGAAAAAGCGCTCTTGCACAAAGTCGGCGAGGCGGTCCACCGCTACCGCATGATCCGTGACGGCGACCGCGTGGCCGTGGCTCTTTCCGGCGGCAAGGATTCGCTCACCTTGTTGGAGGCGCTGCTACGCCTCCGGAAGAAGGCGCCGGTTGAGTTCTCCGTCTGCGCCTTCACCGTCGAGCAGGGCAAGTTCCTGCGGCCCGTGGAACCGCTCGGCGAGTATCTCCGCAGCCGGGGAGTTGACTGGACTTACTACCGCGACAAACCATCTCTTCGGCTGCTCCGCGACCAGCCCGATCACCGATGCGACCTGTGCAGCCGCTACCGGCGCCGGGCCATCTACGAGATCGCGCGGGGACTGGGGGCCAACGTCATTGCGTTCGGCCACACCGCCGACGATTTCTGCGAAGCCTTCCTCCGCAACGCCCTGTTCAACGGCCGGCTCAGCTCCCTGCCGCCAGTGACCTGGTCCCGGGCGAAGGACTTCCGGCTGATCCGGCCGCTGGTTTTCGTCAGCGAAGACATCACCCGGCGGTTCGCGGACTCCCTCGCCGCGCCGGTGGTTCCGTGCGGCTGCTCCCAGAAGACCGGAACCATACGCCGGTCGTTGCGCGAGCTGTTCGCCCAGATCGAGACGGAGCACCCGCGCCTGAAAGAATCTATGCTGGCCGCCATGGGGAATCTGGAGCCTTCCCGGCTGCTGGACCGGCGGTTCCTGGACCTCGACGGCAGCACGGCAGACGCGGCGGAGGAGCGCCCGTTACCCATCGTCGGGCAGGCGGCCCAGGCTTCAGCCCGTGGCGGCCCGAACGGGGAATGACGCCCCGCGCACAATGCGCGGCTCGACCGCCTAGAACCGGAAGCCCTCCTCGGCACCACGTAGAGGTTGGCCATGTGCTCCACCGCCTGGGAACACCCATCCGCTCCGATTCTACTTGCCGTCTTCGCGGGGGGGGCGAGTATCATTCGTGTATCGATTGACGCCTGAGGATGCAAGTGTAAACGGCGCTGTCAACTAGGCCGCCAACCGTGCAGAGGAGGATTCACCATGCCCGCCAAGCCGGTTCCAGAAGGAGCTCATACGGTGACAACGTTCCTGACGGTACGCAACTCTGCCGCCGCGATCGAGTTCTACAAAGCCGCGTTCGGTGCAGTGGAGATCTCCCGGTCGCTTATGCCCGGCAGTAGCGCCACCATGCACGCGGAGATCAAGATCGGCGACACGACGATCGCCCTGTCCGACGAAATGCCGGGCATGGGCGTTCAGTCCCCTGAAACGCTCGGCGCGACCACTGCTTCGCTGTACCTCTATGTCGAGCACGTCGATGCCGCGTTCCAACGAGCCATGGCCGCGGGCGCGAAATCGCTGATGCCCCCTACCGACATGTTCTGGGGCGACCGCTATTCGGCCGTCGCCGATCCTTCCGGCCACCAGTGGGGCATCGCCAGTCACCAGGAAGACCTGGCGCCGGAGGAGATCACGAAGCGGGCCGAGGCCTTCTTCGCGCAAATGCCGAAGGGTTGAAGGTGGCCAAAGCCGCCGGTTCGCCGGCCCGCCGGGATGAGACAATAGCTCGAGCAGATGAACTGGCTCCTGCTTTTCGTCCCCGCCGCCATCGCTCTCCACTTCTTCTTTCCGGCCTGGCACACCTCGATCTTCATTGCTTCGTGCCTGGCGATCCTGCCGCTTGCCGGATGGCTCGGTAAAGCGACGGAACACCTGGCCGAGAAGACGGGGGAAGGAATCGGCGGGCTGCTGAACGCCACCTTCGGCAACGCGGCTGAGTTGATCATCGCACTGGCCGCTCTGCGCAAAGGCCTGCACGAGATCGTCAAGGCGTCGCTCACCGGCTCGATCATCGGCAACATTCTGCTGGTAATGGGCGCCGCGATTCTTGCCGGCGGGCTGCGGCACAAGACGCAGCATTTCAACGCGGTGGCCGCGCGTTCGCAGTCGTCGATGCTGACCCTGGCGGCGATCGCCCTGATTGTGCCGGCCGCGTTTCACTACCTGGCCGGTCCGGGCGCCGAGGCCCGGGAAGCGGACCTCAGTCTCGAGATCGCCGCCGTCCTTCTGCTGACCTATTTCCTGGGCCTGGTCTTTGCGCTGCACACCCACAAGCAACTCTTCGTCGGCAGAGCGGCCGAGGCGGCGGCTGTCGAAAGCGCGCCGCACAAGCCCTGGCCGCTGAACCGGTCCATCCTTGTGCTCCTGGCCGCCACTGCGCTGGTGGCCTGGATCAGCGAAATTCTCGTCGGCTCGGTGGAGCACGCCGCCGAGTCGTTCGGCATGACCGGCATCTTCGTCGGCATCATCGTGGTGGCCATTATTGGCAACGCAGCCGAGCACAGCACCGCCATCCTCGTTGCGCTGAAGAACCGGATGGACCTGAGCCTGGGCATCGCCATCGGCAGCAGCACGCAGATCGCGCTGTTCGTTGCCCCCGTGCTGGTTCTGGTGAGCTACTTCATCGGCCCGGCACCAATGAACCTGGTGTTTACGCCGGCGGAAGTGCTGGCCGTGGTGCTGGCCATCGCCATCACCGGGCAGATCGCCGGCGACGGCGAGTCGAACTGGCTCGAGGGCGTGCAGTTGCTGGCGGTCTATCTCGTGCTGGCGATCGTGTTCTACTTCCTTCCGGAGGTGAAAGCCGCCAATGGGTAATGGCTTGAAGTCACTGCTGGACGCGGTACGGGCCGCGCGCGTGTTCGACCTCGCACAGCCTTATTTCACCGGCATGCCGCATCATCCGAACCACCCGCCGTTCCTGTTCAGCCTGTCGAAAAAGCATGGCGACTACGTCGCGCCTGGAGGGGTGAGTTCGGCGGCGGAGGCGATTACCCTCGGCGGTCACGTGGGAACGCACATCGACGCGCTGTGCCATTTTTCCCGTGCCGGAAGACTCCACGGAGGTTCGGAAGCCGCGACCGCGCAATCCTACGGCGGGGGGATCAGCCGGTTTTCGATCGACACGGTCGAACCGATTCTGCGGCGCGGCGTGTTGCTGGACATCGCCGCGCTACAAGGCGTGGACGCCCTGCCGGCGGAATTCGTCATTACGCCGGAGCACCTCGACGCCGCTTCACAAGCAGCCGGCGTGCGCATCGAGCCAGGCGACGTCGTTCTGCTGCGAACAGGCTGGGCGCGGTTCTGGAACGACCCGCCACGCTACGTTAACCAGGTGGCGGGCCCCGGCCCCGAACTCTCGGGCTCGCAGTGGCTCAGCGAGCGGCGTGTGTTCGCCGCCGGCTCCGACACCATCGCCTTCGAACGCGTCCCCGCCCCCGCGATGCCCGTTCACGTCCATCTGTTGGTGGAGAGCGGCATCCACATCATCGAAGCCCTGAACCTCGAGGTACTCGCGGCGGCCCGGGTCCACGAGTTCCTGTTCGTAGCCGCGCCCCTGAACATCCGCGGAGGCACCGGCTCGCCGATCCGCCCGCTGGCGCTGGTGGCGTAGGGCTGCTTCGGACAGGTCTTCGAGCGTGCTGTTGGGTTCAGGGATCCAATTCAGCGCCACGAAGTGATTATTTGCGGATCAGGAAAACAGCGACTTCGGCCATGAGGTTGGGAACCAGCCTGCCGATGTGATGACCGGCCAGGAAGATCCGACGCTCGACGACCCAGCCTTCCGCTCGCGCGAGATCCTCGAAGTCGCGCACAGTGAGGAAATGGATATTGGGCGACTCGAACCATTCATAGGGGAAGAGCTTCGTTTTGGGAGCGCGGCCGCTGAAGAGGTGCGCCAGGCGGACCGACCAGTGGCCGAAGTTGGGGAAAGTGACGATCGCGTAGCGGCCGGCGCGCAGCATCTCGCGCAGCACCTTGAGCGGACGGCGGGTCTCCTGCAAGGTCTGGCTGAGCACCACGTAGTCGAACGCCTGGTCGGGATAATCGGCCAGTCCCTCATCGATGTCGCCCTGGTAGACGGAAACGCCGCGGGTAATGGCGCGCTGCACGCGGGCGCCGTTGATCTCGATGCCGCGGGCCTCCACGTTCTTGTTTTCGGCGAGCCACTGAAGCAGTTCGCCGTCGCCGCAGCCGAGGTCGAGCACTTTCGAATTTGGTTCGACCAGCTCGCCGATGATGGCGAAGTCGCTGCGCCCGAGAATGTCGCGGACGAACGGGCCTCGGCGGGTCTGGGCGACGGCGCCGCTGGTCATGCTTTCTCCTTGAAGGTGCTGGCCAGGAACCCGCGGACGATCTCCGTCTGCTCGCCGACTTCCACCAGGAATGCGTCGTGCCCGTAGTTGGAGGGAAGCTCGCAGTAGGCGACGTCGCGGTTCCGGCTGCGGAGGGCGTTGACGATCTCCAGGGACTGGTAGCTGGGATACAGCCAGTCCGACGTAAAGCTGATCACCAGGAAGCGGGCTTTCGTCTTCTCGAACACCGCGCCCAGGGATTGGGCGCCGTTGGTGAGGTCGAAGTAGTCCATCGCCTTGGTGATGTACAGGTACGAGTTGGCGTCGAAGCGGTCTACGAACTGCGTGCCGCGGTAGCGCAGGTAGCTTTCCACCTCGAAATCGACGTTGAAGTCGAAGCCGTACTCCTGCTTGTCGCGCAGGCGGCGGCCGAACTTCTCGCGCATCGATTCGTCGCTCATGTAGGTGATGTGGCCGACCATGCGCGCCACCGCCAGCCCGCGGGCGGGTGCCTTCCTGCCGTAGTAGCTGCCGTCGTTCCAATCGGGGTCGGCCATGATCGCCTGTCGGCCGACTTCGTTGAAGGCGATCTGCTGGGCGCTGTGACGGGCGGTGGTGGCGATCGGGATCGCCGCCGCGACCATGTCCGGATAGGAGACCGCCCACTCGAGCACCTGCATGCCGCCCATCGAGCCGCCGCTCACCGCCAGCAGACGCTGGATGCCGAAATGGTCGATGAGCATCTTCTGGAGGCGCACCATGTCGCGGATGGTGATCCCCGGGAAAGAGAGGGCGTACGGGCAGCCGGTGGCCGGATTGATCGACGAAGGCCCGGTCGTGCCACGGCAGCCTCCGAGGACGTTGGAGCAGATGACGAAGTACTTGTCCGTGTCAAAACCCTTACCCGGGCCGATCATGTTGTCCCACCAGCCCGGCTTGCCGGTCTCGTGACTGATGCCGGCGGCGTGCGCGTCGCCGGAAAGGGCGTGGAGGATGAGGATAGCGTTCGACTTGGATTCGTTCAGCGCTCCGTACGTTTCGTAGGCGACGTCGACGGGCACGAGGGTTTCTCCGCAGTCCAGAGACAGCGAGTCGAACCGGATGTGCTGGGTTTGGACAATCACTTCGGAGCTTCGAAGAGATTTCATCATATCAGAGGCCGGTTGTTCGGTTGCCCGGTTGTTCGGTCGGGCCGGGAGTTCGGATACAACGGGAGTTGCGCCTCGAAATCCATCGGGTATTGTCCGAACTGACCAAGCGCCTCGAGCGGCCGGAAGAGTACCGCGGCTTGGTCCGCCCATAGCCCTCCAGCCAGAGACTTTTCCTTCAAGAGACTTTTCCTGAAATGCGCCGGGCGGCGTTTTATGCTCCAATGATAGTTACGCCTGCCCCGGGAGGATCATCGGATTGAGTAAGGCAGTCCTCGCCCTGGAAGACGGGACCGTCTTCGAGGGCAGCGCCTTTGGTGCGCGCACACAACGGTGCGGCGAAGTCGTTTTCAACACCGCCATCACCGGATACCAGGAGATCTTCACCGATCCGTCCTACGCCGGGCAGATCGTCATCCTCACCTATCCCGAAATCGGCAACTACGGCACCGCCTCCAAGGACAGCGAATCGGCCCGCCCGTACATCGAGGGGCTCGTCGTGCGCCAGTTCTCTTCGATCGCCAGCAACTGGCGGTCGGAGCAGCACGCCGATGAGTTCCTGTCGGCGCAGAACATCCCGGTGATTGCGGGGATCGACACGCGCGCGCTGGTCCGGCATCTGCGCACCAGAGGGGTGATGCGCGGCGTGCTGTCGGCCTCGGGTGGCTCCGCCGAGGAACTGGTCGAGAGGGCCAGGAACAGCCCGTCGATGGCCGGACTCGATCTGGCCACACGCGTCACCGCGCCGGAACGCTACGAGTGGACCCAGTCCGTGGATGCTTGCTCTCCCTCGGAGCGGACGGGAGCCCCGGCGGAGCCCCGGTTCCACGTCGTCGCGTACGATTTCGGCATCAAGCACAACATCCTGCGACGCCTGGTTCACGTCGGATGCCGGGTCACGGTAGTGCCCGCCATGACGACCGCGGAAGATGTGCTGTCGCTCGCGCCCGACGGCGTGTTTCTCTCCAACGGTCCCGGCGATCCCGAGCCGCTCCAGTTTCAGGCGGCGCAAGTGCGCAAGCTGATCGGCAGAAAGCCGGTGTTCGGCATCTGCCTCGGGCACCAGATCCTCGGGCTGGCCCTTGGCGGCAAGACGTACAAGCTGAAGTTCGGCCACCGCGGGGCGAATCACCCCGTGCTCAACCAGGTCACGGGCAGAGTGGAGATCACGTCGCACAACCACGGTTTCGCGGTCGATCCCGATTCACTTAATCAGAACGAGGTCGAGCTGACGCACGTGAACCTGAACGACCAGACGCTCGAGGGCTTCCGGCATCGGAGCGAGCCGGTGTTTTGCGTCCAGTATCACCCCGAGGCCGCACCCGGCCCACACGACTCGCACTATCTCTTCGACGACTTCGTGAAACTGATGGGGGACTTCAAGAAGTAGCGCACGATGCCCAGGCGAAACGACCTCCACCGCATCCTGATCATCGGCTCGGGCCCCATCGTCATCGGGCAGGCATGCGAGTTCGACTACTCGGGCACGCAGGCCTGCAAGGCGCTCAAAGCGGACGGTTACGAAGTGGTGCTGGTGAATTCCAATCCGGCGACCATCATGACCGACCCCGACCTCGCCGACCGCACCTACGTCGAGCCGCTCAGTCTCCCGTTTCTCGAAGAGGTGATCCGGAAGGAGCGCCCCGACGCGCTGCTCTCCACCGTCGGCGGCCAGACGGGGCTGAACCTCTCGGTGGAGCTGGCCGAAGCCGGCGTGCTCGACAAGTACGGCGTCGAGCTCATCGGCGCCAAGCTCGATGCGATCAAGAAGGCCGAAGACCGGCTGCTGTTCAAGGACGCGATGCGGAAGATCGGCCTGGAGGTGCCGCAATCGCAGTTGGTGAACAACCTCGAAGACGGCCTCGAGTTCGCCGGGCGCATCGGGTTTCCCGTGATCCTGCGGCCGAGCTTCACCCTCGGCGGGACCGGCGGCGGCATCGCTTACAACCGTGAGGAATTCGAGGAGGTACTCGAACGCGGGCTGGCGCTTTCTCCAGTGCACGAGGTGCTGATCGAAGAGAGCGTGCTCGGCTGGAAGGAGTTCGAGCTGGAGGTGATGCGCGACCTCGCCGACAACGCCATCATCATCTGCTCGATCGAGAACTTCGATCCGATGGGCGTGCACACCGGGGATTCCGTCACCGTGGCGCCGGCGCAGACGCTGACCGACCGCGAATACCAGATGATGCGCGACGGCGCGCTGCGCTGCCTGCGCGAGATCGGCGTGGACACCGGTGGTTCAAACGTGCAGTTCGCCATCAGTCCCGAGAACGGGCGGATGGTGATCATCGAGATGAACCCGCGGGTGTCCCGGAGCTCGGCGCTGGCCTCCAAGGCCACCGGGTTCCCGATCGCCAAGATCGCCGCCAAGCTCGCCGTCGGCTACCGGCTCAACGAAATCCCCAACGACATCACCCGCAAGACGCCGGCGTGCTTCGAACCGACCATCGACTACGTGGTGGTCAAGATCCCGCGCTGGCAGTTCGAAAAGCTCCCCGGCGCCGAGCCGGTCCTCGGCACGCAGATGAAGTCCGTGGGCGAAGTGATGGCCATCGGCCGGACGTTCAAGCAGGCGCTGGCCAAGGGGCTGCGCAGCCTCGAGACAGGGAAGGCAGCCACGGCCGAAGTGTACGATCCGGCGCTGATCCCGCAGAAGCTCATCACCCCGAATCCCGACCGGCTCAATTACGTCATCTTCGCGCTCCGCAGCGGGCACACCGTCGAGGAAGTCCGCGAGATGACGATGATCGATCCGTGGTTCCTCCAGCAAATCAAGGAGGCCGTCGACCTCGAGCGGGGCATGGAGGGCGATAGTCTGGAGACCGTCACGCGCGACAGGATGTCGCAGGCCAAGCGCGACGGAATTTCGGATACGCGGCTGGCGCGGATGTGGAACGCGGATCCGCTTGCCGTGCGCCGGCGCCGGCTGGAACTCGGGGTGCGCGCGGTGTTCAACCGGGTGGATACCTGTGCGGCCGAATTCGAGAGCTTCACTCCGTACCTGTACTCAAGCTACGAGTTCGAGTGCGAAGCGGAACCCTCCGGCCGCAAGAAGGTGATGATCCTCGGCAGCGGGCCGAACCGCATCGGGCAGGGAATCGAGTTCGACTACTGCTGCTGTCACGCCTCGTTCGCATTGCAGGAGTTCGGCGTCGAGTCGATCATGGTCAACTGCAACCCCGAGACCGTCTCGACCGATTACGACACCAGCGACCGGCTTTACTTCGAGCCGCTAACGCTCGAAGAAGTGCTGAATATCTACGACACGGAGAAGCCGGACGGCGTGATCGTGCAGTTCGGCGGCCAGACGCCGCTGAACCTGGCTCTTCCGCTGAAGCGCGCGGGGGTGCCGATCATCGGGACCGACCCGTCGAACATCGACCTGGCCGAGGACCGCAAGCTGTTCGGCAAGCTGCTCGACGAGCTGCGCATCCCGTCGCCGGCCAACGGCACGGCCACGAGCGTCGAGGAGGCGTGCGAGGTGGCCCGGCGGATCGGCTTCCCGGTGCTGGTGCGGCCGAGCTACGTGCTCGGCGGGCGCGCGATGGTGATCGCCTACGACGAGGATACCGTCCGTCGATACATGCGGGAAGCCGTTGTCTTCTCGCAGGAGCGCCCGGTGCTGATCGACCGGTTCCTCGAGGACGCGACGGAAGTGGATGTGGACGCGCTGTCGGATTGCGAGGACGTGCTCATCGCCGGCATCATGGAACACATCGAGGAAGCCGGTGTGCACTCCGGCGACAGTTCCTGCGTGCTGCCGGCGACCTCGCTGACGGCGGCGGATCGCGCCACCATCGAAGAGTACACGGTGCGCCTGGCGCGGGCGTTGCAGGTCATCGGGCTGATGAATGTGCAGTACGCCATCAAGGACGGCACGGTGTACGTGCTGGAAGTGAACCCGCGCGCCTCGCGCACCGTGCCGTATGTGAGCAAGGCCACGGGCGTTCCCTTGCCGAAGATCGCCGTTGGGCTGATGCTCGGCCGGCGGCTGGCAGATTTCGCGCAGCTTACGGGCGGCGCCGTCACGGGCTGCCTGCCGGTCCCGCAGTACTTCGTCAAGTCGCCGGTGTTTCCGTTCAACAAGTTCTCGGGCGTGGATCCGGCGCTCGGCCCGGAGATGCGCTCGACGGGCGAGGTGATGGGCGTCGGCGACAACTTCGGCGAGGCGTTCGGCAAGGCGCAGTTAAGCGCTGGCACGCCGCTACCCGAGAAAGGGCGGGTGTTCATCAGCGTGAACGACCGCCACAAGCCGGATGCGGTGGCTGTGGGACGCAAGCTGCAAGATCTCGGCTTCGAACTGGTGGCCACGCGGGGGACAGCCGCCGCGCTCAAAGGGTCAGGGATCCCCTGCAAGACGGTGCTGAAGGTGAATGAGGGCCGGCCGAACGTCGAGGACCTCATCAAGGGCGGTTCGGTTCAGCTCGTGATCTACACCGCCGCCGGCTCGCATTCCTTCAGTGACGAGCGCAGGATCCGCCGCGCCACCGTGGCCTACCGCGTTCCCTGCGTCACCACGATGAGCGGCGCGAAGGCAGCCGCCGAGGCGGTCGCCTCCCGCCGCCGTGATCCCATCCGCGTCTGGAGCCTCCAGGAAATCCACGCGCGGGAAAAGAGCGCGGTGTAGCGGCGATGAACGCCGATCACGCCGATCAACGCCGATGACAAAGAAGAACCCGCAAGAAAGCTACCTGCGTTCATCGGCGGCCAGCGATTTGCCCACCCTGTGGACTAACCGATGTCGTTCCGGAGCAACAGCCGCACCACGCCGTATGACTCGAGTACCGGCGCCCGAACACGTTGCATGGAACCTTCCGAGCGAATGGAGAGCCGCGCGCCCGTCCCGTCGCGCGCCTCGCGCAACGCCAGCCCGCTCTGGATGAGGATTCCGGGAACCGGGATCGCTTCGTCGATGGTGATCTTGTTGCCCTCGCCGGAGGGCCGGTTGGTGATGCCGTTGATGAGCACAATCCGAATCTCGCCCGGCGCGCGGCAGTAGACGGCGTCCACCATCGCCGGCGCGATGACCCGGACCGCAGGCTTGTACACTTTAGCGAGGGCGGCCTCCAGGAGCCGGCGATAGACACCGAGTCCCTGCTCGCGCGCCTCCTGGAAGAAGCGAAAGGCGAAGTACAGGAACGAGCCCTTGCCGAAACGACCGCTGACGATGGCGGGCCGCCCGCCTTCCTCCCCCGGGATCACGTTGTGTGTGACCCACTCGGTGTCACTGACGCGCAACGCGGGATCGGTCACCGTGGCAAGTACGCTCAGCCCCGGCGCCGCCTCGAGGTTCAGCATGGTCGTGACCCGAAGGTACGTACCCGGAAGGTTGTAAGCCGCCGGCGGCTTCACGAACGATACCTGGTTCGTGGTGTCCGAACCGGGACGAACCACGCCGAAGCAGGGCTCATCGAGGGGAGCGGCCTTCTCATCCATTTCGGCGCAGCGATAGGTGAAGACCAGCGTGCCTCCATCTTCCGCAAACCCTCGAATCTTCCTCGCCACGCCCGCGGCCAGGTAGCGGACGTACGGCACAACCAGCAGGCGGACGCCGCGCAGGTCGCGCCGGGCGAACTCGTCGTCCGTGATCAGGTCGAACGGATAGTGCAGCTCGGCGAGAATCTTGTGGGCGCCCGCGAGGTCGGCTCGCTCCCCGGCCTGCCGGAAGAGGCTTCCGCCGGGAGCGCTGTTGAGGCGCTCGCTGCGCTCGGAGGTCAGGATCAGCGCCTCGGCGTAGGGCGTCGTGCCGGTGACGTGAGGCTTCAGGTCGTCGGCGGCCTGGAATGCCTTCTTGAGCTCGCGATAGGCGGCGGCGTCGATGGTTCCGTCTGCAAACGGCTGGTCCACGAACATCACCGCGGCGTTGTGGGCCACGGCGGTGGCGACCTCCCACCGCAGCGCTTCCACCGGCTTCAGCGTGAAGTCGAACATCCCGTTGGTTCGGTGGCAGATCAGTTCCGTTTCCCGGCCAGCGGCGCGGGCGCGCCACAGCTTGGCCTCGAGCCCCGAGCGGTAGTAATCCGCGCCGTAAGGATCGATCTCCGCGGCCACGTACCCGTCGCGCGAATAGTCCAGCCCGGCGTTGTGCGTCACCGGGATGGAGCGGCCGTGCTTCCTGAGAATCGCCAGCACGCGGTCGTAGTACTTGCCGAACAAGACATCACGCTGGAAATCCATGTAGTCCGCCAACGCCGCCGGCGAGAATTGCGCCGGCAAATCGGCGCCCGCGTGCTCGCGCCAGAGCGCCCGGCACCAGCGGCAGTAGCAAACCGGAAAGGCGCCGAAGATGTCCAGAAACAGCGCCCCGAAACGGTACCTGCCGGTCAGCTCATCCAGTTGGCTCAGCGAATAGTCGCCGTACGGGCTGTTGGTGCAGAGAAACGTCCACCGGGCGTAGTGTGGCAGCGGATAGTCCAGATGAACCGGCTGTCCCTTGGCGTCGCGAAGCAACCAGTCGGGGTGGGTACGTGCCGTGTGCTCGTCCCAGCCGACGGAATAGTAGGCGATGACTCCGATGCGGCGTTGCTCCAGGCCGCGTAACACGTCGCCGAAAAGATCCGAGGGAACATTGCGGTGCCGCTTGAACCGGTCCGTGGCGAAGTAGCAGTTGCCCCAATGATCCTTGGCATACAACAGCAGCGAGTCGATGCCAAGCTCGGCCATCGTGCGGACGATGTCTTCCGCATTGGACTTGCTCAGCAGCAACGGTGAGAACTCGGAGAAGTGGTAGTCCAGGATCATCCGTTTGTAGCCCAGCTCTCGATACCGGTTGCCGGCGGCCGGCAGCCGCGCAGTTGTCGTCGAAAGAAGGACCGTGGATTGTAAGAGAGTTCGGCGGGTCATTTGTGATCGGGGAAATGGCACGATCGTAGCGCCGAAGCACGGGTCAGTCAAGAGCGATGCCTTCTGCGTTGTAGAATCACAACCGTGCTTACACGTTCATGCCTTGCTGCCTGTGGTCTCTCGACCATTCTCCTGACGGCTGTCCTGGCGCTTCAAACCACCGGCGAGAATGCACGCTGGCTTGCGAAGCCCGGTCATCCGGAAAACGTGACGCTGCATCAACTGAGCTGGCACGGACGCGCGCTGCAAGTTGACGGCTACGATGAACCACGCCTGGAGATTCGCACAACGGCCATCGACGCGGACCGCCAGAAGCACCTTTACCTTGTTCTTGGTCTCCCGTCCCCGGCGCAATTGAGCGTATTCTTCGCCAAGGCGCCCGGCGGCGGGTTTTCCTACGACCGGATGGGCACGGTCCGCAAGCCGGTTTACCGCGAGGGAGTGAGGGCCTACCGGCTGGACTTCCGGGCGATTCCCGAGTGGGCCGGACGGGTGGAAGGCCTGCGCGTTTCGCTCGAGGGGATGCGCGAAGGGGCAACGGTCGAATTCCTTGGCGTCGCCGTTTCCTCCGAGCCGCTGGAGAAGCTTGCCGTCCCTGGCGCCGACAGCCATCCGGTCGAGCCGCTCGAAACCAGCGGCCCCTACAAGGCCGAACGGATGGTCGCCTGCGGCCGAACCGTTCTCTCCATCAGCGAAGCCGTGCCCACCCCGGGCCTGTGCACTTATATTGACCACCCGTACGATGCGCGCGATTTCGATCCGCTGACGCAGTATTCCCTTGCGAAATTTGTTGTCTCAACCGTCATAAACGGGCGCCAGGTTGGGGTACGGGAAGCCGCCGGCATCCGTGTGACTCCGAAGCCAGGCCGGCTGACGGCTGACTACTCAATCGGTGCGGTCAAAGTTCACGTGGAAGCCTTGCCGCTGCGCACGGTCTCGGATACCGAGGCAGCCGAGGGAGCGGCTCTCGTCAAAGTGTCCACAAGCCCCGCTACCCCGCTGATCATCGACGCCGGTGGCATGGTCAAGATGAGCGTCTGGAAGCGAGACGATTGGCTGCGCGATGCCACCTTGGACCAGCCGGGGAACCGGCTAAGCGCGAGCGGGCGCACGGTGCTGCTCGAAAGCGCCGGCGTGCCGCGTGTGGTCGCCTTCCGGGCGTCCGGATCCCTTTCCGTCGCCGGCGGCAGCCAGCCGCGGGCCCGCGTGGAATTCAACAACGGCAGCGGGTGGATGCTCGCCGCCTTCGCCCGAGACGCCACGCGCGCCGCAGCCATGGCCAATACGGACGTCGAGGCCGGAGAGCGCAGCGTGGAGGAGCACTACGCCAGGCTGCTGGGCCCGCTTCGCATCTCCACTCCCGAGCCGGAGATGGATGAGGCGTTTCGCGCGGCGATCCTCAACATGGACTACGCCTGGGTCAGGCCGTTCGGCACGATGGAATCCCTGCACCATTGGTGGGCGCTTTGGCAGCAGTATCCGAGCTCCGTGTTCGATTGGATCGGGCTCCAGGACCGGTCGCGCGCGAGCATTGTTTCTCATGCCGAGCGGCAATACAAGAGCGGCAACATCCCTTACCTGATGTTGTACGGCGAGCGGCATGAGGATTTTGGCGGCAACAACCAGACGTTCATGGCCCAGGTACAACACTACCTGCGTTCTTCGAACGACAAGACGCTGGCCGCGCAGATCGCGCCCAACCTGAAGCGTGTCATTGAGGCTTTCTACCGTTACGAGGATCCGGACTCGAATCGACTGCCGGGTTTCGGTGTCCAGATCCTCACGCAGGAGGACTACGTCGCGACGCCGCATGAAGGAACGTCACCGGCGGTTGCCGGCGTCGAGATGTGGCGGACGCTGGCGCTTGTCGAACGAATGCTCGGCCACGAAGCGGCGGCGCGGGAGTACGAATCCGAGGCGGTGTCCGCCGCCGGCCGGCTCCGAGCCGCGCTGTGGCAGCCAGATCTCGGGCGCCCCGCGTACTTCCGGGACGAACTCGGCAATGTCCGGCCTGACGGCCAGTATCACACTCTCGTCCTGCCGATCGTCTCCGGACTGCTAAACCCGCTGGAAGCCTGGACGTCGATGCGTCATCTTCGCGACCGCCTGACGGGTCCCAGCGGCGAGATTTACTACAGCAACAACTTTCCGCATCACATGAGCGGGGTGAAGGGCAGCCCGTTCGGCCCAACCTGGGGCCACCAGGCAGGCGCGTACATGCAGGGATGGGGCGCCTGGGGGCTGGCCCGCGTCGGACTGGTGAACGAGGCATACCGCCCTCTGCGGATGGCGGCGAAGTGGGCCATGATGTACCCCAAACTCGGCTCATGGGGAGAGTCCTCGACCGAGTTGACGCCTGCCTATTTCGCCAACACCGCAGCCAGTTACACGCAAGCAGTGATCGAAGCGCTGTTCGGACTCGAGATGGATTTGCCTGCCGGTGTGCTGCGAGTGCAGCCGGCGTTCCCCGATGCCTGGCCCCAAGCCTCCATCTCGCTGGCCGAGGCCGACGCCGCCTATCGTCGCGAGGGCCACAGTTTCACGTATGACGTTCGGACTCGCCTCCCATTGAAGCGGCGCGTGCGCTGGCTGCTGCCGGTCAGCCGGATCGAGACGGTGACGGTGAACGGGCGGCCGCAAAGTTTCTCGACCGAGCC
Source organism: uncultured Solibacteraceae bacterium (assembly GCA_964483455.1). Taxonomy (GTDB): domain Bacteria; phylum Acidobacteriota; class Terriglobia; order Bryobacterales; family Bryobacteraceae; genus CAYZJD01. The sequence continues at coordinate 80,469 of CAZACK010000008.1, forward strand.
GGGGGTGAATGGAATCTGGCTGGCTATCGAAACTGAGCCGCTCGATCGCACGAGCATCGCTGTGCGGTACCAGCCGCTGGCCTGGCGCATCGATCACCCCGGTTCGGTAGCCGAGGGCGATGAGATGGAAATCGCCGCGAGCGGCTGCGACATCGCCGCCCTCGAAGATCCCGGGAAACTGGCGCGGAGCGTCAGCCAGGGCGCCGGCCATGCAGCCGTCCGGCTGTCCACCGGCGTGCTCGAACCGTGGCTCTCGTTCGGGCGCCTCGGCCAGCTCAATTTCTCTCGCCGCAGCCTGTTCCTCAAATGCTCCGCAGAAGGCCAGCCGTTTTGGGCTGCCGTCGATTTCACGCTGCTGCCCCGCTATGAAGCCGCGGCCGGCAAGGACCTGATCCGAACCGGGCAGGGCCATGCGGTCGAGATTGTGCTGCGGAACAACACCGGCGAGCCGCTCGGTGGGCCTGGCGCCCTCCGTTGGGCCGATCTGACTGCGCGCCTCGGGATCAGCGTTGCGCCGCGGAGTGAATCGACGTTGCGGGTTCCGCTCCGGCCCGAGGACCTTGCCAGTCTCACCCCGGGCGACAACGAGGCCGAGTTGGAACTGCCGGAAGGTCAAGTGCTCCATCTCAAGTTTCCGGTCAAGTCCCCATTCGCCGGACAGACAGCGTTGTCCGCCCGGCTGCGTTCGATCCCCTTGCCGGCTGAAGCGCTGGTTGAGGATTCGCGGTGGATGGAGTTCGCGGCATTCCCGGTTTACTGGCAGGGGCCGTTCAACAGCCTGCCGCCGCCGCTCCAAGCTGTCGCCGGCAAGGCCCCTCTCAGGACGGACGAGATCCCTGCCGTGTCATTTCCCCTCGAGAACGGCCGGAAACTCGCCATCGCGTCCCACCGGCTCGGCCGGCCGGTCGTGCGAATTCCTCTCGACCAGCGGATGCGGAAGATCTACCTCCTGACCCTGGCGTTCGTGGAAAACCAGGACGTGTTCACCCGCTGCGGCGACGTCTCTGTGACGTGCGAGCGCCGGCTGGACGACCCTCCCTTCGACTCCGCCGAGGAACCGGTGCAATGGACGAGGGCACGGTATCCGGAGGTTACGTTCCGCCGCGTCCTGACCACGCCGGGCGATCTGGACAACTTCTTTTCAGAGGCGCACGCGGGCTCATTCGCCAGCGCGCGGGGGGAGCGTTCGGAACGATACGGCTTGCTCCCGCTGCTCGGGATTTCCGATGGCGACTGGCCTGAAGGAATGCCCTTGGCCTCGCCGTACGGCATCTTCACCTGGCTGGGGCCTGCGCCGCACGACGGCTGGCCCGAAGGCAACTTCCGGTCTTTTCCACAGTGGCAGTACTGGGCCAGTTGCCCGGCGATTCGGACGTCCACCGCGACCTTCAATGTGGTCGAGGTCGACCTCGGGCGCACCCGGCGCGTCAAGCGAATTGACTTCGAATCGCTCCTCCAGGACGCCGCGCTCGGGGTGGTGTCGGCGGTCGCGTTTGGTGGAGACTGATGACTACCGGCTAAAGCCGGTGGGTTCAGGTGGCGGCTGAACGCCGCCTAGAGGTCGTAGCGCACGCTCTCAGCGTGCCGCGTCCCGACTCGTCGGGACGCATGGGCTGCCCACGAGGCAATGGTGTCGGCAAAGAGTGCCGACACGGCAGCCTGAGAGGCTGCGCCACATCCAGCCCGAAGGTGCTACCTGCTTGAGGCTGACCGCCTGAAAGGCGGTGGGATTGGACCCGGAGGAGGAAGCTAAAAGCCGGCTATTCCGGAAAGCTACGATTCTTCAACAATAACCGACTTCAGAACGTCTCCCTGCCGGATGGAGTTGACGACATCCTGGCCGCTGCGGACCTGGCCGAAGACCGTGTGCTTGCCGTCCAGCCAGTCACAAACCACGTGCGTGATGAAGAACTGGCTGCCGTTCGTGTTCGGTCCGGCGTTGGCCATCGACAGGGCGCCAACGCTATGACGGCGCGGGTTGCCCTTGCACTCATCCGCGAAGCGGTAGCCCGGGCCCCCTCGGCCGGTGCCCGTCGGATCGCCGCCCTGGATCATGAAGTTCGGAATTACGCGGTGAAACACCGTGCCATCGTAAAACTGCTCGCGAGCGAGAAACACGAAGTTGTTGACCGTCGCCGGCGCGTCCTTGGCGAACAGATCGCAGACGATCGAGCCGCGCGACGTTTCCAGTGTGGCCGTGTAGCCCTTGTTCGTATCGATGGTCATCGCGGGCGGAGCCGCGTATTGTTTGGACATATTCGTTCAATGTACCGCGGAGACGGACTAGCCGGTTGTTCGGATGGGTCAGCGGCTCTCGCGTCCGGCCGCTTCAACTCTCAAATTCTGCGCTTCCGAAAAAACGGAGCCGCCACACCCCAAAGAAGGAGAAATACAAAGAAAGAGCCAACCACCAAGGTGCCTTGCGTGGTGTTGTACTTCGGTGGAATGGGCACGAGCCCGACGGCCAGTGCGGCCAGAACACTCAATACGTGCCAATACCAGGACCGGGCGCGGACGAAGTAGAGCAACGCGAGCGCGATCAGGGCGGCGGCGCCGTAGACCAGGAAGGGCAAGTTCGACATGCGAATCTCCTGCGCCCACCCATTCTATACCGAGTGGCTGGGAATTTCGAACTGGAATAGCGATTGCTGGTGTGGCGGAAGAGCATCGGCTTTTCAAGGAATTTGCCGGATGATCGGGTAGAAAATTCCGCTCGTTCGAGCAGAAATTGCCGGAGGTGGAAGAACATGCGCAAGGCGGCGTTGTGGATGATCGCAATGGTCGTGCTGGTTTCCTGCCAGAAGGCGCCAGAGGTGGAAAGGGCAGGTTCGCCGGAGCCACGGGAGGCGCAAGGTCAACAGCTCTCCGCGGAGACACCGCTGGTCGAGGAACGGCGGCCGGCACCAAGGATTGAGCTGCCGGCGGGAACTGTCTTGCAGGTCCGACTGGACCAGACGCTTGACACGGAGCGGCACCGGGCCGGTGACACATTCACCGCGACCCTGGAGGAGCCGGCGATGGCCGGCGGAACGGTGGTTATCCCGAAGGGGACGCAGTTCAAGGGTCACGTCACCGGCGCCAAGTCGTCCGGCCGCCTGCAAGGGCGCGGATATCTGGCGGTGACCCTCGATTCCTTCGAACTGAACGGGGAGACTTTCAAGATCGACACGTCGTCGCAAAGCCGATCGACCGGCTCGCACAAGAAGAGAAACATTGCCATGATCGGCGGCGGCTCCGGCGTCGGCGCCCTGATTGGGGGGCTGGCCGGCGGAGGCAAGGGGGCGGCGATCGGCGCAGGAGCCGGGGCTGCGGCAGGCACGGCCGGCGCGGCGGCGACCGGCAAGAAGGATGTGACGGTGCCGGCCGAGACCCTGCTCAGATTCACCTTGCAAGCCCCAGTTCAAGGCAGGACTTGAGACCCTCCCCATCCGGTGCTATTGTCAGTCAGGAAAAGGAGGACTCGCATGAGGCTAGTGAGTACGGCAGTGGCTCCCGCGTGCGCGATCGCGGCGGTGTCCCATCCGTAGTTGAAAGTTGAGGCGGCGGTTCGCCCTTGATTCTG
>CAZACK010000009.1:0-57994 GCA_964483455.1 uncultured Solibacteraceae bacterium
TGCCGGGAGCCGTTCGCAGTAACCGGAATCCAAGAAACACGTTCAGAGACTTAGGAGGCTATCTCAAACCATGACCAGACGTTTTCTTGTCGCCGCCCTGGCGATGTTCTCGGCGCTCCCGGCCTTGCCGCAGCGGGGCAAAGGCCCCGGGGGCGGGCCCGGCAACCACCTGGATTTCCTGGTGGGCTACCTCGGACTTTCTGATTCGCAAAAGGAGCAGGCCCAGGCCATCTTCGACGCCGCCGACCAGGCGACCGAGACGGTTCGTGGACAGATGACGAGCGCCCGGGACGAGTTGAATGCGGCCATCAAGGCCAACTCCGGCGATACCGAGCTTGACCGCCTGGCGGCGGCGGTTGGAGCGATCCACGGGCAACTGACCGCGATACGGGCGAAGGCGTCCGCGAAGTTCTACACTTTGCTGACGGACGAGCAGAAGCAAAAGTACGACGACCTGATGAGCAGGGGCCCGGGCCGTGGCTTTGGGCCGGAGGGCGGCGGATTCGGGCCGCGATAAGAACGAACGACATTCGTTATCCAGAGCGTTTCTCCGGATGCCCTGCTCGGGCGCGGAGCCTGAACCGGCACGCGCCCGCATTCTCCTCCAACAAACCAAGTCATTCTTGGCCGCCGATGAACGCGGATTGGACCTTCCTCGTCATCAGCGTATAGCGGCGGCTCATCATACCCCTTCAGCCGGTCCGCGCGGCGGTGGCCAGGTATAGCCATGGCGGTGGTTTTCAGTCACCCGGGAACGAGCGGCGGCGCCATTGATTTTCATGCCTGTCAACGACATCGGGCTCTGGCATGCGTCTTGCATGGACAATTGCAAAGGCCAAAAGGAGTGTGCACATGAGCCGAAGTCTGTGGGCGATACCCGTTCTCCTGGCAGGTCTGGTCGTCTGCCCGGCGATGGCCGGCGATGGGCGGAGGGATGACGACAGGGATCAGGATCGGGACCGCGACAACGAGGGCGTGTCGCTGGGAGTGGCGCGCGTGAGCATCGCCGATGGCGACGTGTACGTGCAGCGGGGAAAATCGGGCGATCGGATGCGGGCCCTGGGCGGCATGCCTCTGCTCGCCCATGACGCCATCGGAACGGGCCTCTCCTCGCGGGCCGAAGTGCAGTTGGGTCCCGCGAACTTCATCCGGCTGCGCGGAGAATCCGAAGTGAGATTCGTGGACCTTGGAAACCGGTTCTATCGCGTCGAGGTGGTGAAGGGCGAGGCAACCTACAGCGAATTGCGCGGCGGCGAGGCCGAGGTCGAAATCGAAGCGCAACACGTCACGATTCGTCCGCTGAAGCGCGGCGTGTATCGCATCCTGGTCCGGGAGGCCGGACAGGCGGACCTCACGGTTCGAAACGGCGAGGCCGAGGTCGCCTCCGGCGTGGGTGTTCAGAGAGTCAAGAAAGGGCGGCGCGTGGCGATCCGAGCGGAGCAGCCCGGCGCAAAGGTCAGAACAGTGAAAGCAGACCGGGAGGATACGTTCGACAAGTGGAACGAGCGGCGAAACAGCCAGCTCGAGCGGGAGCCGTTGTATCGGGCGTGGGGCTGGCCCGGCTTCTACTACGACCCTTGGTATCCCGACTACCTGGGTTTCGGTTACGGCTACTATGGCTGGCCTGGCTTCTATGGACCCCGGACTTTCGTCACCGTCCACGCGCCCGTCGTCCGAGGAGGCCACCGGGGCCGCCGCTGAAGCACGCCCCCGACGCCTATGACCAGAAGAGTCTTCCTCACGCTGTGTGGGACGGCGCCACTGGCTGCCGCCGAGCCATGGGAGCGGCGGCCCTTCCCCGACTGGTCCAAAGAGACCATCGACCGGCTGCTCACCGACTCGCCGTGGGCCAAGCCGCTGGCCGTGCCGTTCGAGTATCAACCTCCACCCGAGCGTCTGCGATCCGATTTTGGACAGGTTAGTGTGCCTGGCCGAATCGGGCTGCCATCCGGCGTCCCGGACATCGGCCTGCCTCCAGGGGCGCCACGGCGAAGGCCGCGGTCCACTGACACGGGCCGTCCGGGCGGCCCCCCGAAAGTACGAACAGAGGCGAATCTGACGATCCGCTGGTCCAGCGCGCTCCCCATCCGCCAGGCGCTGGCACTGACACAATGGGGCCGCGAAGGATTACAGGACCCCAAGGCGGTGGAGTTCCTGAAGCGGGAGGAGCCGGACTACATCCTGGAGATCTTCGGAGTGCCGGTGATCCTCGCGCCGCACGGGACCGAACGGCTGGAAGAAACACTGGCCAGAACCTCACGCCTCTCGATGGAGGGCCGTCGTCCGGCGCCTCCGAGTGCGGTTCACATTCCCGAGCAGGGCTACCACCTGTCGGCCGAGATGCGGTTCCCTCGATTTGACCGGATCGGACCGGAGGATGGATCGGTGGAGCTTTCCGCCGAGGCCGGACCCTTGAAGATCGCGCGCGCATTCCGGCTGAAGTCGATGGTTTATCAGGGACGCCTGGCGCTGTAAAGGTCCAGTCATGGCCCCGCGCGGGGCCTATGCAGAGAACCGATATCCGACCCCGCGCACTGTGTGAATGTGCTGCGGATTCTGCGGGTTGTCCTCCAGCTTCTGCCGCAGCCAGGCCACGTGGACGTCGATCGTCCGGGAGGAAACGCCGGCCTGGTACTCCCAGACGCACTCCAATAACTCGTCGCGCGAGACGACTTTGCCCCGGTGGTCGACCAGGTAACGCAGAAGCTGAAGTTCCTTTCCAGCCAGGCTGACCGGCACGCCGCCCTTTCGCACGTCGCCCTTGTCGAAATCGACCTCGACGTTCGCGAACTGGAAGCGGACGACCGGAGTAAGTCTCCCTTTCCGGACCCGCCGCAGCAGAGCCTCCACCCTGGCAATCAGCTCGGCGGGATCGAACGGCTTGGGAAGATAATCGTCGGCGCCCAGTTTCAATCCGACGACCCGATCGACGACTTGCGTCTTTGCCGTCAGCATGAGGACGGCGACGTCCTTGCCCTGTTGGCGCAGCTCCCGGCAAACTTCAAATCCATTCTTGCCGGGCAGCATCACGTCCAGGATGATCAAATCGAACGGCTCGTTTGCGGCCCGCGCCAGGCCGGTTGGTCCGTCCGTGGCCGCCTCGACGACATAACCCTCCGCTCCGAGCAGGTCCGACAAAGTAAGTACGAGGCCCGGCTCATCCTCGACTAAGAGAATGCGTGAGTTCACCCTGTTGCTCCCGAGGCGCGGCGGGGATCCGTACGACGAATTCCGTTCCCTTGCCCGGCTCGCTGTGAACGGCAATGGTTCCGCCGTGCGCCTCGATGATTCCCTTCACCAGGCTCAGCCCCAGGCCGGTGCCGTGGATCTGATCCCGCAGCGCCCGCTGGCCGCGAAAGAACGGATCGAAAATGTGCTCCAGTTCGTCGCCGGGGATTCCCGGGCCGCGATCCGCCACTCGAATCTCGACAGCCGGCCCGCCGCGATCGGCGGACTTTGACGCGGTCAGGCCGATCCAGTGGCCGGCCCCATACTTGGCCGCGTTGGCGAGCAGATTCTGAATCGCATGCCGGAGCGCCGTGGGATCGCCGGAAATCCGTGGCAGCTCCGGCTCGATCCTCGTGTCGACCACGCAGCGCGATTCCTCCAGAACGCTCCGGCTCGATTCCAGGCCTGCCTGGATCACCGCCTCGACGGACACCGGCTCGAGAGGTCGCAGGACGCGCCCCGATTTCGCGCTGGCGAAGCGAAGCACCTGTTCCACGAGGTCGGTTAGTCTCTGGCTTTCGTGCTGGATCAGGGCTCCGTACCGTTCCACCTGGCTGGGGTTGCCGGCGACCGCGCCCCGCAGATTATAGGCGGCGGTGCGAATGACGGTAAGCGGCGTGCGAAGCTCATGCGAGACGCCGGCGACGAAGTCCATCTGAAGCTCGGCCAGTTTCTGCGCACGCCGCGTGAAGCGGATCAAAGCGGCGACCGTCGCCAGCAGCAGGGCCAGCACGCCCGCGGCCACCGCGATGTTGCGCCGGCGCGCCCGCGCGACTACCGCTTCCAGCGAACCGGCGCGGTGCCGCACCGACATCCGCCATCTTCCCCACTCTCCCCCCGGACTTCGTCCAAACCCTCGTTCACGCCCGGCGGCCGGCCCCGAGCGGCGGAACAGGCGTTCGTAGCGCAGCTCGAACAGGTTGACGGAGGCATCCGCGTGGTTCGCGATGCGGCCCGGCTGATCGGGACCGGACGCGTAGAGCAACGAGGGTGAGTCCGTTCGGGTAACGACCTCAACCTGGTAGTCCCGGCTTCCGGCGGCGCCGAGATGGCGTTGAAGCAGCTCCGGAAGAAGGATGTCCCGAACATACTCGAGGTCCACCTCGAAAATCAACCATCCGCCCTCTCTTCGACCGGGCGCGGAAGGCGGGCCGCCCGGCGGACGTCCAAGGCGAGGCAGTTCGATCAGAAGCCCTTCGTCCGCCGGGTTTGGCGGCGGTCCGGGAGGCTGGTTCGACAATCGCGCGGCCAGCCGGTCCCGCACGGCGCTCCAGGCCGGCGGCCAATCCGCTGTTTCGAAGACGCCGCGCTCCAGGTCGAGCTTGCGCAATGCCAGCGTCCCTCCTCTCGGAACGGCGATCGCGACCTGGCGGAAGAGCCGCGCGTGACGGCTCGCCTCCTTCCACTGAGCGTAACGAGCGGCGTAGTCCTCTTCCTTCACTTCCTCTTCGGGGGGCGGCCCGCCGGGCAGCAGGGCCGCGCACGCCGTGGTGAGTTCCGAGTTGAAATCCTGGCTGAGGCGGTAAAGGCTGGCTTGCAGGCTTCCCCGGAGCCGGTCGCGTTCGGCGATGCTGACCTCCCCGATCCAGCGGTACTGCAACACGCCCAGAACCGCGCAAAGGACCAGGAGCGTGCCCAGGAACAGCCACGATAGGAAGGCCCGCCGGCGCACCGCGCTCTCCATACTCCTACATTACGCCCTCGCATTCCACACGCTGCCACGCCGCATGCAAAAAGAGCGTTAAGAAGGTTAAGAATCGCCTTCCGGCCGTAACCGAACGCCGGCTTGTCGGGTCAGCCAGTATGTGAACGGCCGGGAGTGAATCCAAACGACGGTCATCATCACTTGGCCCTCGACCGCGTTCGGGGCGCGTCCCGGCCGTCACCCTGATCTGACCCGCTTCCTTGAAACCGGGGCAGGCCTTGAGACTGCCCCGGATCCAGAAAACTGTTCCCCCACCGGCAGGCGATGAACCTGCTATCGCTCGATTCGCTTGGTCAGCTTGTCGAGCGCCGCGCGATCGACTTCATACCCCAGTCCCGGCTTGACCGGCGCCGGCACGTAGCCGTCCTTGTCGATGCGGATGCGGTCCTTGATGTACGGCCGGTCGCTCGCCGTCTGCGGCTGCGTCAGCTCGAACCAGACGTTGTTCGGCATCGCCAGCTCGCAATGGAAATGCACCGCGTGATCCAGCGCGTCGCCCCAGTTGTGCGGCACGCACTCCAGGCCGAAGCACTCGGACATGTGCGCCAGCTTCATGCCGCCGGTGATCCCGCCGACGTTGTCCACGATGAACCGCACCACGTCCAGCGCGCCCCGGCGGATGTACTCCGGAAAATCGTAGATCGAGAAGATGAATTCGCCGATATGCACCGGCGTATCCACCGCGCGGCACACCTCAATGAGGCCCTCGATGTCCTTGGTCGGCAGCGGGTCTTCATAGGCCACGTAGTTCAGCTCGTCGAGCAGCCGGCCCATGATCATTGCCTCGTGCCGGGTGTAGGCGCCCACCCGGTCGTGCAGGAGCATGAAGTCGTCCCCGGCCGCCTGCCGGACCGCCTTCGACACCTCGAGATCCAGCTTCAGATCCACGCGGCTTTCCGTGTTGACCCACGGCGGGTGGATCTTGTACGCCTTGAACCCTTCGGCCTTGCACCGCCTGACGTCGGCGACGAAGTCCTCCACCGTGTTCAGATGCTGCGAGCTGGCGTAGGCCAGCACGCGGTCGCGGTAGGCCCCGAGAATCCGGTAGACCGGCAATCCCACCGCCTTGCCGAGAATGTCCCAGAGGCAGTTGTCAATCGCCGAGGCGTAGGAAAGCTGCCCGAGCCGGCGCTTCTCCGGAATCCACTGCGAGGTGATCGCTGGCAGATCGAGGGCGCTCTTGCCGGGCAGCACGCTGTCGGCGTACTCGAGCCATCCGAGGTTGCTCCAGTTCGGATGGAAATAGCGGTTCGCCAGCGTGTAGTTGCCTTCGATGCCGCTGTGGGTCACGACGGCGGCAAGCTGCCACCGCTCCATGACGTAGACCTTCACTTCTTTGACGGTAAGATCCGGCAGGTCGCCGCGCTTGATCCCGACCGCCTGCGCCGCCGCCAGCGCCGGATCGGCCGCCGCCCCAATTGCCGCCGTCCGCAAGAAGCCGCGGCGCGACTCCTTCAAATTCGACATGAGCCCTCCTCAACGAGCTTCAGCAGGATTGTAGCACCGCCCAACCACCCAACCGAACAACCGAATAACCGAATAACCGCCCAACCGAATAACCGCCCAACCGAATAACCGAACAACCGCAGTTATACTGGTCTGGCGCGCCGGCCCGGGACGCACGGTCCGCACGCAGGTGAGGACGCCATGAAACGGATTCGATTGGAGCGCCGGGTGCATCCCGGCACAGCGTGGTTGGTCGCGCTGCTGGCCGCGGCGAGCGTACAGGCCGTCGATCTCCCGGATCTTCTCGGAATCGCGCGGCTTCAGGACTACCGGGCGCTGCGGGCCACCAGCAACAACATCGACCCGAGCAGCAACGACGACAGCAAGCGCGTGATCCCGGGAGAAACCATCGTGCTCGCCGACCTCGCCGGTCCGGGTGTGGTCACGCACATCTGGCTGACCGTCGCCGCCAACGAGTATGCCTGGCCCCGGCTCGCCCGGTTCCGCGTTTACTACGACGGCTCGCCCTTGGCCAGCGTGGACGCGCCGCTCGGCGATTTCTTCGGGGTCGGCCACGGCCTGGAGCGCCCCCTCAATTCGCTCGTGGTGCGGAACGCCTCGAGCGGCAGGTCGCGCAATTGCTACTGGCCGATGCCGTTCCGCAAGTCCTGCCGGATCACCGTCACCAACGAAGGACGGCAGCGACTCCACGCGGTGTACTATCACGTGGACTGGCGCAAGGTCCCCTCGCTGCCGGAAGACACGGGCTACTTCCACGCGCGATACCGCCAGTCGATTCCCGCCGAGAGCAAACCGCTCGAGCTGCTGAGCGTCGAAGGCCGCGGTCAGTACATCGGCACGGTGTTCAGCGTGATCCAGGCCGAGCCCGGCTGGTTCGGCGAAGGCGACGAGCGCATCTACGTGGACGGCGATCCGAAGCCGGTCATCGAAGGCACCGGCTCGGAAGACTATTTCAACGATGCCTGGAGCCTGCGGGTGGCCGAAGGTCCGTATACGGGCGTGCCGGTCGCGGACGGCACTGGCGCCGGCTCGCGGATGACCGCCTATCGCTGGCACCTCGCCGACCCCATCCCGTTTGCGCGCTCCTTTCGCTTCGACATCGAACACGCCGGCTGGACCTACCACCCGGACGGCAGGGTTCGCTCCGGCTTCCAGGAGCGTTTCGATTTGTTCAGCACGGTCGCGTTCTGGTACCAGCAGGGCATCGCAACGGGGCAGCCCGAGTTGCCCTACGGCGCCGCGCGCCTGCCGCACGGCAATGCGCGGCAGATCGAAGCCGAGAGCCTCGCCGGAGGCGTCAAGGCCGAGCGCGGCCGCGTGAGCGTCGAGAAGGAAGTCTTCTGGTCGCGGGACGTGTTGCGCTTCCAGGCGGATGGCGTTGGCTCGAAGTTTGACGTCCCATTCGAAGTCGAGCGGGAGGGCCGCTACGAACTGCTGGCGCAAGTGGCGCTCGCTCCCGACTACGGCGTTTACGAAGTGTGGCTCGACGGAAAGCCGCTGGCGCCGGCCGCGCTGGAGCACGAGCCCGGCGCCAACCTCGGAAGCGGCACGCGGATCGAGGGCTACTACAACGAGATCTACGTGGCCGAAGATCGCGTGCTCGCCTGGCGGGAACTCGCGCGAGGCACGCACACGCTGACCTTCCGGTGCGTGAGCAGGAACCAGTCGTCGTCGGGATACGACCTCGGGCTGGACACGCTCATCCTGGCGCGCGCCGGCGAGTTGCGCGACGACAGCGGTTCGCGCGCAGCCGTGCTGCGGCGCGCGGGAGAGCGGGGACAGGCATCGGCCGGCGAGTTGCGCCAGGCGATCGCGGACCGCGACCCGGCGGCGCGCGAAGCCGCCGCCTGGGCGTTGACTCAGCAGACCGCGCTTGTTCCCGCCTCGATCCAGGCGTTGCGAACCGCGCTCGCCGATTCCGACCCGGTGGTGCGCGGCCTCGCCGCCGTCGCCCTGCGCAACTGCGGTTTGTGCGCCGAGCCCGCGCTGCCCGCGCTCATCGAACGGCTGAAGGACGCCGATCAGAACGTGCGCATCGCCTCGGCGGACGCGATCGCGCAACTGGGAGAGAAAGCGGCGCCGGCGGTGTCCGCGCTGATCGAGGCCGCTCAGCCGGACATGCACCCGCACGTGCTGCGGAGCATTGCCGCCGCGCTCGGCGCCATCGGCCCGGCGGCGTCACCCGCCCTGCCGCTGCTCGAACGCCTCCGCGAGCACATCCGCGTCCGCTGGATCGCCCAATCGGCCATCGCCCGGATCAGGAATCAGCCGCCGCCCACGGGACCGGAACCGGCGCGGTGAGGTGGTTCAGCCCGCGCGCTGATAGAGCGGCGTGGATCGCACGGAATGAGATCGCCACTCATGCGCTGTGATAGGGCCGTTTCGCCCGGCTGGCGATGGACCCGGGCAGCCGGAGAAGATCCCGGGGATTCCACGTGTACAGCGTCTTGGCTTCCGCCTTGAGCGCGCAGGAGCCGAGAAGCGCGTCGTAGATCCCGCCGCTCGCGAGGCTGCTGCGCGGCCTGTTCCGCCGTCCGAAAATACTCGTCCTCGTCGAGCGCAATGAGCGTCAGCCGGTCGCGGATGTCTTGCAGGAACAAAAGGGCGGCGTCTCCGCCGACGCGATGCTTCCCCGGCATGCTGGTGAGCGTGGCATAGACCTCGGCAAGGCTGTGGGCGGCGCAGCAGCCATTTTTCTCTTTCCGAAACGGACGAAAACATCGAGGCTCGAGGCGTGGTGCTCATGGTCGCCGTAAAACGCCGCGACCAGGACAGAGATGTCGAGCAGCGCCTTCACCCCTGGCCTCCGGCATTGTAGCGGGCGCGCCGCTCCCGGATGCCGCGAAGCGTGTCGCGGGTTTGGGCTGCGGTGAGCGGCTCACCGGTGCGGAGTACCCAGACGCCCTCTCCTTCTGCAAGGGTGGCGTCGATCGCCGGGGCTTCATCGTCACCTGCTCGCCTTCCACCAGGAGGTCGAGGGTGTCGCCGGGGCGCAAGTGCAGCTCGTCGCGAAAGGGTCTTCGGGAGGACGACTCGGCCCGCTTTGTCGAGGATCACCCGACCGCGCATGAATACCATGGTTGCATGGTATTTCTATTTGGCAACTGGCATTACCCATTTCCAATGACCGGGTTTTCGGCAATGGAGGTGTTGCATGTGGACCGCTCAGCGGAGTGCGTCGGCACGGCCATCGTGCCGGAGAGATTCCGGATCCAGTCCTGCCAGTAAGTGCATCTTGCCGGCATAGTCGGCGACGGCCAGATCCGCAAGTCCGTCTCCGTTCAGATCGGCGGCGGCGGTCCGGAGTGGGTTTTGCCCGGCTGAAAGCTTGTTTCGAGCCCAAAAGTCCAGGTCCGCGTCGGCAATTCAGGCGGGACGCTCAAGTTGGGACCAGGTGGCGGTGATGTTCGCCGTACGGCCTCAGCATTTTCGCGTTGACAGCGGCGGGTCTTTGCGGCAAACCGCGGACGGGAAGACGTTTTGGGACAGCGGCAAGCAGAATCCGAGACACCACCGCGTCGCGCCGAAGCTCTCCGACAATGAGATGGCAGCGATCATTAGAGGACCTGATGTCGCGGCCTCCGTCGCTCCGGAGCGGAACGTCCCGGCGCGAGCAGGCCGCGACGAATCCCCGGCTGCGCACACCTTACCCCCCGGCCCCGGCGCTAGGCCGCTTGGAGCCGGAGGATCTCTCTAGCTCATTTGCTCGTCGCTTGCCGGCCCGCTTTGCGGCGGGACCCTAACTCACATTCTTGACGATTTCAGCGAACTCGCTCTCGGTGAACGCCCTCATCGTGGTCGTTTTGGCATTGCCCTTCGAGGCAATCGAGAGGGCAATGGCTGCGGCGAGTTCGTCGCTCCGCCCCTCGGTCACTGCGACGATGTCGTAATCGCCCATCGTGACGTACAGCCCGAGGACCTTTCCTCCCATGGCTTCCGTGAGCTGCTTTGCGGCCTCGAACCGCGCAGGGGCGTTCTTGATATCCCTGACGCCCTGCTCGGTCCACTTGAAGAGAGTCACGTAGGTTGGCATCGGACACCTTCCTCTACTGCGCGGTCAAAGGAGTTACCTAGCCGGCTTGCCCCACCGCGGGGTACCGGCCTGAAACAAAGTCTACACCCGCCGGTTGTCCATTACGGTCCGCGTCTCGTCTGTTCGATCCGCCGTCCCATCCGAACCATCCCGGAGCGCCTCGGCCGGGAGCCGGAAGGCCTTCGTCGCGCCGGCCGCTTATCGGCAGCCCTTGGCGAGCATTGAGGTGTCCGGCAAGAAATCCTCGGGGAGAGCAGCCATTTTTGAGTGTGATACGATCCAGGGCTTGTGCTCAAACACGGCATGGTCTGGATTTCGGGAGCGTTGAGTCGGCTTGGCTTCCTTGCTGACTCCGGGCTCTCGGTGGCCGGGCTTGAGCGCTCACGTATGTGTGCTCACCGATCCCGAGTTCTCAGGACGATCACCGCCCCTGGTCTCGCGCTATGAAAGAAAACGCTGGCCCGGCTCCCTCCAGGAGCTCCCGGCTCCGATTCGCCTTCCTCATGGTGGCGATCCTTTTCTTCATCTGGGGGTTCTGCCATGCCATGCTCGACGTGCTGAACAAGCACTTCCAGAACTTGCTTCTCCTGAGCAAGGCGCAGTCGGGTTTCATCCAGACCTCGGTGTTCGGCGCCTACTTCCTGCTGGCCTTCCCATCGGCTCTGCTGATCCGCCGCATCGGCTACCAGAAGGGCATTCTGCTCGGGCTTGTGGTGCTGGCGATCGGCGCATTCCTCTTCATTCCCGCCGGCCTCTATTTCAAGACGTACGGGGCCTTCCTCCTCGCCCTGTTCATCCTCTCGAGCGGCCTGGCCTGCATCGAGACAGCCGCCAACCCCTACGTCACCGTGCTCGGCCCCAAGGACGGCGCCGCCGGCCGCCTGTCGGTTGCCCAGGCCTTCAACTCCCTCGCCTACATCCTCGCTCCGACGGTCGGTGGCGTTCTCCTCTTCGGCAAGCGGGCCGAGGTTGGGGCCGCGGCGGATTTCGGCCCCCTGCTCGTCCCCTACGTCGTGCTCGGATGCGTGGTGTTGGTCGTGTTCGGCGTCTTCTCCGCCATCAAGCTCCCCGTAATCGAAGCTCCTGGAGCAGATGGCTCATCGAAGGAAGACCCCTCCGCCCACCAGGACCCCCTCCTCCGCCAGTCCCACTTCGTCTGGGGGACCATCACCCAGTTCCTCTACATCGCTGCCCAGGTGGGAGTGAACGCCTTCGCGGTCAACTACATCCTGGAGAACGCCATCACGACAGACGCCACGGGCGCGACTTTGGCGGATCCTCTGTTTGACTGGTACCGCGGCTTCACGGGCGCCGCCACGCCCGAAGCCACGGCGGCTTATGTGGTGACCATTGCCATGGTCCTGTACGCTGCCGGGCGCTTCTCCGGTGCGGCCCTCGCCAAGGTCATCCCTTCTCACCGGATGCTCGGCATCTACGGCATCGCCAACACGGCGATCATCCTGCTCGTGATGGGCAACGTCCGCCACATGTCCTGGCGGATACTGCCCTTCTGCTGGCTCTTCATGTCGATCATGTTCCCGTTCATCTTTGCCATGAGCCTGCGCAACCTGGGGGAGAAGACGAAACTGGCGGCCTCCTTCCAGATCATGTCCATCGTCGGCGGCGCTGTCGCCCCGCCGCTCATGGGCTGGCTGGCCGACGAATTCCACAGCATGGCCATCTGTTTCGTGCTGCCTCTCATTGGCTTCATCGTCACGAGCATCTACGGCTTCTTCTACCCACGCCTGCTGTCTAGCAGCGCCCGCGCGGCGTGACCTGTGTGCGACCATGGCGCCGATGATCCCGGCTTCTTCCTCGCCGGCCCCGCTTCGTTCGCCGGGCGCGGATGACCGAAACCTTCCGGTTGCCGGATCAGTAGCCCTCGGACGAGGCGAACATCCTGGGAAATTCGGCAGGTGCTTTCTTCGGCCGGATCCCGCGAAAAGAAGGACGGAACACAAGAAAGAGAAACCCGCTGCGATCGGGCGCCACAGTGGATGTCTTGGTGCGGAGAGGGGGACTTGAACCCCCACGGGATTGCTCCCGCTAGCACCTCAAGCTAGTGCGTCTGCCAATTCCGCCACCTCCGCATGGTGAGAACTCGTGGCGTGTTGCCTGCCTGCACTCTATTGTACGCTGTCCACCGAGATGCGAGGCGGCTAGGGCTGCTTCTCCGCCGGCGCGGGCTTCGGAGCCCCCGGGCCCTGGCCCGACGGCGGGATCTGCTGCACGTCCACCGGCGTCGGAGCCTGCTGCGCCGGGGCCGCCGGAGCGCCGGGCGTGGCCGGAGCCTGCTGTGTCTGCGCCGGCTTGTGGCTCTCGAGCACCGTGCGCGTGCTGCCCGCGCCGCCGCGCGTCGCCAGAATCGCCAGCGTCATCGAGGTCAGCATAAACAGCACCGCCGCCACCGTCGTCGCCTTGGAAAGCACCGTCGCCGAACCCCGCGGCCCAAAAGCCGTCTGCGAGCCCATGCCGCCGAATGCGCCCGCCAGGTCGGCGGCCTTGCCGCTCTGGAGCAGCACTACCACTACCAGGAAGAAACAGACGAGAATATGGACGATCGTCAACAGGATGATCATTTCGAGTTGCTTTCAACGGCGGACTTCGAGATGGGCCGTACCAGCACAGTATACCAGCTTGGCGCGGCGGCGTAGGGTTGTGCTACCGTGGTGGGTCTACTCAAACAGCGCTCCAGGAGGATGCACATGGAAGCCCTCGGCATGGTCGAGACGAAAGGATTGGTGGGCGCCATCGAGGCCGCCGACGCCATGGTGAAAACCGCCAACGTCGTGCTCACCGGGAAAGAATATGTCGGCGCCGGATACGTCACCGTCACCGTTCGCGGCGATGTCGGCGCGGTGAAGGCCGCCACCGACGCCGGGGCCGCCGCCGCCCGCCGCGTCGGCGAGCTCATCGCCGTCCACGTGATCCCCAACCCGCACGGCGAAGTCGAAAAGATCCTCCCGGGAGCCGAAAAAGGCAAGAAGTAGACTCCGCGGTCGCTCCGCCGCTCTAGCCTCGAGTTCCTTCCATGCCGCACGAACACGACCCCAAGGCGATCGAGGAAGCCAATTCCAAGGTCGAGCGCGCCTACGCCGCCTGGAAGAAATATGCCGCCTTCTCCCAGGACAAAATCGACGCCATCGTCGAGAAGATGGCCGAAGCGGGCCAGGCCAACGCGCGGCGCCTGGCGGAAATGGCCGTCGAGGAGACCTCCTACGGCAACGTCGAGGACAAGGTCGCCAAGAATCTTCTCTGTGCCGACTTCCTGAACCGCGCCATGCGCGGCATGAAGTGCGTCGGCCAGCTCCGCGAGATCCCCGAGCAGAAAGTCGTCGAGTACGGCGTTCCGCTCGGCGTGGTCGCCGCCATCGTCCCGACGACCAACCCCACCTCGACCGTCATCTACAAGGTCCTCATCTCGCTCAAGGCGGGCAACGCGATCGTCATCAGCCCGCACCCGCGGGCGGTGCGATGCACCTGCGAGACGGCGGACATCCTGTACCGCGCGGCGGTGGAAGCCGGCGCGCCGGAAGACATCATCCAGTGCCTCAACACGCCCACGCTCGAGGCGACCCAGACGCTGATGAAGCACCCGCGAACCGCGGTCATCCTCGCCACCGGCGGCCACGGCATGGTTCGCGCCGCTTACTCCAGCGGCAAGCCCGCCTTCGGCGTTGGCCCGGGCAACGTCGCCGTGTTGATCGACCGGACGGCGAACATCCCCGAGGCGGTCGAGAAAGTCGTCATCGGCAAGTCGTTCGACTACGGCACCGTCTGCTCCAGCGAGCAGTCGATCGTGGCCGAGCAGGCCCTCCGCGCCACCATCATTTCCGAGTTGAAAGCCCGCAAGGCGTACTTCGCCACCGACGAGCAGAGAGAGGCGCTCGGCAAGCTGCTGGTCACCCCGAACTGGACCATCAATCCGAAATGCGTCGGCCAGTCGCCGGGGAAGATCGCCGAAATGGCCGGCTTCAGCGTGCCGCCCGACACGTCGATCATCGTCGCCGAGATCCAGGGCGTCGGCAAAGAGCACCCCCTTTCGGTCGAGAAGCTGTCCCCTGTCCTCGCCCTGCTGTTTGTCAAGGACTGGAACGCCGCGCTCGACACCTGTGAGGCGATCACCCGCTTCGGCGGGCTGGGCCACACCTGCGTCATTTACTCGAAGGACGATTCCCGCATCCGCGAATTCGCCGAGCGCATGCCGGCGATGCGCGTGCTGGTGAACACCTCCGCGCCGCAGGGCTCGGTCGGGCTGACGACCAACGTCTTCCCGTCGATGACGCTCGGCTGCGGCGCCGCCGCCGGCAACAGCACCGGAGACAACGTCGGTCCGCAGCACTTGTTCAACACCAAGAGGCTGGCTTACGCCGTGCGAAGAGTCGAGGAGGCGCTCCAGATTCCGCAGGCGCCGGCCGTCCGGAAGCCCGCCGCGATAGACCGCGAGGCGGTCCTGGCGGTTGTCGAGGACTACCTGGCGAAGCGCGGCGTTCGGGTCGACGGCGCGCCCGCTAAGCCGGCGGCGCCGGCGCCGGTGGTGGCCGCGAGCGCCATCGCCAATGTCGCCGCCGAGGTGGTGGACCGCTTCCTTGCCTCGCGAGCGCGCCCCGCCGCGTCGCCGGCGCCGCCGCCCACCTGCTCGTGCGCGGTGACGCCGAAGCAGGAAGCGCCCAAGCCGCCCGCGCCGGAAATCGCCATCGTCGACTTCGTCTGCGAGGACGATGTTCGCACCGCCATCCGGCAGTCGAAGAAGATCTACATCGGACCCAAGACGATCGTCACCCCGTCCGCGCGCGACCTGGCCGCCGCCGGCGACATCCTGGTGCAGGCGCAACGCTGATGAGGGCGAATCTGGACACCCTGAAGGACGAGATCCTCGAGCACCTGCGGGCGCAAGGTTTCGTCACCTTCCACGGCCTCTCTCGTCTCGTCAGTTCCAAAAACCCCGTCTCCTGGGACACGCGGCGCCATCCGGACTACAAGGCTTTCCTCGCTGCCGCCGCCCATCTCGGGGTCAAGCTGGTGGCGTTTCACTACCAGGAGTTCCAGGAAGGGGAGATTGACGACGCGCTGGACCGGCTCGAAGACGCCGGGATGGACCCGGACGAGCAGCGCTCGCTCCAGCGCCGCCTAGGCGAGATGCGCGTCTATCAGGGCCTCGTCAGCGGTATCGAGTTGTCCTTCGACCACGACGGGCGCACCTACCTCTTTAACGTCTTCACCGACTGGTGCCTGGAGTTCATGTCGGTGAACGACCAAATCGACAGCTACCTCCCGGACGAAGACGAAGAGGAAGACGAAGAACCTCTCGGCGGATACTTCTCCAGGAACTGACATGCTGTCTCGACCGACCACACACCCTGGATCATGAATATTGGGCCGGCCAATGGTGGGGCAGGCGGCTTCGCCTGCCCACAGTCGAGCGGGCATCACTCGCGTTCTCAACCGGAACGGCCTCGCATCGGCTGGCTGCTTCCCCAAATTGACCCAACCAGCGCCGGCTCCCTGGCCCGCGCGCTCGGCATCCAGCCACCGGCGGCGCGCGTGCTGGCGGCGCGGGGCTACGCCGATCCGGAGCACGCGCGCCGGTTTCTCCGCCCGACGCTCGACGATCTGCACGACCCGTTCCTGCTGCTCGGCATGAAGGAAGCGGTCGAGCGCATGCACCGCGCCATCGCCGGCGGCGAGAACATCCTGCTCTACGGCGACTACGACGTGGATGGGACTACCTCGGTGGTCATCCTCAAGAAGGCCATCGAGATGCTCGGCGGCCAGGCGTGGTTCCACGTTCCGCACCGCATCCGGGAAGGCTACGGCATGCAGGCCGGCGTGGTGGAGCAGGCGGCGGCCGACGGCGTCAAGCTGCTGCTCAGCGTCGATACCGGAATCCGCTCGGCGAGCACAGTCGCCCGCGCCAGGGAACTCGGCATCGACGTCATTGTCACCGACCATCACCTGCCTGACGCGGAGTTACCGCCCGCGCTGGCGGTGCTCAATCCGAACCGCCCCGGTTGCGCCTATCCCGAGAAAAACCTGTGCGGCGTGGGGGTGGCTTTTAAGTTCGCCCAGGCGTTGTTCGAGCGGCACGGCTGGCCGCTGGAGAAGCAGCGCCGCGTGGCCGAGTCGCTGCTGAAGTTGGTGGCTATCGGCACGGTGGCCGACGTCGTCCCGCTGACGGGCGAGAACCGCGTTCTGGTGAAGTTCGGCCTCGCCGGGCTGCGCTCGGTGCGCAACCCTGGGCTGCGGGCGCTGCTCGATGTGTCAGGCTTCGCCGAGGGTGATGCGCCGTCGGCGGGGCAGGTTGCCTTTCGCATCGCGCCGCGCATGAATGCGGCCGGACGCATGGCCGACGCCATCGACGTCATCAACCTGTTCCTGACGGAGGACCCCGAGGAGGCCCGCGCGCTCGCCGCGCGTCTTCACGCGCTCAACCAGGAGCGCCAGCAGGCCGAGGCGGCGATCGTCCAGGCGATTCTGGCGGAGTGCGAGCGAGTTCCGGTCACCGGCGGGCAGATGGCGCTGGTCTTCGCCGGGGAGAACTGGCACCGGGGTGTGGTCGGCATCGTGGCCAGCCGCGTGGTCGAGCAGTACCACCGGCCGGCGATCGTGCTGAGCCTTGATCCGGAAGAAGGCGTGGCCCACGGATCGGGACGCAGCATCCCGGCGTTTCACTTGCTCGAAGCGCTCGAATCCATGCCCGGCCTCTTCCTGCGCTTCGGCGGACACAAGCAGGCCGCGGGACTGGCGCTTCCCGCGGATCGGATCGAAGAGTTCCGCCGCCGGCTGAACGAGTACGCAGCGGCCCGCCTCACGGCCGACGACATCGTGCCGGAGATCGAGCTTGACGCGTGTCTCGATTTCCGGGAGATCAACGAGAAGTCGGTGGCCGAGGTGCTGTCGCTCGCGCCGTTCGGCTTCGGAAACCCCGCCCCGCTGTTCGCCGCCCTCGGGGTCGAAGTCGCCGCCGAGCCGGCCGTATGGAAGGAGAAGCACCTCCGGGTCGGGCTGCGACAGAACGGGCGGACGGTGTTCGCCAAGGCCTGGAACTTCACCGGCCGCGCCGCCGACCTGCGGCCCGGTACGCGAGTGGATGTCGCCGTCGCCCTGGAAGAAGATCCCTACGCCCTCGGCCGCGGCAACGGCGGCTGGAGCGTGGCGCTGAAGGACGTGCGGCCGGTTCGATGAGCTCTGCCGGGCAACATCGTGGCGCAGGCTTCAGCCTGCCGGTTCTCGACTCAACCTCGTTCCGCAGCCTCCGCACCTCAGCATGCCGATGCCAAGGCGTACCGCGATTACCGGCAATTGCTCGCGGACAAGAAAGCCGACGCCGTCCTCATCGCCACCCCCGTCTACTTGCACCCGGAGCAGTTCGAGGCTGCCGTCTCCGCCAACAAGCACATCTATTGCGAAAAGCCCGCCGGCGCCGGCGTGGCCGGCGTCCAGCGCCTCATGCAAGCCGGCCGGAAAGCCGACCCCGCCAAGACCATCCAGTTCGGTTTTCAGCAGCGCTTCAGCCCGGAGTACCGGCAAGCGCGCGAGCTCGTCGAGGCCGGAGAACTCGGCGAACCGAGAATGATGATCAGCTTCTGGATCCTCGGCGGGGTCCCGCGATTGACTCGGCCCGAGACCTTGCCGCTGCCCAACATCCCCGAGGAGGAACGGCGCATCCGGCTCTGGATCCGGTGGAGGGAGCTCTCGGGCGGCGACATCGTCGAGTGTGACTGCCACGGCCTGGACACCCTCAACTGGTTTGCCAACGCGCACCCCGTCAAGGCCACAGGCAAGGGAGGACTGCGCTACCCGAGCTATTACGGAGATGTTATCAGCGACCACTACGACATCATCTACACTTACCCCAATGGAGCCGAAGGTTATCTCATCAGTGCAAGATACGTGGCCGGATTCCGTGACGTGAAAGAACAGTTCTTCGGCTCGAAGGGTGTGATCGAGACAGCCCGCACTTACTTCAAGCTGCACGGACCGATCGCGGCCGCTCGCCTGGCGAATGACGATAAGTTGGAGGACACCAGCCTGATCCGGAAGATTACCTCCAAGCGAGAGATCACCATCGACGCGGTGGAAGCCTTCTACACCAGTATTCTTGCGAACAAGCCCTATATAACATGTCTCACGACGCCGGCATAAGCACTCTGACCTCCATCCTGGGACGGATGGCCTACGAACTCCACCGCGAGGTCACTTGGGAGGAGATGCTGCGGACCGGGTGAGCCAGGCGCCCAAACTTGGCGGGATCGCCCGCGGCGAAGTAGACTTAAGAAAGGGAAGTCAAAGCATCAACACAGAGGGAGCCGTGCTGAGCCGACGGGAATTTCTTCGCGCCGGAACGCTGGCGGCCGGCGGAGCCGCCGCGGCGGTGGTCCACGCATCTCCGGGCCGGTCTCCGAAACCTTACTTCGGCCTCCACCCGTTTATCGAGGCGCACCCCAAGGCTGTGTTTCTCCGCCGCACCCGTGTGCCGCACAAGATGGACGCCGAGGCCAAGCTGCGCGAGGGCCTGTCGCTGGCCCGCCAGATCTTCGTTCCCAAGGACGCACCCGGCGTGCCGGTCACCCATCGCATCGTCTTGAAGCCCAACCAGACCAGCGTTCGCACCAGGCTTCGGCCCCATGAGGAGAACTGGGGCACCGGCACCGACCCGCAGTTCTACGAAGGCATGGTGATGGGCCTCAAGGAACTCGGGCTCAAGAAGTTCCACTTCATCGAGGCGAACAACTACCACACCTGGAACTGGCGCGGCTACCTGGACATCAACCTCCGCCACGGCATCGAGATGAACGAGTGCGAGCGGTTCGATCGCCATATGCGCGACAGCTTCCAGATGAACTGGTACAAGGTGCCGGACGGCATCATCTACAAGCGCATTCCGTACTATGCCCCGGTGGGCGAGCCGGACACCTGGCTGCTGAACATCGCCAAGTGGAAGGCGCACGGCATGTGCCTCACCCAGTCGGTGAAGAACGAACAAGGGCTGGTGGTGATTCCCTTCGTCCGCTTCTGCTACGGCTGGCGCGGCGTCATCGGGGTTCCGGAAATCATGAAAGCGGACATCGAGCCGCGCGCCGAGGAGCGGATCAAAGATTTCTTCGAGCGGCACCGGAGAATGGGTTACTGCCGCTACGACAGCCAGGCCGAGCTGAGCCCGGTGCACCAGGAAATCTGGGCCCACAAGACCTGCGACAACATGAGCGTGCTGCACACCGGACTGGCGATGATCGAGGGGATCTACGCGCGCGACGGCGACGGCTTCGCCTTCGGCCACGACTACCTGGCCAACCTGGTGATGTTCGGCAAGGACAAGTTCCGGCTGGACGTGATCGGGCTGTACTTGGGCGGCCACGAGCCGGGCAACGTCAACCTCTACCGCATCGCCAAGGAGCGCGGTCTCAGCGACACCTTCAACCCGTGGGAGATTCCGGTCTACGAGTGGACCGATAAAGGGCCGGTCCCCCGCCGGCTGACGGACTTCGAACGCACCCCCCTGAAGACCTACTACCTCCAAAAGGGGCTCGAACCGCTGCTGCACCTGGTGAACGAGCCGTTCGACTACGACAAGCACAAGGTGTAGCCGGTTGCTCACCGGCGCGGCGGGGTGCATGATGGCGTCATGCGCCTTCCATTCTATTTCCCTACTCGCCGCGACTTGTTCCGGACTGGCTGGCTGGCCGCCGGCGGACTGCTCGGCATCCGGAGCGGGTCCGCCGCGCGCCTCGAAATCGGGCCGAACATCTACCAGTCCATCGGCGTCCGGCCGCTGATCAACTGCAAGGGCACCTTCACCATCGTCAGCGGCTCGCTGACACTGCCCGAAGTGAAGCGGGCGATGGAGGAAGCCTCCCGGCATTACATCCATCTCGATGAGTTGATGGACGCGGTCGGCAAGCGGCTGGCCGAGCTGACCGGCGCGGAGTTCGGCATCGTGACCGCCGGCTGCGCGGCGGCCCTCGCGCACGCCACCGCCGCCTGCATCGCCGGCGCCGATCCGGAGAAGCTCCAGCGCTTGCCCGACCTCACCGGCCTCAAGAACGAAGTCATCATCCCCGGCTATTCGCGCAACGTCTACGACCACGCCGTGCGCATGCTCGGCGTGAAGATCATCGAAGTCGAGAATCTCGACGAGCTGGAGCGAGCCTGCACCGCGCGCACGGCGATGATCATGGTGCTCGGCTGCCCGGAAGACACCGGGCCGTTCGGCCTGGAGCCGATTGCGCAGTCCGCCCGGAAGCGAGGCGTGCCGGTGCTCGTCGACGCCGCCGCCGAGCACCTCGCCGTGCCGAACGTGCACCTCAAGCGCGGCGCGCACATGGTCGCCTACAGCGGCGGCAAGTGCCTTCGCGGACCGCAGTGCGCGGGCATCCTTCTCGGGCAGAAGGACCTGCTGAAAGCCGCCTGGCTGCACTCGGCGCCGCACCACGCCTTCGGCCGGCCGATGAAGGTCGGCAAGGAGGAGATCATGGGCATGCTGGCGGCGGTGGAGATGTGGATGAAGCGCGACCACGACGCCGAGTGGCGTACCTGGCAGTCGTGGCTGGACCACATCGCCCGCCGGGTCACGGCCATCGGCGGCGTGACCACGGAAGTCTTGCAGCCGGACGGGCTGTCCAACCGCGCCCCGCAGTTGCGGATCATCTGGGACGGGGCCCGCCTCGGGATCTACGGCAAGGAGGCGCAGGAGATCCTGTACAACGAGGACCCGCGCATCGTGCTCGGCGGCGCGACCGGAGACGCCCGGGCGGAAGGCCCAAGCACGATCACCATCATGCCGTACATGATGACGCCCGGCGACGAGAAGATCGCTGCCGAGCGGATTCACTCCGTGCTGTCGAGGCCGCCGAAGATCGCTCGCGCGAAACCGCCCGCCGACCCGCCGGCAAACGTCGCCGGGCAGTGGGACGTTCGCCTGGAGTTCCTCCTCGGCACGGCGGCGCACACCCTCGTGCTCGAGCAGCAGGAAAACTCGCTCACGGGAACCCACCGGGGCGACGTGCTCGCCGGCGACATCGCGGGCGCGGTCGAAGGCAACGAGATCCGCTTCCACAGCTCGCACAGGTACGAGGGCACGCGCATCCGGTATGAGTTCGCCGGCATTGTGCGGGACGGCGTGATGGAAGGGACCGCCGGCCTGGAGGAGTACGGCCAGGCGCGGTGGACCGCTGAGCGCCACAAGTACGCCGAGCCTGGCGGGCCCGTCAGACCCATCAAGAACAAGACGCTGTGAAGAGCATCCAGCTTCTTAGGGCTTCTTCCACAGGCGCAAGGCGAGCGCCCAGGAGCACAGAGGCAGCAGTCCGAATACGCCGGTCATCGCCGCGAGTTGGCGGGGCGAGATGCCCAAGTCGATCAATTGGCCGGCGGCGTAGCTGACCCCGGACATGGTCAGCACCAGGAACGCGTAATCGGCGGAGAACACCCGCCCGCGAAATCGGTCGTCGGTATGGGTTTGCAGCAGGGTCGTCGAGAAGACCCAAATGGTGGAGCCGCCGGCATGCGCCAGAATCACCGCGAGGAAGGCGATCTGCATCGACGGCGAGGCGCCCAAGGCCAGGTAGCCGGCCACACCCGCGAGGAAGCCGAACAGGATCCCGAGTCTCAGCCGCGGTTCGTCATTCCCGGCCCACCGGCCGCCGAACAGCGGCCCCAGCAGCGCTCCAACCCCGCGGGCGCCCATCAGCAGGCTCATGCCAAGCATGCCGGCGCGCTGCGGGTCCAGCCGG
Source organism: uncultured Solibacteraceae bacterium (assembly GCA_964483455.1). GTDB lineage: Bacteria > Acidobacteriota > Terriglobia > Bryobacterales > Bryobacteraceae > CAYZJD01. Next base: position 22,166 of record CAZACK010000009.1, read on the forward strand.
CCGAGCGAAACAGGGAAGTCCCGCTCGCCGAGGATTGGAAGGATCACCCAGTTGGTGCCCATGAAGCCAAGGCCCGCTTTCACCAGCAGCGTAGCCAGCAGGCGCCGGTCGCCGGCCACGTAGCGCAGCCCCTCGGCGACCGGCGAGAAATCGGTCAGGTCCCGCAGCTTCATCGGGGGCGCGGCGGCAACGTGCGGCTCCTCGAACCGCATGGCCCGGAGAACATACGCCGAAGCCAGAAACGACAGGGCGTTGATGACGAACACCGTGTCACGCCCGAAAGCGACGGCGACTACGCCGCCGACCGCCGAGCCAACCGCGAGATTGACCGACCAGGTTGTCGAAGACAGCGTGTTGGCGACGAGGACCTGGGATCCGTGAGCGATATTCGGAATCACCGCGCTCCGCGCCGGCTCGAAGAAGCCCCACATCAGCGTCTCGGCGAACAGCAGCCCGTAAATCACCGGGACGAGGTCGCGCGTCTGCGCGAACAGCATGGAGAAGACCACCGCCGCCCGCACGAGGTCGGCGAAGATCATGACGCGCTTGCGGCTCATGCGGTCATTCAGTACGCCGGCGGCCGGGGCGATGAAGAACTGCGGCAGCACCTGGAGAACGAAGGCGAACGCCACCGACCTGGCGCTCCCCGTCAGCTCGAGCAGCAGGCTGTAAATGGCAATCGAATACAGCCAGTCGCCCAGCTCGCTGATGATCTGCGCGGACCAGAGCAGGCGGAAGTTGCGGTTCTCCTTGATCAGACTCCAGTAGGCGGAGAAGGAAACCGGCGTGGAGGCCATTTCAGGAGCGCGTGTACAGGCCCATCCGTCGCTTCACGAGTTCCACTGTGGCATTGGCGATCGGGGACACGCGCTCCGCGCCCTCCCGCAAAACCTCGTCGACGTAGCCCGGCTCGGAGGTGATCTGCCGGTAGCGTTGCTGGAGCGGATCGAGGTGGGAGATCACCATGTCGGCGACCTGCTTCTTCAGCTCGCCGTAGCGCATGCCGGAAAAATGCGCGCGCGTCCTTTCCTCGGTCCAGTCGCCGAACGCCTGAAAGATGTTCAGCAGGTTTTCGACGCCGGCGCCGAGCGCGTCGTAGTCCACCGCCGGATTTGAGTCCGTGGTGGCGCGCATGATCTTCTTCCGGATCACCTCCGGCGGGTCGAGGAGCGCCACCGCGTGGCCGGCGGCGGCTTCCGACTTGCTCATCTTCTTGAGCGGATCGTCCAGCCCCATGACGCGGGCGCCCACCGTCGGCAGCCTGGTCTCGGGCACCACGAACGTCTCGCCGTACAGCGAATTGAAGCGCTCCGCGATGTCGCGCGTGAGTTCCAGGTGCTGGGCCTGGTCGTCCCCCACCGGCACGATCGCCGCCTGGTAGAGGAGAATATCGGCCGCCATCAGCACCGGGTACTGAAACAGCCCGTCGCCGACTGTCTCCTGCTTCTCGGCTTTCGCCTTGAACTGCGTCATGCGGCTGAGCCAGCCCATCGGCGTGACGCAGGTGAGCATCCAGGCCAGCTCGGCGTGCGCGGGGACGGAGGATTGCACGATGATGGCGCAGTGCTTCGGATCGATGCCCACCGCCAGGAACAGCGCCGTCAGCTCCCGAATCTTCGCGCGCAGCTCTTCCGGCTGCTGGTAGATCGTGACGGCGTGCAGGTCGACGATGCAGTAGATGCTCTCGTAGTCGTACTGAATCTTGACCCAGTTCTTGAGCGCGCCCAGGTAGTTGCCGATGTGCAGGTCGCCGGAAGGTTGGACGCCGGAAAAGACTCGTGCTTTCATGCTAGGAGAGACGAATTCTTATCCTACGCGATGGGACACCCCGAAACAAACCACGCGCTGTTGGCCGGGCGCGAGCTGCACATTGAGAAATGGGTCTATGGCGGCGCCGGCCTGGCGCGGACGGAGGGCCGGGCGGTCCTGATGCCATTCGTCCTTCCCGGAGAAACAGTGCGAGCGGCCGTGCGGCGGGAAAGGTCCGGACTTCTGGAGGCCCGGGTAGAGGATATCGTGGGGCCGGCCCCGGAGCGCTGTCCTCCCTTGTGTCCTTATTTCACGCGTTGTGGCGGATGTCACTACCAGCACGCCGGCTACGAGTTTCAGCTCGAGCAGAAGAAGGCCGTCCTGCGCGAGGTCTTCCGGCGCGTCGGAAAGCTTGAGGCCCCCGCGGAAATCGAAACCATCGCATCCCCGCCATGGGAATATCGGAACCGGGCGCAGTTCCACCTTGTCGCCGGCCGCATCGGCTACCTCGAAGCCGGCTCACACCGGCTTTGCCCGGTCGAGCGGTGCCCGATTTCCTCGCCCAAGATCAACGAGGCGCTCTCCGTCCTGCGCGAGATGGTCGGCGACCGGCGGTTTCCCCGATTCGTGCGCTCCGTCGAACTGTTCACCAACGAGCGCGAAGTGCAACTCACCGTGCGCGAGGCGGACCGTCCGGTGGCGCGGCGGTTCTTCGACTGGTGCGCCGAGCGAATCCCCGGCGCGGCAGAGGGGTCGCTCGACTACGCCGCCGCCGGTTATGTCTACCGCGTCAGCCACAACTCCTTCTTCCAGGTGAACCGGTTCCTGACGGACAAGCTGGTGGAGTGCGCGCTCGGCGACGCGGCCGGCTCGGCGGCGGTGGATCTGTACGCCGGCGTCGGGCTCTTCTCGCTGCCGCTGGCAGGGCGGTTCCGGCAGGCGACGGCGGTCGAAACCGGCTCGGCGGCGATTCGAGACCTGGAATGGAACGCGGAGCGCGCCAGTGTCTGTGTGAAGGCAGTCAAATCGCAGGCCGACCTTTTTCTGCTGAGCCTGGACGCCGCCCCTGATTTTCTGCTCGCCGACCCGCCCCGCCCCGGGCTCACCAAGTCCGTGGTCCGGCAGTTAGTTAGGTTGCGGCCGCCGCGGATGGCGATCGTGTCGTGCGACCCGGCGACGCTGGCGCGGGACCTTGGGCCGCTGCTCTCAGCCGGCTATCGCATTGAGAAGCTCGTCCTGATCGACTTGTTTCCCCAGACCTACCACATTGAAACAGTCACCCACCTGCGAAGGTCAGAGTAACACTCGTGCCTGTGCCTACTTCATTTCCGGGCTCTTGTCGCTGGCCGGCTCCTGGCCCCAATTCTCGCGGATGACCATCGTCTGATCGGAATAGAAGGTGCGCCGGCCGGTGTTGCCGAAGGCGGTTGGAGTGGCGACGACCTTGTATCCCAATGGGGTGCCCTCCAGCACGAACTTGTAGCCGCCCTTCGTGCCTAAGGCCAGTTCCTGTGGAATCAGGTCGGACGCCGCCGGGCCGGCCTGGCCGCTGGTGGGCGGGCCGAGTTCGGCCAGGGAAACGGCGTAACGGCCGAACTGGGAGTTGTACTGCGCCTGGGCCGTGTGGATGGTAGTGATGTGGCGCGCCGCGGCGGTCTCGCGGGCGTTCATCAGGATCTGGCTGAACTTCGGTGCTGCGGCGCTGATCAGAATCACGATGATCGCAATGACGATCAGCAGCTCGATGAGAGTGAAACCGCAACGATTCTTCCGGTGGTCCCTTCTGTCCGGCATGTCTATAGCGTAGCGCAAGGGCACGGCGCCACGCCTCCCTATGAGTAGACGCTTCCGCTTGCTAGAGCGTTGAGGAACGATTGGTGGAACAATAGAGCATTTGGAGGCGAGCCATGGAACGCGACCCAAGAGCCGACGTGAACTGGATGATCGAGATCGAGCCTGTCGACGACATCGCCATGGAGCGGCGCGACCTGCTGAAGGGCGCCGGGACTCTGGCGGCCTGGATCGGGGCGGCCAACAGCGCCTCGGCGCAGACCCCGGCGCCGGGCGGCGAGATGCCGGCGGCCACGCCCGGACCGCTCCTCCCGACCGTGCCGTTCGGCCGGCACCGCATCACGCGCCTGGTGGCCGGCGCCAACACCATCTACGGATACTCGCACTTCAACTACCTGTTTTCGGCGCACATGGGCGAGTACCACACTACCGAGCGCGTCCTGGCGTTTCTCCGCGAACTCGAGCGAGGGGGGCTGAACACGTGGCAGGCAAGCTGGAGCGAGCGCCTGGAAACAGACTGGCTGCGGTACAAGGATGGCGGCGGCAGTCTCCAGCTTTTGCTCCTGTCGCGCCCGAACTTCAACGAGCAGCCCGAGATGCTGAAACGCGCCATGAAGCTCAAACCGCTCGGCATCGCGCAGCACGGCGTCTCGACGAATCGCTTCTGGGACGCCGGCCAGTTTGACCGCTCGCTCGACTACCTGAAGCGCATCCGCGACACCGGCGCCATGGTCGGCCTGTCCTGCCACAATCCAGCCGAGGTGGACTACGCCGAGCAGAAGGGCTGGGATGTGGACTACTACATGACCAGTCTCTACTACATGATCCGGCCGAAAGCCGAGTTCGAGAAAATCCTCGGCGGTCAGATGCCGCTCGGCGAGATCTACCTACCCTCGGACCCGCCCAAGATGATGGCCGCAATCCGCAAAGCGAAGAAGCCGTGCCTGGCCTACAAAGTGCTGGCCGCCGGCCGCACCGTGGATTCGCCGGCGCAAGTGAAGGAACGGATCGCCGTTGCACTCGCGGGGATCAAGCCGAACGACGCCATCATCGTCGGGATGTACCAGCGCTTCAACGACCAGATCGGGCAGACGGCGCAGTTCATGCGCGAGATCCTGGCAAGCTGACCGGCGCCTCTGGAGTCCGGCGGCCGCGGCTTAAAATGGTCGCATGCGGAGGAAACTTCCGGTCCTGGTCGTCGTCGGCCTGCTGCTGCCGATCACGGCGCCGGCAGCCGGCACAGTAGTCCGCTTTGCCCCGTCGTCCATGAACGACGGGCCCTTTCCGACCGATTTTCTGACGGTCCCCGACCTTCTTCAGAAGACTGGGCTTCGTCCCAATCTTCCGCTCCCGGATTGCGAGTCGCAGCCGAGCACCTGCCAGGAACTCAGCCAGCTTAACCAGTTGGACGGCTTCAGCCTGCTGCCGCGCGTCAGGCTTGGCTTCTCGGCGCCAGTGAACCGATTCACGCTCAAGGGCGGGATCTTCCTCGTCTGGCTGGACAACCTGACCGGAGAAGAGCCGGGGTTGCACCCGGGCGGCTATGTTTCGGGCGTCAATCAACTGGTCCACGATCCGTCCACGAACACGGCATTTGCCGAATCCGACGAGGTACTGGATCAGCACCGCCGCTATCTGCTCGTCGTGACCGACGCCGTGCTCGACCTGGCGAGCGATCCGGTCGGCCCGGATCCGGACTTCACCGCGTGCATCACGCCGCCGCATCCGAACGCCTACTGTTCGCAACTGGCGAGCGCTCTTTCGCAGGCCAGCGTTCCGGGGAATGTTGTGGGCGCTTCGCTGTTCACCACGATGAGCGCCACGTCGTGGCTCGAGCGGGCCCGGGACGTGATTCAGAGCACACCGACTAGCGTGCAACTGGAGAGCCCCGCGAACACGTTTCGCATTTCGGAGCTGTTTTCGATTACTCTGCGCTCGCAGGTGAAGGTCAGCCCGCCGGAGTTCAGCGATTTCACTTTGCCGGCGCCGATATTGTTTCTGCCGGAGGTTGACCGCGTCGTCTTCGGATCGTACACATCCCCCAATTTCCTCGACGCCGGTCAGACCATCCCCGCGACACCGACTGCTGTGACTGTGGCGTTGCCGCAGGAATCCACGAAGATCTCCTTCCACACGTTGCTCCCGAAGACGGCGAAGCCGGCCAGCGGCTATCCGGTGGCGATTTTCGGCCACGGCCTGAACGACAGCCGGTTCGGAGCGCCGACGCTGGTCGCGAACGGACTGGCGAAGGAGGGCTTCGCCACGATAGCGATCAACGCCGTGGGACACGGCTCGGGCCCGCAGAGCACGATCGACCTATTCGGGTTCCAGGGGCTGACGACTCTCACCGCCGGCGGCCGCAGCGTGGATCTGAACGGAGACAACTCCATCGACTCGCGGGAAGGTTGCCTGATCATCACCCCGGTGGCGGTCGGCTTGCGGGATTGCATCCGGCAGACGGTGATCGACCTGGCGCAACTGGTGCGAGCGATCCGCGCCGGCATCGATCTGGACGACGACGGCTCGCCCGACCTCGACGGAAACCGCATTTACTACTCGGGCCAGTCGTTGGGAGGCCTGTACGGCACGGTGCTGACGGCGCTGGAGCCGGACGTGCGGGCCGCAGCGCTGAACGTCGGCGGAGGCTCAGTGACCGATGTCGGGCGATGGAGCCCGGAGTTCCGCTTTCTTGTTAAGGACTACCTGGAGGCGCGGACTCCGCCGCTGCTGAATGCCGGCGCCGATTTCGACGAGGACTACGTGCTGCGTGATCAGCCGGTGAAAGTCGCGGACGTGCCCGGCGCCGTGGAGATTCAGAACGTGCTGGAGCTGATCGAATGGTTCCAGCAATCGGGGGACCCGACGGCGTACGCTCCGCACCTGAAGAGGTCGCCGCTCGCCGGCGTTCCGCCGAAGCCCGTGCTCTGGCAGTTCGCGAGAGGCGACCGCACCGTGCCGAATCCGCAGAACAGCGCGCTGATCCGCGGCGCGGACATGCGGGGAAGCAGTCAACTGTACCGCCACGACCTCGCGCGCCAGGAAGCTCCGAACCTCTCCGAGAACCCGCACGGGTACCTTGTGGACATCACCAGCGCAGCAGGCTTGTTGATCGCAAAGGCCGCCCAGGATCAGATCGCCGGCTTCTTCGCGACCGGCGGAGCGGCCATTCGCAACGCGAACGTGCTGGTCCGGTCGTTCTTCAGCAACGACATTTTCGAAACGCCGGCGCGGCTGCCCGAAGACCCGGGTTTCAGCACGGGCCTGACCACCGTCTCCGCCGCGAGTTACGATGGCACGGCGGTGGCGCCCGAGTCGATCGCGAGCATTTTTGGAGAGAAGATGGCCACGGGCACGGAAGAAGCTGTCTCGCTGCCGCTGCCGTTCTCTCTGGCGGGGACGACCGTGCGGGTCAAGGACTCCGCCGGCACGGAGCGCAACGCGCCTCTGTTCTACGCGTCTCCGACGCAAATCAACTTCTTGATTCCGGCGGGCGCAGCGCCCGGGACGGCGACGGTCATCGTCTCAACCGCGGACCAACTCACGATCTCGGGCGCCGTTGCGATCGCGCCGGTGGCGCCGTCCCTGTTCTCGGCGAACTGGAGCGGACAAGGCGTGGCGGCCGCGGTGGCGGTCCACGTGGCGGCCGACCAATCGCAGACCATCCAAGATGTCTTCGATTGCCCGGGTGGTCCTGGAACTTGCAGCGCCGAACCAATCGATTTCGGCTCGGAAGACGCACAGGTTCACCTGATGCTGTTCGGCACCGGTCTACGCGCAGCCGGCGGGGCTTCGGCAGTCAGCGTCAAGGTCGGCGGCGTGAGCGTGCCCGTCACTTTCGCGGGCGCGCAAGAGCAATACGTGGGACTGGACCAGGTGAACGCCGGCCCGCTGCCGCGCACACTGCTCGGGCGCGGCGAGGTCCCAATCGTGATGGTGGTGGACGGACAGCCGTCGAACATCGTGTCGGTCAGCATCCGCTGAGCGGCGGGGCAGGCGATTTCGCCTGCCCTGCACAGGCTGAAGCCTGCGCCACCGAGGCGAAGATTCCGCCTGTCAGTAATAGAATCTTTCCATGAACCGCCGCCAGTTTCTTTCCACCCTCGCCGGCCCGGCGTTGCTTCCGGTCCGCGCCGATTCCGGTGTTCCGCCGAACCTCAAGATCACGGACGTTCAGGTCCTTGTGAGCAACCCGTCCCGAGCCGTGCTTGGCAACTTCGTGCTGGTGAAGATCACCACCAGCGAGCCGGGACTGTACGGCTGGGGCGATGCCACGTGCTCGGGAAGCGAGCTTGGCATCGCCGCTTTCCTCGACGAGCACCTCAAGCCCGCGCTCATCGGCCGCAATCCGATGCGTCACGAAGACATCTGGCAGACGCTGTTCCACCTCCCGTATTACCGCTCGGGCTCCGTCCACATGTCCGCCATAAGCGGCATCGACATGGCGCTGTGGGACATCAAGGGCAAGGTCGCCGGGCTTCCGGTTTACGAGTTGCTTGGCGGCAAGGCCCGCGAGCGCCTGCTCACGTACACCAGCACCGGCGGCCGCAGCTTCCAGGAGGTCGAGGACGGCGTGCGAAAGCTGATGGCGCAGGGCTACAAAGTCATCAAGGTGCAGGTAGCGCCGCCGGGGGCCGAATCGGGCTACGCGTTCCCGCCCTCAGAACGACAGCGCGCGGCCACCGAAAAAGCCCACGCCGCCGGGGTCCCGCCGGTCGAGACCTGGGAGCCGGGTCCGTATGTCCGCACGCTGCCGAAACTGCTCGAGCACCTGCGCAAGACCGCCGGCGAGGAGATCGACTTACTCCACGATGTCCACGAGCGCATCACGCCCAGCCAGGCGATCGTGCTGGCCAAGGCGGTTGAGCCGTACAACCTCTTCTACTTCGAAGACCCGCTGCGTCCGGAACACCTCGACACGTTCCGCATCATCCGCCAGCAATCGAGCACGCCGCTCGCAATGGGCGAGGCCTACACCGGACAATGGGACGGTCTGAGTCTGATCACCGAGCACCTGATCGACTACCTGCGCCACGATCTTGTCCACTGCGGCGGCATTACGGCCGGCAAGAAGATCGCGGCGATCGCCGAACCTTACGGCATCCTGACCGCGTGGCACGGACCGGGCAACATCTCGCCGGTGGCGCACATGGCCAACTGTCACGTGAGCCTCAGCGTGCCGAACTTCGGAATCCAGGAGTACTCGACAGGTTGGGGCGACGCCGTCCGCGAAGTATTCTCCGCCACGCCGGAGTACAAAGACGGGCACGTCACCATCCACGACCGGCCCGGACTCGGGATCGACGTCAACGAAGCGGCGGCGGAGAAGTATCCGTATCTCCGGCGGCTGCGGCCGACGATCCGGAGGGCGGACGATTCGGCCTGGGCGTACTGACACGCGCTACCGGCGTGTCCGAGAGCGGGAGGAAGGCCGGCTTCGCGGTGGTAGACGCGACATCCCCAGAGCCGGTTGCCATTCTCCCCCCAGCCGTGTACATTGTCAGCAAGGTGGTTCTCAGAGGCGCGATGTTGAAAGAATTGGTTTGGTTTCTTCCCGCTTTCGCTCTGTTCGCCCAGCACCACCACGCACCGCCCGCGGAAAAGCCGCCGACGCTGCTCCCCGGCCTCGGCGTCCACCATCACCCGATCGCCACCGGCAGTCCTGAGGCGCAGAAGTTCTTCGATCAGGGCCTGCGGTTGCTTTACGGCTTCAACCGGTATGAGGCGCTGCGCTCGTTCCGGCGTGCAGCCGAGCTCGACGCGAACGCCATCATGCCGCTGTGGGGCATGGCCATGGCCACCGGCCCGCACATCAACATGGATGTCGACGGCGACACCGACATGAAGGCTTCGTGCGCCGCGGTGGATCAGGGCAGACCGTTGCGAGACAAAGCGCCGGAGCACGAGCGCGCCTGGTTTGACGCGGCGGCGGCCCGCTGCCCCGAGTATCGTCCCGCCGAGTACATCGCCGCCATGCGCGATCTGAGCCGGCGGTACCCGGACGATCTCGACGCGGCCACGCTTCTCGCCGAAAGCCTCATGATTCCCTTGCGCTGGCGATGGTGGAGCGCCGCCGGCGTCCCCGCCGAGGGCACGGAAGAAGCGGTTCGCATTCTGGAGATGGTGCTCCGCCGCAACCCGGACCACCCCGGCGCCAACCACTTCTTCATCCACGCCGTCGAAGCTTCGCCGTCTCCGGAGCGCGCCATTCCGAGCGCACAGCGGCTCATGGGGATCGTCCCCGCCGCCGGCCATCTCGTGCACATGCCCGCTCACATCTGGCTGCTGCTCGGCGATTTCGAAACGGCCGCCGCCGTCAACGAGCGCGCCGCCGAAGTGGACCGGCAGTACATGGATGCGACCGGCGTCACCAACAGCCCCTACGCCGGCTACTACGTCCACAACCTCCATTTCGTTGCCTACGCGCGGCAGATGCAGGGACGATACGCCGACGCGATCCGCGCCGCGGAAACGCTGGCCTCCGCCGGCGCGCCGCACGTGGAATCGATGGCCATGATGGTGGACGCCGTCGCGCCCGCGCCGCTGTTCGCCATGCTGCGCTTCGCGCGCTGGGACGATATCCTGGCCGCAAAGGCTCCCGATTCGCGCCTGCCCGCGAGCACCGCCCTGTGGCGATTCGCCCGGGCGACCGCGCTGGCCGCCAAGGGCCGGCGGGAGGAGGCGCTCAGGGAGAAGCAGGGCTTCGAAGAGGCCCGCGCGAAAGTGACCGCGGATTGGCTATGGATCAACAACAAGGCCGCCGACATCCTCACAGTTGCCGCTGCCAGCCTCGAGGCAAGGGTCGCTCCTAACGCAGCCGATGCCCTTCCTCACTGGCGGCGCGCCGTCGAGCTTCAGGACACGCTGGTTTACGACGAGCCGCCGCCGTGGTTCTACCCGATCCGCGAATCGCTCGGCGCGGCCCTCTTGCGAGCCGGCAAGCCGGAAGACGCCGAGGCTGTGTTCCGCGAGGGCCTGCGCCTCGGTCCCCGCAACGGGCGCCTCCTGTTCGGTTTGCTCGAAAGCCTCAAGGCGCAGGGCAAGACCTACGCCGCCGAATCCGTGAAGGGCGAGTTCGAGCGCGCCTGGGCCAAAGCCGACGTGAAACTCCGCCTCGAAGATCTTCGGTGACAGGCTACTTAATCCCCATTTTTCTGGCGGCGGCCAGGGCCACGTTCTTCCGGCCGCGCGGTGCAGCTACCCCAGGCGCGGTACTTCCCGGACGAAGAACCCCTTGATTTCATCCCACGACAACCGCGCCAGCAAGTCGGGCATGGGGTCCATTTCTGCGTCCGCGAAATACACCAGTGATTTCAGGAGATGGACGGTGTTGTAGCGAGTCCGGGCGTACTTCTGCTGGAAGAGGTCGAGGAGTTCCCGAAGCCGGACCTCCCTCGCCGCCGCATAGAGGTCTACGAAATCACGCTTGGTTCCCCGGCTCGCGATGGCGCTGAGCTTCATGCAGGCGATATCGCGAGGATCGGCGACTTGAACGCCGAGGAACTTCCGGAGCGAAAACAGGAGCGGGTAGGCGTAGCCGAGGAAGCTGACTTTGACGCCTTGCACGACGGCGTGCAAAGTGTGAGGGCTCTTCGCCGTGACCGACAAGTCGCTGAATCCTTGGAGGCGCTGAAGCAGCGTTTCCTCGTCAAAGAGAAATCGAGGTCAAGCGATCGGCGATGGCCCAACTGGAGAGCGAGGCCCGTCCCGCCGGCCAAATAGAATGCCGCGAGAACCGAAGCCTCCTCCAACTCCTTCAAGGTTCGCTCGACCGCCGGGCTGATCACTTCGCGATGCCACAGGTCGGATGTGTCTGTCATGATGTACTCCGCTATTCGGCGGACGGCCTGCCCGCCGGACGGTGTCCGTGAGACGCAAGGCCGAGGCTAGCCGGGCTGCTTGAGAGCAGCGACCTCTCCGGCGGGGATGCCGTAGACCAGCGTCCAGTGGTTCGCGGACCTGGGTGAGAGCCGGCGTTCGGCGCGAATCACTTCCCGGATCTGGTCCTCGGTAAAAACACCCCGCATCCAGGCGACCGCCGGCTCGTCGCCGTACTCCAGGACGCGAAAGATCGCCTATTCCGGGTACGCAACCGGATTGAAATCCGAAAGGTTCACGTCCCAGAACAGGGACTGCAAGTGCCCGTGGATCATAGGTAAATGGGGATTGCGTAGCCTGTCACCGTATTTCGAGGAGGAGGTGGGTGGCGAACTCGACTTCCAGCTTCGCCGCGGGTCCGGTCACCGTGCCCAGGTCCTTGCCGGCGGCGTAGTCGGTCACCCGGTAGCGCCGCGACTCCAGGCCGCGGAGCTCCACCGGCCCCTTGTACTGCTTCGCGAAGAACGCGTAGTACATCGCGCCGTCCTTGCGGATGGCGTGGGCCTCGGGCCGGTCGAAGCCGATGTCATATAGCGCGCCGAGATACTCGCCGCGCGAAAGCATCTTCGACTTGTAAAGGCCGATCCATTTCTCCCAATGCTTCTCGCGCGCCGGCGTGAGCTCGACCCTGGGATCCTTGCCGGCGCCCACCGGCCACGTGAAGTTCGTCCCGACTACACCGCCCACGCCGATGGTCGAGGCGAAGTCCTCGCCGCCGTCGGTCATTTCGACGTGATCTCCGAAGTAGGCCACCGTGTCGCCCAGCAACGCCTTCAGCGTCTTGCCTTTCGTGCGCACCTGCCACGAGCTGGTGGGGTCGGCGGCAACCGTCATGTTGAGAAACGGCATGGTGAAGAAGGAATACGACGTTCCGCACGGGCAGATCTCGACCAACGCATCGGGCTTCACGCTCAGGGCGGCCTCGTAGATCGCCTGGAAGAAGCCCGGCACGCCTTCCACCGATTCCTCGGGACGGGAATGGTTGTGCGCCTTGTTGTAACACGGCGGCGCCGCGTTCAGATACTGGCCGTCGATCTTGAGGCCATCGAAGCCCCAGTCGCGCAGCGCCTGGATGGTCAGCTTGCGCGCGTCCTCGCGCACCGGCGGGTAGGCCGGGCAGAGATAGAACGCGTCCCACCACGAGATCTTCTGCCGGGAGCCGTCGGCGTTCAGGAGAAGCTGCTCGGGATGCTTGCGGATCAGGTCCGTGCCGGGATCCACCGACATCGGCGCCCACCAGAGCTGCGCCTTGAAGCCCTCGGCGTGGATGCGATCGGTCATCCGCTTCACATCCGCGGCGCCTCCGGGGAACTTCTTCGGATTGACGTACCAGTCGCCCTCGGCCGTTTGCCATCCGTCGTCGAGCGTCACCCAGCGAAATCCGAGCTTCTTGACGATCGGAAACGTGCCGTACACCTGCTTTTCGGTGAAATTGCGACCGTAGCCCCAGGCGCACCAGATCGGCTCGAAGGCGTCGTTCGGGGCCTTGGGAATCTTCACGCCTTGCGCAACCATAAAGCGACGGTATTCCACGAGCGTCGCGAAGTAGTCGCCCCGATGGGCGGTGACGAACGTGCGGAATGTCTTCAAGCTCTCGCCGGGCGGGAGCGTCCGGTTGACCTTGTACGTCACCGCGACGGCGGCGTGCCGCGCGTCCGGCATCGTGACTGGAAGCAAGACCTGCTTCGGAACCGGTTCGACATGCCCCACGCCGATCCCGGCGTCTCTCCGCCAGACGTCGGCCACCGGGGTGCCGCCGCCGTAGTCCGTGCCGTTCATGCCGAGGAAATTCTCCTGGCGGAAACCAGGTTTCAGCGGCAGCACCCAATCGGGGCGGTTTTCGTATGAGCCGGGCTGATACGACCAGAACGCGGGATCGCCGCCTCCTGGCGATGCGTCGATCGAATAGGCGTGGCTGGTCCAGCTTTCGACCGCCAGCGGCGAGAATCCGGTATTGGTGTACGTGACATCGAACACCAGCGTCGAGGGGAACGCGGGATCGGCGGTGACGGCGACTTGCTTGCGAATCCCCTGCGCCTCGCCGCTGAACAGGAAGCGCCGGCCCTCCTGGCTGTGGGAAACGAGGTTGAAGTCGCGGACCTCGCGGCCGTCGGCGCGCAGGTACTCCGTAGGGGCGAACGGTCCGAGCGCCGTCTCGTCGCCTTCGAATTTCAGGACGGCGCGGCTGTGCATCCGCTTGTCGAACTCAACCGCGATGCGGTTGTTGTCCGCGCGAGTCTCCCGCCCGGACGGCGCGCAGGAGGAAAGAAGGAGCGGCAGGACCAGCAGGCCAAGATGTCTCCGGAGCATGCCCGGATTTTCTCACAACGAGGGGCAGGCCTGATTCCCGGCTGCTACAAGGTCCCCGCGTGCCGCTTCAGAATCTGGGGAAGATTCTGCGAAAAGGCCGACCGGGCCATGACGATATCGCAGCCGGCTTCGTGGGCCTTCTGCTTCAGCTCACCCTGCACGTGGGACACGAAACCGATCAGGCTGATCTTCTTCAGTTCCGGCGTCGCCTTCAGCCTGGAAATCAGATTCAGCGGGTGGACGCCGTGGATGTTCAGGTCGAAAATGATCAACGACGGCTTGGAGTGCGCCTTCTCGAGCAGTGTCTGTTCGTCTTTGACGAACTCCACCTGCATGCCTGCTCGCTTCGCCACGTCGTTGATCTTGACAGTGAAGAACAGGTCGCTGACCACAGCCAGAAGCTTCTTGTTCGGGTGCTTGTGCATAGAGTCCAGCAAATGCACCTCCGACTGGAGGAATCTGCCTGTCAGGGCGCCAGTCTGTCTCCGAGTGCCAATGCTGGAAGGGAAATACGATCTTACTCGGTTCTCACGGGGGAGCGCAACCGGAGGGCGCGGACAAGGTCACGGAAGGCCGCGATCGACAAGACGGCGCCAAAGCTCAGCAGCGTGCAGTACACGGCGCCCCAGTAGAATTGCACGGGCCGGCCGAGGACGGAAAATGCGAGCAGATAGACCCCGACCGTCAGTAGAAGCCGGAGCGCGATGGGGTTCGTCCAACCCACCAGGCCGAACAGCGCGATTGGCAGGTAGAGCGCCGTGACCCAAAGCGGTCCGCCGAGAAAAAGGCCTTGCCGGGTGGCGGTGAGGATGAAGCGCAGTCCGCCGAACCGGATCCAGGCCTCGCGCCAGGGCGCCTCCAGATCGGTGGCCCTCATCCTCGGCACAACCTCCGAGGCGTGCCAGCCGAAGTACGCGGCGTAGGCCGCCAGCCCAACCAGCAGGAAGGCGAGTTCCGGTTTGCGTTTCTGCCGGTGAGCCAGCCAGACGCTGATGAGCACGTAGGGCAGGGCCAGTTCCCGGAAGAACAGCGCCAGCAGAGCCGCGGTCGCCCCCACGCGCCACCAGCCGAGGCAGTAGGCCGCGGCGGAAAACACGATCAGCACCCCGGCCCACACTTCGGCATACATGGTCCCACCCGGCATGAAGGACGGGAATGAAGCAAGCATGAGCGGCACCAGAGCCGCTCCGGCCGCCGTCCGCCCGTCGCGGACCATCGCCGCGAAGGCCAGGACGATGGCGGCGCCGGCCGGCACGAGCAGGAGAAACCACGCCCAGCCAGAAGACGGAAGGCGCGCGATCAGGCTCAGGTGCAGCGGCGTCCGCCAGTTGAGGACCGAGCGGGTCTGGTAGCCGCGAGACTGCAACTCGGCGCCCATCGCGGCGTAGTAGCCTTCGCCTCCCCGAATGCGCCGGGCGACGGCCTCATAATATGCCACATCGCCCCCGCGGCGTCCGGCGCCAGTCCAGGGTTCCCCTCCGGACACAGTCAGGCAGCACCCCAGCGCCAGACCGAGACAGCCCAGCACGACGCCCGCCTGACGTTGAGTCAGGGAACGGTATCGCGTGACTACATCAGAACTCACCATGAACACAGGCCTCCGGCAGGTGGGGCAGGTCCCCGACCTGCCATTAAAACAAATGCCCACCGAAGGCGCACCTTCTTCTTGCTGTTAGCTTCTTGCTGTTTGCCTCTTGCTTCTCCCTTCAGACTTTGCAGGCCGAAGGACTGCCACCGGAGCGTGCTCCGCGCGCGAGGGCCGGGCATGCCCGGCCCTCGCGCGGTTTTTTCGAGGGAGAGGTTCGAAGGCCTGTTGCCGGTGCTCCGGCGAGATGGCGATGACACGATCTACAGTTTCGACCAGCGTTCTCCGTCTCTCGAGCGTGGTCCCACAGGAGGACCTTCCGCCGCGACCGGATGAAGGCATCGACGTAGCGGTGCAAGCGGGACGGTGAATGCAGTGTGGAACTGCGT
Source organism: uncultured Solibacteraceae bacterium (assembly GCA_964483455.1). Taxonomy (GTDB): domain Bacteria; phylum Acidobacteriota; class Terriglobia; order Bryobacterales; family Bryobacteraceae; genus CAYZJD01. The sequence goes on from CAZACK010000009.1 coordinate 37,865, forward strand.
TACGATGGCGGACTGGAAATGCGAGTCGCGGGGGTAATTCGCTGGGGTGCTTTCCTCGGGGGAATCGCACGGATTGCCACCCGCTATGGAGGCCGCGCCTAGAACAGCCATGAATCGAGTCGACCTGTCAGTGGTCATCCCCGCACTCAACGAGCGAGAAAACCTCGAGAGGCTGATTCCTGCGATCCAGCAGGTAACCGGCGAATTGGGGATCGCCTCGGAGATTATCGTCGTCGACGGGCCTTCGCGGGACGGCACCTCGGAGGCGGCGGCGCGGCTCGGGGCGCGCGTCGTCAAGCAAACCGAGCGGGGCTACGGCGGCGCGCTTTTGGCCGGCTTCGAGATCGCAGCCGCTCCACACATCCTAACGATGGACGCCGACCTTTCCCACCCGGCAGCGTTCATTCGCGACCTCTGGACGCGCCGCGACGAGGCCGACCTGCTGATCGCCTCGCGCTACGTGCCGGGGGGCGGGGCGACCGTGGGCGCCTTCCGCCGTATCCTCAGCCTGGTCCTCAACGTGGTGTACCGGATCGTGCTGCAACTTCCGGTGCGGGACCTTTCCAGTGGCTTCCGGCTGTACCGGCGGGACGAGCTGCGGCGTCTGAAGCTGGAGTCGCGCGACTTCGACGTGCAGGAGGAAATTCTCGTTCGAGGCCACAACCGGGGCTGGCGGATCCGCGAGGTCGCCTTCCACTACATGCCGCGCGAGGCCGGGTCTTCCCACGTACGGCTGCTGCAATTCGGGTGGGCGTATCTGAAGACCCTGGTGAAGATGTGGCGCCTGCGGTTCCTTGGCTGATGGGCCGGCTCCGGCGCGGAGCATGCTCCGCGCATGGCAACGCTCCGCGCCGCTCTACCAGACCACCACCACCCTGTCAAAGCCTTCCTCCACCGTCGGCGGCACGAGCTTCGCCGCCATCCGCTCCAGCACCTCGTCGGGAACGACGCGGTTGCGGCGGCGGTTGCGCTCGCGGCACACCTCCAGCGGCACGTCGAAAAAAATCGCCTCGACGTCGCAGCCGTAAATCTCGGCCAGCTTCAGGTACGGCCGGCGCTCCCAGCGCGTCAGGTGCGTGGCGTCGATGTAAGTCACCGGCTGGCCGATCGCCAGCCGCTGCTTCAGCAGGTATCGAAGCGTGGCGAACACCTTGCGGTGAATGGTCTGGTCGGTTTCGTCGCCGGCCAGCAGCAGCCGCACCGCATCGGAAGACAGCGCGACGATCCCCCGGTCCCGGAGATAGCTCGACTTGCCGGATCCGGGCAGGCCGACCAGAATCACGATCTTCGGCCGGGAATCAGACGACGTAGCGCTCCGCCTCCAGCAGCCGCCCGGCGATTCGCCGCCGCAGCGCGATCACATCGGCCGGCTCGAACTTGCTAAACCGCCGCAGAACCGCCAGTTGCGTCCGAAGCGCGTCGCCCTCGGCGCAGGCGGCCAGCACCGATCGCGCCGTCGCCTCGATCTGCTCCATCGCCTCTTGCGAGAAAACCGCGCACATCTCCGCAGCCTGCTCGCCGCGCCCCCGCGCCGCCAGCTTCTCCGCCCTCAGCCGGCAGGACTCCAGGGCGAATGCGTTCATCGCCATGTCGGTGATCCCGGCCAGAATCTCCTGCTGATCCTCGAGCGCCGCCAGGTATCTCTGGTAGGCGGCGCCCATGCACAACAGCACGATCTTCTTCGCGTTGGCCGCCGGCCCGGCCCCGCCGGCCTCGGCCGCCGCCGGTCCGCTGAGAATCTCCGTCTGGAGCTTCTTCACCGCCTCCACCAGCGGAAGCTGGCCCCGCATCGCCCGCTTCAGCAGCATCCCGGTGGCCAGCAGCCGGTTGATCTCGTTCGTGCCCTCGAAAATCCGGTTGATGCGCGAATCACGGTAGGCGCGCTCGACCGCGTAGTCCTGGTGATACCCGTAGCCGCCGTGGATCTGTACGCCTTCGTCAACCACGTAGTCGAGCATCTCCGAGGCGAACACCTTGACGAAGGAACACTCCGCGGCGAATTCCTCGATCGCCTTCATCTCCGTCTGCGCGGCGTCGGCCTGGTCCCAGGAGAAACCGGCCAGCAGGCCCTGGATCATGCCCGCCACCCGGTAGCTCATGGTCTCGGCGGCGAAAATGCGGATCGCCATCTCGGCCAACTTGTGCCGGATCATACCGAACTCGGCGATGGCTTTGCCGAACGCCTTGCGCTCTTTGGCGTAGCGCAGTGAGGCGGCCAGCACGTCTTTGGCCCCGCCCACCGCGAATGCGCCGAGCTTCAGCCGCCCGATGTTGAGGATGTTGAAGGCAATGACGTGCCCGCGCCCGATTTCTCCGAGCACGTTCTCCACCGGCACGCGCACGTTGTCGAGATAGAGCGCGGTGGTCGAGCTGCCCTTGATTCCCATCTTCTTTTCCTCGGCGCCGCAGGAGACGCCGGGGAAGGCGCGCTCCACCAGAAACGCCGTGAACTTCTCTCCATCCACCTTGGCGAACACCGTGAACAGATCGGCGGCGCCGCCGTTGGTGATCCACATCTTCTGCCCGTTGAGCACGTAGTGCGTGCCGTCCGGGCTGAGGTCGGCGCGGGTCCGCGCGGCCAGCGCGTCCGACCCCGCGTGCGCCTCGCTCAGGCAGTAGGCGCCGATCATCTCGCCGGAGGCCAGCTTCGGCAGGTAGCGCCGCTTCTGCTCCTCGGTGCCGAACAGCAGCACCGGCAGCGTGCCGATGCCGCTGTGCGCGCCGTGCCAGGCGGCGTAGGAGCCATCGTGCGCCAGATGCTCGGCCACGATCATCGCCGAGACGAGATCGAGTTCCATGCCGCCGTAGCGCTCGGGAACCGTCACCGCCGTCAGGCCAAGCTCCGCCGACTTGCGCAGGAGCGCCGCGCCCACCCCCGGCTCCTGGCGCTGGAGCGCTTCAAGCTTCGGCGCCACCTCGCTCGCCCAGAATTCCTCAGTGGCGCGGGCGATCGCCTGGTGTTCCTCGGTGAAATCGTCCGGGGTGAAGATCTCCTCCGGGGCGCGCGTTTCAAGGAGAAAGGCCCCGCCCTTCGTCTTCGGAAGTTCCGCTGCTGTTGCGGCCATGCTTTAGTTACCCCAGGTCCGCTCCCTGGCGGTCGCGGCTCGGTGCGAGGCGTGCCACCGACACCGAGCCGCGACCGTCAGGGAGCGGATGATTTGCGCTACAACACTCGCTCGAAGATCCCCGCCGCTCCCTGCCCGCCGCCGATGCACATCGTGACCATGCCGTAGCGGGCTTCGCGGCGGCGCATCTCGCGGAGGATGGTTGCGGTCAGTTTCGCGCCGGTGCAGCCGAGGGGGTGTCCCAGCGCGATCGCGCCGCCGTTGACGTTCACCCGCTCCAGGTCGAGCCCCACCTGCCGAATCACCGCCAGCGCCTGCACCGCGAACGCCTCGTTCAGCTCGATCACGCCGATGTCGTCGAGCTTCAAACCCGCCAGCGCCAGCGCCTTCGGAATCGCCACCACCGGCCCGATTCCCATGATCTCCGGCGGGACACCCGCCACCGCGAAGCTCACGAACCGCGCCATCGGCGTCAGCCCCAGCTCCCGCGCCTTGTCCTCCGACATCACCAGCGCCGCCGCCGCCCCGTCGCTCATCTGCGACGAGTTGCCGGCGGTGATCGTGCCCTGCGCGTCGAAGACGGCCTTCAGTTTCGCCAGTGCCTCGAGGGACGTGTCGGCGCGCGGCCCTTCATCCCTCCGGAAGCTCACCGTCTCCGTCCGCGGCTTGCCGTTGTCCAGCACGGTGGTTTGAACCTCCACCGGCACGATCTCGTCGTCGAACTTGCCCTCGTTTTGGGCGCGCACGGCGTTCTGGTGGCTCCGCAGCGCGAAGGCATCCTGATCTTCCCGGCTGATCCCGTACTTGCGCTGCAATCGCTCCCCGGTCAGGCCCATGCCGAGGTAGATCTCCGGGTGATGATCCACCAGCCACGGGTTGGGAGAAAAGTTGTTGCCGGCGCGCGGCAGCAGGCTCATGGACTCGCTGCCGCCGGCCACGATCACCTCGGCCCCGCCGGCCCTGATCCGCTCGGCCGCCATTGCAATCGCCTGCAAACCGGACGAGCAGAAGCGGTTGATCGTCATTCCAGGGACGGTGTCGGGCAGACCGGCGAGCAGCGCCGCGTTCCGGGCCATGTTCATCCCGGACTCCGCCTCTGGAAAGGCGCACCCAAGGATCACGTCGTCAAGGCTGTCGGCGCCGGCCTGCGGGTACTTCTCCATGAGCCGGCGGATCACCGCGGCCGCCAGGTCGTCCGGCCGCGAATAGCGCAACGCGCCGCGCGGCGATTTGCCGACCGCGGTGCGAAGGCAATCGATAATAACGGCTTCCTGCATCGGACACCTCAGGTGCTGTTAATTCCGCAACGGCTTCCCTGTCTTCAGAATATGCTGCATCCGCTCCTGCGTTTTCACATTGCCGCACAGGCTGAGGAACGCTTCCCGCTCCAGGTCGAGCAGGTACTGCTCGGACACGGTTTGCGCGCCGGTCAGCCGCCCGCCGCTCAATATGCCGGCCAGCTTCTCGGCGATCGCGAAGTCGTACTCGCTGATCTCGTGCGACTGAAGCGCGGTCCAGGCGCCGAGCTTCAACAGCGCGTACCCGCTTTCCCCGGCGACGCGGATGTCGGTTCGCGGCGTGCCGGGGACGTAGTTCGGAACCAGGGAAAGCGCCAGGTTCTTCGCGTCGGCGATCAGGCGCTCCGGGTTGACGGAGACGCCGTCGCCGTCGCGGAGGAAGCCGAGCTTCCGCGCCTCGGCCGCGCTGGTCGATACTTGCGCCAGGCCGATCAGCTCGAACGCCTTCAGCGGATCACCGAGCCGGAGCAGCATCTCTTTGCAGCCGCCGCCGGCGGGAATCACGCCGACGCCGACCTCGACCAGGCCCATGTACAGTTCGGCCGAAGCCTGCACCCGCGCGGTGTGAAGCGCCACCTCGCATCCCCCGCCGAGCGCCCTGGCGAACGGCGCCGCCACCACCGGCTTGGCTGCATATTTCATGGCCATGTTGGCCTGCTGGAACCGCCGCACGCCCGCGTCCAGCTCGTCCCATTCGCCCTCCTGCGCGGCCAGCAGGACCATCATCAGGTTGGCGCCCGCGCTGAAATTCTCCCCCTGGTTGGCGACCACCAGCACCGCAAAATTCCGCTCCGTCTCCTCGAGACCAGCGTGAATCATCGACACCTGGTCCTCGCCGAGAATGTTCATTTTGCTGTGGAACTCGAGGCAGAGCGCGCCGTCGCCGAGATCGATCAGGGACGCGCCGGCGTTCTTCCTGACGACCCCGCGGGCCCGCTTGAGCGAGGGCAGTTCGACCACGCCCGGGCGCTGTTCCAGTTCGCGATACCCGCCGCCCGCCAGGTCGAAATACTCCGTTCCCGGCCGGCCGTCGCGGTCGGCCGCGCGGTAGAACGACGGCGCGCCGGTCGCCAGCATCGCCTGCACGGTCGCGGGCAGCGGCCGGCCCTCGGCTTCGATCCGCCGCGCCGTTTCTTCGAAGCCCAGAGCGTCCCACAGCTCGAACGGACCGAGCTTGTGCGCGTAGCCCCAGCGCATGGCCCGGTCGATCTCGACGATCCGCTCGGAGATCTCCGGAACGCGCTCGGCGGCGTAAAGCACCACGTCGCTGAACAGTTTCCACAGAAACGTTCCGGCGCGGTCGGCGGATTTCACCAGCATGCGCAGCCGCTCGGGCAGGTCCTCCACGTTGCGGGCGGCTTCCACCGATGGGAACGATGCCTTCTTCGCCGGATGATACTCGAGCGTCTTCCAGTCGATGGCGTGGATCTCTTTGTCAGCGCCCTTGCCGACGCGCTTGTAGAAGCCTTGTCCCTTCTTCTCTCCGAGCCAGCCGCGCTCCATCATCGTTAGCAGGAACCCCGGCGGCAGGAAGCGCTCGCGCCAGCGATCCTCCGGCGCGGCCTCGTACAGGTTCTTGCCGACGAACGCCCAGATGTCGATCCCCACCAGGTCGAGCAGGCGGAAGCTGGCCGTGTTCGGCAGGCCGATGAGCGGGCCGGTGAGCGCGTCCACTTCTTCGATCGTGTACTCGTCCTCGACCAGCAGCTTGAACACCGTTCCGCCGACGAGGCTGCCGATGCGGTTGGCGATGAAGTTCGGCGTGTCCTTGCACGGAACCACGCCCTTGCCGAGGCGCCGGTCGCAGAATTCGGAGATGAACTCGATGACGTCCGGGTCGGTTTGCGCGCCCGGGATCATCTCGACGAGATGGAGGTAGCGGGGCGGGTTGAAGAAGTGCGTGCCGAGAAAATGCCGCCGGAATTCTTCGGAAAAGCCCTCGGAAATCCGGGCAAGGGGCAGTCCGCTGGTGTTGGTGGCGACGATCGTTCCCGGCCGGCGCACCTCGGCGACCCTGCTCCAGAGCGCGCGCTTGATGTCCAGGTCCTCGGCGACGGCCTCGATGATCCAGTCGCAGCCGGCGATCGTGGCGAGGTCGTCCTCGAAGTTGCCCGGCGTCACCAGCGACGCGAGCGAGTCCGAATAGAAGCCGCCGGGCCGCTGCTTGAGGGCGGTTTCGATGCCCTTCCGCGCCGCCGCGTTGCGATCCGGCGCGTCCGGCCAGACGATGTCGAGAAGCAGCGAGGGCACACCGGCGTTGGCGAAATGAGCGGCGATGCGGGAGCCCATGGTGCCGGCGCCAAGAACCGCAACACGATGAAGAACGCGCATGGATTTCCCCAGAGGGGAGTGTAGCATGGCGCCTGCGGCGGGTTGGGCGGTTCTTGGGTTATTCGGTTGTTCGGCTCGTCGGTCGTCGGTTGCTCAGTTGGGCGCTGCTGCAACCTCTTTGAGAGGGCTACCGACTATACTGGAGGGGTGGATCTTTCGATTGAGCTCGATCGAGAAGATGACGGCAGGTGGATCGCCGAGGCCCTGGAATTGCCCGGCGTGATGACGTACGGCGCCACGCGCGAGGAGGCCATCAGCAAGACGGAGAAGCTGGCCATCGAAGTCATCGCCGACCGCATCGAGCACGGAGAACTTCCTCCGACCGCGCTGAATGTGTCGTTCCGGGTACTGAGTGAGCAACTGGCCGGCGACTAAGGCGAAACGCGTTCTGGCAGCACTGGAACGGATCGGATGGCGCGTCAAGCGCCAATCCGGCTCCCATAGAATCCTGACACGTGATGGCTGGCCCGATCATGAGTTCGCCTTTCACGACAGCGAAGAACTGGGCCGCAGGATGCTGAGCCGCATCGCCAAACACACAGGGCTGCGCCCCGAGGATCTCTGACGGAGTGCTCGTTAACCCAAAGCCACTCCCGGTCCCACAGGCTCATTGACGCGAACTCGGACCGGGGGTAGTCTTTTAATTGGGGTTGTTCATGACGCGCTACCTTCCCTCCAGGCACTACCTGTGGGCGGGACTTGCCGCTTGGGCGCTGGCGGCGTTCTCGGGGTGGGTGGCCATCGGCTGGCCGCCGGCGGCGATCGCGCTGGTTCTGTTCCTGGCCAGCTCGGCGGTCTTGATTTTCCTCGCGTTGCGGCCGCCGATCGAGATCCGTGACAGCCACCTCATCGTCGGCAACCGGGCGATCCCGTGGGCGGACATCCGCCGCGTCGATCGGACCGGCTGGATGTCTCCCCTGGTGGTCCACCTGACTCTGGTGGACGACAGCCGGATCCTGCTGATCTACCCTGGGGATCTGGACTCGTCCAACAGCCTGCTACGCCACCTCCGGCGCCAGGCAAAGAGCGCCTTGATCGACGGCATCCCCCATCAACAGTATTGGGGCGATGCCCTGCCGCCGCCGGCGGGCCGCAGGCAAATCTCGCCGCCCAGGCAGCGACTGCTGCGGCCGGAGGACGAAGAGGAGGTGGAGCGACTGTACCAGCGGCTGAAGACCGTCAGGCACCTGGACCCCGACAGCGCCGGGGACGACAAGTAGCCGTGACCGAGGACCGCTCTCCAGGCTAAGCCCTTGCCCTCCTCCCGAAGCCGGCTCCTGCTCATTGCCGTGACGGCCCTGGCGGCCGCTGTCCTCGTGGTCACCCATGAAACCTGGCTTGGGGCCATGGGGCGTTACCTGGTGAAGGCCGACGGGCCCGACAAGGCGGACATGGTGGTGGTGCTGGCAGGGGATGGATTCGGCTACCGCATTCTCAAAGCGGCTGAGCTGGTGAAGCAGGGGTACGCGCCCAAGATCCTGGTGAGCGGGCCGCCGGGGATCTACGGTCACCATGAATGCGACCTCGCCATTCCGTTCGCCGTCAAACAAGGGTATCCGGAAAAGTGGTTCATTCCCCTGCCGACGGATTCGCTATCGACTCGCGAGGAGGCCCAGGCCGTCATCCCCGAGCTTCACAAGCGGCAGGTCAAGAAGTTCCTGCTGGTGACGAGCGATTACCACACGCGGCGCGCCGGCTCGATCTTCCGCCGCTACGCCGGAGATCTCCAGTTTCGCGTGGTTGCCTCGAAGGACGAATTCTTCCGCGCCGACTCGTGGTGGCTGGACCGCCAGGCAGGGAAGATGTTCGTCTTCGAGTGGGCGAAGACCGTCGCCGACTGGCTCGGCATTTGAACGGATGCGAGAGACGCTGAAGACCCTTTGGCCTTACCTGTGGCGCTACCGGCGCGGGCTGTTGCTCGGCATGGGTGCGCTGGTCCTGAAGGACATGTGCGGGGCGGCCCTCCCTTATTTGATCGGCAAGGGAGTGGACGCTATCACCAAGGCCTTCGATGTCCGCACGGTCGTCTGGTTCGCGCTGGGGCTGATCGGCCTTTCGGCGATCAAGGGCCTGTTTCAGTACTGGATGCGCGTGGTGATCATCGGGATCTCGCGCGACATCGAATACGATCTTCGCAACGACCTGTTCGCGCACCTCGTCGGGCTGTCTTCGGATTTCTACAGCCGGATGCGGACGGGTGACATCATGGCCCGTGCGACCAACGACCTGAACGCCGTCCGCATGATGCTCGGCCCCGGGATCATGTACTGGACGGAGACCAGCCTCACCTTCCTATTCGTGTTCCTGGTGATGCTGTGGACCGACTGGCGCCTCACGCTGCTGGCACTGCTTCCGGCGCCCCTGGTGAGCCTTGCGGTCATGTATTTCGGGCGGCTGATCCACAGCCGCTTCGAGCGGATCCAGAAGATGTTCAGCGACATCAGCAGCCGGGTGCAGGAGAACATCTCGGGGGTGAGGGTGATCCGGGCGTACGTGCAGGAAGAGGCGGAGCTGAGGCAGTTCGAACGTCTCAACCGGGACTACATCAACCAGAACCTGAAGCTCGCGCGGATCAGCGGCCTGTTCATGCCGCTGTTGCAGGCGCTGGTCGGGATCACGCTGCTGATGGTTCTCTGGATCGGCGGCGCGCGGCTGATCGAGGGCCAGATCACCCTCGGCCAGTTCGTGATGTTCAACACCTACATGGGCGTGCTGGTCTGGCCGATGATCGCCTTCGGCTGGGTGGTGAACCTGATGCAGCGCGGCACCGCCTCTCTCCAGAGGATCAACGAGATCATCAAGGAACGGCCCACGATCACCGAGCCGGCGAGGCCGCGAAGGTTGCCGGATCCGGTTGCGGGCGAGATTGAGTTCCGTGACGTGGTGGTCGAGTATTCCACCGGGCGTGCGCTCGACGGCATCAGCCTGCTGATCCCCGCCGGCTCGACCGTGGCGATCGTCGGACACACCGGAAGCGGCAAGAGCACGCTGGTCCACCTGTTGCCGCGGCTGCTCGATCCCACCAGCGGCAGCGTGCTGCTCGACGGGATCGACCTCAGGGAGCTGTCGCCGGCCGATCTCCGGCGGCAAATCGGTTTCGTGCCGCAGGAGACCTTTCTGTTCAGCGCCACTCTGGCGGAGAACATCGCGTTCGGCGAGGAGTCCGCCACCGAAGAACAAATCCGGTCGGCGGCGGAACTGGCGGGGCTGGCTTCGGACGTGGAGGGGTTCCCCGACGGCTACCAGACGATAGTTGGCGAGCGTGGAATCACCCTGTCGGGCGGGCAGAAGCAGCGCACCGCCATCGCCCGCGCGGTCGTTCGCAACCCGCGGATCCTCATCCTGGACGACGCTCTGTCCAGCGTCGACACGCTGACCGAGGACCGCATCCTGAATCACCTGGAGGAGGTTCGACGCGGCCGAACCACGATCCTCATTTCCCACCGGGTCTCGACCGTTCGGAACGCGGACCGCATTTTCGTCGTCGAGAACGGCCGGATCGCCGAGGAAGGGTCGCACGCGGAACTGCTGGAGCTCGGCGGCTACTTCGCGGACCTGTACCAGAAGCAGTTGCTGGAAGAGGAACTGGAGGCGATCTGACGCCCGGGTGGGCTTTCACCCGGCGGTCTCGATCCCCAGATTGTGAGCGCTTTGGCGCAGCCCGTCGTCCCCGGCCAGGAGCACCGCACCGTGCCGCCGGGCGAGCACGAGGTAGAACATGTCGTAGACCGGCCGCTGGAGGAGCATTACCAGGCCGAATGCCTCGACGGCAAGAGGCTCCAGAGGCGCGAACTCATCCACCAGTTCCACAATCGCTCGAAATCCACGTTCGCCGCCGGCGCGTGACAGGATCCCTGCGCGGCAGTACTTCCACATGGCGTTCGCCGCCTCCGCGATCAACAACTCCGGCGCAAGGAGCGCCTGCTAGATGCACTCAACGGTGGGCGGCGGCGGGGACGGAGGCAGGCTGTCGGAAGCGTTGCAGGCTACTTGAAATCTCGGCTAGAGTGGAAGCGGAGGAATGGCCGAGCGGTCGAAGGCGGCGGTCTTGAAAACCGCAAGTGGGGAAACTCACTCGGGGGTTCGAATCCCTCTTCCTCCGCCAGATTTCCAAAATCCCCGGTCCACCCGCACGCCTGACCAAGCCACATAAGCAGCGGCGCAGTCGCTCGCCTGTTTTCGAAGTGGCGGCTGCCACGGAATACGGCCCGATGCCGCAGCCACTCGGCCCGATATAGCATTTCAGATGAATGGCTCGCGAATTCTCGCTGGTCCGGCGCGTGAACTGGCGGGCAGGATTGCGAGGAGCCGCCGTCATGGACGCGCTGCTCGTGCTGTGCCTCAGTACGGCCTTTGTGTCACCCGGCCAAGGACAGACGCGGAGACCGGCGCCGAGGTATTACCCGAACCGCTGGGTGTTCGTCTTCCTCGGGCTCGCCAGCGACGCCGAGGTCGAACAGATCCGCGAAATCGCCGGCACCGCCTCCGCGCACGGCCTGAACGGCATGGTTCTCACTGGCGGCCTGGATTCCCTCGACCGGCAGGACGCGGCGTATTTCCAAAGGCTCGACCGGGTACGACAGATCGCGGCTGAGAATTCACTCGAAATCATCCCGACGCTGTTCTCGGCGGGCTACGGAGGCTCGGTGCTGGCTCGAAATCCGAACCTCGCCGAAGGGCTTCCGGTGAAAGACGCACTGTTTTTGGTCTCAGGCGGGCAGGCACGGCTGCAACCGGACCCGGCGGCCGCTTTCGTGAACGGGGGCTTTGAGCAATATACGGGCAATAACTTCCCGGGCTACGTCTTCCACGACCGGCCCGGCCAGGTGAGCTTCGCCGACACCCGGGTGTCGCACAGCGGGCGGGCGTCCATCCGGTTTGAGAATTTCGGCAGGTTCGAGCACGGCCATGGCCGGCTGATGCAAGAAGTCCCGGTGCATCCGTGGCGGTGCTATCGCGTTTCGGCCTGGGTCAAGACGGAGGCGCTCTCGCCCGTGGGCGCGTTCAACTTTATGGCGCTCGATGCCGGCTCCCGCGGCCTCTCTTATGTGACGCCGGAGATTCAGGCCACCGGCGACTGGCGCCAGATCCATTTCGGCTTCAACAGCGGCGCCAACACGACGGTGCGGATCTACGCCGGAGTCTGGGAAGGAGTGAGCGGCCGGTTCTGGCTGGACGATCTTGAAATCCGAGAGGTTGGACTGGTGAACGTGCTGCGAAGAGCGGGTACGCCGGTGGCGGTGCGCAACGAGACCAGCGGCGCGGCTTACGAGGAAGGGCGTGATTACAGCTTCATCAGCGACCCGCTGCTCAACTTCCGCTTCGATCACGACGGGCCGGCGATCGGGATTCCCTCGGGCAGCCGCATCCGAGAGGGAGAACGGCTGCGCGTGAGCTGGTACCACGGCATGAGCATCTACCAGGGACAGGTGAGCCTCTGCATGTCCGAGCCGGAGTTGTACGCCATCTGGGAAAACCAGGCGCGGCGCCTGCACGAAGCCATGGCGTCCCGAAGGTACCTGCTTAGCGCGGACGAGATCCGCATGGGCGGCACTTGCGAAGCCTGCAAAGGGCGCGGCATGAGCATGGCCGAGATCCTCGGCGATTCGATCACGCGCCAGGCGGGCATCCTTCGGGGGCTGAACCCGGCGGCGGAGATTCTGGTCTGGTCGGACATGCTCGACCCGAACCACAACGCCGTACCCAACTACTACCTGGTGGACGGCGACTACACCGGCTCCTGGGACCATGTCCCGCGCGATCTCGGCATCATGTGCTGGTATTACGACAAGCGGCGCGAGAGCCTGGCGCATTTCTCCGGGCTGGGATTCCGGACATACGCGGCGGCCTACTACGATGCGGACACATTGGAGAACCCGGCCGGGTGGCTGGAGGCGTTGGATGAGACGCCTGGGGCGGCGGGCATCCTGTACACGACCTGGGAGAACAAGTACGCCTTGCTCGCCGCCTTCGGGGACCTGGTGTCGAAGCACTGGCGGCGGATGCCGGCCGAAGCGCCTCGCGAGCCGTGGCCCGGACGACGGAGGTAGGGGCCGGGTCCGCCGGCATCATTGGCATCGGCTGGCAGCTCGGAGGCCAGGCTGCACGCAATGCCTTCAATGTATATAATGCATGCGGAGGTGCTCGATGGCTCAATTGACTGTCCGCAACCTTGCCGACGAGATCGTGCGGGCACTGAGGGTGAGAGCGGCTCGCCATGGCCGCTCCGCCGAGGCCGAACACCGGCTGATCCTCACCGAAGCCCTGCGTGGCGAAACCGATGATTTCTGGATGCGGGCGGACGGGTGCCGGGACAGTTCCCGCAGACAGCGTTCCGACAGCGGCGTGTTGCAGCGGGAAATGAGAGATACACGGTGATGGAAGCGGCCATTGTGGACGCGAGTGTCGCCGTGAAGTGGGTCGTGAAGGAGCCGGGGAGCGACCGCGCCCGGCTGCTGTCTCGAGCGAGGCTGGAAGCGCCGGACCTGCTGCCGATCGAATGTGCGAACATCCTCTGGAAGAAAGTCCGGCTCCGGGACCTCACGCGCGAGGAAGCCTCAACCCGGTTGGAACTGCTGCTTCGGGCGCCGGTATCCCTGGCGAACAGCCGCGACGTTCTGGATGCAGCCCTCGTACTGTCCTTCGACCTGCGCCACCCGGTTCACGACTGTGTCTATATTGCCCTCGCCCTCCGGCGGGACCTTCCACTCGTCACCGCTGACGAGAGGCTGGTTGCCGCGGCAGGCAAGTCCCGTAACGTGGCCGGGCGTGTGATGCGGCTCGCGGATGTGCCGGACTAGCGGATGCCTGCCCAGCCTGATGAGGAGCCGGGACTGCTATGGCCGGCCGTCTCCGGCCGTGTGAGCGGCGGGGGCGGACTCGCGGAACACCTGGGCAGAGTACACGTACAGAGCGGCGCCGGAATCGCGGTAACTTCGGGGCGGCAGACCGGCCTTCCTCGAGAGGTTTTCGAGAAACTGCTCCGGGTTCCAGCCGTTTTCCACGGCGATCTGGGGCAGAAGCAGGCCCTGCTTGCCGTCGAGCACAATCACCGCGCCCAAGCCCGGCTTGAACTGGCGCCAGTTGGTGAGCCGCCTGAGCGGCGTCAAGAGCGAGACCTCCAGCAACAGCGGCCCGTCGGCGGCGGTGACCGGCGGGAATCGCGGATCCTCGGCAGCAGCGGCGATGGTGCGATCGGCCACCGCCTCGTAAACCGGCATCGTGCCGAACAGCGATCCGACGCAGCCGCGCAGCTTCCCGTTCTTCTTCACGGTGATGAAGACTCCCGTCCGCTGGTTGAGGTCGGCGCCGCGATCGGGGGCCGGCGGCGGAGTACGGTCCTTCTTCCCACTGGCCACATAGCGGTCCATCGTCTGCCGCGCGCAGAACAGGAGTTTCTTCTGGTCCGCTTCGCCTACCGCGAACGCGGAAGCGGGGTAGAACGCCAGTGCCCCGTAGGTGACGCTCATCGAATAGTTCTTCAGCAGCTCGCCGGAAGTGAGATAGTCCATCGGGCCGAGGTAGATATCTTCGTTCAATCGCGACAGCGCCGCCATCAGTAGCCGGATCGGCCCACGGCCGCAGGTGGTGTCGCCCGTCGAGGAAAGCCACCGGTCGAATTCGCCGATATCGAGCGTGCCGATCTTCTCGAAGGTCGCCATCGCCCGCTGGAAAAGCTTGCGCGGCAGTTCCTTGTCGTTGGGGAACGGCGCATAGCCGTAGGCCTCGCCGTAGTGGGTGAAGTCCGACGAGGCGATGACCACGTCGCCCTGCTCGATTCGTTTGGCCAGCTTCGCGGCCGCCCGAGCCATCTCATCCGGGGCGAGTTCCCCGACATACAGCGGGACGAAGCCCTCTTTCAAGGAGGTCCGCTGGAGGAACGGCAACTGGCTTTCGAGGGAATGGTCGCAAAGCTGGTCCTCCGGCCCCTGCCGGAATCCAAGCTCCTTCACCAACGCCTGGTTCACCCGGATCTCGCCGAGCGGCGTCGCATAGGCGGAAACCTGAGGCGACACCACGCCGGCGAACGGGCGGCGGTGACTGAAGCCAAGGACGATCGCGTTCCGCGGCGTGTCCAGAAGGCGGTAGGCCGCCGCCGCAGTCGAACCGGAGTATTGCAGGGCGGCGTGGGGGGCGATCAAGGCCCGCAGTTGCTTCCGAGGAGGCGAGCCGCCCATGCGCCTGGCGGCGACGCTGTAGCATTGATCCAGCAGTTTCTCGAGCGCCGCCCGATCGGCCGGATACCACTTCCCTTCGAAGGGGGACTTGTGGACCTGCCCGGAGGCGCAGGCGGACAGCAACAAGGCGGCAAGGATTCCGCGCATCACTCTTGCCTCAAGTGTAGCGGCTGTGTGAACGCGCCGTTCACCGCCGAATCCCAAGCGGCAAATCGGACCCATTTCTGGCCCTTGAGATCCACGGGGATGCGAAAACGCTCCGAGCCGAACGGCGGCCGGCCCGTCGCCGGAATCACGTGGCGACCGATCTCGCGGCCGTCGCCCCAGACGACCTCGACGAACTCCAGCGGGAAGGTCCACTCCACCTCGGCCTCCACGCGGCCGGCGGCCAGCCGGAAATCGCGGATCAGCACTTCCCCGGTAGTGACAAAGAACCGGCCCGCGCGGAGCGCCGTTACGATCGGGCTCCAGTCATCCGGCCCGGGGAGCGAATCCAGACGGACGTAGTTCACGTTGAAGTCGCCGTAGAGGTCGTATTCCGGGAATTTCTTGTAAGTGTCCACCTCGCCCAGCAGGTACTTGGGACGGCCCCAGTTGTTCATGTCGTCCAGCACGTCGAAACAGCGCCGCTCGCAAAGGCGCTGCTCGGAGAAATCCACCGGCAACGCCTTGAACGCGCCGCCCAGCCAGCGGTCGCTCCGAAAGTAATCCGTGTCACGGATCTTGTCCGGAAAACCGGTGGAGCCTTTCGTGCGCGGGTGAGTCTGCCAGACGAGGGCGTTCTCCTGTCGGAGCATAGCGAGGACATCGTCGGCGCTGGCCGTGTGATAAACCTGCCCGTACTTCGGGTGGCTTTCGCTTGCGGCAGCTCCCGAGGCGCGTTTGTGGGTCCAGTACACCGGCTTCGGGAACAAGATGTTGTAGTGGCCGCCGAGCCAGGCGTTCGGCTCCTCGCCGGGGAGGATGAGGAAATCGCGATCCGAATGCCTTCGGCAGGCTTCATAGTAGTCCGCCAGCTCCCGAAGACGGATCTCGCCCGGGTCCTGGGGATGGCCGTCACCGTGGAAGTCGCAGAGGTAGACGATGTTCGCGCCGAGCGCCTTCATGGCAGGGATCCAGGGCGCTTGCGTGTCCAGGCTCCCGGAGTTCAGCAGTTCCTCGGTGAAAGCCGTGTGGAAGTGCGTGACCATCGTCTGATAGCCGGGAAGAGCTTTGTAACGATCTCCGTGCGTGTAGGCGAGAACGGCATCGCGCGTGGCGGCGGCGTCCTCGCCGCTGAGGTAGAAGTACACCGGCATCCGCTGCCAGGTTCCGGGAGGCGCGTTATAGAGGGCGAACACGCGGTCGACCCAGACCGGGTTGTAGCCTTCGTGCGTATCGCCCTGGCGCACGCCGAGCGAGTAGGAGTTCTCGGAATCCTTGCGCAGCCAGACAAAGCCGAGGTTGATTTCCAATTGCCGTGCGAAGAAGAACTGGTGTGGCGGGGGCAGAACGGCGATGCTGCCGGCCGGGCCTTCGGCGACGGCCAGCCGGTTCCTGGCCCGCAAGGGGAGGGGGTCGCGATTGGGCAAGCCGCCGAACTCGTGCTTCTGGGCATTGCCGCCCACGTCGCGCCAGCGGACCCGCGCCAGCAGGTCCGTCGTGAACCCTCGCAGTCCCGCGGCGTACTTGTACGCGACGGAAGGCTCGGCCGTCGCGGCGATGGCTTCCATGCGGAGAAGATTGGAGCCGCGATAAACGGTGAACCGCAACCGTCCGGAGAAGCTCCCCATCGACAGGCCCGGGAATTCGATTTCGAGGCGGGCGCCGTTGGTTCGGGCGGCGCAGTTCCCGGCGCGGAAAGTCGCCTGGCTGCGGTGAATCTCTTCCGCGCGCCGGGGCAGGCCGGGTTGGTCTCCGCTTCCCGGCACTTGCAAGGGCGCGTCCCAGTAGACCCACCAGCGCAGGTCTTCCGGCAGGCCGTGCCCGGTGCGGCGCACGCCGGTGACGACTGTGAATTCCGGCGCCAGATCCGCGGCGAGCACGGACCAGCGGCCCGATCCTCGCCGGACCGCGAACTCCCGGATCACCGGCCGCGACTCAGAGATGGCGAACCGGGCCGTCAGGCTCTGGCCACGCTCGCCCGCCCAGGCAACTTCGAGCGAATCGCCGTCGAGCCGGGCCTCCAGTCCGGGTGAGGGCTTGCAGGCGCTGAGATCACAAGACAGCTCGACGGCGCCGGCAAGGGGAATGAACACGAGGAGGGACAAGGCAACGTATCTCAAGCGGAATCCCTACCAGAAGTGATACCACTTTTGTCGCGGCGGTTCTTCGAACTGGACGTCCTCGATGGGCTCGCCGGCGATGACAGCGCCGGGATTCCTGACGAACAGCCGTTCAGCGCAGGCGGCGCCGTAATTCCTGGACACATAGCCAAACGCCTCGTCAAGCAGCGGCGGCCGGTCCTTGGTGTCGTGCGCATCGCTGGCGACGATGTGCACCAGGGCCCGCCGCATCAGTTCGCCGGCGAAATCCTTCGCGTGCCGGCCGAAGCGGCCGAGCAGCGACATCGCCGTCACCTGCAAGTAGCAGCCGTCGCGCACCCAGGTCTCAAGCTGGCCGATCCGCCGTTGCAGCAGCGAGTTCCGTTCCGGATGAGTGACGATCGGGGTGATCCCCGCCAGCCGCATCCGCTGGAACACTTCGCCGGCCGTCCGCGTGATCAGGAGCTCGGAGAACTCCACCAGAACGTATTGCTTCCCATTGATGGCGTACCTGGCGGGGTGGGCGAGGGCGTCCTGGATGTTGTCGTAGTGCAGGTGGAAATCGCAGCCGCGGTGAATCCGGATGACCGGACCCGAGGCTTCGGCGAGTTCGGCGATTTTGCGGTCCACCAGCTCCGGATCGAAGGAGAATTGGAGGTTGCTATGGGGAGTGGCGACGATGTCGGTGGTGCCGCCGGCGGCCGCCATGCGGACCATGGCGACGGCTTCTTCCAACGTCTGGGGACCGTCATCCAGGCCCGGCAGAATGTGGCTGTGGATGTCGATCATGGAAGCCGCCGGCAGTCCGCTCGAAGGCCGAAAGCTTCAGATGAACATCTCTTCGTCGCTGGTGGCTTGCTCGACGGAGATCGGGCGGCCCCGGAAGAGGAACGAGAGGCCGGAGGCCAGCCCTACGGCCAGGCCGTTGAGCTCGCGAAGAGGACGCAGGACTCCGCTCTGCAAAGCGGTGGCGGTGTCCTGAACCTTGCCGATCACGTCGTCCATGACCAGCTCAACGCGGTCAAGCTGCACCCTGGCCCGCGCGGTGGCGTCACCGAGCACGGAATCGACCCGGACGAGCTGCGCCTTGGCCAATTCCAGGACTTCGCTCGTCTTGGAGCTCACTTCCGCGATCTGCTTCCGGCTGGATTCCATGGCGGTTTGCACGGATTGGACCAGCGACTCAGCCTGGCCGGCGATAAGCGCCACCTGCTGCTTGGTGGCTTTCGAAGTCCTGTACATGGCGAACAGGACGAGGGCCTGCATCACCAATGCGACCGCCGCCACGAGCACGGCGGCCGCCATCACGGGGACAAAGGATTCTGCGTTCATTGCATCTGGCTCATCGCCGGAAGATGACTCTACCCTTCGGTCTTGGCTGCTTCGGCGCCGCCGCCGACGGCTTCACGATAGGCTTGTTTGCCGGCTTCCACCGCCGCCGCCAGTTGCTCCTTCTGGCGCTGGAGCGCGGCCTTGCCTTTCTCGACCACGTCGCCGGCGGAGTCATACAACTCCTCGCCGCGGCGCTTGAGGTATTCTTTGCCCTCCCCGGCCTTCGTCCGGATCAACTCCCTGGTCTCTTGCCCGGATTTCGGGGCAAACAGGATGCCGACGGCCACGCCGATCCCAAGGCCGAGAAAGAAGTAGGAGAGTCTCTTGTCGTCATTCATGTTTGTTCTCCTGAGTGGTCCAACAGTTCAAGAAATCCGCTTGTTTTCCTCTGCATACTAGCATACTCCTCTCCGGCCGCCTGGAGACGGCGCGGGGCGAGCGCGTGCTACAATCGCGCGGTGCGCAAGGCGAAGAAGCTCGATGCCGCGGCTCTATGGGAGTACGCGCTTCGGACGGTCGGAGGCCGGGCGCAGTCGATCGGCGAACTCCGCGAGAAGCTTCGCCTCCGCGCGGAAAGAGCGGCCGACGCCGACGAAGTCCTCCGGCGCCTCAAGGAACACGGCTACCTGGACGATCGGCGATTCGCCGAGATCTTCGCCGCCAGCCGGCTGGAGAATCAGGGCTTCGGCCGGAGCCGCGTCCTGCGGGACTTGCGCGCGCGCCGGGTGGCGCCGAAGGTCGCCGAGCAAGCCGTGCGCCAGGCGTATGAGCAGGTGGATGAGGTGCAACTGATCGAGGACTTCCTCGCCCGCAAGTACCGAAAGATCTCGCTGGCGGAGTTCCTGGCCGTCCCGAAGAACCTCGCATCCGCATACCGTAAGCTGCGGCTGGCAGGCTTCAGCTCGGGAAACACGATCCGGGCGCTGAAGCGGTACGCGAGCGAGGCGGACGAATTGGAGTCGCTGGAGACGGCCGGGGAGGAGGATGGCAACGGAATGTAGCCCCTCCGTCTCGCAAGCAGCAGCCGGCTTTGCCTGTTCCGGCAAACGGCCGCGGACCTTGGGTTTGCGCAAGGCAAAAGGCAAAAATCAAGAGGCAAGAATGATGGCGCGCCTTCGGCGGTCTTCTTCCTTTGCGGGCGGTGCGTGGCGCCGCGCCACTGGGGGCGCCGTCCAGCCAAAAAATGTAGAAACTGTATGGTCGAGACTCGACCCGGCACGCTGAAGCGAGCGCCACAATCTCCTCACAGGCCCTAATCGATGAAGCGCGGCCGGTAGAGTGGATCGCCCACGAACACCATCATCCAGCCAAGCCTGGGACAGACGAGGTAAGACGCGTCTCCGAAGGAGAACCCGCTCCACAGACGGTTCAGGAGGCCGTGGCCCATCGCATATCCGGAAAGGTACGGCTCGGCGGTCGCGCCCCAGGTGGCGGTGATGCCGCGCTCGAGCCAGAGCGGCACCCAGGCGCCGGCGGCAGGGCGCCGGATCGCGGTCGCCGTATACGAGGTCAGTTGCGCTCCCACGGCGCCCGGGACGAACGTGTAGACGTCGTTTACCGAGGGCCCGCTGTACCAACCCCAGGCCCAAAGCGTATCCGGCGCGTTGTTGATCATTGCGCCGGTAACTGGTCGAAATACCCGAAGCCGGATCTCCGGCTGATTCCTTGTTCCGCCGCGAGCGCT
>CAZACK010000009.1:58094-79762 GCA_964483455.1 uncultured Solibacteraceae bacterium
GTCGAAATACCCGAAGCCGGATCTCCGGCTGATTCCTTGTTCCGCCGCGAGCGCTTTGTCAACGAGTCCGGCGGCGATCTGGGCGCTGGGGCCGTCCAAACGCACGACTGCGTAATACAGAGAGCGGAAGCTCGAGTAAGTCAGCGGGCGCGTACTGGTCGGGTCCGGGTCATACGAAGGATTCCAGACGAAGAGGGAGTCGGCGAAGGGCGTGTTCATCGTCGCGAGGAACGAGTCCAACGACAGGCCTGACACGCCTCGGGGATGGTCATTGATGTGTGAAGGAACGCCGTAAGTGGGAACTATGTAGGTGATCTTGCGGGTCAGGTTAGTCGCACCCAGGAACGCCCGGATGGGCTCCCGGAGGTTGGTGACGAAGTCCGCCCAACTGATGTTCCAGCAATCCCACGCGCTCGGCGTGTCCAGGCAGGCCGGATTCGTGCGAACATGGACGACGTTGCCCGAGGGGATGCCGCGCGCGGCGGCGTAGTGCCCGGCCACGTATTGGCCGGCCGGCATGGTTCCCGTGCCCGGCTCGGGGGAAGTATTGTCGTTGACCACGATCAGGACGCTGGCCGGGTCGACGGGAGTCTGCGCGCCGGCGGGCGCCGTGGTAAGGACCACAAGGAGTGCGCACGCACCCAGGCAGGATGAAGGCCTGCCCCACCACGAACTGTTCCACGAGGTCAAAGGATTAGTTCACAATCACCGCCGGGTTGGACAGCTCCCCGATCTCAGGAATGCCGATAGTCACCATGTCGCCCGGGGCGAGCGCGGCGTCCTCTGTCACGATAATCCCGGTCCCGGTCAGCAGCACCGAGCCAGCCGGCACGGGGTTGGCCCGCAACAGGTACTCCACCAGCGTCTCGAACCGGCGGTGCAGCCGTTCTGTGGAAACGCTGCCGGAGAACAAAGTAGCTGCGTTTCGGGTGACGACACAGGTCATCTCCAGGCGATACGGATCCGGAATCTGATCCGGGGTCACGATCACCGGACCCAACGAGCAACTGCCACAGTAGGCCTTCGATTGCGGCAGGTACAGCGGATTCTCCCGCTCGATGTCCCATGCAGAGACGTCGTTGGCGAGCGTGTAGCCCAGGATGCTGCCCTTGCTTCCGAGGACCAGGGCGAGCTCCGGTTCCGGGGCGGTGAAACGAGAATCGAAGCGGATGCCGATGGGCCTGCCGGGGCCGACGCACACCCGGCTGGTCCCCTTGAAGAAGATCTCCGGCCTCGCCTCGCGAAAGGCGTGGGCGTAAATGCCGTCGGCCGTGCCGTGTTCGGAATCGCGGAAGGTGGCGCTGGTCTGGTAGGTGCAGCCGCAGGCCCACACCTCCGCCGGGTGAATCGGAATAATGGGAGTGGCCGCTTCCGGGTGCTTGCTGGCAAGTTCCGCCACCAGCGCGGGGAATCCGACCGACTCCTTCTCGGACTTGAGGATCAAATCGAGCATGGTATAGCCGGGAATCGGCCTTGCCATGTCGTGCTCGAACACCGCGGCTGTCACTTTGCCGCTCAGTCTGATTTGTCCCAATTTCATCGAATTCAGTACTTCAGATAGACGGTCTTGTAGTCGCTATAGAACTCCATCGCCGCCGGCCCCTGCTCTTTGGGGCCGAAGCTGGACTCTTTGGTTCCGCCGAAGGGGAGTTGATATTCTACACCCGCGCTTGGCAGGTTGACCGTCAGCAGCCCCGCCTCCATTCGATACACGTACTCGAAAGCGCGGGACACATTGGTGGTCTGCAAGGACGCCGACAGGCCGAACGGAATCCGGTTGGCGATGCCGAGCGCGTCCTCGAAGTCGCGGGCGCGCATCACCGCCAGCACCGGGCCGAAGATTTCCTCGCGCGCGATCGTCATCTCTGGAGTCACTTCGGCGAAGATCGTCGGCTCGACGAAGTAGCCCTTATCGTAGGCGCCGCCGGTGAGGCGGTTCCCGCCGATCCGCGGAGGGCCGGCCTCCTTTTTCCCGATTTCAATGTAACGGAGGTCGGTTTCAAGCTGGCCCTGGTCCACCGCCGGGCCGATGTCCACGCCGGGATCGAGGCCGTTGCCGACCTTCAGCTTGCGGGTGCGCTCGACCAGCGCGTCGAGGAAGCGGCCGTAGATGGAGTCTTCGACGATGGCGCGGCTGGTGGCGGTGCATTTCTGCCCGGTGGAGAAGAACGCGCCGTTGACCACGTTCTCGACGGCGAGGTGGAAGTCGGCGTCGGCGAGCACGATGGTGGGGTTCTTGCCGCCCATCTCGAGTTGGATGCGCAAGCGGCGCCGGGATGCTTCCCCGTGCAGCCAGTTGCCAACGTCGCAGGAACCGGTAAAGGAAATCGCCTTGAGAGGCCTGGCTTGAACCAGCGCCCGGCCGAGTGCGCCGCCCGAGCCGGCGACGAAGTTGACCACTCCCTTCGGGACGCCGGCCTCGTGGCAGGCCTCGACGATCCGCCAGGCGCTCAATGGCGCGGCGGAGGCGGGCTTGAGGACGGCGGTGTTGCCGCAGATCAGCGCGGGCGCCAGTTTCCAGGCGGGGATCGCGCTGGGGAAGTTCCACGGCGTCACCAGCCCGACCACGCCGATGGGTTTGCGGATGGCGAACATGTGCACGCGATCTCGCTCGGAGGGCACGAGGATGCCCGGCATGCGCGAGCCTTCGGCAGCGAAATAGCGGAAGATGTTGATGGCGCGCCGCACCTCGCCGCGCGCCTCGGGCAAGGTCTTGCCTTCCTCGCGGGTCATCTCGGCGGCCAGTTGCTCGAAGTTGCGGTCGAGGATCTCGGCGGTCTTGAAGAGGTAGTTACCGCGGGCCGGTCCGGGCATGGCTGACCAGGCGGGAAGGGCGCGCTCCGCCGCCTCAGCCGCGGCCTCGATGTCTCCGGCCGAACCTTTGACGAACAGACCGACCAGCTCGTCGGTGTTTGCCGGGTTGCGATTCTCGAAGGCGTCGCCTCCGACCCATTCGCCGTCGATGTAATTACGAAAAAGGTCAGCGCTCATGGTATTGATGGGCGCTCCTTCACGCCCGCCGCAGCGCCTGACGCAGGCCGCGGACCCGCGCAAGGCGTTTTCAGCATCCTTTAGAATGCCACGTCCGACGCGACGAGGGATGCCGGACCTGTCTTGAATGGGGCGTCGTGCGGCGCGAAACCGAACAGCGCGGCCGCGATGTTGTACGGGAACAGCCCGAGGCTCATGTTGTACCTCTGAACGGCCTCGTTGTACCGGCGCCGCTCGCCGGCGAGGCGGCTCTCGGCGTCGAACAGTTCGTCCTGGAGCCGCAAGAAGTCCCCGCGGGACTGCAAGCCAGGGTAGTTCGCAAGGACGACCAGCAGCCGGGCAATGGCGCTGTCCAGCCGGGAATTGGCGGCGATGCACTCCAGGGGGGTGCGGGCGGCAGCCAGCGCGCCTCGGGCCCCGGTCAACGAATCCACCACCGCCTGTTCCCGCTTGGCCACTGGGTTCACCGTCTCCAGGAGTCTGGGGACCAAGCCGGCCCGCCGCTGCAAGGCGAGCTCGAGGCGAGTCCAGGCGGCGTTGATCTCCTCCCGCTGGGCGCCCAGGTTCTTTCGGCAAGCCGCCAGCCTGGCAACCGCCACGGACAGCAGCAGCAGGAGCGCGACGGCAAACGCCAGCCGCTTCACTGCTCTTCCGGGCGCGCGGCGGCTTCGAGTTGCTCCACGCGCTTCCTCAATTCTCTGACCGACTTCAGCAGGTCCGGCAGCCTCGGGAACGCCGTCACGGCGCGGCGCCACTCGCCGGCGTCGAAAGCCGGCGATCCGCTGATCACCGCGCCGGCGGCAACGTCGCCGCCGATCCCGCTTTGCGCGTAGACGACGGCGTTGTCATGGACTGTCAGGTGGCCGGACACGCCCACCTGGCCGGCGAGCAGGACGTTCTTTTCGAGGATGGAGCTGCCCGCCATCCCGACTTGCGCGCAGATGATGTTGTCCTCGCCCACGACACTGGCGTGGCCCACCTGGACCAAGCTGTCGATCTTGGCGCCGCGCTTCACGCGCGTCTCGCCGACGGTGGCCCGGTCCACCGAGGTCAGCGTCTGGATCTCGACGTCATCCTCGATCACCGTCACGCCCGACTGCGGGATCTTCTCGTGCGTGCCGTCCTCGCGCCGGGCGAAGCCAAAGCCGTCGCCGCCCACGACTACGCCGTTTTGGAGAATGACCCGGTTGCCGACGCGGCAGAACTCGCGCACGACGGCGTGCGAATGCGCGGTGAAGTCGTCGCCTATCTCCGCACCTTCGTAGATCACCACGTGGGGGTGAAGCACGGCGTTGCGTCCGATGCGCACGTGCTCGCCGACGACGGCGTAAGCGCCAATGGAGGCGCCTTCGCCGATCACCGCCGATGAGGCGACCATCGCCGCCGGATGGATGCCCGGTCTCGGCCTGGGCGGCTGGTAGAACAGCGCCAGCGCACGGGCAAAGGCGAGGTAAGGATTCGGCGACACGAGGCTGGCTATGGGCAGGTTCTTGACCGGCTCGGAAACCAGGATGGCCGCCGCGCGGGTATGTTTCACCCTGGGCGCGTACTTCGGGTTGGCCAAAAAGGTCAGGTCGGACGGCGCGGCATGCTCGATGCCGGCGACGCCGGTGATGTCGATGTCGCCGCCTCCATGCAGTTCGCAGCCGAGGCGGGAGGCAATCTCGCTGAGCTTCATCGGAGTGCACGGGTCTGGGGCGCCCGCCACTACAGAGTACAATGCCGGCCGGTGGGGTGGCCAGGACGGGGTCCTCGTCTGCTCTCCCCGCGGGCCGTGCACCGAGGGCCGGTTCCTGAACACGATTGGAAGGCCAGGAGCTTCTGAATATCTCGTGACGCGTGGAGCACGCGTACGATCGGGATGGGCTTTGTTTTAGGGCGATAGATGATGAGGCAGGAGTACCGCCGCCGGGTTACCTCGTACCGCGGCTCATCCATGGTTTCGCTTCCGGCCAGGCCGGATGAGCTCCGGGAACACCTCCTCGCCGTCGCGCAATTCGCCGCGCCTGTTCGAGTCCGATGGCGATTTGTTCGCGGAGTTCTCGCAAGGCCGCCCTTCCTGCCGTTTCCCGTTCTTGTGGCGTCGAAGGCCTTCCCGCGCGACCTCGCTGGCAGATTGGCAGCGGCCCGAGGCGACACGTGAATTCACAAAGCGCTCAAGCCGCGGTGTGAGGGACACGTTCATGGTTGTCGGCTCGGCCATCATTCCATGCTGGTACCTGGTTGCGAAAGAAGACGTTTCATGCCGCCGGCGGAGGGGTATGGAGGGAATTTGATGAGCCGCCGGAACGCGACGGTCGCTCTTCGGCTTGGCTTCCCGCGCCGACGCGGATGCGACTCATCCCATCTGGGCAAGGTAAACTGAAGCTATGAGGAGCGTCCCCGCCATGGTTGCGTTGTGCCTGGCGGGTACGGTGCACGCGCAGGAGCAGGCGCCGGCGGCCTCGGAAATGCAGAAGGCCGTCGAGGAGTTCAAAGTCCAGACCCGCAATCTGGGCTTGCGCGCCGACAGCCCGCCTCGGAAGCGACATGGGGGCCGCTGGCAGTGGCACGGGCGCCTGTTCGAGAACTTGCGCAACGATATCCTGGATGCCGTTCCGCACGAAATCGTGCAGCGCGGGGGGAGTAAGTCGTTGCTCCGACGCAACCAGTTCGGGTTCAACATCGCCGGGCCGGTGGCGATCCCAAAGCTGTATGAAGGGCAGCGGTCGACCTATTTTTCACTGTCTTACGAGGGTGTGCGGGAACGGATTTCGCGCACACAGCTCCGCACCATTCCCACGGGGCCGGAGCGAGCGGGCGACTTCTCGGCCACGGTGGACGCGGCGGGCAGCCCGTTGCCGGTGTTCGATCCGCTGACGACGCGGCCCAACCCGTCTTTCAATCCGGCGCTGCCGGTTGCGCGCGACAACCTCGAGTACCTGCGGGACGTGTTCCCGGACAACCGCATCCCCTCGTACCGGTTGGACCCAGTGGCGCGGGAAGCCCTCCGCTTCTACCCCGAGGCGAACGCGTCGGTGGGGCCATTCTTCCGCAACAACTACTTCGTCGTGTCGCCGGAGACGAACACGGCGAACGGAATGATCCTGAGGCTGGACCGTTCCATCCGCGACCGCCACAAGCTTACCTTCGGGACGTCGCTGTCCAACGGTTTTCTCGGGGCGGCGAAGTGGTTCCCGACGCCGGCCAATCCGGGGCCGTCGGACAACCGCTTCCAGTCGCGGCGGGGTTCGCTGGAGCACACCTTCACCAAGTCCGCCCAGACGGTGAACACGCTCAGCTTCGAGGCGGACAGCGAATCCTCGCGCGCAGGCGGCGCCGGGCAGCCGGACCACGCGGGCGAGATCGGTCTCAGAGGCGTGGGCAAGGAATCATTCCCCGTTTTCCGGATGTGGCCGTATCTGTCGATGGGGCAGTCCTTCCCGGTATCGAAAAACGCGCACAACACTTACATGTTGACCAACGCATTCTCGACGCGCCGCGGGAAGCACGGCATCCGTGTTGTGGCCCGGCACTTCCGCTGGCAGGTCAACAGCTACTGGCCGCGGTATCCGGCGGGCAGCTTCGAGTTCGGCGACGGGCTGACCAGCCTGCCGGGGATCGTGAACACCGGACACGCGTTCGCCAGCTATCTTCTGGGACTAGCTGAATTCGCCGAAAACAGCGTAGTGACGTCGCCTTCCTACTACCGGCGAAACTACTGGGCGCTGGCGCTGCGGCACCAGTACGAGGTCACCAAGGGGTTGAATCTGACATTCGGCGCCAACCTGGAGCACAATCTGCCGCGCACGGAAAAGTACGACCGGCAGTCGACGGTGGACCTGAACGCCATCAACCCGGCCAACGGCCGTCCGGGAGCGCTGGTGGTGGCGGCGCGCAACGGACGCGGACGAGCGTTTCAGCCGGCGCACACCAAGCTCGAGCCCAGCGCGAGCCTGGCCTGGAATCCCCGCGGCGACTCCAGGACGGTGGTGCGGCTGAGCTTTGCGCGGAGTTACGCGCCGATCCCCATCTACACCGGGCACTGGGCCACGCAGGCCTTCAACGCCGCTCCGGCGTTCATCTCGCCCAATATTCAGCTCGAGCCGGCGGTCAGGCTGACCGCCGGACTGCCCCCCTTGGCGCACCCACTGCCCGACCTGAGGCCCGAGGCGGTCAATGACTTGATCGCCGACCTGGTGGATATGAGCGATCGCCAGCCGACCTACCAGTCGGCGTCCCTGAACGTGGAGCGGGAACTGCCGTCCCAGGTGGTCGTGTCGCTGGGTGCGGCGTACTCGGGGGGGCGAAACCTGCTGGTGGGAAACCCGACCGCGAATCCCAACGCCGTCCCGCTGGAGGCGCTCGCATACCGCGACCAGCTTAACGACGAGGCCTTCAACCGCTCGCTGCGCCCGTATCCGCAGTATAAAGGCTTCGAGACGTATTGGGCATGGCCGATCGGACGCTACATGCGAAACGCGGGCTTCGTGCGAGTGGAGAAGCGCGCCACGCGCGGCCTGACCCTCAACCTGTACTACGAGGTCGCCAAACAGATGGACGACTACTCCGGAGGCCGGCAGGATTACGAAGATCGCGAGGCGGAGTGGTCGCTTACCAACGGCAGCCGTCCCCAGCACCTCAGCCTGACCTACACCTACGAGCTGCCGTTCGGCTCAGGTAAGCCGCTGCTGGCGTACTCCGACTGGAGGCGCCATCTGGTTGAGGGCTGGTCGGTGAGCGGGGTAAGCACCGTGGTGGGGGGAGATCCGCTTGCGCTGCGGCCGCTGTTCAACAACACCGGGGGCGTCATCCAGAATCTTCGGGTGAACGTCGTGTCGTCGGCGAGCCCGGCGGCAGTCAATCAGGGGCCGGAGCATTGGTTCAATCCAGCAGCTTTCGACCAGCCTCCCGACTTTGCGCCGGGGAACGCGTCGCGCACTCACCCCTCCCTTCGAAACCCGTCCAGCCAGAACCACGACTTGTCGCTGAGCAAACGGTTCGCGCTCGGCCCGGAGAGGACCGTCGAGCTCAGCGCCGTCGGACTTAACTTCCTGAATCACGCGAACTGGAACGATCCGGACACGGTGATCGGGCCGTCGTTCGCGCCCAACGCAAATGCGGGCAAGATCATCGGCTCGCGAGGGGGAAGGGTGGTTCAGGTGGGCTTGAGGTTGAGCTTCTAAGAACGGTTGTGCGGTTATTCGGTTATTCGGTTATTCGGTTACTCGGTTGGATGGTTATTCGGTTGGACACTTGTTCGGTTATTCGGTTGGACGGTTATTCGGTTGGATGGTTGGGTGGTTGACTTGGTGGTATTGCGATTTGTCATCCTCTGCGTCCTCTGCGCCTTAGCGGTGAATGACCTGCCCGCAGCCCGGCTGAAGTCAGGGCAAACGCACATATTGATCACGGCGTGGACGCAAGAAGGGGCGCCGCTGCGTGCCGGGGACGTGACGGCGCGGATTGACGGCAAGCCCGTTCGGGTAACGGACGTGCGGGGGCCCTCGGACGGGCTGATGCTTCTGGTGGTGACCGACTTTACCGAAGACCTCGCGCTAGCGGACTCGGCCCGCCAGGCGCTGGTCCTCGCCGTCGAACAGCTTCCGCCGAACGTGTACGCCGGGCTGTTGCGGGCGCAGGATGGACCGAAGGTGGTGGTGGATCCCACACCGGACCGGAAGGCGCTGGCAGCGGCAATTCTGGAAGCGCCGGTGAGCGGCAACGCGGCATTGCTGAGCACGGTGGAAACGGTGCTCAGCCTCGCCGATTCGGTGCTGGCGAAGTCGCGCGTGAGAGTGGCGGTGCTGTACGTGACCGACAGCAACGTCCGGAACTATCGCGAGGATTACACCAACCCGGTGATCAACTACAGCGACTCGCGCGACATGAGCCGCCGGTTTCCGGAGGGTCTCATCAACGAGAAGATCGCGACACTGGAGGGCAGGCTCAGCGCCGTCGAGGCGCCGCTATTCGTGGTCCACCTTGACTACCGCAGCGACCGGCTGAACGAGGCCTACCAGGCAGGCCTGAAACAGCTCGCCGCCGCCACCGGCGGCGCGGGCGTGTTCTGCCGGTCGCGGGGCGAGATTCCGGAGGCAATCACGCGCATGCTCGGGACGATCGTTTCACATCACGGCGTCATGCTGGAGTTGCCCGAACGAGCAAAGCGGCTCGTTCAGATTCAGCTCGAAGGCCCGAGCGGAGCGCTCAACCACCGGGCACGATTCAATCTCGAGGGGAGGTGATACGCTTTGCCAATACACAAATCGCGCCACACGGGCATCTGGCTTAGCCTGATTGCTGGGGCGGTGGCGCTGGCGGTCGCGCTGGCCGTGTTGAGCCGGCGCTCGGCGCTGATGACCGAGCAGGCAGAGCGCGCCGTCAAGCTCGAGGTCGAGAACAAGGACCTCCGCGCGAGGACCGACGCACTGTCCCGGGAGCTCGACTCCCTGCGCGCTCAGCACTCCGGCCAGCCGGTCGAGGTCCCGCCCGAGCGCGGCGCCCGAAGAGCTGAGTATCCGTCAGGCGTGATCGAGGCGGTCCGCATGCTTGGCGAGGTGAAAGACAGCCTGGCGGCGGCCAACCGCACGATCGAGCAGTTGCGGACACAAACGGCGGAACTGGAGGCGGCGGTGGCGACGCTCGAGGAAGACAACAGGCGCCTGGCGGCGCAGGAAGTCGACTTGCGAGAGAACCTCGCCGGGCAGAGGCGGTTAGTCGAGGCCCTCCAGTCAGAGGTTAAAGGGAAGAGCGACCGGCTGGCGCCGCTGGAACTGACCAATCGAGGGCTGCGGCAGGAGAACGAGGTGCTGGCGAAGAAGATTGCCGCCCTCAACAAGCTCACCGTCGAACTGGAGGACATTCACCGGAGACGAGACGGATACCTCAACACGATCCTGCGCCGGTATCGCGAGGTGACCGACCAGTACCGGGCCCTTGCCGCGCGACTCGAGAATCCGGAGACCGGTGCGGGAGCGGGCGGCACGGACCTATCCAGGATTATGAACGCGGTGTCGCTCGCCGAAGAGGACCTGCGCCAGATTCAGAGCCTGAACGCGCAGGCACAGAGTTTGCAAAGGAAGATCAAGGGGAACTAATCCCTGGTTGCGAAAGAGCGCGTTCCATGCCGCCTGACGGTAGGGCCAGAGCAGGGTGAGAGTCTCGTCCTTGCTTGCATCGGGTTGAGCTCGATTTGCCACAATAATCGAAGTATGGTCGTTGAGATCGAGGGGGTGACGCTGCACCTCGGCCACCCGGACGAGATTCCCGTCCACTGGGTCGGCCAGGACGAGGTGATGCGACAGCTTCTGGCGGCGTGGCTGGTTGTGGACGCGCAGGATGTGCCGATGAACCCGCGGCTGATCGGCAAGCCCGGTGTGGGGAAGACCACGCTGGCGTATGCGGCCGCGAAGCGCCTCGGGCGCGAGGTCTATATCATGCAGGCCACGGTCGATACGCGGCCCGAGGATCTGCTGGTCACGCCGGTGATCGAAGGCGAGGGCCGGCTGCGGTACGTCGCCTCGCCGCTGGTGACGGCCATGCTGCGCGGCGGCGTGGTGATCCTCGACGAGGGAAACCGCATGAGCGAGAAGAGCTGGGCGAGCCTGGCCCCGCTGCTCGACACGCGGCGCTATGTCGAGTCGATTGTGGCCGGGGTGAAGATCAAGGCGCACCCGCAGTTCCGCTTCGTGGCCACGCTCAATGACGACGCCTCCACCTTCGACCTGCCCGAGTACATCCACTCGCGCCTCCAACCACAGATCTTCATCGACTTTCCCGAGCGCGACGAGGAGTTGCAGATCCTGAAGGAGAACCTGCCGTTCGGCGAGGAGCGCATCCTTCAGTACGTCACCGACATGCTCCAGCAGGCGCACGCCGCCGATGAGCGTTACACGGTTCGGGACGGCATCAACATCGCGAGGTTCGCGATGAAACTCAAGGGCCTTGCCACCGACCACGCCCAGGAACTGAAGGCGCTCGAAACCGCCATCCTCGAAACGCTCGGCGAAGAGGCGATGCGGTAT
This sequence comes from uncultured Solibacteraceae bacterium, assembly GCA_964483455.1. Taxonomy (GTDB): domain Bacteria; phylum Acidobacteriota; class Terriglobia; order Bryobacterales; family Bryobacteraceae; genus CAYZJD01. The sequence goes on from CAZACK010000009.1 coordinate 69,092, forward strand.
GTCCCGCGACTTCGGCCCTGAGCCAGAGGGCGCCCTGGAAGACGTTGGCAGCCTACGCCGCGGACGGCTGCGGTATGTGCCGGTTGTACCCGGACGGCTGGAGTTCGCCATCGAGGTGCGCCGCGCCCTGCTTGCCGAACGGCCGCGGGTGGTCGCGGTCGAACTCCCCGTGACGCTCCGAGAGGCCTACTTGCGCGCGCTGGAGCGGCTGCCGGAGATGTCGGTGATCCTGTACCCGGAGGAGAACCGGGAAGAGGACCGCGCGGTCTACGTCCCTGTGGAGCCGGCCGATCCGTTCGTTGAGGCGATGCGCACAGCGCGGGAGATCGGCGCCGAGCTGGAGTTCGTCGAGCCGGACCTGGGCGAGCGGCCGCACCTGCCGGACCGCTATCCGGACCCGTACGCCATTGGCCACATCGGCTTGCGGAAGTACATCGAGTCCTATCGCGTGTATCCGCAGCCGCGGTCGGACCAGGCGGCGGCGCATGCCGCGGGCATCGCCTGGAAGTTGCAGGGGCTCGATCCGCTGGCCAGCGTCGTCGTGGTGCTTTCCCTGAACATGCTCGATCCGGTGCTGGACGCCATCGAGGAACCGCAGGCGCAACCGATGGCGCGGACCCGCCGCGAGGGCGTGCAGGTCTTGAACCCGCACCCGGAGTGCCTGGCGGAAATCACCGTCGAATACCCGTACCTGCAATGGCGCTACGAGCGGTTTCGCGGGCGGATGCAGGACGACAGCCTGGCGGACCGGCGGCGGTCACAACTCACGCTGCTCAACGACGCGGAGAAATCGTATGAGTCGGCAACCGGCGACAAGGTCGCGCACTGGCAGCGCCGATTGCTGGGGCGCTACACGCGGAACCTGGCAATGTCGGTGGGCGACTTGACCGCCGGGTTGTTCGACATCACCGTGGCGGCGCGGACGGTCGTGGATGACAACTACGCGTGGGACGTTTGGGAGACGGCGGGCAAGTATCCTCCGCAGAAGACGCAAAGCGACCTCGCCACCGTGAGCCTCACCGGAGAGGAAGTTTGGATCGACACCAAGAAGATCCGGTTGCGGCGGCGGCTCCCGCGCCCAAGGCAGCGGCTGCGCCCGATCGGGTTGAAGCCCCGCAAGAAGGAGAAGTTCCCGGGCGAGTGGGCGCGGCAGATCGACGGCAACGCGATCTGCTCCTATCCGCCCGAGGACCTGGTCATCGAGGACTACGGGCGCTTCCTCCAGAAAAAGGCGAAGAGCATCCTGTCCGAGGAGCGGGTGCGGACGGAGCCGTTCACAACGTCGCTGCTCGACGGCATCGACCTCCGCGAGACGATCCGCAACTGGCACGAGAACAAGATCTACGTGCGGCAGTTCGACAAGATTGCCGGAGAGGTCGGCTCGGTGGTGGTGATCTTCGACGAGGACCGCCAGGACCGCTACACGTGGCTTACCACGTGGCTCGGAGAGCACCAGAACGAGTCCGACATGGCCTTCTACTCGACGGATCCGTTCGAGCGCCTGGTGGGGCCGGGGATCGGGCGCGCCGAGTACGGAGGGTTCTTGATGAGCCTGCCGCCGCACCGCATGTTCGACGTGTGGCATGACCCGGACTACAACTTCGCCGATACCAAACCCGAGCGTCTGCTGCTGGCGGCGATGGATTACTCGATCCACCGGCACGTGGTCTACGTGGCGGCGCGGCCTCCGCGGTCGGTCTTCCGGTCGATCGCCGCTCGCTTCGGCCGCAGCATCATCTACATTCCGATCGGCCAGCTTTCGCCGGCGAAGCTGAAGAAGATCCGCGTGGTGCATGTGCTCGACAGCCACGCGAGGCGGGCGGTGGCGAAAGAATACATCTGGTAAGAATCGGTGACAGGCTACGTAATCCCCAATTTGCCTGTCGGGTGTTGCTTTCATGGGCGCCAAGCTGCGAAACTGGGGAAAGCGTAGCCTGTCACCGTATTTCCTAGCCCTAGCCGTGCCTCCGCGCGCTGGCGATTCCGTACAGCGGCCGGAGCGGCAGACCGAACAGGCTCACATGATCGAAGGCCCAAAGCGTCGCCGCCGAAAAACCCTCGCCGAGCGCCGCCAGGCACTCCTTCTCCCAGGGATAGCCGGGGCGGAAGACCGGCAACAGGTGACGCAGGGAATCCTTCGGCCAGCTCAGGCCCAAGGCGAACCGCATCGCGGATAGAACCAGGTTCAGATCCAGCGACCAGGCGCCAAAGTCAAGGGCCTCGGTCTTTAGCCGGTCGAAACCGCTGGTGGCTTTCTGCTCCCACTCTGCGGGGAAATTCACGTACCGGTTCAGTCGCCCGCCAAGCGAATGGACACCCGCCGGAACGGGGTGGTTCACGTCGTACGGGAAGAGCACTTCGAATCGCGCCGCCGGATGCGAAGCGCGGACGTAGTCGCGAATGGCGGCGGCGTGATCGCGAAGGCGGTTGCGGAGGAAGGTCGCATCGGCGCCGCCGTTGACACCGGCATCGTCGTCCGGCCCAAGAAAGACATGGAGCGGCCGGCCGAGCGCCGCCAGCGCGGCGGCCGCGGTCTCGTCGTCATAGAAGGCCATGCCGGCCGGATTCGCGAAATACCACCAGCAGAATTCGCCGAATTGCAGATCCGGCACGAGTTGCTCGGCGGCCATCAAGTCCGCGATCGCCAGGAATACCTGCTTCTGGTAGTCGGCCATGGCGGAGTTGAACGCGCAGTGAGTCGAGACCAGGCTTCCGAACCCGACGGAGGTTTCCACCGGCTGGCCGTCCGGAAACCTGGCGGCGAATTCGGCCGGGGGCTTCACCAGCTCCATCGAGGAGGCCACCACGATCTCGCGGTTCCTCGCCTTGCATTCGCGGAACAGGTCGCGGTGCCAGTCGCTCGCGCCGCGGTTGAGGGCCGGCGTTTGCGCCGGATCCACCACCCACTCGCCCGGCTGGCCGCCTTCGAGGGAACCGGTGAACGTGACCGTGCCGCTCGATCCCTGCGAGCTTTCCTTCCAGGCGTTGAACGGGAACGAGTACGCCGGCTTGAGCGAGCGCGTGGCGATTGTCAGCACGCTGTCCGCCGCCTGCGCCCAGACGCCGACGTAGCTGGCGTTCAGAAGGAACTGGAAATGCCGCGCGATGACGGCCGCGTCTTCGTTGGGGAAAACGGTCTTGCCGCACACCTGCCCTCCGATGTCGAGGAAGACCTGGTCGCCCGGGAGGAACTCCCCCGAGAAGGTGACCGTGACCTGAGGGATCACGGCGTTGACGCGCCTCCGCTGGTTCCACCAAAACACGCCGATGTACTCGTTCATCGGGCCGGCGAATCCGAGCCTCTCGAAGTTCCACAACAGTCGGGCGGGCGGAAGCTTGTAGGTGTGGTCGGTGGAGTAATCGAGGGCGGGCGCGATGCCGGGTAGCGTGTGGGGTGCATCGGGAACATCGGACGGGACGACGGCTTCGAGGAAATCGAAGACGAAGGGTGCGTCCGTCTTCAGACGCAGCGTGGCCGTGTGCTGCCCGGCGGGAACACTCGATCGGATCCGGCGGCGGGTGTTGACCGGCGGCTCGACGTTCAGCGCGCAGATCAGCTCGGTTTCCGCGTCGCCGTCGAGTCGCACCCCGACGGTCGCGCGATCCGAATGCAAGGAAGTCCCGATGTACAGGTCATGGGCCGACGAGCACCAGTAGGAGACGGTGATTGTGTCACCCGCCGAAGAAGCCCGCCGCGCGAAGCCTCTCGAGTAGAATCCGGGTTCCCGTGTCCACTCGCCGACGCGAACACACCAGTAGTCATCTTCCTCGATCCGCACGCTACCCGGGCCGGCGACGGCCAGCGCCCGCACGGACTCGGGGCCGGTCACCGTCCAGTTGGCGAACTCCGCCTCCCATTCGGTGTCCGTGAAGGCGGCGCCGTTCGCCAGCGGCGGCGCGAACGTCAGCCACATCTGGCGGATTTCGGGGACGCCGAGCGCCGTGAAATCGAGCGTGACGCGCCAGGTAGCGTCGGAGCTTCCGCCCTGTAATGCCGCCACGGGCTGCTGTGTGCGCAGGCGGTCGTTTTTGGCGACAGCGTACAGGGTGATCATGTTTCCATCGACGCCCGGCCGCCCGGCGATCAGGCGGAGCGTAGCCCCCTGCGCTTCGGCGTGAAGCGGGATCGCCACCCCCTGCCAGTTGGCGCTGTTGATCTGCGCGGCCAGCGCCGCCGCCACGTCCGCCGCCGTGGGCAGCGGCGGGTCGGCCGGCACGATGTAGTCGAAGGCGTAATTCAGATACCAGATCGTCAGCCGGTCGTACGGCTGGAGTCCGTTGTCCTCGATCACGAAGCTGGCCTCCGCCGAAGTATATGTGCCCGCGACCTGCTCGGCATACGCGAACAGCGGGATTTTTGCCGTCGAGCCGTCCGGGCGAATGACGTCGAGGTACGGCCAGTCGATGGTCGGATACTTCGGCGAATCGAGCGGCATCAGCCCCGCGTAGCGCACGTCGAAGGCGAGAGTCAGCCCGTCGAAGGTCGTGTCCGGGAGGTACTTCAATCGCGGGTGTTCATAGAAGTTGTCGGCGTCGTACAGGATGAGTACGGCGAAATCGGCGGGATCGCGGAACATCCCGCTCACTTTGAAGCTCGACGGTGTGGCCGAATGCATTGCGGCCGAGGCGCCGAGGTCGTCGAAGCCCCGGAGTTGGATCGTGCGGTCGGGTTGCAGCTTGTAGATGCGTTCAGGCACAAGGCTTCTCCCGTCCCGATGGTAGCGGCGAGTGGCCCCGGAGCCCGGTTTCGCAGTTCCGCCAATCGCCCGCATCCCACTGAAACAACGGGGATTGCAAAAAACATGGTGGCTTGTGACCGGTCTCCGGGGTTGGTATCTTCTGAGGGTGCTCGACAGCCTTCTCAGCCGCTTGGAAGAGGCCAAGCGCCGGTTCGGCCCCGGCGAGGCCGAACGGACCGCACGCATTCTTTCCGCGCTTGCCCGGCGGCGCTTTCCCGACGCGGCTTCCCTGATCCGGTTTCACGAGGCACTTCTGTTCTTGCGGGCCTATCCGGCCAGTCGCGAAATTGCGCGTTTGGCGGAGGAACAGCTTGCGTCTTTTCACGAGCGCGTGAAGCGGCTTCTGTCCGCCGGCGCGGACCTCGATCCCTTCGAGGCGCCGGAGGTTTCGGGAATCGCCGGAACCGAGTTCTCGGCAATCCTAAGCTACGAAGCTGTCCGGCGACTGCTCGCGGCGTTCCCTGCCGAGATCCGACTCGATTGGGACAACTACGAAGTCACGGACCGGCTGGCCGGCGCCTGGCGCCGGTTCCTGCCGCTGCTGGAAGAAGACTCGATGGTGGAGGCGTACGTCCCCTACGTCGAGTGGCTGCAAGCGGCGCTGCCGGCTGGCCTCCGCGAATTACCCTGGCTCGTGCGGCGCTTCGAATCTCTCCCGTTCGGCGCCAAGAACAGAGAGGATCTATGGAACGCCCTGGAACTTCCGGTCCGGTGGGACCTGCGGCGCTCCCGCGCCGCCCGGACGACAATGAGGCGGCCGGCCGGCCGTGTCTTCTGCCACGAAACGCCACTGATTCGGCGAGGCGAGGTGTCGCTAGCCGCGGAACTGGCCTCGCCGCCGCGTCCGTTGAAGCGGCTGCCGGTCGCAGAAGGCGATCGGCTCTTGGAAATGGCGCGGGCAACTTCGGCGGTCCGGTTTCGGGAGCTGCACGGCTTCACGTACGGCGATGCCTCGCATGTGTATCGGGCGGCGATCGGCCGTGGCGTCGAGATCGTTGTCTGCGGCGTCCCGCCGGAGCACCGCCTGCCGCTCCGCGCCTACCACGCGGCGATGTTCTTCAAGAACGGCGTGCCGGTCGGGTACTTCGAGACGCTGACTCTGTTCGAGCGCATGGAGGTGGGCTTCAATGTGTACTACACGTTCCGCGAGGGCGAGTCGGCCTGGCTGCTCGGCCGGATCTTGCGCCTCTTCCGCCAGCTTCTCGGTGTGAGCGTGTTCTCGATGGACCCGTACCAGATCGGCCATGAAAATGAAGAAGCAATCGAAGCCGGCGCGTTCTGGTTCTATCGCAAGCTCGGCTTCCGGCCCGTGCGCCCGGACTTGCGCAGGCTGGCGGAAGCGGAGGAAACCAAGCTGCACCGCGACCCGGCGTATCGAACTCCGGCCCGAACGCTGCGCAAGCTGGCCGCGGGGCACATGGTCTACGAGATGCCCGGAGCCGTCCAGGGCGACTGGGACGAGTTCCACATCCGCAACATCGGCCTTGCCGTCCAGCGCCGCATGGCCGAGCGCTTCGGCGGTGACGCACAGAAGATGCAGAATGCCGCGCGTGTCGAGGTGTCCCGCATCCTCGGCGGGAAGCCCGGCGAATCGAAAGCGTTCGACGCCTTCGCCGTGCTGTTGTCGGCTATCCCCGACCTCTCCCGGTGGTCCGACGCGGACAAGGCGGCACTGGCCGTGATTATTCGAGCCAAATCAGCGCCGGAGGAATTCCGCTACGTGCGGCTGTTGCAGCGTCACCGGCGGCTGAGGGAGGTGTTGCGCAGGATGGGCTCGCTGGCGCCATCATGATGGCCGAACGCGGAAGCTACCCGAAGATTTCTGCCGCGCCGATTTCGGCGCCGTACTCGGGCAGCCGGAAGGCAGGAACCCGGAGCAGCCCTTCGTCGCCATACACAAACAGCTTCCTATTGACCGGGTCCACCAGCCACACGTGTTGAACGCCCCAGGAGTGGAACTCCTCCAGCTTGCGCACACTATCCGCCAGCCGGTCGTCCGGCGAGACAATCTCGATGGCCACCAACGGAGGAGCGGAGGGCACCGGTTCTTCGGGCTGTTCCCCGGCAAACACCGCCACATCCGGAATGCGGAACCGGCCCGATGCCAGGCGATGGCGAAGCTCCGGGTAGGCGCGTAACGGCAATCGGGACCGCAGCTCGTAGAACAGTTCGATCAGCCTGCCCTGGATCCTGCTGTGATCTTTCTCTCCCACATTCCGCTCCACGACCTCCCCGTTGAGGTACTCGCGGTCCGGGCCGTCAAAGCTGGTCCGCAGGTACTCGTCTACTGAAACGAGGGGCTTGGCCGCCATTTGAGTCTTACTCTAGCATGCACGGTGGCGGCGGATCGGGCCGGAACCGCTTCTGGGACTGATGTGCCGGATGGGTCAGTTTGGAAGCTGGGTGGCGAAAGGCTCTGAGAATGTTCCTAACTACGGCCCTACGTCGCGTTCCGCATGTCGATGCTGCGTTTCCCGTCTGGCGCGGCTAACGCTGGGAACGACCATCGGTAACCTCCGGCCGCACGGACAGCAAGCAGCCGCGCCGTCACCTTCCGTGGGATATCATCGAAGCGTGGACGCCGTCCCCATGAGCGATGCGGAGGTGGCGCGCGACTTTCATGCTGTCCTTGAGAATGTCGCGCAGGGCGCTGAAGTAATCGTCGAGCGAACCCACCGGACGGTGGCCGTCATCAAGCCCCCGGAGCGGCCGGGCCGTTCCATCGACGAGTGCAGCCCCCTGCCGCGCAACCGTGGCTACAAGGCGACACTCGATGAGAACTTCGCCCAGGACTTGAAGGATATTATCGACCAACGCAAACCTCTGGATCCGTCGAGATGGGAGTGATCCTCGACTCCAGCGTCGTGATCGGCGTCGAGCGCCAAGGCCAACCGGTGGAAGGGTTGCTGACGGGCCTGCGCACTTCCGGATGATCCCCGGCCTCGAGGTGACAGAACTCTGAGGAATCGCAGGTTCGTGGCCGCGACCCCATAGGAGCGGATCCTGAATCGCCTCCCGCACGCGCGATGAAACGATGCCGGCAGGACGTCAAGGCTCGCGGCCCTGGCCCTCCTGCTTTGCCGCGCCCAGGATCGCGGCCACCAGCCCGTCGATCGTATAGGGGTTCGCCTCCACCGCGATGGTCAGCCCGAGATTGCGCGCAGTGGCCGAGGTGACCGGCCCGATCGAGGCGACACGTACCGCCTTCAACGGGACATTGGCCGCCGCCAGCACGAAGTTCTTCACCGTGGAGGAACTGGTGAACGTGATCCAGTCGGGCTTGCGGCTGGAGCCGAAAATCTCCGCCGCACGCTGCCGGGCGTTCTCCGGCATCACCGTGCGGTACGCCTCGACGACATCGACGAGCGCGCCGCGGCGGTTCAACTCGGCCGGCACGAGGTCGCGGGCGACCGCGGCTCGCGGAAGCAGGATCCGCTGACCTTTGAGATCCCGCCCGGCAAAGGCTTCGATCAGGCTCTCGGCCACGTAGACCGGCGGCATCAAGTCCACTTTCAGGTGCAGCTTCTCGACGGCGCGGCGCGTCGCGGGACCGATGGCGCAGATCTTCGCCCGCAGCGCGCGCAGGTCCGCCGGCGAGGCGTCGAGCCGGTCGAGAAAGAAACGCACTCCGTTCGCGCTGGTGAAGATCAGCCAGTCGTACGACGTGAGGCGCGACAGGGCGGCGTCGAGCGGAGCGCAATTCTCCGGAGGACGGATCTCGATGGTCGGGAACTCGATCACGTCGGCGCCGAGCGACCGCAGCCGGACGGTCAGTTCTTCCGCCTGCTCCTTGGCGCGGGTGACCACGATTCGCCGTCCGAACAGCGGCAGCCGCTCGAACCAGTTCAGCTTCTCGCGCAGCTTCACGACTTCGCCGACGATGATGGTCGCCGGCGGCTTCATTCCCTGCTCCCCGATCAGCCGCGGGAGCGTGGCCAGCGTTCCGGCGATGGTCTGCTGATCCGGCCGCGTCCCCCAGCGCACCGCCAAGGCCGGCGTTTCCGGAGACCGCCCGCGCGCAATGATCTCCGCCGCAATCCGGCCGAAAGTGGTCAGCCCCATGAAGATGACCAAGGTTTCCGCCAGGCCGACCTTGTCCCAATCGATGGCATCCACGGCGTGGCCGGTCACGAAAGTGACTACCGAGGTGTGCTCGCGATGCGTCAGGGGAACTCCGGTGTAGGCGGCGATCCCCAGCGGTGAGGCAACCCCGGGCACGACCTCGAACGGCACGCCGGCATCGGCCAGCGCCTCCGCCTCCTCCCCGCCGCGTCCGAAGATAAACGGATCGCCGCCCTTGAGCCGCACAACAACCAAGCCGAGCCGCGCGTGCTCGACGAGCATGCTGCAAATTTCCTCCTGGGAGAACACCCGCACGGCCTTCTTCTTGCCGACGTAAATGCGCTTGGCGTGCGGCGGGGCGAGATCGAGGAGGGCTTCCGACGCGAGGTGGTCGAACAATACGACGTCGGCGGATTGCAGCGCCTTGCGGCCCTTCGCGGTGATGAGCTCGGGATCGCCCGGCCCCGCGCCGACCAGATACACCTTTCCGGTCACGTTCGTCCTTCGACGGGTCCGCCGTAGACGGCCTCGAGGATGGCGCGGGCGCCGGCGTCCAAAAGCTGCCGGCCGAGGTCGCGGCCCAGGGACTCCGCGGCCGAAGGCGCGCCTTCCGCTTGGCGGCGAACCACGAGGCTGCCGTCGGGAGCAACCACGACGGCGAGCAATCGCAGCCGGTCGAGTTCGACGCGCGCGTGAGCGCCGACGGGCACCTGGCATCCGCCGCCGAGCGCGGCCAGCACGGCCCGCTCGGCGGTGACGGCGGCGCGCGTATCCGCATGGTCCAGTTTGCGGCAGATGCGCTCGGCCTCCCCGCCGTCGGTCCGGGTCTCGACGGCGAGCGCACCTTGTCCCACCGCCGGGCACATGACCTCGGGCGTCAGGATGTCGGCGATGCGATCCTGCCAGCCGAGCCGCTTCAGCCCGGCGCAGGCGAGGACGATGGCGTCGTACCGGCCCTCGTCCAGCTTGCGGAGACGCGTGTCGAGGTTGCCGCGAATGGGCTCGATGGCGAGGTCGGGGCGAGCCGCGCGGAGTTGCGCGACACGGCGCAGGGAACTGGTGCCGACCCTGGCGCCGGTTTCCAGATCGGCGAGCCGGCGCCCGACCAGCGCGTCGCGAGCATCCTCGCGCTCGGGGATGGCGGCAAGGCCCAGTCCCGCCGGCAGCGCCGTCGGCAGGTCCTTGAGGCTGTGCACGGCCACGTCCACCCGCCCCTCGATCAGCGCCTCCTCGATTTCTTTCGTGAACAGGCCCTTCGTCCCGACCTTGGCGAGCGGCACGTCGGTGATTTTGTCGCCGGTTGTCTTGATGATGTCGATGCGGCAGGTTGCGCCGAGGGACTCGAGCCGGCCGCGGGTCCATTCGGCCTGCCACAGCGCGAGCGCCGAGCCGCGGGATCCGATGACGAGCGCGGTCATTCGTCCAGCCGGAAGACGCGCCGGATCAGGTCGATGGTCTGAAGCCCGTTGGGGCCGCCGGCCTGTTTCCGGAGTTCGGCGATCGGCGCATGGGCGATCTTGCCGATCAGGCCCCGCGTCAGCGATTCCAGCGCCTCTTCCTGCCGCGGGGTCAGGGGGCCGAGCTTGCCGCGCACGCGCTCGATCTCGGCCTGGCGAAGCTCCTCCAGACGCTCCTGGAGGCCGACGATGGTCGGCGCCACCTCGCGCGCCTGGAGACGCGAGACCGTCCGCTCGACTTCCTGGTCGATGATCTCCTCAGCCTCTTCGGCCTGCTTGCGCCGCTCGCGGCGGTTGGCCTCGACCACCTTTTGCAGGTCGTCGATGTCGTAGAGGAAGACGTTGTCGAGGTCGTTCACCGCCGGCTCGATGTTGCGCGGCACGGCGATGTCGATGAGGAACATCGGGCGGTT
>CAZACK010000010.1:0-78216 GCA_964483455.1 uncultured Solibacteraceae bacterium
CTACGTCGATGACGACGGAACCATTTACGGGTGGTACCATCATGAGCCGGCCGGGCTTTGTCCCGGCAACACGCTCACGGCGCCCAAGATCGGCGCGCTGCGCTCCAATAACAACGGTGGTGGCTACGACGACCTGGGGGTGGCCCTGGAAGCGCCCGGTCCGATCGACTGCAACACGAAGAATGGCTACTTTGCCGGCGGCAATGGAGATTTCTCGGTGATCCTGGATCGGGAGCGAAACTACTTCTACTTTCTGATCTCGACCTACCACGACCAGGTCGCTGAGCAGGGCGTGGCCGTGGCCAGGATGGCGTTCGCGGACCGGAACAATCCTGTCGGGAAGGTTTGGAAGCACCACCAAGGAGATTGGCGGGAGCCGGGATTGGGCGGCCACGTGACTCCGATCTTTCCCGCCAAGGTGGACTGGAAACGGAAGGACGCGGACAGTTTCTGGGGCCCGTCGGTGCACTGGAACACTTATCTCGAGAAGTGGGTGATGCTATTGAACCGGACCTGTTGTTCCGAGGGCTGGCCACAGGAGGGCATCTATGTGAGCTTCAACTCGGACCTGGCCAACCCGTCTGGCTGGACACGGCCGGTAAAGATCCTCGAAGGGGCGAAGAAAGGCTTCTACGGCCCGGGCTGGTATCCTCAGGTCTTGGGGATCGACAAGAGCGCCGGGGAAACCGACAAGCTGGCAGGCAAGGTGGCGAGGTTCTATCTGGCGGGACGATCGGAGTGGGAGATCGTGTTTGACAAGTAGCCGGCGGATGCCCGTCTGGCTGCTATACAGCCTGCTGGCCATCGTCTTTTGGGGCGCCTGGGGAGTGCAATCGAAGCTCTTCCTGGCTCACGGCAACGTCTATACCGCCCAGGTGCTGGCGACAGCGGGCCTGGCGTTCCCGGCCGTGCTGGCGCTGTGCTCGCGGAAGCGATTCGCGGGCACCGACAAGCGTCGCGGCATGCTCTTCGCCATCCTCACCGGCGTGCTCGGCGGGGTGGGGAACATCACTTTTTACATGGCGCTGGTGCGGGGCAAGGCGTCGATTGTCGTGCCCCTCACTTCCCTTTCGCCGCTTGCGACCGTCGCGCTGGCGCTCGTTGTCCTACGGGAGCGAATCAATGGCAGGCAGTGGGCCGGCATCGCGCTGGCGATGGTTGCCATCTACCTGCTGAGTGTCTGATCGAATGACGCACTGGCTGCTGCTCACGTTTGTCACGCTGGTCTTTTGGGGCATCACCGGGCTGACCCAGAAGCTCAGCACCAACCACATCTCGGCCCAGTTCTCGTTTCTGGGCTTCGCGCTCGCGTTTCTTCCGGTGGCGGCGATCATCCTGGCGGGATTCCCGTTGGACTTGGGACTGGGGGGCGGGATTCTCGCGCTGGGGGTCCTCGGCGGGGTGCTGAACGGGCTTGGCACGCTCTGTAGCTTCGCAGCCTTCGAGGCCGGCGGCAAGGCATCGATTGTCGTGCCGATCCTGTACCTCTACCCGCTGGTCACGGTGCTGGCGGCTCGGGTGTTCTTGCACGAGCAAGTAGCAGCGCACCAGTGGGCGGGCATTGTGCTGGCGCCAGCGGCGGCGTGGCTGCTGTCGAGCGAGTAGGGACGCGAAAGGCCGCGCCGCGGCCTAGGCGGATTTGGTGTCGTCGCTCGCGGGCGGTTCCGGCTCGACCGCTCGCTCAATCACTATGGTGAATCGGGAGACGAGGGCGGCGAGCGCTCCGAGCGCGGCCAGCAACGGAGTGGCCACCGCGCCCACGGCGGCGACGCTGACCGGTACTTCCAGAAACGTGTTGCCCTTCTCGTCCCGGATGATGATCCGCCGGACGTTGGCCTCATGAATGAGGTGCTGGATCTTCTCGACGAGATCCTTGGCCTGTATCTTCAGTTCTTCAAAGCCTCGTTCGAAGTCCATCGCGCTATCCCTCAACTGAGATACGAAGGCGGGCGGAGTGAAGTTCCTACGCAACGATCTTCGGGAAATACAGCCACAGGTGGCGGAAATCGTCGTTTTCGCCGAAAACGATCTCGCCGTCCCGTCCGGTGACGGCGTCTCCGAACACATAGCCGTAGCGGCGGCGTTCGATGACCGAAACGGCAACCCCGAGGTCCGCCACCTGGCGGCGGCGCGGATCGTAGCAGAACATCTTTGCCAGTTCCTCCCCACAGAAGCCGAACAGCCGGCCGTCGAGAGTGGCTGCCATGGGTCCGACGGGCGCGACCGGCGTCTTGCCGAGCGGCGCGCGGAAGCCGCCGTCCTCGCCGAAGGAGAACAGATGTCCGCCGCCGTCGGCTGTGTAGAGCAATCCGCGTGTGTCTCTGGCCCAGAAGAGAGGCGCCTTGTCCCAGACTCCCTGGGGCAACCTCACGGCCTTCCGTTCCAGGGATCTCCGGCGGGGGTCGAAGCGCCAGAGATGCGCCGGCCCGTCCAGCCCGAAGACTCCGCCGCCGGAGCCCAAGCCGAGCCGGCCCGCCCCGGCGACCTCGGCGACAACCTGGACCTTGGAGGTTTCCATGTCCAGGGTAAAGAGATGGCGGGTGGTTGTGCCGATCAGAACCTCGCGAGACGAATCCGGGACGGCGTGGAGAACCAGCTCACCGGGGACGGGATGTCCCAAGTCCTCGAACGGGGGCCGCTCGAAGCCCCACTCCTGGATCAAGTCAAAGGGCAGGGGCTGAAGGGGGCCGGCCAGGATCCGGCCGCCGCCCGGACCGTTGACGCAGGCAAACACCTTCTTGTGGCCGCAGCAGACTGCGGCGCAATGCGTCGCGCCTTCGACGGCCTTCAGGTCGAACACCATGCCGGTGACGCCGTGGAACATGCCGGCGAAGATGTGCGCCCTCTTGCCGCCGCAGCCGCCATAAACCACGCCGTTCGGCGTGACGTCGAGGGCGGTGATGTGGGACTCGTCCGGCGTGATGGGGATGCTCGCGCCCGGGAAGCAGGTCGGGAAGGCCACCATGGTTCCTTCCTTCATGAACGTCCCGTGCACGACCTCGTCGACCATGGCCCGGACCTCCGGCGAGTCGTAGTCGAACTGGACTTTCTTCTTCTGGCTCATGGCAGGCTCCTATCCCCACATCCGGATCGGCAGGTGGGCGTTCTTGCGTTTCCGTTCCGGCGGCATCTCGACCTTGAAAATGCCCGACGGCCGCGAGCCCACGTGCCCGAAGAAGAGATCGCCGTTATGATCGACGGCGCCGCGCGAGACGTACTGCGCGAAGTTCTTCGGGTGCTCCAGTCGGGCGACTTCTTCGCGCTTCAGGGTTGACGTGTTGAGGCGCCACACCACGCCTTCGCGCTCCTTGTGATCGGGCGGCATGGGATTGTAGACGCGGTCGCGCCAGCGCGAGGCGACGAAGTAGAGCTGCCCGTCGCCGGCGAAGGTGAGGCCGCCGCAGTGGTCGACAAACGTGTCCTTCGAGACAGTCGGGTCGCGCCGCTGGGTGGCGGGCCCGAGATCTTCCACCTTGGGCCAGTCGCCCTCGTTCGGCCAGATCCGCATCAGCCACGGGTTGGCGATCCAGGTGACCGCGTAGACGCACTCTCCGCGAGGGTCGGCGGCGACGTCGTAGAACACGCTGTGCCAGCCGGTCTGGAATTCGGGATTGTGCGGCAGGACGAACGGGGAATGCTCCAGCCGGTCCCTGGCCGGGTCGTAGCGCACCAGGTGGCCGTAATCGCTTGTAGTCCAGACGCGGTGCTTCTTGTCGAGGAAGAGCGTCTGGGCGTTGATCGATCCGATGCGGCCCACGTCCCGGCGGGTGCGTTTTTTCAGGTCGTACATGATGAAGTGATCGCGGGGGTAGGTGAGGGCGTAGAGCAGCGCCCGCTCCTCGTCGTGCAGCAGACACCGGCAGCCTTCCTTGGGGGCCAGCGTGTCCCACCACTTGACCTCGTCGGCCTTTGTGTCGAAGGCGAGGAGCGCGCTGCCGCGGAAGCAACGTTCCCGGTCGTGCCAGGAGCGCCACGGCGAGTAGACCGGCTGGTCGATGGGCGGGCCGGACAGGTGGGTGGCCATGTAGAGGATGCCGTCATGCATGGACGGCACAAAGCTGTAGTGGATCTTGCACTGGGTGGCCCGGCCGGAGTCGGCGGGGTCGTCCACCTTCTCGTCCAAGGAGAACAGGTAGTCGAGCGCGTCCTTATGCTCGTTGTAGCGGACGACTTTGACCACGCCGCCGGGCACGCCTTCGGCGCAGGCGGCGGCATAGATCCGGCCGTCGGGACCGACGGAGAGCGACCAGCAGGTGTCCGATTCCGGATGGGCGGTGAATTCGTACCACTTAGACTTGTACAAGGCGGTTGCCTTCTGTTCGCCGGCTGGGCCCGCGCCCGATCCGAGCGCCAACCCGGCGGACAGCAAACCGCCGCCCCGTACGAAATCGCGTCTGCCAAGTTTTGTGGGCATGCCTGATTCTCTCGACCGAGATCGAAAGTACCACATTCAGCCCCGGTTGTCTGGTGATAGCGCGGGGTAGCGGCGCGGCCAGTGCGCGTGCGCGTGTGGACCTAAGCGGCCTGCGGGACGAACAGCCGCTCAGTCTCCGCCTGAAGCAGGACCCACAGGCCATAAACGCCGAGTGCTGTGCCGAACGGAAAGTTCAACAGCTCGAGAGCCGAGATCACGATCATGAGGATGCGAGCCCAGGGCTGGTACTTCAGCAGCCCGACGCCGCCGATGATGCCCGGCACCGACAACACCAGCAGCAGGACACAAACGAAGCCGCCGATGAGGGTGAGGATCGGAGCGGCGATTTCTGCATCCGGCGAGTGGCCGAACGCGGCCACGATGCTGCCGATGCCCCCGAGCAAGGCCAGGCAGAACAGGCCGGCGAGAGCGCCGAGCGCGCCGAAGACAATGTGCAGGATGGCTACGATCCGAACGTGATCGCGCATGAGGGGGTCTCCTTATCCAGTGGTACGATACCACCTTGCGCAATGTTCCCGGGGCGGTGGGAACCTGCCGGTGGAGCGCGCTCATCGGCGAGCGTTCACTGGAGGGACTCGTGGGCCTTCGGGCCGGTGACGTGCCGGAAGACGATCCGGCCCAATTCGCGCATCTCCTGGCTCAGTTCCTGCAACTGGCGCTGGATGATCACGGAGTTCTTGCCGATCTCATCCACCCTGTCTTGCAGACAGATCTGATTGTCCGCAAGACGCTGCGAGGTGCTGGCCAGACTGCGGATCGCCTCCTCGATCTGGGCGATCCGGGCGTCTTGCTGCGTTGCGCTTTGCTGCATGAACTCTTTGAATTGCTCGAAATCCATGCACCTTCATTGTCCGCCAGGGCGAGCCCGTCCGCACCGGCTCGGCTGGGCCACTGTCACCACCAGGTCTTGTCTTGCATCATTGTCGGCAATGATCTTCGAAGTCACCTCCAACAAGACGCTTGCCGAAATCGGGCAGAGCCTCGAACAGGCCGCCGCCCGGCACAAGTTCGGCGTCATCCACGTCCACAACCTGAAAGAGACGATGCAGAAAAAAGGCGTCGACTTCGCGGGAGAATGCATGATCTACGAAGTCTGCAACCCGCACCAGGCCAAGAAGGCGCTCGAGGCCAACGGCGCGATCTCGGCGGCGCTTCCCTGCCGGATTTCCGTGTATCGCTCCGGCGACGCCTACAAGCTCGCCACCATCCGCCCAACGGAAATGATGCGGATGTTCGACAGTCCCGACCTGGCGCCGGTGGCCGAGGAAGTCGAGCGGGGCGTCATGGCGATGATGACGGAAGCGGCCTGAGCAGCTTCCGGATCACGACGATCGTCAGCGCCAGGCCGAGCGCCAGCGCGGCGAGCGGCACCACGTGGGTCCACCACCAGCGGGCGCCTTCCGGCTCGATCAGGATGCGCATGCCGTAGCGCTGCTTGTAGATAGCCAGGATCTCCTCGTCCGTCTTCCCCGCCGCCACGAATGCGGCGATCTCGGCTTTCATCTTCAGAGCGATCTCGCTGCGGTGAGTAGACACGGGCTCGGACCAGCAGCAGGGGGCGATCAGTTTCCGCTCGAGGTTCTGGGCCTGCTCCTGCTGGCGCGGACTCAGATCAGCCCCCGCGGCCCAGAACGACAGGCTCATCAACCAGGCGATATTGCGGAGCTGTGTATCCACACTTCCATGGTACGCACACCTGGGCTAGACTGGGGCAGAACGCGAACTGGGGCAAGCCATGAAATGGATCACACGAGAGCGCGTGAAGGTGGACCGCGTCGCCTGCCAGTGGCTGATCCGAAAGTTCGTCGACCCGGAGGCTGAGTTCGTCTTCCTGCCGCAGGACACGGACTGGACGAGGGTAACCGACGGCATCGCCTACGACGTGCCGGGCTGTGAGTTACGCCATCACGGGGAGGATGTTTCATTCAACTCCATCCTCAAGAAGTACAGGCTCCGCGACCCGGCCCTGGAACTGCTCGGCGAGATTGTGCGGGCGGCTGATTCGCGGCCATCCGATCCGCATCCGGCGGGCGAAGGTCTGCGCTGGATCGCCCACGGCTTCAGCGCGCTCGGACTGAGCGATCGCGAAATCCTGGAGCGCGAGTTCATCGTCTACGACGCGCTGTACGCGGAGTGCCGGCGCCGCGTTGAATCCGGCACAGAAGGCTGATGTCCGCCGTCTCAACCCTGGCGGACTTCCTGGGGCTCCGGCGCAATGTCGTCCTGCTGCTGGCCGCCGTCATCCTGACCGGCGCGGGCGAGGAGATGTGGATGCGCTTCCTGCCGAAGCATCTGGAAGCGCTGGGCGCGTCCGCCGCGATCATCGGTCTGTTCGACGCGCTCAAGACGCTCCTCGGGGCGATCTACGCGTGGCCCGGAGGCGTGCTGGTGGATCGCTGGGGCCATCGCCGGGCGTTCGTCGCGTTCACGGTTCTGTCCATGGCAGGATACGCGGTGCTGGCGGCGGTCCCTCATTCGGCGGCGGTGATCGGCGGGGCGTTCCTCTACCTCGCCTGGAGCAACCTGTCGCTGCCGGGGACGTTCTCGCTGGTCGGGTCCAGCCTGCCGCCGGCCAAGCACGCCATGGGAATCGGCGTGCAGTCGCTGGTGAAGCGGGTCCCGATTGTGGTCGGACCGGTGGCCGGCGGGATTTTGCTCGATCGGCTCGGTGTGGTTTCCGGCGTGCGGGCCGGCGCCGCAATCAGCATCGGGCTGGGCGCGCTGGCCGCCGCGTTGCAGTGCCGGATCGTCGAAGATCGGTCGCCGGCGGCGGAGGGCGCCCGGTTCACCTTGTCGGTCAAGGAATTCAGCCCGCCTCTCAAACGCCTGCTCGTCAGCGATATTCTGGTCCGCTTCTGCGAGCGCATCCCCTACGCCTGGGTGGTGATCTACGCGATGGACCACGTGGGAGCGAGCGCGGCCCAGGTCGGCGTGTTGATTGCCGTGGAGATGCTGGTGGCGATGGCAACCTTCATCCCGGTGGCGCGCCTGGCGGACAAGTATGGCAAGGAACCCTTCGTCATCGCCACGTTCGTGTTCTTTACGCTCTTCCCGCTGGCGCTGGCCGCGGCGGACTCATACCCCATGCTGCTGGTGGCTTTCGCAGTCCGTGGTCTGAAGGAGTTCGGCGAGCCGGCCCGGAAGGCGCTGATTATCGAGTACGCGCCGGCCGCTTCGCGCGGCAGGACCATCGGGACGTACTATCTGCTGCGCGATACCATTGTGACCGCCGGCTCGTTCCTGGGAGCGGCGCTGTGGACCGTGGGCGCGGGGACGAACTTTGGGGCCGCCGCGCTGCTTGGCGTGGCGGGCACAGTGTTCTACGCGGCAAGTCTGCGCCGCCGGAGGAGCCAGCCGGCGGCGAGGGCCGAATAGACCGGCACGTAAATCCACCAGCGCAGCGGCGTCGAGCCCTGCCACTCGCCCAGTTGCACCCAGCGGATGACGACGTGGTGCGCCAGCGGCATCAGCGCGGTCCATAGGAGCAGCCCGGGTACGGGGTAGAACGCCAGCAAGGGAAGAATCCAAGTCAGATACCACGGGTGGCAGTTGGCGGAGACCATCAAGATCACCGCCACGGTTGCCAGGGTCGCCTTTTCAAGCGGCCACCTCATCCGTGCGACGACCAGCGCCGCAGCGATGACGATCCCGAAGGCCAGGTACTTGGCGCGGTAGACGTCGCCGGTGGCCCACAGCAGCAGCCCGAAGAGGCTGTCGTTGTTCCTCCAGCCGCCGAGGAAGCCGCTCATGAACCGGGCGTTCTCCGTCACGTCGCTCCAGTAAGGGAGCCCGAGCACGCTGGCGATGGGCAGCAGCACCGGCCACTGATAC
This sequence comes from uncultured Solibacteraceae bacterium, assembly GCA_964483455.1. GTDB lineage: Bacteria > Acidobacteriota > Terriglobia > Bryobacterales > Bryobacteraceae > CAYZJD01. Next base: position 8,267 of record CAZACK010000010.1, read on the forward strand.
CATCGCGCGGGCTTCCAGCCCTTCCAGCCGATGAACGCCGGGAACAGGATGAGCGGCCAGAACTTCGAGGCGGCCGCGAGCGACAAGGCGACGAACGCCGCCGTCCAGCGATCTTTCGCCGACGCCAGGAGTGCCAGCAGAACGAACAGCACTACCGCCGCATCGTTGTGCCCGGTAGCCCAGAATTCCATCACGGGCAACGGCGACCAGGCGTAGATCAGCACGCGCTCGACCGGAAGTCCTCGGGCGGCCAGAAGCGCCCACAACACGGCGATCACCCCGAGATCGAGCAGCGCATACGGGAGCTTGAACCAGAACGCCTGCCGGTGACCATCCGGCGTCACCGCCGAAAGCACCCGGTACAAGCCGCACTGGAGCAATTCCACCAGCGGACCATAGCCGGCCTTGAAATCCTTGTTGCCGACGCGCGGGAAGGTCTCGTCGCGCAAGTGCGCCCACTCGGGATCGCTCGGCCGCGCCTGGTACGGGTTGCCTCCGTGCGCCTGGAGCTTGCCCTCCCAGCGGTAGCGATAGACGTCATCGGAAAGCGCCGGCTCGAGCGGCCAGGCGGTGAGCCGGAACAGCAACGCGGCGGCGAGGATGAACAGCCGCAACCTGCTGGAAGCATGGGACTTGCCGTCTCGCTCCGGCCGTAAGACACTGTGGGCGGAAAAAAGGTAGACTAGAGAAGCCGCTAGATATACAATGATCAGCGCCGTAATGGGGCTGCGTGGCGGCCGCAGGAAGTGCGCGCTGAGGTACAGGGTTTCGAGTAGCGCCGCGAGCGCGAGGAGACTCCCAGGGATTGCCCTCATTCGTAACGATCCGCGGACGGTAGAAGAGTCCCCATGGTAACTCCGCCTCCGATTGCGTTGCTCGCCGCTTCGCCCGTCCGGCAGGCGGTGCGCGGCTTGTTCGACGACACCTTTGCCGGCATCCACCAGTTGAGCTGGTTCGACTGGTCGCTGCTGATCCCGTATTTCGCCATCCTTACGGTGCTGTCCATCTACGGGATGCATCGCTACGAGACGATCCGCGGGTACTTCAAGCACCGCAAGCGCCTGTTGGCCGAGCCTCCGCGGCGCTTCGAACAGCTCCCGCCGGTTACGATCCAGCTTCCGCTGTACAACGAGCGGTACGTGGTCGAGAGACTGATCGAAGAGGTTACGAAGGTCGAATACCCGAAGGAGTTGCTCCAGATTCAGGTGCTCGACGACTCGACCGACGAGACTCACCCCTTCACCGAGGCGCTGGTGGCGCAGTACCGGGCGCTCGGCTTCCCGATCGAGTACTATCATCGCGACAACCGGGTTGGGTTCAAGGCCGGCGCGCTCCAGGAGGGAATGAAGACGGCCACCGGTGAGCTGATCGCGGTGTTCGACGCCGATTTCGTGCCGCCGCGCGACTTCCTGACGCGCACCGTTCACTTCTTCAGCGATCCGGCGGTGGGCGTGGTGCAGACGCGCTGGAGTTACCTGAACCGCGACTACAACGTGCTGACCGAAGTCCAGGCCATGTTGCTTGACGGCCACTTTGTTCTGGAGCACGTGGCCCGGTGCGGCCGTGGGCTGTTCTTCAACTTCAATGGCACGGCGGGGATTCTGCGGCGCCGGATGATCGAGGACGCGGGCGGCTGGCAGCACGACACGCTCACCGAAGACTGCGACCTGAGCTACCGCGCCCAGCTCAAGGGCTGGCGGTTCCTCTACCTGCCTGGCCTGGATTCGCCCTCCGAGCTGCCGGTGGAGATGCACGCCTTCCAGGTGCAGCAGTCACGGTGGGCGAAGGGCCTGACGCAAGTGGCGCAGAAGCTGCTGCCGTCAATCCTCCGGGCGCCGATCCCGCTTCGCGCCAAAGTGGAGGCATTCTTCCACCTGACGCCGAATCTCTCCTACCCGCTGATGATGGTGGTGTCGGCGCTGATGCTGCCAGTGATGATCATCCGGTTTTACATGGGCGTGTTCCAGATGCTGCTGATCGACCTGCCGTTGATCATCGCGGCGTTCTGGTCGATCTCAGCATTCTATGTCGTCGCCCAGCGGGAGCTGCATCCGAAGTCCTGGAAACGCTCGATTTTCCTGCTGCCGTCCTTGCTGGCCGTCGGCGTGGGCCTGGCCGTGATCAACACGCGCGCGGTGATGGAGGCGTTGCTCGGCATCCGGACGGGTTTCGTGCGCACCGCAAAGTATGCCATCGGCCGGGATAAGATGCGGCCTCGCGACACCAAGTACCGGAGAAAGAGCGGCTGGCTGCCGTTCATCGAGATCGCGATCGGCGGATACTTCCTGTTCATGATGGCCTGGGCCATCGACACGTACAACTTCTTCGCATTGCCGTTCCTGGCCCTGTTCGTGGCCGGCTACTGGTGGGCCGCATTCGCCACGCTCTGGCAGGAGTTTCAGGGCCGGCTCGAGTGGCAACGGCAGCGGCGGCTGGAGCCGGGGCGGTTGTTCGGTTAGGCGGTTGTTCGGTTAGACGGTTGTTCGATTACTCGGTTGGGCGGTTGGGCGGTGCTACCAGGCCAAATCTTCCACCAGGCGAAACCAACCGTCGACCAAACCGCCGGTTCACGAGAGATCCCACCAAACCCACCTTCCACCACATTCGCAGGTCCCCGTAGCCGTGGGCGAAGAACATCGGTGACGGCGGGCACTGCAAGGGACCAGACGCCTTCTCGCACAAGAAGGCGGTCGAGATCCGCGATGACTTCTTGTGGGCTCTCAATGCCGCGCCGTCGCAGTGTTAGGCGGTTGCGTTTGAGGCCAACGGATTCACCACGGCTGGCGCGGATATGTTAATATCTTCAGGCCACCACCTGTTCGGCCGCCTCCACGCGCCGAACCCGCACCTTCACCTCGACGCGCGAGCCCAGGCGGTTGAGGATGGACATGAGTCTGTCCACAGTGAACCGCCCCAGATCCGCATTGCGGATGCGCGAGAAGTCGGCCGCCGCGAATCCCGTGCGGTCATGCGCCGCGCGCACCGTCAGCCGTTGTTTGTCGAGCGTCTTGATGATTTCGGCGGCGAGGATCGTCTTGAACTGCTCGGCGTCCGCGTTCTCGTGCCCGAGATCGCGAAACACATTGCCGCCGCCCCGCACCACTTCCAGCTTTTCTTTCATCGCAACATCTCCTTCAGCCGCTTCAAGCGGTCCTTGACAACCTCTGTCTCGCGCTTCGGCGTCCTGATGCCCTGGGTCGATTTCTTCTGGAAGGCATGCACCACCCAGATTTCGTCGGCGAGTTGCACCGCGTAAACCACCCGAATGGCATCGCCCCTGAACGCCAGCGCTATCTCGAACACGCCCGAGCCGAGGCCGCGCATAGGCTTCGCGATATCGGACTTGCCGCCCTCCGCCGCGATCGTCAGCGCCGTGAGGCAAATTGTCTGCGCTGCCTACGGGAAAGCCTCGAATTCCTTGAGCGCCGTCCTGATCCACGAGACGGGCCGTGTCTTCCGCGTCATCTGCCAGCCGCGACCAGTTTTCGCGAATCTGCTTCTTCTGGTATGTTGTCATATCTGACAACATCCGTCAAGGAGGCCCGCCGTGGGGCGGCGAGTGTGAAGCCTGACGGTGCTTACCACACCCCAGTCAACTTCCACCAGGCGAAACCAACCGTCGACCAGATGGCCAGGTTCACCACAGACACCGCTAAGCCGACCGTCCACCACTTCCGCAGGTCCGCGTAGCCGTGGGCGAAGAACATCGGCGACGGGGTGGTGCCATAGTGCGTTAGGCCGGCGGCGAGGTTGGTGAAGCAGGCGAACGCGAACACCACCAGGCCGGGCGGAGCGCCCCGCGCAGTGAGGACCGCCAGGAACGGAGCGTACATCGCCAAAATGTGCGCGGTGATGCTGGCAAAGCCGTAATGCGCGTAGAAGTAGATGACCAGCGCGCCGGCGAGCAGGAGCGGCCAGACCGCGCCGCCGAGCAGGCCGCCGACGCCTCTGGCGAACGCGGTGGTGACACCGGCGTCGCCGAGGGCGCGTCCGAGGCATAGCAGCCCCCCGTACCAGATGAAAATGTCCCAGGCGGACCTCTCGTTCTTGACGTCTTCCCAATTCAGGACACCGGTCACGAGCAGCGCGCAGCTCCCCATCATCGCCGTCACGGTGATATCGACCTTGTGCCACTGCGAGCTCACCCACATCAGACACACCCCTGCGAACACCGCGGCGGCGATCTTCTCGCCGGCGCTCAGCGGCCCCATCGCCGTGAGTTCCCTGCCGGCGAAGGCCGAGGCTTCCGGAGTGCGGCGGACCTGGGGCGGGTTCAGGCGTTGGACCACCAGCGGCACGATCGCCAGTGAAACAAGGCCGGGAACGATGCCCGCCGCGAGCCAGCTTGTCCAGGTGACCGGGAAGCCGAACTGCTCGGTGGCGATGCGCGCCGCCAGCGGATTGCTCGCCTGGCCGGTGAAGAACATGGCGGCGGTGACGCAGATGCTCTGGTAGACGGCGGTGACCAGGAACGATCCGAGCACAGCGGCAGTCGGCCCGGGTGTCGAACCGTAGACCTCGGCGATGGATCGGAGGATCGGCAGAATCACCCCGCCCGAGCGCGCGGCGTTCGACGGGATGATGGTCGCCAGCACCATGTCGGACAACGAAAGCGCGTAGCAGACGCCGAGCGAACTCCGTCCGAACAAGCGAACAAACAAGAGCGCGATGCGCCGCGCCAGCCCCGTCTTGATGAGCGCGCGCGAGATGAAGAACGCCGCCATCACGAGCCACACGGTCGCGTCGCCATAGCCCGACAGGGCCTGCTGGATGGTGAGACCGCCAGCGATCGAGGCGAACGTTACGGCCAGCAGAACTACCGCTCCGCCGGGGACCGGCTCGAGGATCAGACCGGCAATTGCCGCCGCGAAGATCCCCAGCAGCCGCCAGCCCTCCGGCTTGATGGACTCCGGCCGCGGAACCAGCCACACGACCGCCGCCAACAACGCCAGAGGGATCAGGGCTCGCCACAAGCGCCGCATCGCAGGATGGGCCATCATACATGAGTGGTTGGGCGGTTGGGCGGTTAGGCGGTTGTCAGGTGCGCGGTTGTTCGGTTGTTCGGTTGTTCGCTTGTTCGGTGGCTCGTCTGCTACCGGCGCACGTACACCCGGAAACGCCCTCTGACCAAGGCGAGCCGGTACCGTTCGGTGAGCAGCGCCCGCGTGTACTCGCGTCGCGCCGCCCGGTCCGGGTCCTCGATCGTGGCGGCCGGCCGAGGCGGGTTCGCCTTGGGGTAGAACTCGTCGCAAACAATCAAATCGGCTTGCTTGCCGCTGTAGAAGCCCAGTGACACGTCGTCGATCAACCGGATTTCCGGAGGAAGCGCAAACGCCAGCTCGGCCGGTCCCATCACCAGGCTGTCGGGGGTGGCGCGCTCCTTGACGAAATCGATCACCGGCTTGTAGATGTTGCTGTTGGAGTCCGCAACGATGCGCGTGGCCGTGCCGCCGAGTTGAATCCCTGCCAGTCCGGCGGCGGCCGTGGCGAGAAGCCATCTCGGAACCCTGGTGGCCGTCCAGAACCACCGAAAGCAAATCGCGGTCACGGCCGCGAGCGGCGGGAACACGTAGACGAAGTAGTGCGGGTACTTCATCTTGTCCAGGACGGCCAACCCCAGCACAGACACCACGGCCGCGAGAGAAAGCAATATGGCCCCGCGCGCACGCCTGGCGGGCGGGATCGCCGCCATCCAAAGCAGAGAACCGAAATACCCGATCAGCACGAGCCCTTTCAGACGCGCCGCTCCGGCGAGTCCGTCAAGCGTGAAATAGTAGGCCAGATACCGCTGCCGAATCTCCGTCAGAACCGACTGGAACGGTGAAGCCATGCCGCGGACGCGGTGCCCGACATTGCCGTAGAACTGCGACAGGAACACCGAAGGAGCCTGCAAGATGTAGAGGCCCCAGGCAAGCGCGCCAACGGCAAAGGGCGCCGCCGCCAGCAATGCGTGGACAGGACGGACGCGCCGGAAGTCGAGAACCAGGGCCACCGCCCCGGCCGCGGCGACGGAGATCAAACCGAGGGGATGAGTGAGAACCGACGCCGCCAGCAGGCTCGATCCGGCCAGCACCGCCCGCGAGAAGCTTCGTTCCCGCAACCGCAGGTAGACCGCGAGGGCGCCGGAGCCGAGCGCCGCCGTCATTGCGTCCGGCCGCCCGTTGGTGCAACCGATCAGGACGCTGTAGTCGGCGGCGAGGAGCGCCATGCCGGCGAGCGCCGCGCGCCGGTCCTCGGTCAGCGATTTCACGATCGAGTACCACGAGACCAGCAGCACGAGTCCCCAAAGGATCGAGAGCAAGCGCATGACAACGAGCGAGAATCCGAACAGCTTGAACCACCCGGCCAGCGTCACCAGGTAGAGAGGCGGGGTCCAGTAGGCGTACTTGTCGAGGTGCTCGATGTACTGGAGCCTCGAATGCCGCGCGGTGTCCTCGAGGGAATTGCCGAGGTAGCCGCGAAACGCGAGGTTGAACGCCGGATTAGCGAAGTACCCCTCGTCCCACCAGGGCGCTCTCGTCACGGCATCGCCGGCGGCGGCGAGGAGAAAGACCAGGGCTACAAGTCCGCCGAGCGCGGGAATCCAGCGGCCGTCTCCGAGACTGGATATGAATGGATGCCGAAGTGCCGGCCGCATGTTCCTGATATTGTCGCGGATTTCAACCGGCAATTGATACGTGCGTGAGATCCTGAACCACTCGCGCGTGCTACCATGTTTCGCCATGGTGCGGGTCGCGCGTCTCGCCTTGGCGCTTTGGCTCTGCCCGTTTGTCCACGGGCAAGAGCACCTAACATTGGGCCAGCGCGCAACGCGGTACCTGGTGGAGTTGATCCGGCGGGACACAACCAACCCGCCCGGAAATGAAACGCGGGCCGCCCAGTATCTGAAGCAAGTCGCGGATTCGCACGGCATTCCGTGCGAACTGCTCGGCGACGACCCGGCGCGGTTGAACTTCGTGGCCCGGCTGCGCGGCGCCGGGCGGGAGCGCCCGCTACTGCTGATGGCGCACACCGACGTGGTCGCTGCCGACCGTGCCCAGTGGACCGCGGACCCCTTCGGCGGGGAAGTCCGCGGAGGTTTCATTTACGGCCGCGGCGCTCAGGACATCAAGAACCTCCTCGCCGCCGAACTGGCTGTCATGGTCGAGCTCAAGCGCCGGGGAGTAAAGCTCAATCGCGACGTCATCCTGCTCGGGGAGGCTGATGAGGAAGCGGGCTCGACCGGCATCCAGTGGCTGATCCGGCACGCCTGGCCGCAAATCGACGCCGCGTTCGCGCTGAACGAAGCGGGCATGGCGTTCGACACCACCTCCGGCGCTCGCGTCTTCCAGATCCAGACCTCGGAGAAAGTGCCGGCGCGGGTGGTCCTCGCGGCGCGAGGAACGGCCGGCCATGGATCTCTGCCCCGCCCGGACAATCCCGTTGTCAGGCTCTCTCGCGCCGTGCTGAGGCTGGCTGAAGCGGACCAGCCTGTGCGTCTGAACGCCACCACCCGGGCCTATCTCAAGGAACTGGCGAGGCTGTCCGACTACCGGTGGCTCGCGCCCCTGCTCGGGAGGTTGGAAAACCGGACCGCTGCCGCATCGGTCATCGACCGGATCCGCGAGCGCGATCCGGAGATCGAGGCCATGCTTCGCACCAGCGTTTCCCCAACGATGCTGCGAGCCGGCGAGAAGATCAACGTCATCCCCAACTCGGCCGAAGCCCAGATCGACGTGCGGAGGCTGCCGAACGAATCGCCGGAAGAGATCCTGATGCGCTTCCGCCGCATCGTGAATGACACCTCGATTGAGATCCGGCCCGCCGGCGGCCAGGAAATGCCGTCAACCGAGCCGAGTTCGCAAACCACGGAACTCTATCGGGCCATGCGGCAGGTGTTCGGCGAAGCGTATCCGCGGGCCGTCGTTGTGCCTTACATGGCTCGCGGAGCCACCGACGGCGCCTACCTTCGCCGGAAAGGAATGCCGGTCTATGGCGTCCCCGTTTTCCTGCGCGAGGACAGCGAGAGCCGCGCGCACGGCAACGACGAGCGCATTTCGACGTCGGACCTGGAGGCGGGCACGGAGCTTCTTTGGAAGATCGTGCTGGCAGTGGCGGCGATGTAGGTCTTTGACTGCCCGAAGCCCAGGTCCTTGTGGGAAAGGCCTTTCAGCCTGCCGCCTGGAGTGCCAAAGGCGTACCACCATTCTTGCTTCTTGATTTTTGATTTTTGATTCTTGCCTTTTGCCTTCCGCGGACCAAAGGTCCGCGCGGTTGCTCTAACCCTTTGATTCCAATGGAACGGAGCAATCGAGCAAGCGTCCCTATTCGTCCCGTTCCGTCGGGACGATAAATGTGGGTGAGGCCCCAGCGATCGGTGCTATGCTGGAAATGGCCGAGAGGAGAGAGGCCAAGCTTGGATGACCGGCTGAAGCAATTGATGCAGGAGTTGGGCAACGCGATCAATGAGTCGCTTTCCGAGTCCGAGCGCATCGCGGTGGCGATCGGCGAGATCAAGCGTGCCGGTTACGATGTCTTCCTGGTGCTGGAAGCAACGATCGGATTCAACAAGAGCGAAGACCAAGAGCCGCGGCCGGAACGCCGCGTCGAGATGAAAACTGCCCGGCGGCTCCGCTGGACCTCGCAAGACCAGAAGTTCCTGCGCGCTTTGAAGATCTCCCTCGACGAAGAGTAGCGTCCAGAGTGTCGTCAGCCGGCGGCGGCCAGCAACTCGCCGTAGACCCGCCATGTCTCCCATGAGGCTCGTTCCCAGGTGAACGGTCCGGCCCGGTCGCGGCCGCGGCGGGCGTAGTCGTCGCGCAGGTGCTCATCGGCGGTGAGCCGGCACAGAGCGGCGGCGATTTCCTCGACGTCATTCGGGTTCACGAACAAGGCGGCGTCGCCGCACACTTCCGCGAGCGCGGAACGGGTGGATGCCAGCACCGGCACGCCGGCCGCCATCGCCTCCAACACCGGCATCCCGAACCCTTCGTCGAGCGAGGGGAAGGCGAACACCGAGGCGCGCGCGTAAAGCTCCTCGAGGGCTTCGTCGGCAACATATCCCTTGACGTCAATCGACCGCCTGCGCGGGCTCGCCTCGATCCGGCCTAGAATCTCCCCGGCGCCGTAGCCCGGCGATCCCGCCAGCACGAGACGCCAGCCCTCCGGCACCCGCTCGAAGGCCTCCACCAGCCGGATGATGTTCTTCCGTCGCTGAACGGCGCCGACGTGCAAGATGATCCGCTCCTTTCGCAGGCAGGATCGCCGCGGGCGAAAACGAACGCCATGATGCACCACGCGGATCCTCGTTCGTTCCACGCCCAGCAGATCCTCCACCTGTCGCGCCGTGAATTCCGACACGGCGATGATCAAGTCGGAGCGCTCCGCTGCCTCTCTGGCCTGGGCGGAGAAGCGCCGGCGGAATTCGCTGGTGGAGTAATCGCCGGTCAGGACAAAGAGATCGTGGAAGGTCGCGACGGAGCGGCGAAAGCGGGCTTGAGGAAGCCGCTGGTTCAACCCGTGAAACAGGGAGACGCCTCCCGGCGTCCAGGTTTCGTAAAGAAGTTGGCGGGAACAGTTGCCAGGCAATCGTGCAAGAAACGAGCGAAGGAAACGGTGCGGGCGGTAGCACCAGAGGAATCTCGCCTCCCGGTGGCTGGCGGACAGGCCATGGAGGATTTCACGCGAGTAGATCCCGACGCCGGACAGGTGCCGGCCCAGGCTGTAGGTGGCGTCTAAGGCGATCGTCAATCGGTCAGGCCGTATTCCTTGATCTTCCGGTAGAGCGTCGTCCTGCCGATGCCCAGCAGGTGCGCCGCCATCACTCTATCACCTTTGGTGTGATCGAGCGCCTGGCGGATCGCCCGTTTCTCCATCTCGGTCATCGACAACACCGGCCCCTCGCGGGGGAATTCGACGGCGGCGCGGGCCACCGGTCCTGCGGCGGCGCACATCTTCAGCGACTCGGCCTTTCTCGCCTCCAACGGCGTGAGCACGGCGGAGGGCAGATCGGCGGTGTGCAGAAGCGGCCCCGAGTTTAGCGCCACCATCCGCTGGACGGCGTTCTCGAGCTCGCGCACGTTCCCGGGCCAGTCATAGGCGATCATCGCATCGAGGCATTCGCGAGTCGGCGAGTGCCCGTTTCCGTGACGCTTGAGGAAGTGCTCGACGAGCGCCGGGATGTCCTCTTTCCTCTCCCGAAGCGGCGGCAGCCGCAGCGCAACGACGTTGAGACGATAGTAGAGATCGCGGCGGAATTCGCCGCGATCGACCGATCTCGCCAGGTCGCGGTTCGTGGCGGCGATGACCCGGAAGTCGGATCTCCTGGAGGCGACCGATCCGAGGGGCAGGAACTCCTTCTCCTGGAGCAGGCGGAGCAGCTTCGACTGGTATTCGAGCGGGAGCTCGCCGACTTCGTCGAAAAAGCCCGTGCCGCCGTTGGCCATCTCCACCAGCCCGGGCTTCGGCCCGGCGGCGCCGGTGAACGCGCCGCGGGTGTGGCCGAACAACGCGCTCTCGAGCAATGGTCCGGCCAGCGCCGAACAATCGATCGGCACGAACGGGCCCTCACCCCGGACGCCGTGGATGAGACGCGCGACCACCTCCTTGCCCGTTCCCGTTTCCCCCAGCAGCAGCACGGGAGACTTCGAGCGTCCGATCTTGAGGATGAGTTGGTGGATCTGGCGAATCCAGGAGGACTGCCCCACAAGGACGAGCGGGGTGCCCACGCAGCCCGTCGGCACGACGACTCAATTATAAGGCATCGCCGTCCGCTTCATCCAGCCGGACAACGAAGGCGGAGCCGAGACTCGCTCGCAAGCGCTCGGCGAGGGCGGCGGCCTGTTCGGCAGTCGGCTCGCGCCCGACCAGCACGCGCCACATGGGCGGCTCGCCATCCCTCGGCACAAGGCGAGCCTCGCCGTACTCCTCCTGCATCGCCCGGCGCAGCCGCTCCGCGTTCCCCCGGTCGCGGAACGCGCCGACTTGCACGGAGTACCATTCCTCCGCCTGCGGCCCTTCCGGAGGCTTGAAGACCGTGAGACGGACCTTTGCCGTTCCCGGACCGATCATCGCGATTTCGCGCGCGGCGGCTTTCGAGAGGTCGATGACCCGGCCGTCGACGAACGGGCCGCGGTCAATGATACGAACCCGCGCGGCGAGGCCGTTGGCGAGATTGCGAACCTCCACCCACGCGCCGAACGGAAGCGTGCGGTGGGCGGCGGTCATCTTCTCCATGTCGTACCGCTCGCCGTTCGCCGCCCGGCGCCCGTGATAAGGATGGCCGTACCAACTCGCAATACCGGTCTCCGTCCAGCCCGGCCGGACCAGAGGCGGCAGCGCCGCGGGCTTCTTCTTCGCGCATCCGGCGAACAGGGAGACGAGCAGAACCGCCGCGAGGAACGCGGTCGCCGCGCGGCCGGTGATCGCCGGACGCGATCGTCCCGGGGCGCCCTCAAGGCCCATGGAACCATTAAAACAATTTTGCGCCATGACGTTTTTTTTCCCGGAGAACGTCCGAGACCGAGGCGAAATGGAACCTCGCGTGCATTTTTTCCTTGACTTTCTTCTCAATCCACTTTATATATGAATCACATTGCGATCTTTTTTACGGATCGCGCAAATTCGATGTTTAGGGAGAATCAATCGATGAAGAACGCAACAAAGAAGAAAGCTGCTCCGAAGAAGAAAGCCGCCCCCAAGAAGAAGAAGTAAGGCGGCGTCCCTCAGGAAGGGACAGCAGCAAGGTTCACTGATGGCCCCGAGCAATCGGGGCCATTTTTATTTCTTGGATGGCGCCGGCTTGGACAGCAACAGGGTCCGGAACGTCTCCCCCATGCCGTAGAGCAGTGTCTTCAACTGCATCCTCCGGCGGAGCTGTTCGTCGGCGGCCGGCGCGTCGAGAGCCGCGGCGAACTGGTCGGCTTCACCCGCGGCGACCAGCGTCCCCGCCAGGCTCTCCAGGCGAACGGGCTCCAGGCCGCACCGCGCCGCGTGATCCTGAAACGCGGAGAAATTGACGTGGGCGGTGATGTCGCGCTCTCCTGCGCCGGCGAGGACTTCTTCGGAAGCGGTGTGCCGGCGGTAGCTCATCAGCGTGCCGCGAGGGAAGCGCACAAGCTCGCGGCTGGTGTAGCCGTAATCGATCGCCAGGAGGAAGCCGCGTTCCAGCCGCCGCGCGATTTCCTCGATCCAGCGCAACGCGTCTAGGTTGATCTCGACGATACTGCCTTCTTCGACGCCGGGCGCGTAGCGCCGAAGGTACTCTCCGGTTTCCCCGGTAACCAAAGCGGATTCCACCCACGCGAAACGGCCGTCACTCCAGCCGACCCGCATCTCGCGAAAGCCGCCCAGGCGCCGCACGGCGACATGAACGGGCAGCGCATCGAAGAACTCGTTGGCGAAGACAACGCCGGTGAAGCCCTCCGGCCATTCCCCGCGTCCGAGGTCAACCGGCCAATAGGGGAACTCGGAGAGGAACGGCGCCATTTCCGCCCGGCCTGCTCCCAATTCCACCACACGGAAGTCCTCCGGCCGGCCCATCTCCTGCCACAACATCCGAATGCGCGCGGCGATCAGGATGCCGAACACGGGTTGAATCTGTTCGGCGGTGTAGTAGTCGCCCGCGGCGCCGAACGGATCGCGGGGCCGCCGGTAGTAGCCGTGCTCGGGGTGGTAGAGCGCAACCTCCATGAAGCGGTGAAACGAGACCGGGCCGGAGCGGAGGATCTCGTCGCGCAGCAGTTCGCCGGCGGGCGTCATCGCGACTCCGGGCCCTGTGGGTTGCGAATGAACAACTCCACGAGGTAGTCGTGCAAGCAGTCGTAGAGGAACCGCTGGAAATTCCAGGTGAACTGAGGCGTCTCGATGTCGCGGCGATGAATCGGCGCGCAGTAGGTGTGGGAGCCGGGCGTAGGGTTCTTCACCGCGATGACCAGCTCCACCGAACCGTCGTGGCCCTCCCGTGCGGAGAAATCCACCAGCGCGTGCTCGTAGCGCGCCAGTTCCGACCGGACTTTGTGGAGGGCGGTCATCCTTAGAAGCAGAATCGCAATTCGGGGAATGGCGGCGCAATGCGGACGTTCCTGCCCTGCATCCCTGCCACGATTGAGCTGAGATGCGGAACGAGTTCACGGCCATCATCGAGCGGGATGGTGACTGGTACATCGGCTACTGCGCGGAAGTTCCGGGCGCGAACGGGCAGGGACTCACCCGGGAAGAGTGCCTGAGCAGCTTGTCTGACGCGATTTCGCTAATCCTCGAGCATAGGCGCGAGGAAGGTGGGACAGCCCTCCCGGACTGTCCGGACCGGCCGGGAGGCCGGTCCTGCCTTGGCAGACATCATTGACCTTGGCGCCGGTTGTCCCGGCTTGGCTCACTGACGAGAATAGTGGACAGCCATGTTTCGCTGTCTGCCAATCTTCCTTGCAGCCGTAGCCTCGGCCGTCACTATCGAGCAGCACCACACCCACGATTTCGCTTTCCGCGCCCAGGTGGAAAACAACCCCTTCGATGTCGAGCTGACCGGCGAGTTTCGCGGACCGGACGGCGCGCTCCTTCGCATCCCCGGCTTCCATGACGGCGGCGGCGTCTGGAAGATCCGGTTCTCCCCGACGCGAACTGGGTCATGGTCCTTGCGGACCGTGTCGCCGGTCGCGGCGCTCAACGGACGGACGGAGGCGGGCATCCGGTGCACGCCGAATACGAATCCGGACATCCACGGCGCTCTGCGCGTCGACCCGGCGCATCCCTACCACTTCGTTTGGGAGGACGGCGCCCGCTATTTCCTGATGGGCTACGAGTGCGACTGGCTGTGGGCGATCGGCATGCGCGATCCCGACCGCGGGGACATGCGGCGCTTCGTCGATCAACTTGCGTCGCGAGGGTTCAACCACGTGATCCTCAATGTCTACGCGCACGACACCACCTGGAACACCGGCCGGCGGAACCAGTGGGACTACGGCCCGCCCGAGCTTTTCCCCTGGGAGGGAACGAACGAGCAGCCGGACCACTCGCGCCTCAACCCTGAATTCTTCCGCGCCTATGACCGGGTGATCGAATACCTGCGCGACAAGGGGATCGTCGCGCACCTCATGATCAAGGTCTACAACAAGCTGGTGAACTGGCCGCCGCCGGGCAGCCGCGGCGAGGAACGCTGGTTCCGCTACATCGCCGCCCGCTACCAGGCCTGCTCGAACGTGGTGTGGGATTTCTCGAAGGAAGCCTACTACGAAAAGGACAACGCACTTCAGAAGAAGCTGATCGACCTGGTGCGCGCCACCGACGCCTATCACCGCCCCACCACCGTTCACGACGACGACGCCTACGACTGGGATCCCGTCCTAAACGCCAACCTCGACTTCCGGTCCGACCAGCAGCACGGCCAGTGGGCGGAGATGGTCGCCTTCGACCGCGCCGTGCGCAAACGTCCGGTGGTGAACGTCGAGTTCGGCTATGAGCGCGGCGTCGAGGATCTGCCGACGTACCGCGTCATGCAGGATTGGCCGGAGGTCCTGCGCCGCGCCTGGCTGATTTATCTCGCCGGGGGCTACGGAGTGTACTACTACTCGAACACGGCCTGGGACCTGATTAAGCCGGAGCCGGAGCCGCCGGGCTACGCCCGCTTCCAGTTGCTCAAGGAAACGCTCTCCGCGCTGCCCTACTGGCGCATGGAACCGGCGAATCGCCTGGCCGTCGAGGGTCCGTGTCTCGCGCAGGAGGGGGAAGCCTACGCCTGCTACGCGGAGGGGAAGCGGATCACGGTGAACCTGACCGGCATGGCTCCCAGCTCCACCGCCGAGTGGATCGACACGTGGACGGGAGTCAAGCGGAGCGCCGTCATCGACCGCCCGGGTGTGCACGCGATCGAGAAACCGAAAGACTTCGGGGAAGCGCCGGGGCTGCTGGTGGTCCGCCGGGCGCAGGGAGCGAGATGATGGCGCTGCCGGAGGTGGTGCGCGTCAAGCTCAGCTCGGAGGAGGCCGGGGCGGTATCGATCACCCCGGTCGTCGTGCGGGAGATCCCGGCGCGCGAGCTGGTGGAGACGATGCTCGGGGTCACCGGCAAGGACGCGGCGCGGATTCGCGAGCTTCTCCTCCGGGGCACGTTCGTCAGCGGCGCGTCCCGGTTCCGATGGACCGGGTTCGCCGCCGAGGCCGCGGACGTCGAGGCCATGCTGAGCGGGTTTCCGGACCACGATCCGGCGCGCCCGTTCGACGCGGGCCGGTGCACACGCGCCGTGCTGCACGGGCCTGGTGGTCGGAT
This sequence comes from uncultured Solibacteraceae bacterium, assembly GCA_964483455.1. GTDB lineage: Bacteria > Acidobacteriota > Terriglobia > Bryobacterales > Bryobacteraceae > CAYZJD01. The sequence continues at coordinate 23,507 of CAZACK010000010.1, forward strand.
CGAGCTGACGCGGGAGGCCGGCCGGCAACGCCGATTTCTCCGGAAGCGGAGTTACTGGGATGTCCTCATGGAGATCGCTCGGGCGGAACCGCCGCGCTACGTGGAGTATTCCTATAAGGAGAAAGCCGACTGTTACCGGATGGCGCTGCCGGCGGAATCGGCCGCCCACTTGCGCAAGGAGGCCGGGCTGTTGCGCTACCCCACGCTGGAGGTTCAGTTTCGCCGCTCCGCGCTCGATTTCGTGGATTTTTTCGTCGCCAGATGAGTTCTGAGTTTCGGTGGACCGGTCCCTGATTCTTGTTTTTCAGCCTCGGTTCTCTGATATCATCGTGGCGGGAGTCCAGTCGTCTATGCTGCGAGTGAATTCGGCGCTCAAGTTGAGCGCGGTGGAAGCCTCGCTGCGGCAATCCGCGCAGCGGCATGGCGCGCAGGTGCTGTCGGTCATTCACTTGGGACACCTGCTGAAGAATGCGCGACCCGAATCGTCCCAGGACGTCATCGTGTTCAACGTGTGCCAGCCGGACCTCGGCGGCGCGCTGCTCTCCGCCGACATTCGCTTCTGCGCCTACCTGCCTTGCCGGATCGCGGCATTCGAGTACGCCGGTGGCGTCGTCCTCGAGGCGATTCCCCCCACCGACGCCTGCCGCTTGCTCGGCCTTCCGGAACTGGAGCGCATGGCGATGCTGCTCGAAGCCACGCTGGCCGAGATCATGCAGGAGGCCTCGCAACCGGCCCCCGCCCACCATCATGTGGTCGCCCGCCACGGCGACGTCGGGGCGACGGAAGTCCAGATGAATGTTCGCGGCTCGATTCCGCAGCGCATCGACTGCCACGGCACGAAGGTCGAAGACCTCGCCGGAACCGGGCAGCACGACGCGGCCGGAGGCTGAGCCGCCCGCGGCGTCACGGTAGTATACTGGTCCGCGCTCGAAATCCAGTTCCCGAGGAATGGTGATGCTGCCTGCCTATCTCGCCAAAGCAGTTCCTAATAGCGCCTCCAACCGCGCGCCCTGGTTCGCCAACACGGCCCCCAGCTATGCGGGTGTCTTCCTGTGGGTCGTTTTCTACATGGAAATCGCCAAAGGCACGATCGACCGGGCGGGCCTCGGCGTCTGCCTGCTGGCCCTGGTCGTGGCCGGGCTGATCAGCTACGCGCTGTTCTATCGCGTGCCGGCGATGCTCGGCATGCAAACCGGGTTCCCGTTGTACGTCGTCGGAAGCTCGACGTTCGGCACAAGCGGCGGCTACCTCATGCCCGGGCTTCTCATGGGCTTGCTCCAGGTCGGCTGGTTCTCGGTGAACACGTTGGTGTCGACCAACTTCATCCTGAGCGCGCTTGGCCAGCCAACCGGGCCGGGAAGCGCCGCGTTCGCGGTGGTGGCGGTCGTTTGGGCCTACGCGATGGCCTATGTCGGCGTGAAAGGGATCCAATATGTCGCGAAGTTTGCGCTCTATCTCAACCTGATCCCGCTGCTGATGATCCTGATCGTGTTCTTCCGGACGGCGGGCGGCATCGGCCAGCACGCGCCGTCGGATCCCAACGCGTTCATCGGATTCATGCTGTTGATTCAGATCGTGGTCGGCTTCTTCGCCACCGCCGGCGCGGCGGGCGCGGATTTCGGGATGAACAGTCGTGATGAGCGCGACGTGCGCTGGGGCGGGCTGGTCGGCATTGCGTTGGCGATCGTGATCGCGGGCGGCTTGCCGCTGCTGTCGGTGGCCGGGGCCAGGCAAGTCTACGGCATCTCGGGCTTCACTTACGACGGGGTGATCGCCGGAATCGGCGGTTTCCTCGCCACGGCGATGTTCTTCCTGTTCGCCGTCGCCTCGGTCCCGCCGGCCTGTTTCTGTGCTTTCATCGCGGGCAACAGCTTCGCCACCATGATTCCGCGCGTGCCGAGGATGGCCTCGACGATGGCAGGCGTGACCGTGGCCGTCATTCTGGCCATCACTGGCGCCGCCGGCAACCTGATCGGGCTGTTCACCATTGTCGGCGCTTCGTTCGGACCCATCTGCGGCGCGATGGCGGCGGACTACCTGCTGTCCGGGAGAAAATGGGCCGGGCCGAGGGAAGGCATCAACTGGGCGGGCTACGTCTCCTGGGCGGTGGGCTTCGTGATCGGCATCCTGCCGTTCCTTCCGCTGCCGGCGGACGTCAAGCCGTATCTGCAACCGGCGGCGGTGTACAGCTTCATCGCGGGGTTCGTGTTGTACTGGGTGCTGGCGAAGGCAGGGCTCCAGCCGAAGGCGGCCTCGATGCCCGCCTAGTCGCAGGCTGGCGCCTACTTCCCAAACACCACCGGTACGCCCGAGGCGGCGATCATCCGATCGACGTCCGTCTCCTTGTAGAGGTCGAGGCAGAACAGATCGGCGGCGTCGGCATAGGCCACCGGCGCATCGAGAAGGTGACGCAGGGAGGCCATGCCATCGCGCACGACCATCTCCCGGAACAGCGAAGGCTCGATGACCGCGGCCGAGAGGGCAACCATCTGGCTGCGGATGCCGCGCGTCTCGACGCGCACCTTGTCCACGCGCGCTTTGTCCTGAAGCCATCGAACGGCGGCGATCAGTTGCGACGCTTCCAGGCCTAACGGCCGCTCGCCGAGAGCCGCGACAAGCTGCGCGAACTGGAAGAGCGCCGGACGCTTGGGCGCCGCCTCTCCGAAGAACACGAGATCCAGCGCCAGCACCTGCTCGCCCCGGTTGATCCGATCGGAAACCTCGACGCGCCCTGCCTTCTTCCCGGCATCGCACAACACCACCGTGGCCGGAGCGTCGTCGCGCGTCGCGATGGCCTTGAGCCAGACGGCGGTGGCGCCGAGACCGTTCGCGAACTCCAGGCGATGCGACTGCGTCTCGAGTTCCGCGTGCTTCGTGTTTCCCACGGCCCATGCGCGGTCCAGCTTGACGTCCTCGTATCGCAGCAGGCGTTTCACCCGGGCGCGGTCCTCTGCCGGCCCCGGCGATGCGGCGCGCTCGATCCGCGAGGCAAACTGCCGCGCCAGCCCCAGCACCGTCAGGTTGTCTTTAGGCAGCCCGACCACCAGTTCGTCGTAGCTCTTGATCTCGCCGCTGAGCGAGGCGTCTTCCGCGAGTTCAGGCGTCTTGAAGTACCGAGAGATGAAACGGTAGGCCGCTACCCGGTTGTCCGCCTGGTAGTTGTGATCCGAAGGGTCCGTGTTCTCGTGCCATGCGAAGAGGCCGTCGGCCCTGTAAAGCGCGAAGAACGGCCGGACGTCGTCGAAGATGTAGGGCTTCACCAGCGGCCCGCGGAAACAGCAGTCGTCCTCGGCGTTGTAGACAAGCAGCGTGGGACGCGGCGCGCGCAGCGCCGCCATGTGGGGGTAGTCCGCGACCGTCAGCATGTCGGTCGGATTCTGCTCCACGTCGCCGATATCGTCGACCCGCTCGATGCGCGAACGCACCGAGGCAAAGCCGGCGACCGGAATCGAGAGGATCACCCGCTCATCGAGCGCGCTGAGCACGATCGTCTGCCAGCCGCCGCCCGACAGGCCCGTCATGCCGATCCGCGCACGATCGACCGACGGATGCTCGTAGAGATAATCCAGGCCCCGGCGCATCGCGAGATAGAACAGGCCGGCGGAGCCCGCCCCGGTGAGCTCCAGGTGAGCGGCGTACCAATGGGCGTTCTCCGGCGCGCTCAGCTCGCCGAAGGAAATCCATTCCAGGTTGAGCGCGAGAATACCCATCCTGGCCTGCTGGATGCAGCGCTTCTGCTTGTATTCGACGCTCTTGCCCGGCGGGCCGACATGGCCGTTAACATTCAGGATCGCCGGGACCTTGCCCGTCATATGTTCGGGCTCGTAGAGGATCGCGGTGGAGTAGAAGCCGGGCACGATCTCGTAGCGCAGCTTCCGCATCCGGTATCCCTTGCCGGCGGGCAGCGGGCCTAGGTCCTCAAACCGGGGCGGCGCATCCACCCACTCGCGCGGCCAGCCGCGCAGGATGACGTCGTCCAGCAGGCGTTTGCGCAGCTTCGCGGCTTCTGCTGTCCACGCTTCGACCGACGCCGGCGCGTTGAGCGCTGGCGCTTGGGCGATCAAGTGCTGCCGCAACTGGTGCTCGACGACTTCCGGCGCTTGGAGCGGGGGCTCGAGATGCTTCACTACTTTGCCGGGCTCGGTTTGGGCGGAGGCGCCAACCGACAGCGCGGCGATCAGCACGACCTGTCTCATGCCTTTCCCCTATTCCCCCGCCATTTCGTCTTGACGACAATAGGCGTGCCGTGGAAGCCGAACTGCCTCCGCAGCCGGTTGACGATGAACCGCTCGGTTGAGAAGTGAAGCTTCCCGCGACGGTCGGTAAACAGAACGAAGGTCGGCGGCCGCACCGACGGCTGCGTTGCGTAAAGTATCTTCAACTGCGGCTCGAAGTGAAGCCCGGCAACGAAGCGGTTCAGCTCCGGCGTCGGCACCCGCAGCGAGGCGGCGTCATAGACCTCGCGGATGAGCGGAAAGAGCCGGCCAACACCGGCGCCCGTCTTCGCCGACAGGAACTGCACCGGCGCGTATTCCAGAAACTTCAGCGCGTCGCGGGCGTGCCCGGTGAATTGCCCACGGTCCTTCGTTTGCGCCGCGTCCCACTTGTTGACGCAGAGGATCAGCGCCCGGCCGTCCTGGTGCGCGTAGCCGGCGATGTTGGCGTCGAGCGCCACCACGCCCTCGGTCGCATCCAACAGCAGCAACACGACGTTCGCCAGCCGGATGTGCCGCCTCGCCATCACCACGCTGAGCTTCTCGGCCATCAGCTTCGTCTTCCCTTTGCGGCGGATGCCGGCCGTGTCCACAAAAGCGAATTCGACGCCGTCGACGGTAATGGTTTCGTCCACGGCGTCGCGCGTCGTGCCGGCCACCGGCGTGACGATCGAGCGCTCGTGCCCGACGAGCGCGTTCAACAGCGTGGACTTGCCGACGTTCGGTCTCCCGATGATCGCCACCTTGATCCGCGCCGGTTTCTCCCCGGCTGCTTCTTCCCGCGCGGCGAAGCCGCCGGTGACATGATCCAGCAGCTCGTCGATCCCGAGCCGGTGCTCGGCGGAGACGGGAAACAGGTCGCCGATGCCGAGAGCGTGAAACGCGTGGGCCAGGTCCTCGCGCCGGGCGCTGTCGATCTTGTTGACGGCGAGGGAAACGGGCTTGCCGAGGCGGTGCAGGAGTTGCGCCAGCTCGCGGTCGGCGGCGGTGATCTCCGTCCTGCCGTCGATCAGGAAGATGATGTGCGCGGCGCGGTCGAGCGCGACCCGGGCCTGTTTGAAGACCTCGCTCGGGATGGCCTCGGCTTCGTGCGGAATGATGCCGCCGGTGTCGATCAGCTCGAAGCGGCGCCCGCGGTGGACGGCCTCGCCGTGGAGGCGGTCGCGCGTGATGCCCGGCTCGTCGCCGACGATGGCGCGCCGCTGGCCGAGGATGCAATTGAAGAGAGTGGATTTCCCGACGTTCGGTCTGCCCACAATGGCCACCACGGGCAGGCCCCGAGACCGCGCCATGAGGTTACATGATAGCACCCGGTCCGGCGCCCGCTGCGCAGGGCCGCCTCGACCTCGGGGGCCGCCAGCCTGACGGTGACCGTCTTCCCGCCGCTTTGTGGTCCACTCATAGAAGGACCGTGTCGATTGGAGGCGTCTTCGCCGAATGTGGTCGCTGGCATTGCCCTGGTCAGGGGTTGAAAGGTTTGGAGCGGGAGACGGGATTCGAACCCGCGACATCAACCTTGGCAAGGTTGCACTCTACCAACTGAGTTACTCCCGCTCGCCGATCCCCATATTCTCCCTCTGCCGCACCCGCCGTGTCAAACGCGCTGGCGCTTGCGGCCCGGCCTCATCCGACAGGCGCAAAACAATGTCGCGCGTTCACGTTTCCACCCGCCTTCCCCGGGCAACAGGAAGTCCCGTGCATGTTTTTTCCGCTCGTGAGTCATTGATTTGAAACGAAAAATAATTGCTGTTTGCGGCGGCTTCGGAAGCGCTGGATCTGTGCTATTCTGTCTTGCGCGTTGGCCGCGGAGAGGGCCAAGGCGAAGTCAGTTTTTTAGGTCGTTGTCCTCCTCCGATTCAATCCGGAATTGAGACTCCGAGTTGAGGTTTTCCTCAGCCTGTGGAAGGACTGTGGAAATCTCGAGGTGTTGGTGTGCAGACAGCAATGAACCAATGGGATCAGATCAAAAAGCACGTCGCGACACGAGTGAGCCGCGAGAGCTACCAGAACTGGTTTTCGGGTTCTACCCTTCATCACGCTGATCCGAGCACCCTGAGGGTCATCGTACCTGATGAAAACGCAAAGACCTGGCTGGAGCAGGAATACCAGGAGTTGGTGATCTCCGTCATGCGCGATCTGAAGTTCCCGCAGCGTCGGATCGTTTATGAAGTTCTTCCTGTTCCTCAACACAATCCCAAAGCCCTTCCCATGTTGGTGGAAAGAAATGTGGCCGAGCTGAAGTTCCAGTCCGCGGAGACGCAACTGAATCCGAAGTTCACGTTTGACTCTTTCGTTGTCGGCTCTTGTAATCAGTTTGCCCACGCCGCCGCCAAGGCTGTGGCCACGATGCCATCCCGTAGCTACAACCCGCTCTTCATCTATGGCGGCGTCGGGATGGGCAAGACGCACCTGATGCACGCGGTTGGCAGGGCGCTCTTGACCGGCTCCGGCGGTCTGAGGATTGTCTACACCTCGACTGAGCGCTTCATGAACGAGTTGATTCAGTCCATCCAACATCAGCGTATGCCGCACTTCCACCAGCACTATCGCAACGCCGACGTCCTGCTGATGGACGACATCCAGATCCTGGGGGGAAAAGAGCGCACGCAGGAGGAGTTCTTCCACACGTTCAATGAGCTCTACGATCATCAGAAGCAGATCGTCCTCTCAAGCGACAGCCCCCCAAAAGAGATCCCTGGCCTGGTGGAACGCCTGCGCTCCCGGTTTGAGTGGGGGCTGATGGTTGACATGCAGCCCCCCGACCTTGAAACGAAGATGGCAATCCTTGACAAAAAGGCGGATGCCGAGGGAATTAAGCTCCCCGAGGACGTGCGCATCTTCATCGCCACAAAAACAAAGTCGAATATCCGCGAGTTGGAAGGCGCCCTAGTAAAGTTGATCGCGTACTCGTCGGTGACGGAGACGCCGATCTCGATTACCATGGCGCGTCATTGCCTGAAGCATCTGGTCGTCGGCGCCGAGAAGCGGGTCACCATCGACTCGGTCCAGAAGGCCGTTGCCGAGCGCTTCAGCCTTCAGCCTTCCGAGCTCAAACAGAAGAGCAACGCGCAGCGTGTGGCCTACCCCCGGCAGGTGGCCATGTACCTGGCCAAGGAACTCACCGGATCATCCCTCCCGGAGATCGGACGGGCTTTCGGCGGCAAGCATCACACCACCGTCCTCCATTCCATCCAGAAGATCGAACGCCTGCGTCACAAGGACGTGACTTTGAACAGATTCTTGCATAGCCTAACCGATTCATTTAATTGAACTTATGATTATTTGCACAGGGTGGCGGCGCACCGGCCTGTGGATAGCTGCCCCAATCGGAGTTGCCCACGCCCCGCCACGCCGCTTTTCAAGCCGTTTTCAACAGCCAGCTTGAGCGGGAACCATTCGAATTTTGTATAATTTAGAGAGAATCCAACAGTTTCAACAGGCTCTATGACTCCGATACATGAAGCAGTCAATAAAAGGGCCGGAAGAATAGAACGGGAGACTCGCCGATGGAGTTCACTGTCAGCAAGACAGATCTGGTTCGGGAGCTGAACCTTTCCCAAGGGGTTGTTGAGAAGAAGACGACTATCCCGATCCTCTCGAACGTCCTCATCGAGACCAGTGGTGACCGCATCTTCCTGACCGCTACCGACCTTGAGCTTGGCATCCGCTGCTCCTGCCCAGCCCGCGTTGTGAGGCAAGGCGCCGGTACAATCCCGGCGAAACGGCTGTTGGACTACGTCCGGCTCCTGCCCGATGTGGACGTCCAGGTCAAGTTCCTGGAGAATCATTGGGCGAGTCTTGTTTGTGGACGGTCAAGGACCCGCATTGCAGGTATGTCCCGCGAGAGCTATCCGGAGCTGCCAAAGATGCCGGACGTGCTGGCGGAGATCCCGGCGTCGTTGCTCTCTATGATGATCGGAAGGACGATCTTTGCGATTTCTACGGAGGAGTCCCGCTTTACGCTGAATGGCGCTTTGCTGGTGCTGAAGCCGGAGGGAGCGACGATGGTCTCCACAGACGGTCATCGCTTGTCATTCGTGGAGTCGAAGGGCGGCCTATCCGGTGTTCGTGGCTCTTACCGCGCGCTGCTGCCGCGTAAGGCGATGGGTGAGATCCTGAAGCTCGTACAGGAGGCGCCTGCCGATGCGCTCGTGCACTTCGCGGGCGATGAGAACCACTTGTTCTTCCAGTTTGGTGAGCGGCTGCTCATGAGCCGCAAACTCACCGGCAACTTCCCTGATTATGAGCGGGTGCTGCCGCGTGAGCATCCTCTTTTCATCTCATTGGACGCCGGGGAAATGCGGGCGGCCATCGAGCGCGTGGCGCAGTTCTCCGACGAACGTTCGCATGCCATCCGGGTCCAGATAAGTCCGGGAGAGGTTAAGGTTCACTCGTCGCTTTCCGAGACCGGGGAGAGCGAGGAGAGCCTCCCTTCAGAGTACGACGGCGCCAGCGTGGAGATTGGGTTCAACGCGCAGTACCTGCTGGATTTCCTGCGAGCCGCTGGCGCGGAGAAGGTGCAACTGCGCTTCAAAGATGGGCAGAGTGCCGGCGAATTACAGCCCGGCGGCGACGGAGACAAATACAACTACCGCTACGTCGTGATGCCGATGCGCATCTGAGCCGGGAACAGGAGACCAGGAAAGCCGAGAGCATGGGCACAAGAGAAGTTGAACTGAACGCGGGTGGGGTGTACGACTCCTCGAGTATCAAGGTTCTGGAAGGGCTGGAGGCGGTCCGTCTGCGGCCGGCGATGTACATCGGCTCCACGGGCGAGACCGGCCTGCATCACCTGGTGTACGAAGTCGTCGACAACTCTGTTGACGAGGCGCTCGCCGGCTACTGCACCGAAATCCACGTCACCATTCACATCGACAACTCGGTCACTGTGGTTGATAACGGTCGCGGCATTCCAGTGGACATTAAGGAAGAGTTCGGCGTTTCGGCGGCCGAGATCGTCATGACAAAGCTCCACGCCGGCGGAAAGTTCGACTCCAAGAGCTACAAGGTTTCAGGCGGCTTGCACGGCGTCGGCGTCAGCGTGGTGAATGCTCTCTCCGAGAGCCTTCAGGTGGAGATCTGGCGTGACAACTTCACCTGGGAGCAGGAATACGAGCGCGGCGTCCCCAAGGCCCCTTTGCAGAAGACCGGCAAGGCGGGGCGCAAGACCGGCACGAAGGTCACCTTCAAGCCGGATGCCTCGATCATGGACGTCACCGAATTCAACTTTGACATCCTCTCCCAGCGCCTGCGCGAGCTCGCCTTCCTGAACAAGGGATTGCGAATCACTCTGGCCGATGAGCGCGTGGATCCGCCGAAGGCCCACGAATTTCATTACAGCGGCGGGATCGCCGAATTTATCAAGCACTTGAACCGCGGCAAGTCCGTGCTGCACGACCGGCCCATCTATTTCGAGGGCCAGCGCGAGCTGCCGAACGGCGGCGTGCTGAGCATGGAGATGGCGCTTCAGTACAACGACGGCTACAGCGACAACGTCTTCAGCTTCGCCAACAACATCAACACCGTCGACGGCGGCACGCACCTCAGCGGCTTCCGCAGCGCGCTCACCAGAACCATCAACTACTACGGCCAGCAAGCGGGGCTGTTTAAGGACGTGAAGGAAAACCTGACCGGCGACGACGTCCGCGAGGGGCTCACCGCCGTCGTCAGCGTCAAGCTGCCGCAGCCGCAGTTCGAGGGTCAGACCAAGGGAAAACTCAACAGCGACATCGGCGGCTACGTCGTCCAGCTCGTCAACGAGAAGCTCGGCGAGTACTTCGACAAGAACTCCTCCGTGATGCGGAAGATCGTCGGCAAGGCGATTGACGCCTCCCGCGCGCGCGAGGCGGCCCGCAAAGCTCGCGATCTCACCCGCCGTAAGGGCGCGCTCGATTCCGGCGGCCTGCCGGGCAAGCTCGCCGACTGCCAGGAGCGCGACCCCGGGCGCTGCGAGCTGTTCATCGTCGAGGGCGAGTCCGCCGGCGGCACCGCCAAGACCGGCCGCGACCGGCGCACCCAGGCCATCCTCCCGCTCAAGGGCAAAATCCTCAACGTCGAGAAGGCGCGCGTCGAAAAGATGCTCGGCCACGACGAGATCCGCGCCATGATCACCGCCCTCGGCACCGGCATCCGCGACGACTTCGATATCGCCCGGCTCCGCTACGGCAAGATCATCATCATGACCGACGCCGACGTCGACGGCTCCCACATCCGCACGCTGCTGCTGACGTTCTTCTTCCGCCAGATGCAGGACCTGATCAACCGCGGCCACGTCTTCGTCGCCCAGCCGCCGCTGTACCGCATCAAGAAGGGCAAGAGCGAGAAGTACATCAAGGACGAGAAGGAGTTCATGCGGGAAATCCTGCGCCGGGCCACCGAGAACGTGGCGGTGGAGGTGGGCTCGAACGGGGCGGGCGCGGCGCGCATCGAGGGCGCCGAGCTGCGCAATTTCCTGATGTGGCTCGACGAGTACCAGCAGATGTCGCAGAAGGTCGAGCGGCGACTGCGCGACCCTCGGGTGGTGGCGGTGGTGGCCGACCCCGGCCTGAACATCGACACCAAGGCGCACTTCGCCGAGGAGGCGAATCTCCGGGCGCTGGTGGCGGCGCTCGGGAAGGCGGGGATCGCCGCCGAGCTGAAGCGCGACGAGGAGCACTCGGCCTGGTTCGCCTCCTACCACGATTCGACGCACGCCGAGCGGTCGATCGGCATCGAACTGGCTGCCCAGCCCGAATACCGCCGGCTGCGGTCACTGGCCCGGCAGATCGCCCGGTTCAACCAGCCGCCGTTCGTGGTGGTGCGGGACGGCGCGCGCCAGGAGCAGCCGGGCTGGGTGGAGCTGCTGGAGCACGTGAAGAACCAGGGCAAGCGCGACATCAGCGTGCAGCGTTACAAAGGCCTGGGCGAGATGAACCCCGATCAGCTCTGGGAGACGACGATGAACCCCGAGATCCGCACGCTGCTGCGGGTGCGGCTGGAGGACGCCGTCGAGTGCGAGGAAATCTTCTCGACGCTGATGGGAGAAGACGTCGAAGGCCGCCGCCGGTTCATCGAGGAGAACGCACTGGACGTTCGGAATCTCGACGTTTGACGCCCGCCTGCCCCTCAATAATCTCCCGCACCCGCTCTACCGTGTCGATCTCCTCGACCGGCTTGTCGGGCCGCAGCCTGACGATCCTGGGAAACCGCAGCGCGTAGCCGCTCTCGTGTCTCTGTGACCGCTGGATGTTGTTGAAGGCGACCTCGAGCACCACCGCCGGCTCCACCGTGCGCCGGAAGCCCTGGTCCTCGACGGTGTGGGCGAGAAAGTACTCCGTGTACCGCAGGATCTCCGCGTCGGTCAGCCCGGAGTACGCCTTGCCGATGTTCACCAGCCGTTCGCCGTCCCGCACGGCGAACGTGTAGTCGGAGAGCACGCTGCGGCGCTTGCCGTGCCCGTACTCGACCGCGGTCACCACCACGTCGAGCGTCGCCAGCGGCTGTTTCCGCTTCAGCCACAGACGGCCGCGGCGGCCCGGCGCGTAGCGCGAGGCCGGCGCCTTGGCCATGATGCCTTCGTTGCCTCGATCGAGCGCTTCTTCAAACGCCCGCTCGATCTCCTCAGCGGTCGCGAGCACTTGCGCCGGCGCCAGTCTAACAAGCTCGGACTCGCGCCCCGCCAGCAGCGCCGCCAGCCTGCGCCGCCGCTCCACCAAGGGCTCGTCAAGTAGCGGCACGCCGTCCGCGTACAGCAGGTCGAAGGCGACGAAACACACCGGGATCTCGAGCGGAAGCCACAGGTCCGGCTCCTTGCGGCCCAGCCGCGGCTGCAACTCGGTGAACGGAATCGGCCGCCCGTTCCGCCAGCCCACCACTTCGCCGTCCATCAGGAAATCGCCCGGCAGCGCGGCCAGCGCCGGCGGCAGTTCGTGGAACTCGACAATCTCGTCCATCGTTCGCGAGAACAGCTTCACCTTCTCCCCGCGCTTGTGCGCCTGGGCACGAATGCCGTCGTACTTGTCCTCGACCAGCGCGCCGCCGGGAAACGCCTCGATCATCTCGTCGGCGCTCTCCACCGCACTGGCCAGCATGAAGCCGACCGGCTGGAGCAGTCGCAGCTTCGCTTCCCCGAGGCGGCCGGCGGCGGCGAGGCGCAGTGTTTCGCCGGCATCAGCCGTGAACATGTTGGCGCGCCTCACCGCGTCCGCCGGCTGCCCGAAGGCCAGTGCGATGGCTTCCTCGACGAGGCTTTCCTTGAAGCCGATCCGCAGGTCGCCGGTGATGATCTTGACGATGTACTTCGCCGTCAGGGCATCGGCGGCGCTCAGCAAGCGTTCAACCACTGCCTGCTTGCCGGCGGGAAACCGGATTGCCGCCATCTCTTCGAAAGCGCCGGCGACTTCACCAAGTGTCAAACTCGTGCCCGCCGCCCACCCGCCGAGCGCCTCTTCGCTCATCGCCCCGAGGTCGCCGTGCTTGCGATAGATCGATTCCATCCGGGCGGGCGCGATGCCCGACAGGCGGCACACGGTCTGCCAGATGGCGGCGCCCCCGACCGCCAGGACCTTTTCTTCATGCCGCGGAAACGGCCGGCCCGTCAGAAACACAGCGGCGCGCGCTGCATCCTCCACGGGCAGCGAGCGCAAGTACGACGCGGCCAGCCGCACCTTTTCATTCTTCCTGGTGGTCCCGGCGATCGCTTCGCAGCACTCGGCAAACCGGCGCATGAACGCAGTTCCCAGCTACCATCATCGCCCGACAGTTGCACCTTGATTCGGCCCCGTGGTCGTCGTACGATTAGAAGTACGATGAGTCAAACGCTCCCGATCATCGAGGCCCGCAACCGGCTGACCAAGCTCCCGGAGGAGCTCGAGCGCAAGCCGGAAACCGGCGCTATCGCCATCACGCGCCGTGGCAAGCCCGTCCTGGCCGTTATGTCTTGGGATCTTTACGAGTCCATCACGGAAACCATGGAGATCCTCGGCGATGAGAAACAAATGGCTGCCCTGCGGCGCGGGATCCGCGAAATTGCCGAAGGCAAGGGAATCCCTTGGTCAAAAGTCAAGAAAAACCTCGGCCTCTGACGTACGAGATCATCGTTGCGCCGGTCGCCGAGGAGATGCTTGGCGACATTTCCGATCGGAGGATCCAAGAGAAGATACGAAACCGTATCGATGCGCTTGCCCACAGCCCCGAGATGCAAGGGAAAGCGCTCCGGGATGAACTGGCAGGTTTCCGCAGCGTCCGGGCGGTTGGCCAGCGCTACCGGATTATCTACCAGATCGAGCGTGACGTGGTCACCGTCTACGTTGTTTGCCTGGGTCTCCGTCAGGAAGGCAGCAAGCGCGACATCTATGCCCTCGCCAGGAAGCTGGTCCGGCTTGGCCTGCTGAGAATCGACCGCTGATAGCCGCCCGCTCACACATACACCCGCTTCACCCGCGGGTTGATGTTCGTCAGCACGCTGTAGGAAATCGTGCCGGCCATTCGCGCGATCTGCTGGGCGTCGAGCGACACGTCGCCCTCGCGGCCGAGCAGCGTCACCGCGTCGCCGGGGGCGAGGTGCGGCGCGTGGCTGATGTCGATCGTCGTCAGGTCCATCGACACCGCCCCGAGGACCGCTGCCAGCTTCCCCGCGGCGATCACCTTGCCTTTGTTCGAGAGGCGGTGCGGATAGCCGTCCGCGTAGCCGACCGCCAGCACCGCGACCCGCATCGGCTGCGGCGCGCGAAACATGCCGCCGTAGCCGATCAGCGCGCCCTCGGCCACGTCCTTCACCGCCAGGATTGTCGCCTTCCAGCTCAGCGCCGGCGCCACGCTCAGGATTTTGGACGGCGCCGGGCCGCGCGCCGGCGACACGTAGCCGTAAATGGCGTGGCCCGGCCGCACCATGTTCCGCCAGGCCGGCGAACGGCCGTAGGCGATCGGATTCGTGCTCGACAGATGCACCCAGCGCGGCTCCACGCCGGCCGCGCGCAGCTCGGCCAGCAGCCGTTCGAACACAGCGGTCTGCTCATCCGTCTGCGCGCTCGTGTAGTCGGCCGAGGAAGCAAAGTGCGTAACAAGCCCCTCGAGTTCCGCCGCGCGCGCCTGGGCGAGCCCGGCCAGGATGCGCTTCGCGTCGGGCGGCACGCCGAGCCGGCCCATCCCGCTGTCCACCTTGAGGTGATAGCGGACGCGACGGCCCGCCGCGACTGCCATTCGGTCCAGCTCGGCGAGATCGCCGAGTGTGTGAATCACCGGCGTGAGGTCCTGCTCCAGGATTGCCGCTCGCTCGAAGGTAAGGAAATCGGCCATCACCACGATGCGGCCGCCGATGCCCGCCTGACGCAACACCACGCCCTCGTCCACGTTGCTGACGGCCAGCCAGCCCGCGCCTTCGGCTTCGAGCACCCGCGCCACTTCCACCGCGCCGTGCCCGTAGGCGTCGGCCTTGACCACCGGCATGACTTCGACGCCCGGCCCGATCGCCGCCCGCACGTTCCGGAAATTCGCGGCAATCCGCGCCCGGCTCACTTCCACCCAGGAGCGGTAGCGGCACTCGGGCATTCCCTTATTATCGGACCCGCGCCAGCCGCGTCAGCAGCTTCTCGTACGCGTCGGTCACCGCCTCCCACGAGTACCGTTCCCGAACCCGCTCCATCGCCCGCCGGCTCCACCCGGCGCGCTCGTCTTCACTCATCGCGAGCACGGCGGCCATCTTCCCGGTGAGGTCGTTCTCGAACGGGATGCCGGCGCCGGCGGCGACCTCGGCGTTCTCCGGAGTGTTCAGGTAGAGCACCACCGCGCCGCGCCCCATCGCCTCGATCAGCGCGGGGTGCGTTCCGCCGACTTCGGTGGCGTGCACGTACGCGAAGCAGTGCGATTCGAGCTCGTGGTAGCCCTGCCCGTAAATCGCGCCCGGAATCACCACCCGCGGATCGGTGGTGTCGCGCACGCGCCGCAGGTAGTCGCCGGCGTACGGCGCGTCCCCCACCAGCGCGAGCTTCAGCGGCGTGTCCAGCCGCTCGAACGCCTCGCGCACCAGCAGCGCGTTGTTCTCCGGCTCCATCCGGCTGACGTAGAGGAAGTACCGTCCGGGCTCGAGCTCGAGCCTCGCCAGTTCCTCCCGCGTCTCGACCTTTCCGGTTTCCGCGCCGTACGGGATGAAGAATGTCTCGCGGCCGTAGAGCTCGCGGTAGTATTCCTGAATCCGCTGCGCGTCGCTGACCACCTCCGTCGGGCAGATGGTCGCCAGCCTCTCCGACAGCAGGTACCAGCCCTTGGCGATCCGGTTCCATTTCCTGCGATGCCGCTCGAGGCCGTCCACATTGAGCGCCACCGGGATGCCCGCCGCCCGCGGAATCCACGTGAACACCGCGTTGGCGGCGTTGCAGTACAAGGCGGCGTCCACGCGGTGGAACAGCAGATCCAATGTCGACAAGAAGGTGTGCGCAACCGTGTCGAGGTACTTGTGCCGGATGGTGGGCAGGTAACGCAGCCGGACGCCGCGATACACGGTCTCTGCTGGTCGCTTGCGGCAGTAGACCGTCACCTCGTGGCCGCGCGCGGCAAGACGGGTCGAAAGTTCCTCGGCGAAGGTTTCAAATCCACCGTAGCGGGCGGGGATGCCGCGAGTCCCGAGAATGGCCACCATCATCGGAACTTCGGGGAAACCTAACCGCGGGCGGCTCTCGATCGCGCCACCACGCGCGCCGGCGGCTTCGACGCCGGCCGGCTCACCGGCAGGTACCGGAACCAGCTCGCCAGGTACTCGTCGTTGACGCGGCGGCGTTTCATGATTTCGCGCCGCTTCTCCCACACGCGCCGCCAGTTCCTCACCAGGTACCAGAAGGCCTCGAGCGAGGAATGCTCGCGCAGCAGGCAGCAGCCGAGCACCACGATGTCCCGGGTGGTGATCGACAGGAAGTTGCGCGTGTACAGGTCGCCGGTCATGTTCTTGATGCGCATCAGGAAGCGGTTTTTCACCGAGTGCATGTTGATGACCGGAGGCAGCGCGCGCCGGTTGCCGGGCAGAACCTTGCGCACGTGGTAGCCGCGGGCGTGCGGCGTGTAGATGCACCGCCAGCCGAGCAGTTGCGCGCGCCAGGCGACGTCGGCGTCCTCCCGATAGACGAAGAAGTCTGGGTCGAAGAACTCGCCGTCGATCGACACGTCCTCGATCATCGCGCGGCGATACAGCGCCGCCGCCGCCGAGGCGCCGAAGACATACTCGTAACGCAGGAAGTGGCCGTTGTCCACTTCCTGGCTCCCGCGGTCGAGGTGCCGGAGCATCGGGTTGAAATAGATCCCCGTCGAATCCACCAGCGGCTTGTCCGGCAGCTCGAAGGAAGACCGCATGGTCAGCAGCTTGCCGCACACCGAGCCGATCTTGCGGTGGATGTGGCCCGCGTCCACCAGCGCCTGAATGAAGCCGCCCTGCAACAGCACGTCCGGGTTCAGCGTAAGCACCCAGTCTCCGCTGGAGAGCCCGATGGCCTGGTTTTGCGCGGCGGCGAAGCCGATGTTGTCGTCGTTGTACACGACCTGGCAGCGGCTCTCGAACTCCTCAAGGACCTCGGTGGTGCCGTCCGTGGAGGCGTTGTCAATGACGATCACTTCCTTGAGGGGGTACTTCTGGGCCAGCACCGATTCGAGGCATCGTTTGATGAACCGCGCGCTGTTGTAAGTGATTATGGTTACCGAAACCAGATCATTATGGGCCATCCGCTCGCACCGTTCCACAGCAACAGGTAACCGACCGTGCTCCTCGCTACCGCTGCGCCAAGGCCGGCGCGCCGCCCGCTTCCCCAGTCCCGCCGGAGATGAGCCCGCGACCCGCCAGCCGCATGACTGCAAGATAAGATTTGATCGGGTTCAGACTCCGCACGAACACGACCTCCGACACCATGCGGAGGGCTGCACCCAACAACAGGACAGCGCACACCGTCCGCCTCGCGGCGGGACGGAAGTGCTTGAAAACGTACCCAAGAAGGCTAGCATACCAGTAAACTTGCCTGCATTCCCGGGGGATTTTCGCCGCTGAGTGGCCGCCCCGGTGGCTCGCCGCCGCCGCCGGCTCGTACACCGCGCAGAAGCCCGCCTCCCGAAGCCGTTTCAGGAAATCCACGTCCTCGAACCACAACGGGTGGAAACGCTCGTCAAGACCGCCGATGGCCTGCCACGCCTCCCGACGGATCATCAAGAACGCGCCGGCCGGCTGGTCGACCTCGGCCTTCGCATCCGGGTCCAGGTCCAAACATCGGTAATACCGGTTCACGGGATTACCGGGCCAGAGCCGGTTCACTCCAAGGATCTCGAAGCTCAGCGAGAGCCCGGTTGGGAACCGCCGCACCATGAAGCCGGTTTGCGCTCTGTCCTGCCCGTCGAGCAGCTTGCCGCCGGCAGCGCCCACGCCGGGTTCGGCAACCGCCCCGAGCAGCGGCTCCACCCCGGTGCGCAGCACCGCGTCAGGGTTCAGCAAGAGAACGAATGGCGACTCCAGCTCGCGAATCCCCTGGTTGGCCGCCGCCGCGAAGCCGCGGTTCGCGGGATTCGCGATGAGACGCGCCTGCGGTCGCTTTCGGATTTCCTCGACCGTTGAGTCCGTCGAGCCGTTGTCCACGACAATCACAGCAAGCCCTCGCGCGATCGCCGCATCCAGGCACGCGCCGATGGCGTCGGCCGAGTTCCACGTCACGATGACGGCGCCCGCGAGGCTCATGTCAGTGCGAAGTACAGCCTCCAGTACAAGTCGAATCCGGTGCGCTGCTGCAATTCCAACAGCTCGCGCTCGCTCTGCTCGAGGATTTCCGCCAGCCGGCCAGGGTCCGGCGCCGCATGCCGCATCGCTCGAAATGCGCGCAACCCTTCGAGCTTCCCACGAAGCCAGGCCAGGCCCGCGCCATGCCGCAGCGCCACCGCGCCCCACAGCGCCTGGGCCGCAACGACCGGCCATCCGTAGCGGCGAATCCACTTCTCCGGGTAGTGCTTGGCGACGAGCAGAAGCTGGTTTCTCGCGATTCGGCGCACCGTGTCCCGGTGCCAGGCGCCGAGCGTCGCGCTGCCCGCATGATAGGCGATGGCGTCGGGCACGTAGACGCCGCTGAAGCCGCCGAGCGCGCATCGCAAGCCGAACTCGACGTCTTCGAGATAGCTCTCGAAGTCCTCATCGAGGAATCCCACTCGTGCGAACAGCTCGCGGCGTAGCAGCGCGGCCGTGAACGGGACGAAGCGCACCGGCCTTGAACTCGCCCATTCCGGGCCGTCAGACCTGCCATGGCCCGCGCGCCACGCGCAGCCGCCGCGGCACAGCAGGTCGAACGCGCCGTCGAGCGACGTACGCCGCGAGGCTTCGAGCACCCTGCCCGCCGCGAACCACGCGCCCGCCCTTTCGCATCCGCGAAGCAGACGTTCCAGCCACTGTGGTTCCGGTTCGACATCGTTGTTGACGACAGCCACCCATTCCGTTTCCGCTTGCCGCAAGCCGGCATTGACGGCGCGGCTGAAGCCGGTGTTCGACTCCATGCGGACCACACACACTCCACGCGCGGCGGCCATCTCGGCCGAGCCGTCATCGCTCGCGTTGTCCACCACGAGAATTCGGGCGGGAGACACACTCTGGCGGCCCAGGCTTTCCATCAGCCGCTCCAGCAGCGCACGCCGGTTCCACGTCGGGACAACCACGGTTACACCGGCCATGGCGCTCGAGCCCACCGTTTATTGGACCTGGGAATGGAAACAGACAGGCGGGTAAGTTTCCATCATATCATCGATCGCGCAACGGGTAAAGAGTGTAAAGAGGTTTCTTGCTCCCGCAACGATAGAAACAACGCGATCTGCGCCGCAGCTTCGCCGGCCGCGCTGAAGCGCGCCGGGTAGGTGAGGAATCCATGAAGGTGATCCGCGTAGTGGACGTGCGTAACGGGAACCTCGTCTTCGATCAATCGGGCGGCCAGCCGAACGCCTTCGTCCCGAAGAGGATCGACTCCCGCCGTGAGCAGAAACGTGGGCGGCAGCCCGGCGAAGCTCGGCGAGAAGAGCGGTGAAATGCTGGGGTCCTGCGCATCGGCGCCGGGAGGCAGCCAGAGCGTGTAGCCGAGGCGGATATCGTCGCTCGATGTTCCCGGGCCTCCTCTGAACTCGGCATGCGAGGGAAGGTGGCAGGTCGCGTCGATCATCGGGTAGATGAGGACGAGGGCAGCCGATGCTTGCGGCGAGGCGAGAGCGACGGTAAGAGCAAGCGATGCGCCGGCGCTGTCTCCGCCCAGGGTGACGGCAGGCGATAAGGATCGCGCAAAGGCGAAAGCGGCGGAGGCGTCCTCGACAGCGGCGGGATACGGGTCCTCCGGCGCCAGCCGGTAATCGACGGCCAGCACACGCCATCCGGTGTGAAACGCCAGCAACCGGCAAACGGCGTCGTGTGTTTCCAGATCCCCCGAGATCATCCGGCCGCCATGGAACCAGACGAGCAGCGGCGCTGCGGGCGCGGTCGCATACAGGCGCGCCCGCACGGGCGCATCGACCTCCGTTGTCTCGACGCCTTCCACGCGAGGCCCGCCAAAGTGCCTGCAAAGCCGCCGGTAGCGCGCCCTGATCTCCGGCACGGTCGATGCCGGGATATTCAGCCGGGCGACCTCATCGAGAAACGCCCGGCAGTCCGGATGCAATTCGCGCATAAGCTATGGTGACAGGCTACGCTGTCCCCAGTCGCGCGAAAACCCGCGCGTTTCGAGCGTTGAGCGGCGCATGGACACCGTTGACTGTCACCGTATTATTGCGAACGTCATTCAGTCAAGTCTCTGGCTGGATGCGGCGCAGCCTCTCAGGCTGCCGTGCCGGCACTTCCGCTTGCGGACCCGTTCCCGGGCGTGCCGAGACCATCGCCTCGTCGAGAACAGCCCGGCAGTCCGAGTGCAGTTCCGGGATGGCGTGCCTACTCGCCAAGAGCGGCAAATACCAGACGGTAGAAGTCCGGGTGAGACTGCCAGGTCTGGGCGGTGAGCAGGCGGCCATCGCGCACCGCCTGGCGAGCGTCCCATGTGCCCCCGGCCGATTCGACCTCGAAGCGCACGTGCTCGTAGCAGGTGACGCGGCGGCCCTGGACCAGCCCGGCGGCCACCAGGACCTGGATGCCGTGGCAGATCGAGAACACCCATTTGCCGGAGTCGTGGAAGGCGCGCACCAGGCGGATGAGCGCGGCGTCGTGCCGCAGATATTCGGGCGCGCGCCCGCCGAGCACCAGGATCGCGTCGTAATCCTCGGCGCGGGCCTCGGCGATCGTGATCTCCGCCTCGAGCCCGTAGCCCGGCCGCTCGATGTACGTATCCCAACCCGGCTCGAAATCGTGCATCACGAGGTGAAGGCGGCGCCTGGACGGGGCGGCCACGACGGGCGTATCGCCGGCCTCGAGGAACCGGTGAACGGCGTACAGCGCCTCGTAGGATTCGCCGGCGTCGCCCGTCACGATCAGAATGCGGCTTGGCATGACTCTTGTTGTACCGCAGGGAGGACGGTGTCAGGCGGAAGCCCCGCCGCGGCGGGCGGGGCCCTTGACCCAGGACATCCGGACGCTTTTTCCGCTCCGGGCCACATCCGCGGCCGGCGCCAGCCTGGGTAGCTGGGCCTGTCGCTGGAATCCGCCGGCCGAGAGCGGCAAGCTTCCGCCCGATCGGGAGGCCTTCGTCGTCCATGGCGGCTGCCGGCTGATCGAGGCGCCGCCGGTATTCCCGGCAGCCGGGTGCTTCGCGCCGGACTTGGCCGGTACAGCTGAGTCCAAGCCCAGGGCTGCCGCCTGAGTGTCACGAATTGGTCAGCCGCGCCGCGCGAATCGCTTCTTCACCAGGAACCACAGGTTGTACAGGCCGTCGCGCCACGGGTTCAGCTTGATTTCACCGAGGCGTGAAGTGTAGAGGATCGAGATCTCGCCGAAGCGGATCCGCGGGTTGCGGATCGCCTCGACCTTGATCTCCTCGGAGAACGCCATCCCGTCGGATTCGAGCGCCATCTCATTGAGGATGGCGCGGCGGAACACCCACATGCCCGACTGCGAGTCGCGCACCCACCGAAAGAAGAGGACCGACATGGCCAGCGACAGGATCAGGTTGCCGATCTTGTGCTTGAAACTCATGGCCTCGCGGTCGCGGACGGGAAAGCGCGAGGCGTTGAGGAAATCGACGTCCAGGTGGAGGAAAGCCTCGATCAGGTAGGACAGGGCATCGACGGGATAGCTATGGTCGCCGTCGAGAGTGACGATCAGGTCGCCGGTGGCGTGCGAGAATCCGCGCTTGTAGCTGCGGCCGTAGCCGCGCACGTCCTCGCGGATGACCATGGCGCCGAAGCCGCGGGCGATTTCGGAGGTGCGGTCCGTCGAGCCGTTGTCGACGACGATGATCTCATCGACGAACGGCGGCATGCGCTTGAGCACCTGCTCGATGCCCTGTTCCTCGTTGAGGCAGGGAATGACGACGGTGATGCGCCGGCTCTTATACATGCTGTGCGGGGCGCGGGTCAGCTATCATGAAAGTAACCATGCCCAAGCCCGTCCTCCTATTGTGCTTGATCGCCGCCGTCTCCGGGCTCCGCGCGCAGGAGGCGATGGCCGGCGTCCAGTCGGTCTACCTGCTGCCGATGGCCGGCGGCCTCGATCAGTTTCTGGCGAACTCGCTGAGCGCCGGCAAGGTCTTCCGCGTGGTCACCGACCCGCAGATGGCCGACGCGCTGTTCACCGACCGGCTCGGCGAGGGATTCGAGCGCAAGTACGCCGAACTCTATCCGCCGCCCCCGCCGCCCGAGCCGCCGAAGGCCGAGCCCGTCAAGGAAGAAGCGAAAGAGGCGGCGCCGGCCAAGCCCGAGCGGCCACAGATCGGGGACGTGAAGGAGGAAACGCCCGCGCGCCTCTCGACCTGGGGCCGGGGTAAAGGCAACGTCTTCCTGGTGGACCGGAAAAGCCGCGCCGTCCTCTGGTCAACCTATCAGAAGCCGAAGAACACCACCGCCGAGGAACTGAACCGCACCGCGCGCCGCATCGTCGACCGGCTGAAGGAAGACCTGAAGCCGAAGTAGGCCGGCCGGCGCTCGCCGGACGGCTGTTTCATCCGCCGCGATCATTGTAGCGCCCGACCAGCGCGGCCGGGAGGCTACGGAGAGGTCCGGGCACGAACAAGAAGGACAAAACGAAGCCGGCGACCGTGGTGGCTTGCGAGGCCAACTTACTGAAAAGGAACCAGAACTTCGGTTCCACGGGAGTCAACCAGAGTGACCTCAACGTGACTCATCCGGACAATTGAAAAAATCGACCTGGCCTGTGACCGGCGAACCGTCCGCACGTGCCGGCGAAGGCGTCAGGGCCGGAAATCGTCGCATCCGCGCGCGAAGATAGTTGAACGAACGAACCTGACCGACGAGGTCGATTGCCGCTAAGTCATTGGACTGTCGCAGATGGACGGGCGCGGTGCGAGACACCCCTCGGGGGCTGTCATAACCGGCCAGGAGGCAGGGCCTATCAAACGAGCGCCCCCCTCGCTGATAGTACCATTCCGCTGCGCCCTACTCGTCGATCTACTTCTACGCGACAAGGGTGGACGAATCCGCCCGGGCTCCTGCCGCAATTGTGCAGGGTTCCAGTACGAACGGGTTGTTCCTGGACAGGAGTAATGCGGTCGCGGACGTCCTAGACGTGCGCGCCCCCGCGAAGCTCAGCAGCCTGCGGGCGTTCTTCAGGGAACGCGGGAGACGGGTGTTTTCAGCACGCGGCCAGCTCCGAGGCCGGGATGAGGCTGTCACCGGATGCAAGAATCACCGTGTGTTTGCGCGTTGCCGCATCCGCACCGCGCCGCGGCTGCTTTGCCCTCAGACGTACTCCCAGCGCTTCAGCCACTGGTAATCCGCGGGCAGCCTGGCCCACATTTGCCGGACGGCTGGCTCGAGCTCCGAGGTTACGGCCGGCTTCTTGCCTCGGTTCTTTCGCGTGAGGTCCAACTGCCGGCGCTCGATGACGGCTTGTGCGATGTTGTCCACCTGGGCGATGCTGACCAGTCCGGGGATTGGGGCCGTGATGGCGGGGTTGGAGAGGACGTAGCGGATCGCCAGGCGCGCCCGGCGGTCGTCCTCGGCACGGTGCGCGTTGGTTGGCGAACTGTCGCCTTCAAACAAGGCGTTACTCGAGAACGGCTTGATGCCGAACACTCCCACGTCCTGCTGCCGGATGGCATCAAACAGGCTGTCCTCCGGCAGTTCCTTGGAACTGGCGGTGTACGGGAACAGCACGACTTCCATGTGTTTCGGGTACTGCTCGATCACCGACTTCAGCCAAACGCGGTTATGGCTGGAGACGCCGGTGAACCGCGTCTTGCCTTGTTTCTTGGCCATCTCGAGCGCCCCGACGGTGGCCTCTTCGACGCGCAGCAGCTCGCCCAAATCGGCGATGCCTTCCATCGGCAGCGAAATTCTCCACACATCGATGTAGTCCAGCCCGGCTTCTTTCAAACCGTCGTCCAGTCCCTGGACGAGCCGCTCCGGAGAGCGCCATTCCGTGTAGCGAGGTTCACGGGTGTGCCAGGAGTAGCCGAGGTACATTTTGTCCCGGCGACCCTTGAGCACCTTGCTATAGGCCAGGATCTCCTGAGGGGAACACGCATCCACGTAGTTGATGCCCACCTCGATGCAGCGGCTGACAACCTCATGCCGGTTCTTGACGAACTCGGGATTACTGAGGTTCGCGGTGTCGGCGTCATCGCAGCACGCGCTCTTCGGGGAGGCGCTTTTCACCACCGTGTGCACCCGCTTCCAGTGGCCGCCGAGGCAAGCCGCCGAAACCATCAGCCCCGTCTTGCCGAGCCGGCGGTACTCCATATTCTGGTTGTAGTTCAGAATGCTGCGTTTCGAATTCGGTCCGGCTCCGGCGACGTCGAAACCCGCCGCCAGTCCGCCCGTTAGAATGGCGCCGCGCTTCGCAAACTCGCGCCGCGTGATTCGGCAGCTTTCATTCATAAAAGGCTCCTTTAGTCCCAATCGTACATGAGGTCACCGCGGCGGTCAAACCCCCGACGTTGATGTCTTGTTTCCAATCTCAACTTCTCTCAACTTTTAATTCGAAATCAACCTTTCTATTGACTGGGATGGGGCCGGGTGATATAGATGCTGTAGGAATAGCGATCCGACACCCGGCATACGCGGGTGCCGGGTGTGCTTTTGTGCATCCTCCTGTGGGAGCGCGGGAGGGCATCTATGTTCTCTGCGAGGAACCTGCCGCAATCAAGGTTCTTCCTTGACACGGGGCAATGACAACAACTTGTCGAGTGCTCCAGCCCGACTGAAAGGACGCCGAGCGTGAAGAACAGACCTTTTTGGACGACGCTAGTGCTTTCCCTGCCGCTGGCCGGCATCTTGTCGGTGGCAAACGCGCAGAGTTTCAACAGCGCCATCGTCGGATCGGTGACCGATCAGACCGGCGGCTCGATTACCGGCGCCAAGCTCTCGCTCACCTCGGGAGAGACGGCGGCGGTCTCCACGTTCACCACGGGGGCCGACGGCCTGTACCGTTTTGGGAACCTCGCGCGGGGCGCCTACGACCTGAAGATCTCCGCGGCGGGGTTCCGGGATTTCCTGCAAACGGGGATCGGCCTCAATATCAACGAAACGGTGACGATCAACGTGAGGATGGAGCTGGGGGCGGCGGTAGAGCGGGTTGAGGTGACGGCGGAGGCTTCGCCGCTTAACTTCAGCGACTCAACCATCAAGCAGTCGATCAATACGGACGCGATTGCGGAGCTTCCCCTGGTTGTGCAGGGGAATACTCGCTCGGCGGCGAACTTCGTAATTCTGATGCCCGGCGTGAGCACGCCGAGCGGCAACCCGTTCGACGTCCGCATCAACGGCGGGCAGCAGATGGGCGACGAGGCGGTGCTCGACGGGGTCACAATGCAACAGGGCTTGATGAGCCAGAGCGGCATGGTTTCCCTGGGCAACGACTACCCGATGGTGCCGGAGGCGACGGCCGAGATTAGCGTGCTGACCTCAAACTACGAGCCGCAGTACGGTTCCACGACCGCGGCCGTGATTACGGCGGTCACCAAATCGGGCGGCAGCGACTTCCACGGCGAGCTACATGAGTTCCACCGCAACACCGCGCTGAACGCGCGCCAGTGGAATCTCCCCAACCGGCCGAAGGACATCGAGAACGAGTTCGGCGGCTCCGTTGGCGGACCGGTGAAGCTGCCAGGCGCGTGGGGCGGCAAGCGCAAGACCTTCTTCTTCGCCAATTTCGACAACTGGGTCATCCGAGGCGGCGCGCGCCGGCCGATCATCAGCATTCCGACCGAGAAAATGAGGGCAGGGGACTTCAGCGAGTGGCCGTATCCGGTCTTTGATCCGGATACGACCCGGGCCAACCCTAGCTTCAACCCCGAGGCGCCGGTCGGTCCTGATAACGTGCCGTACCTGCGCGATCAGTTCATGGGTTGCGACGGCCAGTCCCCGAATGTGATCTGCCCGTCGGATCCACGCTTGCAGAACTCCCTGGCCAAGCAATGGCTACAGCACTTGCCCGCGACCGACTTTCCCGGGACGCAGAACAACTACATTTCGCCCGTTCCGGTGGGAGACATCAGCGGCACCGAAACGGACCACCGGCTCTCGTGGGACACGCGGTTCGACCACTACCTCGGCGATAAGGACCACTTTTCCGCCGTCCTCCACTACCGCGACACCGTCTTCCGCAAGTCGAGCAACCTGCCGGAGATCATTGCCTCGGAAGGGTTCATCACTGAGGGCGGGCAGATCGGGCCGTGGGTGGTCCGGGCCAGTTGGGACCGCACCTTCTCGCCGACACTGCTCAACAACCTGAACCTCGGCTACCACAACTTCCGCGGCCTGGAGACCTGCGTCGACCGGGACCACGCTGCCGAGCTGCCTCAGATCCCGGGTGTGGCCAGCCACGCGTCACCGCCCGCCATTGGCCTGGAGGATTTCGAAGGAATGGGTTGTGGCGGCGCCGAGTTGTTCGAAGGCCGGCCCACCTATGTCGTCAACGACATGGTTTCCTGGGTCCGCGGCAAGCACACCATCAAGTTCGGCGGCGAGTTCCGCAAGCTCACGCTGGACCGGGACGTGTACGGAGGCTTTGCGGGCTACTTCGGTTTCACCCGTCTGAATACCGGTGTGATCGGAATACCAAGCGGGAATTCAGTGGCCAGCTTCCTGTTGGAGCGCGTCGATTACGGCCAGGCCAGTTTCTTCGAAGTCTCAAAGTTTTACATGCGCAGCAAGTCCTGGAACCTCCATATCGGCGACACCTGGAGGGCGACGTCCAAACTCAGCATCAATTTCGGACTCCGATGGGACGTGGCTACGCCGTCGCTGGAGAAATGGGACCACCTTGCTTTCTTTGACCCGTCAGGACCGAATCCGAGCGCCGGCAACCGCCCAGGCCGCATGGTCTGGGCCGGAACGAAGTCCGGATTGCTGGATATTCCCTACGGCGCAGCGGCGTTCGGAGACCGGCACCCGGAAAAGACCTGGTACAAGGGGTTTGCTCCGCGCCTGGGCATCGCCTACACGTTGAACGATCAGACCGTTGTCCGCACCGGTTATGGGATCTTCTACCTCGGCTCGTACTACCCGGGCTGGGGCGGCGGCGCGGCGCTGGACGGGTTTTCGATCACGCCGGGATTCTCCGGCTCGCTCGGCGGCATGGATCCCGCCTTCATGCTCCGCGCGGGGTTACCGCAGGACTTCCAGAGGCCACCGTTCATCGACGCGGGCCTTCTCAACGGCCAATCCGGACCTCTTTACCGGCCATTCGACGCCAACCGGCTGCCCTATACCCAGCAGTGGAATCTCACGGTCGAGCGACAATTCACCAACAACTTCTATATCAGCGCCGCCTACGTCGGCAACAAGGGAACGCGGCTGCTTTCGCAGAAGGTACCGTTGAATGTGTTGAACCCGAACTTGTTATCGATGGGGCCGGCGCTGTTTGATGAATATGGGGAGGGGCAGCCGGAACTGAACGGCGTTGCCAATCCCTATCCCGGATGGGAGGCGCAGTTGGAGGCGTGCGCGCCGACGGTCGCCCAGGCGCTCGTGCCGTATCCTCAGTATTGCGGCGGGTTACGGGGCTTGAACGAAAACGCCGGCAATTCGACGTATCATTCGCTGCAATTGAAGGCCGAGCATCGTTTCTCGCAGGGCCTCTGGGTCCTGGGGGCCTACACGCTATCTAAGACGCTCACTGACGCCGACATTATCCAGTCCGAATCGGCCACCTGGAGCGGCGGCAACGGGTCCATTTCACCCTTCGAGATGCGCCGGAACAAAGCGCTGGCTATCGAAGACGTGCCCCAGACGTTGTCGCTGGCGTTCGTCTACGACCTGCCTTTCGGCAAGGGGAAACGGTTTCTCTCCAAGGGAGGGGTGTCGGACAAAGTCCTCGGCGGGTGGGGGCTGAACAGCATCATCCGCCTTCAGTCGGGGACGCCCCTGTTTTTCCGCTCCAGTGTCTGCAACGTTCCCGGACAGTTCCAGGCCGCGTGTATTCCCGCCACTCTGGAGGGAGCGAATCCATTTGCGCAAAGCAAGAGTGATTTCGATCCCGCGAGAGGTCCGCTCTTGAGCAGCGCCGCATTCGAGGACCCGGCCAGTTTCAACTTCTATTACGGCAAAGGGCCTCGCGTGTCGAATTTCCGGGGCTTCGGCTACAACAACCATGACCTGACCTTCTTCAAGCGGACGCAGATTACCGAGAAGGTACGCTTCGAGGTCCGAGCGGAATTCTTTAATGTCTGGAACTCCCACGTCTTCCGATGCACCTCGCGCTGCTTTGGAGACCAGGGCTTCGATACGGACGTGGCAAGCCCGACCTTCGGCGAGTGGAACGGGGCCGTGACAGCCCCGCGGACCATCCAACTCAGCGGAAAGCTTATATTCTGAAGAAATCGGCTGCTCTATCCGCGGATTTGCCCGCTGAGGTTCTGAGGTGAGACGGCCGAGCCGCTGAAGGGGCATAAGTATGTGTGTGCGTCCAACCCGAACATTGTCTTCGCGCTGCCTTCTTGGCCGCCCGGCTGACTCGCCGGTTCGCAGGGCAGCCGCCGGCCGAGCGGTGCTCACTGCGTTCGCCTGCTGCCTCTGGCTCCCGGCCGTCCAGGCCCCCGCGCAGGAATGGCGGTTCTGGGGAGGCGACGCCGGCGGGACGAAGTACTCGCCGCTTGACCAGATCCACCGGAAGAACGTGTCGCAGTTGAAAGTCGCCTGGACCTACGACACGGGCGATTGGAGCGACGGCACGGAGTACCCGACGCGTTCCGCCTTCGAGGCGACTCCGCTCGTGGTGGACGGCGTGATGTACGTCAGCACTCCGTTCTGCCGCCTCCTCGCGCTCGACGCCGAGAGCGGGGAGAAGCTCTGGGATTTTGACCCGAAGATCGACCGCACCATGCGCACCAACCTCTTCGTCAGCCGCGGCGTGACCTTCTGGCAGGACGGAAGCAAGAAGCGCATCTTTCTCGGTGATCTTCACGGCCGCCTTTTCTCGATCGACGCGAAGACCGGGAAGCCGGACCCGAAGTTCGGAACCGGCGGCATGCTCGACCTGAAAGCGGGCATGGCCGACAAGTTCGCCGACAAGCAGTACAGGCTGACCTCGCCCGTCGCCGTGTGCGGAACTGTTGTCATCACGGGAAGCCTGGTGAGCGATGGCTCGCCAACAGGGCCGAGCGGCGACATCCGCGGATTCGACGCGCGCACGGGCAAGCCCCTATGGCGTTTTCATGTCGTGCCGCACCCGGGCGAATTCGGCAACCACACCTGGGAAGGCGACTCGTGGAAGGATCGCGGCGGCGCCAACTGTTGGTCGGTGATGAGCGTGGACGAGAAGAACGGCCTGGTCTTTGTCCCGCTCACTTCCCCGAGCTACGACATGTACGGGGGCGACCGCAAAGGAGCAAACCTGTTCGGCAACAGCGTGGTGGCGCTGGATTGCCGGACCGGGAAGCGCAGGTGGCATTTTCAGACAGTCCACCACGACCTGTGGGACTACGACTTGCCCGCCCAGCCGGTGCTGGTGACCGTCGAGCGCCAGGGCAGGGAGATTCCGGCGGTGGCGCAGGTCACCAAGATGGGCTTCACTTTCCTGCTCCATCGCCTGACGGGAGAGCCGCTGTTTCCGGTCGAGGAGCGGGCGGTGCCGAAGAGCCCGATCCCAGGCGAGGAAACCTGGCCCACGCAGCCCGTTCCGCTGAAGCCGCCGCCGTTCGCGCGGCTGTCCGTCTCGCGCGACGACATTACCGACGTGACGCCGGAATCCCGCAAGGAGTGCCTGGAAATCCTCGGCGACGCGGACGTGGACGTCTCGATCTACGATCCGTTCGGCGAGCAGGATGCGATCATCATGCCTGGGCTGAACGGAGGAACGAATTG
This sequence comes from uncultured Solibacteraceae bacterium, assembly GCA_964483455.1. Classification (GTDB taxonomy): domain Bacteria; phylum Acidobacteriota; class Terriglobia; order Bryobacterales; family Bryobacteraceae; genus CAYZJD01. Next base: position 53,095 of record CAZACK010000010.1, read on the forward strand.
GGGAGGGGCTTCCTTCGACCCGGCTTCCAAGCTGCTTTATGTAAACTCCATGGACGTCGGCGGGCTCTTTCGGCTCGTCAAGCGTCCGGAAGGGGCCGAAATCCCGTACGCGCTGCGCGCGAAGAAATACGAGTTCCTTTGGGATTCGAAAGGTTATCCCTGCCAGAAGCCGCCTTGGGGGACCCTGACCGCCATCGATCTGAACAGCGGCGAGTTCCGCTGGCAGGTCCCGCTGGGCGAGTTCGACGAGCTCAAAGCCCGGGGCGTTCCCAAGACCGGGACACCGAACCTCGGAGGCTCGGTGGTGACCGCCGGCGGCCTGGTCTTCATCGGCGCCACCAACGACCGGAAGTTCCGCGCGTTTGACAAGGACACCGGCGCGGAGCTTTGGGTGGCTGAGCTTCCGGCGAGCGGGATGGCCACGCCCATGACGTTCCTGGGGAAGAAAACCGGCAAGCAGTTCGTGGTGATCGCCGCCGGCGGAGGCAACAAGTACGACAAAGTGTTCACCGGCAAGCTGGTGGCCTTCGCGTTGCCGTAGCGCCCGATGAAGACGATCACCTTTGGGATCTTCGCCGCTGCGGTTGCGTTGTTCGCCCAGCAGACACTCTCGTATAAGGGGAAGGAAGAGAAACTGCCGGCGGCGGTCGCTCCCCAGCCCATCGCCTACAGCCACAAGAGGCACCTCGCGTTGGGCATGCGGTGCCTGGACTGCCACAAGGACGCCACTCAACAGGACCAGGCCGGCCTGCCTGGGACCGCATTGTGCATGGGGTGCCACACGACCGTCAAGGCCGACAGTCCGGAGATCCGCAAGCTCCACGAAATCCACAAAGGCCGTCAGAAGCTGGGCTGGGTGCGTGTGTACAAAGTCCCCGATTTCGTCTTCTTCAGCCACGCCAGCCATCTGAAAGCAGGCGAGCAGTGCGTCACCTGCCACGGCCCGGTTGAGGAGCGGCACGTTCTCGCCAAGGAGGTGTCCACGAGCATGGTCGCCTGCATGAACTGCCACGCGGCACGGAAGGTTTCCAACGAGTGCGTCCTGTGCCACCAGCTCAGCTTTTAGGCTGGATGTGGCGCAGCCTCTCCGGCTGCCGTGCCGGCATTCTTGCCGACACCATGGCTTCGTAGGCAGCCCATGCGTCCCGAAGAGTCGGGACGCGTCCACGCTGAGAGCGTGCGCTACGCCCTTCAGGCGGCTTTCCGCCGCAACCTGAACCTGCCGGCTTTACTCGTGCCCGTGGATGCGTCCAAACAGCGCAACGCGGCGGAAGTGATCGAAGAGATCAGACGGCATCGAGAGGGGAGGAAACTGCGCAGCGTCTCCATCCGCCGATTGATTGAAGAAGGATGCCGCTATTGAGCCGCTTCGTACCGCACAGTCTGGTCGAGTCTCAGGCGGCGCACCACGGTCGGAGGAAGCAGGGAATGGTGTTCTGGTGTCGCGCATCGTTTCGGATGCGTCGAGACGAGTCTCGACGCCGCAGACTGAAGTCTGCGCCACGACTTACTTGGCCTTCCGCTTCGCCACCAGCCTTACCGCTCCCGGCCTGGGCAGCGCCGACACGGCGAACGCTTCCTCGATGACGTCGGCCTGCTCGGCGAGGTGCCGCTTGTGGGAGCCGGCCGCCGGGCTGGCGCTTTCCGGACGGCCGACGAAGCGGAGCTTGCGGCGCGTCGGATCCAGCAAGTGCTGCACACGCTCGCGCAGGAAGCGCCACGGGCCCATGTTGCGCGGCTCCTCCTGCACCCACAGCACCTCCGCCGTCGTCGGGTAGCGCAGCAGCACGTCGTTCAGCTCGGATTCGGGGAACGGATAGAGCTGCTCGAGGCGGATAATCGCCACCTGATCCGCTTCCCGTTCCTCGCGTGCCTCCGCCAGCTCGTAGTAGATCTTGCCGGAGCATAGCAGCACGCGCGTGACCGCGTGCGCTTCGATGGGGCCGGCCTCCCCGAGCACTTCCCGGAAGCCGCCGGTGGTGAAGTCGCCGAGCGGCGACACCGCCTTCGGGTGGCGCAGCAGGCTCTTCGGAGTGAAAATGACCAGCGGCTTGCGCACCCCGCGCCGGTCATGCCCGCCGTGCATCTGCCGCCGCAGCAAGTGGAAATATTGCGCCGGCGTCGAGCAGTTGGCCACCTGCATGTTGTTTCCGGCGCACAACGCGAGGAACCGCTCGATGCGGGCGCTCGAGTGTTCCGGCCCCTGTCCTTCGAAGCCGTGCGGGAGCAGCATCACCAGCCCGCTCGGCTGGCCCCACTTCGACTCGGCGCAGGAGATGAACTGGTCGATCATGATCTGGGCGCCGTTGGCGAAGTCGCCGAACTGCGCCTCCCACAACACCAGCGTCAGCGGGTCGGCGACGCTGTAGCCGAACTCGAACCCCAGCACGGCGTACTCGCTCAAGCTGCTGTCGTAGACCTCGAAGCGCGCCTGCTTCGGATCCAGGTGCCCGATCGGGCAATACTCCCGCGCATTCTCGTAATCGCAGAACACCAGGTGCCGCTGGCTGAACGTGCCCCGGCCGCTGTCCTGCCCGCTCAGGCGCACCGGCGTGCCCTCGAGCACCAGGCTGCCGAAGGCGAGCGCCTCGCCCAGCGCCCAGTCGATCGGACCTTCGTCGCGGATCACCTGCTTGCGCCGCTCGATGAAGCCGCGCAGTTTCGGATGGAGGTGGAAATCCGCCGGGAACGTGGTCAGGCCTTCCACAACCCGAATCAGCGTTTCACGGTCCGCGGCGGTGTAAGGCACTACGGCCGGCGCCTCTTCCACCGGCACGACGCTCAGGTCTTGCAACTCGAACCGCTCGGCGTGCTCCTGCGCCGCCTCGAACGCCGCGCTGAGCCGGCCGGAGAGGCGCTTGCGCATCCGCGCGACTTCCTCCTCGCTGACAATCCCCTCGCGCTGGAGCCGCTCCGCGTAGAGCACCGCCACCGACGGATGATCCTTGATCTTGCGATACAGGATCGGCTGGGTGTAGCTGGGGTCGTCGGCTTCGTTGTGGCCGTGGCGGCGGTAGCAGAACATGTCGATCACCACGTCCTTCTTGAACCGCTGCCGGAAGTCGAAGGCGATCTGCGCGGCGCGGACGGCCGCTTCCGGATCGTCTCCGTTGACGTGGAAGATCGGCGCCTGCACCATGCGCGCGACGTCGGTGGAGTACGGCGTCGAGCGGGCTTCATCCGCCGGCGTCGTGAAGCCGATCTGGTTGTTGATCACCAGGTGGACCGTGCCGCCGGTGCGGTAGCCGTGAAGCTGGGAGAAATTCAGCGTCTCGGCCACCACGCCCTGGCCAGCGAAGGCGGCGTCGCCGTGGATGAGCAGCGGAATGACGCGCCCGCGGTCGGCGTCGCCGAGGCGCTCCTGCTTCGGGCGGACGATGCCCTCGACCACCGGATCGACGGCCTCCAGGTGGCTTGGATTCGGCGACAGCGACACGACGATCTCCCGGCCTGCGGGCGACCGCCGGACGCCGCTCGCGCCGAGGTGGTACTTGACGTCGCCCGAGCCTTGGGTGCTGGCCGGGTCGATGTCGCCCTCAAATTCCGAAAAGACCTGGGTCAGCGGCTTGCCGATGATGTTGGCGAGCACGTTCAGCCGGCCGCGGTGGGCCATGCCCATGACGATCTCGTGGACGCCACCCTCGGCGGCGCGGTTGAGCAGCTCGTCGACGATGGCGATGGCAGTCTCCCCGCCTTCGATCGAGAAGCGCTTGTGGCCGATGAACCGCGCGTGGAGGAAGTGCTCGAACTCCTCGGCTTCAACCAGGCGCTCCAGAACCCTCAGCCGCGTTTCCTTCTCGAGCGGCCAGTTGTTTGCCTCCGGCTCCATGCGCAGTTGCAGCCACCGCTTCTGCTCCGGGTGCTGGATGTTCATGTACTCGCACCCGATCTTGCCGCAGTAGGTCTGCCGCAGCGTCTCGAGGATCTCGCGCAGGGTGGCCACGGGCTGCGGCGTGCCCTCGCCGATCGCCTCGCTGAGGCTGCCGGTGAGGAACTCGCGGTCCAGGTCCCAGATGGTGAGCCCGTAGGTGGCCGGGTCGAGCTCGGGGTGGTAGCTGGGCTCGCGGCCGAGCGGGTCGAGGTCGGCGATCAGGTGGCCGCGCACGCGGTAGGCGTTGATGAGCTGGAGGACGGCGGCCTCCTTGGCGATTTCCGAGGTGCGCCCGCCGAGGCCGGGGAGCGCAGCCGCGCGGTCCGCTTCCCAGCGCACCGGGCTGTGCGGCATCTTGAGGTCGGCGAAGATCTGCTCGTAGAAGGCGTCCTGGCCTTGGAGAAGCGCGTGGACCTTTCCGAGAAACATGCCGGATTCGGCGCCCTGCACGATGCGGTGATCGTAAGTGCAGGTGATGGTCATGACCTTGCCGATTCCGAGCATCGCCCGCACTTCCGGCGACATGCCCTGGTATTCGGCCGGGTAGTCGATGGCGCCGGTGGCCAGAATCGCGCCCTGTCCGGGCATCAACCGCGGCACCGAGCCGACCGTGCCCACGGTGCCGGGGTTGGTGAGCGAAATCGTGGTTCCCCGAAAATCTTCCACACTCAGCTTGCCCGAGCGCGCCCGCGCGATCAGGTCGTCGTAGGCGGTGAGAAACTGCTGGAAGTCGAGGGCCACGGCGTTCTTGATGTTGGGGACCACCAGGGCCCGCGATCCGTCCTTTCCCGGCAGGTCGACGGCCACCCCGAAGTTGACCTGGTTGCGAATGACCCGCAGCGCCTCCCCGTCGCTCTCCGCGTAGGCGTGGTTCAGCGTGGGGTAGCTCGCGAGGGCCTTGACGATGGCCCAGGCGATGAGGTGTGTGTAGCTGACCTTGCTCTTTCCGAGCAGCGTGCGGTGCTGGTTGATGATGTGGCGGTTCTCGTCGATGACCTTGACCGGGATGATCCGCTGGCTGGTGGCGGTGGGCACGCCGAGGCTGGCGGTCATGTTTTGGACGACGCGGGCGGCGGCGCCGCGCAGGGGGACGACCTGTTCAGCCGGGCCTGCCGCGAGCGCTTTCGGCTCCGGTTGGGCAGGGGGCTCGGCGGCGGTGGCGAGCGCCGGCGGCGTGGGCGCCACTGGTTCTACCGCCGACTCGAACACTTGCCGCCAGCTCTCGTCAATCTCCCGGCGGTCGTGGAGATATTGATGATAGAGCTCGTCCTCGAGCCAGCTATTGATGCCGGATTTCATGGAGGGAACCCGCTTTTCCCATGATAGCGGAGCCCTCAGCGGTCAGCCCTCAGCCGGGGGAGTATGAGGTTCCGTCCGGATCTTCAGAGAAGGCATCAACCTGCAACGGTTGCAGCAAGCGAGTCAAAAGCCGCTTGCATTTCCCGGAGGAATTGCTCCGCCTGCCGCCGGTGGTTGACGGCTTCCGTGATTGGCCTGCCAATGACCAAATAATCGGCGCCTGCCAGGATTGCGTCGCTCGCGGTGGTTCTGCGTTTTTGATCATCCTCCGGGTAATCCTCCGGACGGATACCGGGTGTGACCACCAGCAACTTGTTCCGTGATAATTCCTTGATCTTCCCGGCTTCTCGACCGGATGCAATCACCCCGTCGCATCCCGCTTCCAGCGCCTTGCGTGCCCTGAAGAGCACGAGGTCCTCCACGGAGTGTTGAGTGTATCCCATTTCGGCGATGTCGCTCGCGTCCATGCTCGTCAACACGGTGACCGTGAAGAGCTTCAAACTGCTGTTCTCCCGACCCTGCACTGCGGCCTTCATCAGGGCGCTGGAGCCGTGTACCGTGAGAAACGATACGCCGAGGGAGGCTGCCCTGGCCACAGCCTTCCTGAGCGTTTCCGGCACGTCGTAGTACTTGTAGTCAAGGAAGACGCGTTTGCCTTCCCTGATCAGCGACAGAATGAAGTCTTCCACCCCTGTAGCTAACTGCAAGGCGAGTCCAATCTTGAAGAAGGACACCACCTCTTCCAGATCGCGGACCATCTCTCTGGCTTCGTCGATGTTCGATAGGTCCAGCGCAATAATGAGGCGGTCTTTGGCGTCGATGTGTGGAAACGTCATGGTCCTTGGAAAAGCAGACTCTATTCTATCAGGAGGGGCGGCAGGTGAGAGGAGCAAAGTCCCGAAACCTTTCCGTTCAGGGAGCAACCGCACCGCAACCATCAGGGGCGATCGATGAAATCCACCCTACCTTTGGCGTACAGGTTACCATGGAACGTTGTGTGGCGCAAATGTTTTTCTGGCGCGGCTGACATGCCGGGCGCTATGGGCCTCAGCGAACCGCCCTTCAGGGTTCCTTGAACTGGTCGAGAAACGCAACTCCAAGCAATGACTCGCTACCCCCCGACCCTCAATAGGCCGCGCTCGCCATCGCCTGTTCGGTCACCCAGTCCGTCCACAGCGCCGTTTCGCCGGACGAGAACAGCGGCGCGCCTTCCAGCACCGCGCTGACGAAATTCTCGACGCAGGGGTAGTGGAGGTTGGAGTGCGGGGGCAGTTCTTCGCTGCCGCCGGGATAGACCAGCGACGGCCCGTTCAACGGGCTGAGTACCATCTCGCCGTCCGTGCCGATGATGCGGAACTCGTCCCGCTCCACGCGGGAATGGCGGCGCGCGTCAACGATGCCGCGGACCCCGCTGTCGTACTCGATGAGCACGGTGGCGGCGTCCTCGACCGCCGCCTGGTGCACCACGTTCGAAAGCTGCGCGCAGACCTTCGTGGGCGTGCCGAACAGAAAGTTGAACACGTCGATCCGGTGCGACGCCGTGTCGTAGAGAGGCCCGCCGCCGGCCATCGCCGGGTCCAGGAACCATCCGCGCCGCCCGTCCTCGTTGTTGAACCAGTCGTGGCAGTTGGCCTCGGCGAGCACCGGCCGACCGATCGCGCCGTCCGCCAGCAGCCGGCGCGCCCGGTGAAGCTTCGGATACATCCGCCGGTAGTAGGCCACGCCGAGCGTGGGGCCGCACTCGGCCGCCGCGCGCACCATCTCGAGGGCTTGTTCATAGCTGATTGCCATTGGCTTCTCGCACAGCACGTGCTTGCCGGCGCGAAGCGAAGCAATGGTTTGCGGCGCATGCAGGAAGACTGGCGTCGCCACGTAGACCGCGTCGATGCCGGGGTCCCGCAGGGCGTCCTGCAGGTCTATCCAGGCCGGAACTCCGTAGGCCTCCGCTTTGACGGGCGTGCGCGTCACGATGCCGTGCAGCCGGCTGCGAGGCTCGGCGAGGATCGCCGGAATCACGCGGCGGCTGGTGATGTCGCCGATGCCGATGACAAGCCAGTGAAGCATCAGGGACCATAGTACAAAAGGAGGCCAGACCCCTTTTGGCCGCCGATGAGCGCAGATGAACGCCGATAGGACCTATCGGCCTTTATCGGCGTTCATTGGCGGCTGACAATTCCCGCCCGCACTGAACCAAATGGCTACCGACCATCCGATGCGAATGTCTGTTGACCCCCATCCATTCCGGGATTACACTGTCCTTAGATTGAAGTGCTGACAGGGCCTGCGCGGGGCATCACTGGCCGTCACAGGTCCGAAGCGGGGTCCGAAGTCGAGAGGATTTGCGTGCATGGGTTCCCAGCCCACGCTCGATTCTCCACCTTTCGACGGTTTTGTATACACCGCCGGCGGTTTCCTCCGCCCGCGGCCATCCTCATGGAAAGGACAACAATGCCGAAATTCATGACACGCTTTCTGCCGGCCGTGTTGCTCCTGGCGGGGCTGCTTTCGGCCCAGTCAGACCGCGGCTCGATTACGGGAACTGTCACCGACGCCACCGGCGCGGTGGTGCCGGCGGTCCAGGTTGCGGCAACCAACCTGGACACCCGAGTGCAATACAGCGCTACGACCAATGACTTGGGACTGTACTCGATCTTGAACCTGCCCATTGGGAAATACTCCGTCGTGTTCACCAAGCAGGGCTTCAAGACCCATACTCGTGACGGAATCAGCGTGGCGGTCGCGCGGGTCCTTCAACTCAACGCCAGCATGGAACTGGGCTCGTTGGCGGAGGCGATCACCGTCACCGCCGAGGCTCCCCTTCTGGAGACATCGCAAACGCAGGTAGGCGCCAACATGGGCAGCCAGGTGGTGACCGACCTGCCGCTCGACATCCGCGGAGGACGGTCGCTCGAGAATTTCGCCTATGCCACCATCCCGGGCGTGGAGGGGAACAACTGGACGTCGTACATCGGCGGGAGCATGGCGTTCACCAAGGAAGTGCTGATTGACGGCACTTCGGCCGTGGTGCAGATCGGCGGTCACATCGGCGAATCCAGCCCCTCGATGGAAGCGATCCAGGAGTTCAAGGTGGAAACCAGCGGCGTCCGCTCCGAGGACGGCCGCACCGGTGGCGGCGTGTTCAAGTTCACGTTGAAATCGGGCACAAACGATTTCCACGGCAGCGCGTTCGGGTTCCTCCACAACGAGGTCCTGAACGCCAACACCTGGCAGAACAACTTCAACCGGAAGCCCCGGGACCTGGACCGGCAGTTCGTGTACGGCTTCAGCGCCGGCGGGCCGATCGTCAAGAATAAGACCTTTGCCTTCGGCGCTTTCGAGAAGTACATGCAGGAGCGCATGGTGCTCGGCGGCTTCGACAAGACCGTGCCGATCCCCGCGTTCCTGGACGGGGACTTCAGCGCGCTGTTGAACACCGGCAACATGCTCGGCACAGACCCGCTGGGGCGCCCGGTCTACCAAGGAATGATCTACGACCCCGCTTCGCAGCGGGACGTCATCGCCGGCCAGGTGGATCCGATGACAGGTTTGGTAGCCACCCGCGACGGCCTGGTGCGCGACGGCTTCGGTTTCGACCCGGTGACCGGCGCTCCTGTTGCCGGCCTGGCGAACGTGATCCCCTCCAGCCGGATCAGCACCGTCTCGAAGAACATCGCTGATGTTTTCCGCCAGGGGTACCTGCCGATGCGTCCGGGCTTGATCAACAACAGCGCCATCACCCGGCAGAATGATCCCTGGTTCCACCAAACCCAGCTGACGTTCAAAGGCGACCACAACTTCTCGGAAACCAACCGTCTGAGCGGCCACATGGTGTGGACGGAGCGGCCCCGGATTCTCGTCGACCAAGGCGGCATCTGGGATCCGAAGGACCCGGACAAGGCGGGCGGACCGCTGGCGAACTCGCGCAAGCAGGAGGTCACCAGCCGGCGGGCCGCGCTGAACCACACCTATTCGTTCTCGCCCACCGTGCTCAACGTGTTCAGCTTCACTTACGGACGCTACCGGAATCCGAGCTTCTCGGTGGCCGCCAAGGACAACTGGCCGGCAAAGATCGGGCTAGGAGACACCGGCGCCGGAAACTTTCCGGTGATCACATTCGGGCGGGCGATCAACGGCGTCTCGACGGAGCGCATCGGACAACACTGGTCCGACTACTACGTCTCGAACGTGTTCATCACCAACGAGACGCTCACCTGGATTCGCGGGCGGCACACGTGGCGGCTCGGCGCCGACGTTCGCTTTATGCAGTTGAGCAGCCACCAGTCGACGCCCACTCTCGAATTCACCTTTGACCCCGACCAGACCGGCGCTCCCAAGGAGGCCTGGCGCGACAAAGTCGGTTTCGGTTTCGCCAGTTTCCTGCTCGGGGCGGTGAAGAACGCCAGCCAGCAAACCCCGTGGGACCTTTACGGGCGACGCAAGGCCTTCTCGCTGTTCGTCCAGGACGACTTCAAGGTCAACCCCAAGCTGACGCTGACCATGGACCTGCGCTGGGACGTCACGTTGCCCTACCACGAGAAGTACGGCCGGTGGGCGAACTTCGACAAGAAGGCGATCAGCAAGACGTTCGGAGTTCCTGGAACGTTGGTGTTCGCCACCGGCGGCGACGACAGCTTCGAAACGGAGCGCGACTGGAAGGAGTTCGGGCCCCACGTTGGCCTGGCGTACAAATTCAACGACCGGCTCGTGTTTCGGGCCGGCTACGGGGTGTTCTATTCTCCCATCGGGTTGAACTACTGGTTCGGTGTGCCCTACGGATTTGCGCCGGGTTACCGCGGCACCAACCGCGTGAACCCGACGGCCGACCTCTCGCCGGCGTTCAACTGGGATGGAGGCTACCCCGGTCAGTTCGTGCCGGGGACGAAGGATCCGGATTACACGCAATGGGGGATGGTCAACGTCAACCCGAAGAGCCTGTTTGCCGGCTATTCGCACCAGTGGAACGCCGGCGTCCAGGTCGAGCTTGCCAACGACTTGCGGCTCGACGTGACCTACATGCAGAATGAAGGCCGCCGGCTGCAAAGCGGCGACTTCGAACGGAACCAGCCCAACCCGCAGGCCCTTTCGAGGTTGCTCAACTCCTACCACGAGTGGGACGCGGTCTGGGACGAGGGCTCGGCGGCGGCGGCGGGAGTGCCGTATCCATATCCGGGATTCGGCTCTTACGCCTTCGCGGCGATTCTGCCCTATCCGCAGATCTGGCAGAACTGGGTCTGGGGAGGGCCGCTGCTGCATGTCGGCTCGCCCTACGGCCGGTCCGACTACAAAGGACTACAGTTCTCGATGACGAAGCGGTCGGCGCGCGGCCTAACCGCGATTGCCAGCTACACGCTCGCCACGACCCACAGCAACGTCCAGAACAGCTTGGGCGGATTCCAGGAGATCTGGTGGTCCGGCCCGCTCCAGGACCTGCTGCACCTGGACGAGGAGGCCAAGGCGCCGTTGTTCTATGACCAGAGGCACGTGGTCAAAGGCATCGTCGCCTGGGACTTGCCGTTCGGCAAGGGAAGAACGTTGCTGACCGACGCCGGCAGGGTTGCCAATGCGGTGGTCGGGGGCTGGACGCTCAGCGCCAGCTTTCGCTACAACTCGGGCTCGCCGATCGGCGTCAACTCGAGCGCCTGGTATCCCGGCTGGGAAGCGCCGGTGTACGCCGTCCGGAATCCGAACGGAGACTACAGCCGCAGGTTCAATGGCGGCAGCTTTGACTTCGGCAACCCGACTTCGCCGAGCAATCGGTACTTCGATCCGGGGAACTTCTCCAATCCGCCTTACGGCGAACTCGGCACGGTGCCGATCTACCGCTCCGACTTCCGGGATTTCGGCTGGAGCGAGGAGCAGGTAGCGCTGCTCAAGAACTTCCGGATTGCGGAGAGGTTCCGGCTGCAATTCCGGGTCGAGTTCTACAACTTCTTTAACCGGCATCACTTCGCGACTCCGAACACGAACATCAACGCGCCGGATTTCGGCAACGTGATCAACCTGACCGGAACGCCGCGGGAAGGGCAGTTCGGGGCCCGGTTCGAGTGGTAGTGCGGCCCGGGTGAAGCCGGAACCGGAACGGGTTCCGGCTTCACCGGGTCACGGCTCCACCTTCTCCTCGAGCCGCGCCCGCTCGGCGGCCGTCCGCCGAGACTCCTGGTACTCGGCCATCGCGCGCGTCGCCTCTTCCGCTCGCCCGGCCATCCGATAGGCCCGTGCAAGCTGGAAACGGCGGCTGCCGTCTTCGTCAGTGGCGAGGCTCGCCTCGAGGTGCGGGATCGCCTGTTCGGCTTTGCCCAGCCGCAGGTATGCCTGCCCGAGAGCGGCGTGAGCAGGCGGGTAATGGGGATCGAGCTTCAACGCCTCCTCGAGTTGGGCGGCCGCCTCCTCCGGCTGCTCCAGGCCGAGCAGGCTGGCGCCGAACAGGACGCGGAGTCCCGCCGAATCCGGGCTGGCCGCCAGGAGCTTCTTCAGCAGCGGCAATGCGGACGCATAATCTCTCGCCTGGATCAGGGCATTCGCGAGGCCGGCTTGCGCGCGGATGTCGTCCGGGGCCAGATCCAGCGCCTTCTTCCACTCCCGGACAGCTTCCGCGTACAGGCTCCGGCTCTCGAAGTTCCGCGCGGAGAGCATGTGGCTCTCGGGTGAGGGCGGCAGCTTGCCGAGCCAGTCGTACGCCTCGGCGGCCAGCAGCCGGTATGCCTTGGCGGCCCAATACAGGCCTTCCGGAGACGGTCCGGCCTTCGCCGCTTCCACCACCTCGCGATAGCGCCCCGCCGCGAAGTCGCACTCGAGTCTTCGAGCCGCGCAGTCAGGCGGAGGGAGTTTCGCCTCGGCTTCCTGCTCCGCCGCGGCGCGGTCCGCGTGTCCGGTTTCACGATACACCGCGGCCATACCCGCATGGACCCCGCGCAGCCCGGGCTCCTTGGCCCGCGCGTCCCGGTAGTGGCGCAGCGCGCTGCCGTAACGGCGCTGCGCTGTGAGCGTGGCCCCGAGAAGGGCATGGTGGAATGCAGATTCGGGGGCGGACTTCTCGATGTCGGCGAACGTTTCGCGCGCCAGCGCCTCCAGGCTTTGCCCGAGCCCGTACCAGGCTCGCGGGTTGTCCGGCATCAGGTCCGTAACCACACGGAAGTGTTCCGCCGATTCCGCATGGCGGCCTTCCGCAAGCGCCGCCTGCGCCAGCATCAGCCGGGCGTTGCGATCTTTCGGCAGCGCCGCGACGGCCTTGCGAAGCGGCTCGAGCGCCTGACCTGGCTGGCCGAGTTCCAGTCTGCTCGCGCCCAGGAAAAGCTGCGCGGTGGGAAGATCGGGCGCCAGCTTCAGGGCGTGCCCGGCCTGCTCCGCGGCCTCGCCATACTTCTTGGCCTTGAACAGCGCAATGCTCAGGTTGACGCGCAGTCCCGCGTCCTCCGGGCGGGCGTTCACCAGATCCTGGTAGAGAGCCGCCGCCTCCTCGGACCGGCCCGCCGCCACCAGTTCGCGGGCTCTCCGGGCTTTCTCGGCAAGGTCGGAGGTCTGCGCCGAAGCGATTGTCGCGAGGACTAGGGTCGAGATGGCGAGATAGCGCACTCCAGCCTCATTCTACCGACCCCGGCGCCTGGCATCGCGGCGATGTGTTCCGGAGGGGTCATGCATGCCAACGAAGTTCCTGGCAAACGGGGCTCTGGCCGGCGGTTTCGATCATTTTCCTCTGGGGCGCGATCTCCCACACGGTGCTGATGTTGCCGGGATCGCTGTGCGACTTCAAGGACAAGCAACAATGAGCGCGCCGCCTCCGCCGCCGACAGCCCAACCCGACACCGTGCGGTCGGGAACAACGCGACCGCCCTCTCGGCATATTGTTCGAGTTTTCGACCAAGGCGTTAAGGCGAACAGGCATCAATAGCCATTTCGATTAGACTAGAAAAGTAAGACAACTGCACTAACCGACCTAAAGGCGTCGCTCAGCCGCTACCTGGCCCGCGTCAAGGCGGGCGAGGAGGTCGTGGTCACCGAGAGAGGCCGCCCGATTGCCAAAATCGTCCCGATTCCGTGGCCTCGAGAGGACGAGGAGAAACGCCTGCGCCTGCTCGAAGCGCAAGGGGTCATCCGCTTGGGCGCGGGAAAGCTGCCCAGAGGATTCTGGGACGCGCCGCGGGTGCGGGACGCCTCCGGCGCCGTTCGCCGCGCGCTTCTGGAGGAGCGCCGCGAGGGCCGATGAGCTTCTGGGACAGATCGGCGGTGCTGCCTCTGGTGCTGGACGAGCCCGCTACTGTGGCGATCGACGAGATCCGGCGCGTTCATGGGGCGCCCGTCGTTTGGTGGGCCACGCTCATCGAGTGCCATTCGGCTCTTGCCCGAAGGGTGCGTACCGGCGACATCACCGCTGAGCAGAAGCAGGACGCCGAACGGCTGCTGCGCACGCTGGCCGAGGCCTGGAGCGAAGTGCAGGCGACCGCCGCCCTCAGGAACCGGGCCTGCCGCCTGCTGGCCGTCCACGACCTGCGGGCGGCGGACGCCATGCAACTGGCGGCGGCGCTGGCATGGTCCGGCGAGCAACCCGTTGGCCGGGCCTTCGTTTGCCTCGATTCGCGACTCCGGGAAGCCGCCGCCAAGGAAGGCTTCCGCGTGCTTCCCGAGAAGGCGCTTCCCGAGTGACCTCATAGTACAATCACGGTCTCGTGAAGCTCCTCATCTTCTCCGATATCCACAACGACACCCGCGCCCTCGAGCGGCTGATGGACGTCGAGGCCGATTACTACTTCGCCGCCGGCGACCTGGTGAGCTGGTCGCGCGGCCTCGACCGATGCGGCGAAATCATGCAACGCCGCGCCGCGCACGTGCACGTTCTGCCGGGAAACCACGAGTCGCACTCGCAGATTCTGAGTTTCTGCGGGAAATACGGCTTCCATGATTTCCACGGGCAGTGCATCGAAGCCGGCGGTTACCACATCGCCGGGCTCGGCTACTCGAATCCGACGCCGTTCAATACGCCCGGCGAGTACTCGGAGCCGGAGCTCGCCAGGCGGCTGGCGCCGTTCGCCGGGCTCAAGCCGCTGGTGCTGATCTGCCATTGCCCGCCGCACGGCACGCCGCTCGACCGCGTCCGGTTCGGCCTCCACGCCGGTAGCCGCTCCGTGCGCCGGTTCATCGAGGAGCATCAGCCCGAGTTCTTCTTCTGCGGGCACATTCACGAGGCAGAAGGGGTGAGCGTGCAACTCGGCAAGACGCGCGCCGTCAACACCGGCCCCAAAGGTTACCTGCTCGATTTTGATATACTGAACTCATGACCATCGAGGAACTCCAGCGCGAGTATCTTCCGCTCCGCCAGCAAGCTGAAGCTGTGCGGAGCTATCTTTGACTCCTCCGACAAGAAATCCCAGCTAGCCAGGATCGAAGAGCAGGTGGCGGCGCCAGACTTCTGGAGCCAGCCGGAGAAGAGCCACAAGCTCATGCAGGACCGCAAGCGCCTGGAAGAGGCCATCGCCAGCGACTCCGAGATCGCGGCCATGACCTCCGACCTGGAGACGCTGTTCGAGCTGTCGAGGGAAGGCGAGGCCGTCGAGGGCGATATCCTCGAGGAGATCAAGCGGCTGCGCGAGCGCCTCGAAAAACTCGAGTCGCGGATGCTCCTCTACGGCGAGAACGACGTGCGCAGCGCCATCGTCACCATCCATCCCGGCGCGGGCGGCACCGAGAGCCAGGATTGGGCCGAGATGCTGCTCCGCATGTACCTGCGGTGGGCCGAGCGCAAGGGCTTCCAGACGGCCGTCACCGACCGCCTGGAGGGTGAAGGTGCGGGCATCAAGTCCGCCACCTTCGAGGTCAACGGCGAAAACGTGTACGGGCTGTTGCAGTCGGAGATTGGCGTGCACCGGCTGGTGCGCATTTCGCCGTTCGACGCCAACGCCCGGCGGCACACCTCGTTCGCTTCGGTGTTCGTCTACCCGATGATCGACGACGAGATCAAGATCGAAATCCGCCCGGAAGACCTGCGAGTGGACACGTTCCGCGCCAGCGGCGCCGGCGGCCAGCACGTCAACCGCACCGATTCGGCGATCCGCATGACGCACCTGCCGACGGGCATCGTCGTCCAGTGCCAGAACGAGCGGTCGCAGCACAAGAATCGCGCCAGCGCGCTGAAGCAGTTGCGGGCGCGGCTGTACGAGTTCGAGCTCGAGAAGAAGCGCGAGGAGGACCGGAAGCTGGAGGCCAGCAAGCTCGACATCAACTTCGGCAGCCAGATCCGCAGCTACGTGCTCGCGCCGTACCGGCTGATCAAGGACCACCGCACGAAGCTCGCCATCGGCGACGTGGACCGTGTGCTCGACGGCGACATCGACGAGCTGATCCAGGCGTGGCTGGTCTATCGCAAGACGGGCAAGATCGCCAGCGACGGCAAGGACGAATTGCCGGAGTAGGGCAGGTGGGGCCGGCGCTTTCGCCTGCTACCCGCATTGGTGCAACGAGGTGCTTGACCCGTGGATAGCGCGGCCGTGAAGAAAGCGGCGGAGATCATCCGGCGCGGGGGACTGGTCGCTTTTCCCACCGAGACAGTGTATGGCCTGGGCGCCAATGCCCTTGACGCCGTGGCCGTTGCGAAGATCTTCGAGGTCAAAAGGCGGCCGCGCGCGAGCCCACTGATCGTGCATGCCTGCTCCACCGAAATGGCCCGTGAGCTTGCGCTCGAATGGCCCGAGGCCGCCGAAATGCTGGCGCGACGGTACTGGCCCGGGCCGCTGACGCTGGTCGTGCGAAAGCAGCCGCGCATTCCCGACATCGTCACCGCCGGGCTTGCGACCGCCGGCATTCGCGTTCCCGCGCATCCGCTGGCGCTGGCGCTGATCCGCGAGGCTGGGGTGCCGGTGGCCGCCCCGAGCGCCAACCCCTTCACGGGCCTTTCGCCCACCACGGCGGCCCACGTTCGAGATATGCTCGGCGACCGCGTGGATATGGTCCTGGATGGCGGACCGGCGAACGTCGGCATCGAATCCACCGTGCTGTCGCTGGCGGCGGTTCCGCCGCGGCTGTTGCGGCCGGGGATGGTCTCCCGCGAGGATCTCGAGGCCCTGATCGGGCCGGTACAATCGGCCGGTCGCATCGAGGACAACGGAGCCCACGAATCCCCGGGCCGCCACCCCAGGCACTACAGCCCGCGGACTCCGCTGGTGCTCGTCGACGGCGGCCATCTGCCGGCCGGCCGAGGCGTTTATTTGTACATCCGCCGCCGGGCACCTGCGGCACTGGCTGTGGCGATGCCCGAACAGGCGAGCGCGTACGCGGCTCGCCTGTACGCCACACTGCACCGCGAAGATGGGAAAGGCTGGGACTGGATCGCCGTCGAGACCCCGCCCGATGACCCGGAATGGGCCGCGGTCCGCGACCGCCTCGAGCGTGCCGCCGGAGGTTCGCTCCAGTGATCCGGCCGGTGAAGCGCGGCGCCGAGCTGCTGCGCGAAATCGACGAGACCGGCGCCGGCCGGCCCACGCTGTGGTGGCTCGGCCAGAGCGGCTTCGCCATCAAGCACCGCGGCATTGTCCTGTACATCGACCCGTATCTTTCCGAATCCCTCACCGAAAAATACAGGCTGACGGACCGGCCGCACATCCGCATGACCGAGGCGCCGCTTCGAGGCCACGAGATCGCTCACGCCGACCTGGTGCTCGCCACCCACGGCCATTCCGACCATCTCGACCCCGGAACCGCGCCGGCGATCCTCGCGGCCAGCCCGAACTCGAAACTGGTGCTTCCCCGCGCCCTGGCGTCTAAAGCAGCGGGCATGGGGATCAGCCTGGACCGGATGCTTCCGGTGGACGATGGCGAGCGCCTCGATTTCCGTAAAGGAGAGGATGTCTGCGAGATTCACGTCATCCCTTCGGCGCACGAAGAGCTGAACCGCACGTCGGAAGGCGGCTACCCGTGCCTCGGCTACGTGCTGCGTTTCGGCGATTCCGCGATCTACCATCCCGGCGATTGCGTCCCGTACGGCGGGCTGGTCGAGAGGCTGGCCCCGATGGGGGTGACCGTTGCCCTGCTGCCGATCAACGGGCGCGATCCAAAGCGGGGCGTGCCCGGCAATTTCGACATCGAGGAGGCCGCGCGGCTGGCAGAGGAGATCGGCGCGCGCTGGATCGTGCCCGTGCACTACGACATGTTCACGTTCAACACCGTGGATGTCGGGCGGTTCGCCCAACACATGCGCTCGAGGCATCCGGGGATGGATTTCCGTGTTCTCGCTTGCGGAGAACGGTGGACACCATCGGAGAAATAGGCGGGAAGCTGCGGGCCGCGTGGCTCTCGGCGGCAACCCCAATTCACCACCCGAAGCGCGAATCCGCAGCCTCCACCGCCAACTCTAGCCGACCGGAGGGAACGGGCCAAGTCCTCAAAGTACTTAGTTCATCGGTGCTGATGAGGGTGGTTGCGGCTCCTTGGGTGTGGGTGTGGTTCGTAGTACGTTACGGGGTACGCCCCTAACCAGCAGCCGATTTCGGCCCCTTGCCAGTTCCCCCGTTTCTCGATACAGTAAGGGGAGTCACTCAGAGGAGTCGCTATGGCAGACTACGCGCATCCGGAAGTTCTTGTAAGCACAGACTGGGTTGCTCAACACAGCCGAGATCGGAATGTCCGCATTGTCGAAGTGGACGTCGACACGGCTGCTTACACTGAAAATCACGTTCCCGGCGCCATCGGCTGGGCCTGGAACTCGCAACTTTGCGACACGGTGCGTCGCGACATCCTGTCGAAGGAACAGCTTGAAGAGCTGATGGCTTCCTCCGGCATTTCCAACAACACCACGGTTGTCATTTACGGGGACAACAACAACTGGTTTGCGGCCTGGGCGCTTTGGCAAATGAAGATCTACGGTCACAAGGACGTGCGCCTGATGAACGGAGGGCGGAAGAAGTGGCTCGCCGAAGGCCGCGAGGTTTCCACCGAAGTTCCGGCGTATCCTCGCGCCTCGTACACGGCGACAAATCCCGACTTGTCGATCCGCGCCTTCCTGCCGCAGGTGCAGGCGGCGATGAAGGACAGGACGGCGGCGCTGGTGGACGTGCGCAGTCCCCAGGAGTTCACCGGCGAGATCCTGGCGCCTCCAGGACTGCCGGAGACTTGCCAGCGCGGCGGCCATGTTCCCGGGGCGCGGAGCATCCCCTGGGGGAAGGCGTGCAACGACGATGGCACGTTCAAGTCCTATGACGACCTGAAGTGCTTGTATGGCAGTGAGGGGATCGACGGGTCCAGGCCGGTGATCGCCTATTGCCGCATCGGCGAGCGCTCCAGCCACACCTGGTTTGTCCTGAGTTACCTGCTGGGTTTCCCCCAGGTCTCGAACTATGATGGTTCCTGGACCGAATGGGGGAACCTGGTTGGTGCGCCGGTTGAACGAGGAGCGGCTCAAAGCGCGAAAGCCTGACGACCATGAACGTCGCGAACTACCAGGAACGCAAGATCGAAATCGACGGCTGGCCGGTGAATCTCTCCAGCTATCAGGTCGGCGAGGTGTTCCACTGCAAGGCGGACAACGTGTCGCCGGGCGCCTGCCTGGCGCGCACCAAGGGCGCCTCCAGGGAGGAAGCCGAGGAGAAGGCGATCTCCAGGGCCAAGGAATTGTTGTCCCGAACACGGCGCGTCGAGGTGTAGGGAGCCGCCCGCATTCGCTTCTTCTGGGGCTTGTTGTCGCGCTCACCGGCGGTCGAAGCGTGACGGCGCAGTCGCTCCATGTCTACTCGGAGTTCACCCGCATTGATCCGTTCGGAAAGATTGTGGCCGCCGACAAGCCCAGGCTGCCTGGACTCCGGCCGCGGGAGATCCTCTCCCCAGCCCTGGCGCGCGGCGCCTACGCGTCGTTCCACGTCGTGGTGACAGTTCCCGCGGGGAAGGAGTTCACCCTCTATGTCGGACAAAACCCGGAGAACAGCTTCACGGTCACGATGGACAGGGAGCACTATTCGCGCCGCGGTAATTCTTGGATCCCCGACACGCTCGAACGCGTGAAGCTGCCTTACACGGCCGCCTTGCCCGACAAGCTCCGGCCGATTCGCGGCCAGAGTACGGTTTCCTTCTGGATGGATCTGTGGACGCCCGCCAAGCTCCGCCGGGCTCGCTACAAGGTCGAGCCGCAGATCTACTTCGAGGATCGTTGGATTACCTATCCGATGGAGGTGCGGGTGGTGGCGCCGGTGATTCCAAGGCCGGCCGCGCCGGCCGCCGGCGTGGCCCCGCTTGAAGAATCCGCGGATGCCACGGCGCGAGGCGCGCTGCTCCGCTACCTCTGCGAGACCCCGCCTGCAACGCCGCCCGCCCGGACCCGCACCGTCCGCCGCCTGATCCTTCGCAACGCTCTTCAGGACATGGCCCTGGCTGCGGCGCTGGAGAAGGAGCACGGAAAGAAGTTTCTTTTATCGCCTCTCCTCGATCTCGTTGGGGCAACCGATCCCGACGCCTGGTGCCGCCGGCCTGTCTTTCCGACCGACCGAGGCCCGGAGTGGTACCTGAAGATCCGAGACACGCTGTATCGCATGGTAGACTGATGGTCGTAGGACCTCATTTAGCCGTCCGCGCCCCCCGGAGAGATGGCCGAGTGGTTGAAGGCGCACGCTTGGAAAGCGTGTATAGGGGAAACTCTATCGAGGGTTCGAATCCCTCTCTCTCCGCCAGATCGTCGCCCCCTTTCGTTTCAGCACGTTCGGCGGTCCGATGTTCCGGGTGGTTCTCAATACTCATCGCCTGGCTTCGTGTTTTCAGTTTCAGTAGGATGCCGAGTTCGACAGAGGAGGTCCGGCCACGCGGGCGGGCTCAGCGAGGTTTCCGGCCTTCCAGCTCTTCCAGATCCCGATCGATGCTTTCCCGGAGTTTGACGTGCTGTCCCGAGACGGCTTTTTCGCGGGCCAGGCGAAGATACCGCAAACCGGCCGCCCGGTCACCGGCGCGGACGCAGGCTGCTCCGACGGCGTAGAGGTAGAACGGTTCGGACTCCGCGTTGCTGTTGGTCAAGGCCTTGCGCAACTCCTCGATTCCCTCCGGATATTTGCCCTGATTCACCAGGATTCTCCCCAAGTTGAAATGAGCCTGGGGGAAGGCCGGCCGGCTCTCGATGGCTTTGCGGAATTCGGCCTCCGCTTCCGGCCATTTGCCCTGCCGCTGGAGTAGGTCCCCGAGGTTGTTGCGGGCCTCGGCATGCTCGGGGTCGAGCGCCAGGACCTTGCGGAATGCCGCCTCCGCCTCCCGGGGTTTGCCCCAGCGGGTCAGAAGGACACCGTAGTTGTAGTGGCTCTCGGCGGAGTCCGGATCGAGCCCGACGGCCGCCTGGTAGTGCTTCTGCGCCTTGTCATATTGCTGGAGACGCCCGTACAGGGAAATGAGGTTGACGTGCGCCCGAGCCAGCCGCGGGTCGACGGCCAGAGCCTTTTCGTGCTCCGCGGCCGCGGCCTCGAGTTTTCCCTGGCGGGCCAACTCGGTTCCCAGGTCCAGCAGGTAGGAGGGACTGGTGTAGAGTTCGTTCAGTTCGGCCTGGAGCCGGTCTCCCGCCCCGGGGATGTCGTACTTGTTCGCCTTGTACAAGGCGAACTCCTCCCGCGCCCGTTCGTCCTGGCCGAGACGCCTGTAGGCGAGTCCCAGGGCGTAGTGCGCCGGGCCGAAGTAGGGGAACAGCTCGCAAGCTTTCTGAAAGGCTTCGACGGCGCCTGCCTCGTCATCCTCGGCCGTCCTGGCCCGCCCGAGGGTGTACAGCGCCTGGGCGCTGTCGGGATGGCGCCGGACGACTTCCTCCAACAGCGCCCGCGCTTCCCGCGCGCTGCCGGCCGCCAGCAGCCACTCGCCCAGCTTCAACTGCGCCGGAAGGTAGCCGGGATCAAGGCGCAGAGCCTCTCGAATCGTGGCGATCGCCTCCGCGGAGTTCCCGCGGGCGGCCTGGACCAATCCCAGGTAGTACGCCCAGCGGAACGAGTTGGGGTCCAGCAGACGGGCGCGCCGGTAGCAGATTTCGGCCCTCGCGTCGGCCGGCTCGCAGGCGTGCAAGACCATCCCCAGGCGGCCGTTGGCATCCGGATTGTCGGGGGCCGCCAGGACGGCGGCACGCGCCGCGCGAACCTTCTCTCGAACCGGCGACGGAAAATCCTCCGGCACGACCTTGGGCAGGGCCGGCAGGCCGGGGGACTGGCAAGGCCCGGCGGGGGCGGCCGCCAGGAACAGCGACAAGGAAGCAGCCCAATACCAAACAGCGGGTCCCACACCTGTCCAGGCCGGCCGGCGACGGCGGAGCGCCATAACCCTCAGAACCTCAGGCCATCTTCCCGCGGACACGCCAGAGGGCCGCGGAGGCCGCGGCGCGGCCGTCCTCGAGCCGCTCGACGCAGCTCGGACCGCCGGCCGGGACGAGGTCAGCCCGAACGGGGCGGATCGGCCGCGCCTTCCAACAGACGCAAGTCCTCATCAATGCTTTCCACCAGTTTCGTATGGCTGCCGGCCGCCGCCAACTGCCGCGCCCGGCGCAAGTAACGCAAGGCGTTGTCCAGGTCGCCGGCGCCCGCATAGGCGACTCCGACGGCGTGGAGATAGGAGATCCTGGCTTCTCCGTCGGCTGCGTCGAGGGCTTTCAACAGGTGTGGGATGCCTTGCTCGAAATCCTCCTGTTTGACCAACATGCGCCCGAGGCTGAAGTGGGCCTGGGGGGAATCGGGCTTCTGCTCCAAGGCGCCGCGCAACTCGGCGATGGCCTCGGCCAACCGCCCCTGTCCTTCCAGGAGATACCCGAGATTGATCCGGGCCTCCACGTAGCGCGCGTTGATGCCGAGAACCTTTCGAAAGGCTTGCTCGGCTTCGGCCGTCTTCCCCTGGCCCATAGAGAACAGCCCATACCAAAAATAGGTCTCCGCGTTGTCGGGTTCCAGGGCAACCGCAGCCCGGTAATGCTCCTCGGCCTTGGCCGCTTGTCCCAGGCGTCCGTAAAGGTGCATCAGCCAGAGATGGGCCTGATAGAGTTGCGGATGGATGCGAAGCGCGGCCTCGTAGGTGGTGGCGGCGTCCTCGAGCTTCCCCTCTTTTCGGAGCTCGCCGGCCAGCTTCAGAAAGTCCTCGTAGTCCCGGTAGAGGTCCACCACTTCATCGAGCAGCGGGTCTTCGGTCTCCGGGAATCTGTCCTTGTTCTGCTTGGACAGCGCCACTTCCTTCTCGGCCTGCTGCTTGTTTCCGAGACGATAGTAGGCGCGCGCCGCGGCAAAGTGCGCCGGCCCGAACTCCGGAAACAGCTCGTAAGCCTTTTGGAACGACTGGATCGCGAGTTCCACTTCGTCGGCGGCCGCCCGCACGCGCCCCAGCCCGTAGTGCGCCTCGGCGTTTTCCGGGTGTTCTCGAACGATCGCTTCAAAGAGTGTCCGGGCTTCCTCCGTCTCGCCCGTGGCCAGCAGGCACCTGCCGAGCATCAGTTGAGCCGGAAGGTAGTCGGGTTTGAGCTCCAGCGCCTTGCGAACGCTTGGCACTCCGTCGTTGCAATTCGCCTGCGCCACCTGGACGTGGGCCAGATAATAGGCCCACGGGAACGCGCCGGGGTCGAGCAGCCGGGCTCGCCGGTAGCAGACCTCGGCTTCCGGGAGGAAATTGTGGGCCTGCAAGACCATTCCCAGCTTTCCATTGGCGGCCGGATCCAGGGGAGCGGCCTTGACCTTGTCCAGCGCCTGCTGAATCGCCGACCGGACGGTTGGCAACAGATTGTCCAGGGCGACGGGCGGCAGCTCCGGCAGGCGCAAGTCCGGGTCCGCCGCCGCTTGCCCCCAACCGGGCGTCCCTGCGCCCAGCAGAAGCAGCAGGCTCAGGATCACGGGTGGAACGCCGGCCCGCCGGGAGCGCCGCGGGCTGGGAGGCCCGATCGCCGCGCCGGTTGCCAACTCGATGGTCTGCGGAATCACCGTGGCCCGCCTTCTGCTTCCAACAGCCGGAGGTCCTCCTCGACGCTGCCGGCCAGACGCGACTGTCCGCGCGCGGCGGCGAGCTCGCGGGCCAGGCGCAGATACCGGAGGCCGTGCTCGCGCTTGCCGGCGCGGGCGTAGGCGGCGCCGACCGCGTAGAGATACGACGGCTTGCTGTTCTCGTCTCGGGTATCGAGACTTTTCAGCAGGTGCCGGATTCCTTCTTCGTAGCGTTCCTGGTTGACGAGAACGCGGCCGATGCCGAAGTGGAGGCGGGCATCTTCCGGATCGGCCTCGAGCGCCTTGTTGTACTCCGCCATCGCTTCCAGCGGTCTGTTCTGGGCCTCCAACAACTGGCCGAGCGTTGCGCGGCCGCCGGGACAGGCGGGATCGATCGCCAGCGCTTTACGGGCGGCCGTTTCGGCTTCGGCGAATCTGCCCTGGCCGGCGAGAAGCTGAGCATATTCCAAATGGGATTTCGGATTTCCGCCGTCCAGGCGGACCGCCAGTTTGAAATGCTTTTCGGCCTCCGGGAACCGGCCCAGCCGGCCGTACAAGGAGATCAGGTGGATATGGGCCTCGACAAGGTCCGGATTGATGTCCAGCACCCGCAAGTGGGCGGCGACCGCCTCCCGGAGCTTTCCCTCCTGCGCGAACTTCAAGCCCCGGCGCAGGTGTTCGAGCGGATCGGCCCGCAGCGCGGCGACCTCCTCGAGCAGCGGGTCTTCGGCCGGCGGCCGGGACGACTTATTGGCGTCGAACAGCGCGAGGTGACGAAGCGATTCGTCGGTTTTTCCCAGACGCTTGGAGACCTGCGCCAGAGCGTAGTGAGCCGCGCTGAAGTCGGGAAACAGCTCGCAGGCCTTTGCCAGGGACTCGGCGGCGCCCGGGAGATCGCGCTGCACGGCCCGCACCCTGCCCAGCCCGTAGTAGGCAGCGGCGCTGGCCGGATGCTTGCGCACCATCGCCTTGTAGAGCTTGGCGGCCTCCGCCCAGCGGGCCGTCGCCAGCAGCAACTCGCCGAGCGCCAGTTGGGCCGGCTGGTAGTCCGGGGCAATACGGGCCGCCTCGTGGAAGGCGGCGACCGCCTCCTGGTATCTTCCCTCCGCCGCCAGGCCGCGTGCGAAGTAGTAGGCCCAGCGCAAGGAGGAGGGATCCAACAGGCGGGCCCGGCGGAAGCAGACTTCGGCTTCCCGGGTCAAGCCGTGCGCCTGGAGAAGCATGCCGAGCTTGCCGTTGGCGGCGGCGTCCCGCGGATGAGCGACGACGAGGTCCAAAGCCTTCTGCACGATCGCTCGGGCGGGCGGCGGCAGGCGCTCGACGGCGAGTTGCGGCAATTTCGGCAGCTCCGGCGGGCGCGGAGGTCTCTGCGAGGTCCACGCACTGCCCGCAAGCGATAACCAAGCAACGAGGATCCAGCCTGTGCGCCGCATTTCACCCCCCGATGCCCAAAACCCACCGCATGCTAGCATGCCTGGAAAAAGACAGTCAATCTGCCGCGGCCTGGCGGCACAGCGCGGAAGCCGCGGCCAACCGCCGGAGAGCGTGCGCCGGCAAAGGCGGCCCACGCGGCCTCAGTCGTACATGCCCGGATAGGCCTCGCGCATCTCGGTGGTCAGGCGCACAATGGCGGCCGCCGGAACGTAGTCTCCCTTCCCGATTCCCGGGCATACGCGCGCGGTTTGTCTCCACCGGGAGGCCGACTCGAGCAGTTCCGGCCAGAACGGGTAGGCCCGGCACTGAGTCGGCTTGGCGGGGTGAATCGAGCAGCCGCCGTCGCGCAGGAAATGGCATTGCGACCCGGGAGGCTTACGGAGGCGGATCAGGCGCCTGGTCCGATACACGTAGCCGGCCTCGAAGCTGCGCTTCGTCATGCCGAGAAAGCGGGCGGCGCGGCCGACATCGGCCTCGCTCAAATAGACGTAGCCGGCCTGGCGGCAGCAATTCGTGCATCCCGGCTGGCAGGCGAATCGCAACGGCTTCATGTTTGAACCTTCGGGCCCAGCTTCGGCGGTCCGGCTCGACGGAACCGACCGGTCGTTGGCCGGCAGGCCTGGCGGAGCG
>CAZACK010000011.1:0-15489 GCA_964483455.1 uncultured Solibacteraceae bacterium
CCTTGGCCCGCTACGAGGGCCGCATCGAGCGCAGCTTCTACCGCGCCCTCCACGAGCTCCAGCGCCTCCAGGCCGCCCGCTCCGGCCGGCGGGTCCCTCCTCCCCAGGTCGTCGAGGTCAACCAGCCGGAGCCGGACGAACTCGCCGCCCCGCAGCCCCGGCCCGGGTTTGTTTTGTCTAATTCTTCCCACGATTCCTCACCCCCGGAACTCATTCAAGACGAAGCTCTTCCTCCCTCCTGCCCCGCCGCCGGCCAGGAGGCGCCACGCCTCGGAGTCCGGCGGGCGTCGCCGCACCGGCCCGCGCCTCCGGTCGACTGCAATGTCAAG
Organism: uncultured Solibacteraceae bacterium; assembly: GCA_964483455.1. GTDB lineage: Bacteria > Acidobacteriota > Terriglobia > Bryobacterales > Bryobacteraceae > CAYZJD01. The sequence continues at coordinate 330 of CAZACK010000011.1, forward strand.
TAACCCGCCAAGGCCGAAAACCCGCGACTCTGCGGACGCCGCCAGGATTTCCGCGCGGAAACGGCGCGGTTGCTCGACAGGATCCGGCCCGCGTGCCCGTCGCCGGTCAAGCCTCCGTGCAGCGGGTGGGCCCGGTCCGCCAGGTCGCGTCGAGTCCCTCTTGACCCAGCCGCCGGACTTGGGGATCATGCGACTTGGCTCCTCCCACGGGCAATACATCGGGCCTCGAAGCGTTCTTCTCGACGTCCTACCGGCTGCACAACAACGCCAGGCTGGCTCATCTGGCGGGCCTGGGGCTGCCGCTGGCGGGAAAGAGCGTGTTGGATGCAGGCTCCGGCCCAGGAGACCACACGGCGTTCTATCTGCATCGACAATGCACCGTGGTTGGGCTGGACGCGAGGCCGGAATGCGTGGAGCTTCTGAAGCGCCGCTTTCCCGGACTTGTGGCCGCCTCCGTGGACCTCAATATAGCGGACGATCTGGACCGCTTCGGCCAGTTCGACATCGTGCATTGCTACGGCTTGCTCTATCACCTGGAGCGGCCGGCCCACGCGCTCGCGGTCCTGTCGCGTGTGTGCCGCGGGCTGATGCTGGTGGAGACCTGCGTCTCCGCCGGCAAGAAGCCGATGCTGGTTCGGGTTCACGAGGACGGGTCGCAATCGACCCAATCGCTCTCGGGAATGGGCTGCCGGCCGGCCCGCGCTTGGGTCTTCCGGGAACTGAAGAAGCACTTCCCGTTCGTCTGCGCGACACGCAGTCAACCGTCGCATCCCGAATTTCCGCTGGACTGGACGAAGCCGCTTCCCACCGGCCGGCTGAGCCGCGCGGTGTTTGTCGCGTCGCGCGAGCCGCTCGATCTGCCTTCGCTGATCGGCGTGCTCCCCGAGCAGCAGGAGGCATGGCCCCCATCATGATTGACGTGCCGGCGTTGCGGCCGCAGTATCGCACCGAGGCGCTCGAGCGGGAGCGTGTTGTGCTCCGCTCCGAAGACGGCTCCCGAGTCCTGGAGGGGCGGCTCTGTCGGCTGGTGGTTCCGCTGATCGACGGCCGGCGCAGCGCCGACGAGATCGCAGCAAAGCTGGAAGGAGAAGCGCGGCCCGAGGAGGTGTATTACACGCTGCTGCGGCTGGAGCAGATGGGCCTGCTCCGGCCCGCGGGCGAGCGCCTGGACTCCGCGCCGGCTGCGTTCTGGGAAAGCCTCGGCGTCAGCGAGAGCCAGGCCGCCGACAAGCTCCGCACCGCGCGGATCGGAGTCGTCGCACTTCACGGGTTGCGGACGGACGCGCTGGTTGCCGCCGCGCGCGCCGCCGGACTGACGATCGGCGACGATCCGGATCTGCTGCTGGTGCTGGCCCATGACTGCACGGATGCCGCCCTCGAATCCTGGAACCATGCGGCGCTCAAGCGGCGGCGCGCCTGGATGCTGGTGAAGCCGGCTGGCCGCATCCCGTGGCTCGGGCCGATCTTCCGTCCGGGCGTCACCGCCTGCTGGTCCTGCTTGTCGGAGCGGATGCGGGAGAACCATGCGAGCATCCCCCTCGGCTCGGCGGAGACCGGGCTTTCCTCAGGCGCAACGGCCGTCCTTCATCTCGCCGCCGTCGAGGCCGCGAAGTGGATTGTGCTGGGGCGCAGCGAACTGGAAGGCGCCATCCTCACCTTGGACTTCGGCTCGCTCGGGATGGTCAGGCACGTGGTGTCCCGCCGTCCGCAGTGCCCGGCATGCGGCCATCAATCGCGCGCGCGCCGTCCTCCTCGCATCCGGTTCGAGAGCCGCGCCATGTGTCTGACGCCGGGAACGAATCATCGCTCCTGCCCGGCCGAGGAGACGCTGGCGCGCCTGGAGCCGCTGGTGAGCCCTATCGCGGGCATCGCCTTCGACCTGCGGAAGACGAGTGCTCCCGGCTGCCCGTTTCACTCCTATGTGGCGTCTCACAGTGCCGGCGCGGGCGCCGCATCGCGGTTGTTCCGGGCCGGAGGCAAAGGCGCTACCGACATCGACGCGCGCGTGAGCTGCCTGGCCGAGGCCGCCGAGCGCTGCAGCGCGTTCCATCACGGGGACGAGCCGCTGATCCGTTCCAGCTTCAAGCGCATCCGCGGGAAAGCCGTCCATCCTTCGATGCTGCTCCATTTCAGCGCGGACCAATACTGCTGCCGGGAATACTGGAACAGCGTCCACGGAGCGGCGAACCACGTTCCCGAGCCGTTCGACGAGTCCGCGGCGATCGATTGGACGCCGGCCTGGTCGTTGTCCCGGCAGGCGGTCCGCTATGTGCCCGCGGCGTTCACTTACCTTGGTTACTCGCAAACAGGCCGGCAGCGATTCTGCCGGGCCGATTCGAGTGGCTGCGCCGGCGGTAACAACCTCGAGGAAGCGTTTCTGCAAGGATTCTTCGAGTTAGTGGAGCGCGACGCGGCCGCTATCTGGTGGTACAACCGCATCCGGAGGCCGGCGGTGGATTTGGACGGCTGGAGCGATCCGTGGGTCGCCGCCGCTGCCAGTGACGTTCACGCGCAGCGCCGGTCATTGACGCTCCTGGACATCACTCACGACCTTGAGATCCCCTGCTTCGCGGCCGTGTCGTGGGACGAGCAGGGCCGTTCCATCCGGTTCGGCCTCGGATCGCACCTGGATCCGAAGGTGGCTGCCAGGCGCGCCGTGGCGGAGATGTATCAGGCATTGGCGTGGCCGGCCGGTGAAGACCTGGATGCCGATGCCCGAAGCTGGGTCGAGTACGCCAGCCTCGAGAATCAGCCGCATCTCGTTCCGCGGATCTACCGGAGCGCGGAGGATTACGCCGCGCTGACTACGAGCGACCTGGCGGCCGACATCGAGACCTGCCTCGCAATCGCAAATCGGCACGGTCTGGAGGTGCTGGCGGTCGAGCTGACCCGGCCCGAGATCGGCTTCCCGGTCGTTCGGGTCATCATTCCCGGCCTCCGGCATTTCTGGAGCCGGTTCGGACCGGGCCGCCTCTACGATGTCCCGGTAGCCCTGGGCTGGCTGGAGCGGCCGTTGAGCGAGTCCGAATTGAACCCCCTTCTCCTGTTCCGATGATCACCAAAAGATGCATTCTCAAGTTGGGTCGCGACGTCACGGTTTGCCGCGTGGACGACGAACTGTCGTTCCAAAGCCCGGTGCACGGGAGCGTGCCGGTGCGTGCCGGTTCGTCCGCGATCGCTTCCGCGCTGATGCGGCTGCGGGAAGGCGCCGCCGAGGACGAACTGGCAGGCGCGCTGCCGGAACCGGAAGATGTCGCCCGGTTGTACTACATCCTGCTGACCCTCCAGCGCAGCGGCCTCCTCGAGTACTGGTTTGCCCCGTCGCCGGAGCTGCGCCTGGTGGTGCGTCCGGTGGCGAAAGGCCTCGAGTTCACCGATGCGAAGCTGAAGTCCGCCGGGCGATACGTCTTGTCGCGAACCGCATATCTGCGCCGCGACGGGGAACACTGCGTGCTGGAGTCGCCTGTGAGCCGGGTCCGGATCGAAGTGGATGGGTGGGGCGTAGCCGCGGCGGTTGCGTTGCTCGCCCGTCCGGCGCAGCCATCCTGGCTGGCGGCAGCGCTGGGTATGTTTTCTAAGTCAGACGTATTCGAGTTACTCGAGTTATTGCTAAGAATGGGATTCCTGCGGGAAGCCAGCCGGGTCGAGGATGAAGTTCCCCGCGCCTGGGAGTTTCATGACCTTTTGTTCCATGGTTGCAGCCGCCTGGGCCGAAATACCACGGGCTTTGGCGGGACTTTCCGCCTTCGCGGACAGATACCGGAGCCGCAGCCGCTGAAAACGCCGCCCGAAGGCGAGCCGATTCCGCTGTACCGGCCGGACCTGGCGAAGCTGGCCGGAGCGGATCAGCCGTTTACACGGGTGCTCGAAAGCCGGCGCTCGCTGCGGCAGGCTGGCGAGCCGCCGGTCACGGCAAGGCAACTGGGGGAGTTTCTCTACCGCGTGGCGCACATCCAGCAACAGGGTGACGGCTGGATCCTGCGGAACTACCCGAGCGCCGGCGCGCTGCACGAGCTGGAGATCTATCCCCTCGTGCGGCGGTGCTCCGGCATCGAGGCCGGGCTGTATTACTACCGTTCGCCTGGGCATGCGTTGTACCGGCTGCCCGCCGGCGGCGAGAAACTGGCTGCGCTCTTTGCCGGCATGGACAAAGTGTGCGGCGCGGTGCTCGAATCGCCGCAGGTGATCCTGGTCATCACCGCGCGGTTCGAGCGCGTGGCCTGGAAGTACGCCGGCATTGCCTATCGCAACACGCTCCTGAACACAGGGATCCTGCTCCAGACCATGTACCTGGTAGCTGCGGCCATGTGCCTGGCGCCGTGCGCCATGGGAGGAGGCGCCCCCGAGGAGTTCGCGCAGGCGGCCGCGCTCACCCCGCTGATCGAAGACTCGGTGGGGGAGTTCGCGCTCAGCAGCCACCCGGTGGCGCCGGCCAGTTGAGCAGGACAAATCGCCTGCCCACCAGCTCAGTGCACTATGATGGGGGCGGTGGCGACGGTCTGATCCCAGGCCATCTTGAGAGTGCCTTTCCGATCGCCCTGGGCTTCGATGGAAATTGTGAACTGCTCCACCGCCGGTCCGGAGGCGGCCTTCATTTCCGTGGTGCCGAGATTCTGCGCCTCCTCATACTTGTAGGCACCCCACTGCTTGGCAACCTTGTTGACAATGAGCGTCCACTTGCTTTCACCGGGCACGGTGAACAGGCTGTAGGAGCCAGCCGGGACGTGGAGCTTGCCGATCATGAGGTCGGCCTCCGTGGTCAGCATGGTGGCCTCATCGGCGCCGGTCCTCCAGACCTTGTCGAACGGCACCAATCCACCGAAGATAGTTCGGCCCTTCTTGTAGGGGCGCCCGTACTCGATGGTGATCTTCTTGCCGCCAATGGTGGCTGAGGTCTGCTCGTGGGGGCTGGCGCGCTTTTCCTGCTGCGCGAGCAGCAGACCGGCAACGCCGGTCAAGAAGCAGGCGCTCACAACTGCCGCGGTAGACTTACGCATCTCTGAATTCACCTCTGCTGGTCATTGTAGAACAAACTCCGCTGGGCTCCGCCGCGCATCTTCCGCTGTACGCCGAAGTGCTCGAACGCCCGGTCGGTCGCCAGGCGGCCGCGGGGAGTCCGGTCGACAAACCCCAGTTGCAGGAGGTACGGTTCGTAGACCTCTTCGATGGTGTCCGGCTCCTCGTCGATGGAGGCCGCGATGGTGTTCAGTCCGACCGGGCCGCCGCCGTACTTTTCGAGCAGCGTAAGCATGATCTTCTGGTCGATCTCGTCCAGGCCGAAGCGGTCCACTTCGAGCAGATCGAGAGCCGTCCTGGCAACCTCCGGCGTGACCTTTCCGCCGGCACGGACCTGCGCGTAGTCCCGGACGCGCCGCAGCAGGCGATTGGCGATGCGCGGCGTGCCGCGGCTGCGCCGCGCGATCTCTTCCGCGCCCGCGTGGTCCACGGTGACGCCGAGGAGCCCCGCCGAGCGAAGCACGATTCGCTCCAGCTCGTCGACACCGTAGTGATTCAGCCGCAGCACCAGCCCGAAGCGGCCGCGGAGCGGGGCGCTCACCAGGCCCTGCCGGGTGGTGGCGCCGATCGCCGTGAAGCGCGGGATCGGCAGCGAGTGCGTGCGCGCTCCCGGCCCGGAACCGATCAGGATGTCCACGCGGAAGTCCTCGAGCGCGGCATACAACATCTCTTCGACGTCGGGCAGCAGCCGGTGAATCTCGTCGACGAAGAAGACCTGGCGGGCGCGGACGTTGCTGAGGATCCCGGTGAGGTCGAGCTTCTTCTGGAGAATCGGCCCCGAGGTCTGCTCGAAGTTCACGCCGAGCTCGTTGGAGATGATGGTGGCCAGCGTGGTCTTCCCGAGGCCGGGCGGGCCGTAGAGCAGCACGTGATCCATCGCCTCGCTTCGCTGCCGGGCGGCCTCGATGGCGATGGAGAGGTTCTCCTTCAGCTTCGCCTGGCCGGTGAACTCCTCCAGCCGGCGCGGGCGCAGGCTGGCGTCGAACTGGCGGTCCTCCTCCAGCGCCGTCGCCGAAACGATCCCTTTCTCGCGCACTGTGTCCTAGGTTAGCGCACCCATTCCATCGCCTTTCGGAAGAACGGCTCGAACTCCGCCGGAGCGCCGGCGGTTTTCGCTTTGCGGACCGCTGCTTCGGCCGCCGGCCGGGCGCAGCCCAGGTTGACCAGCGCCGACAGCACATCCTGTTCGAGCGCCGTCAGCGCTCCGGCAGAGGCGGCGGCGGAGACGGCGATTCCGGGGACGTCCAGCTTGTCGCGCAACTCGAGGACGATGCGCTCCGCCGTCTTCTTGCCGACGCCCGGGATGCGGACCAGTTGCTCGACCTGGCCGAGGCGGATGGCCGCCACCAAGTCAGAAGTGGCCAGCCCCGAAAGCACGGTGACGGCGAGCTTCGGGCCGATGCCGCTGACGCCGATCAGTTTCTCGAACAGGATCTTTTCTTCGCGCGAGTGGAACCCGAACAGGGAGATCGCGTCTTCGCGGACGTGGGTGTGGATGTGCAAGGCGGCCTCGGCGCCGGCGTTGGGCAGCGCAGAGAAGGTCGAGATAGGAACGGTGACCTCGTACCCTACGCCGCCAGCGGACAGGACCACCTGGTTCGGGTGTTTCTCGAGCAGCGTGCCGCGCAAGAAGGCAATCACAGAAGAGTACATTATTGTACATGGCGCGCCGCCGCTTCTTCGTCGATGCCATCCGCAACGGGCGCGCCGAGCTCCACGGGGAGGCGGCCGAGCACCTCCGCCGCGTCCTGCGGGCCGAGCGGGGGCAGCGGTACGAGATCTCCGACAACGAGTCGGTCTACCTGGCGGAGATCGAGGGTTTCGGCAAAGCGCGGGTGCAGTTTCGCGTTCTGGAAGAACTCGAAGCCGGCGCGCCGCCCGTCCGGATTACGCTGCTCGCCTCGCTCATCAAGTTCGACCGCTTCGAGTGGATCCTGGAGAAGGCCACCGAGCTTGGCGTGGAGAGGGTGACGCCGGTGGCGGCCGCACGGAGCGAGAAGGGCCTCGACAAAGCGGCGGGCAAGCGTCTCGACCGATGGCGGAGAATCCTCCTGGAGAGCAGCCAGCAGGCGCGGCGAGCGCGGCTGCCGGAAATCACCGAGCCAATCCCGTTCGCCCGCGCGCTGGAGACAGCCGAGATACATCGGCTCATTCTCGAAGAGCAGCCCGGAGCGCCGCTTGTTCATTCCGTGCTTCCTCCGAACCGGGCCCCGGAAGACACGCTGGCGCTCCTGGTGGGACCGGAAGGCGGGTGGACGGACGAGGAGCGGGCAGTGGCACGTGAGCGCGGCTGGCAGGCGATCTCGCTGGGACCGGGGATTCTGCGCGCCGAGACGGCGGCCATCGCCGCGCTGGCGGTGCTCACCTGCGCCTGGCTCGACCGGTCGCCGCGATTAGACATCACCAGCCGCCGATGAACGCCGACGACAGCGAAACCGCGGCGTCGAGACGATCCGGGCTGACTGATGACTACCGGCTAAAGCCGGTAGGTTCAGGTTGCGGCTGAAAGCCGCCTGAAGGGCGTGGCGCACGCTCTCAGCGTGCCGCGTCCCGCCTCTTCGGGACGCATGGGCCTCGCCGAGGTAATGGTGTCGGGGTGGAGTGCCGACACGGCAGCCTGAGAGGCTGCGCCACATCCAGTCTGAGGGTGCTATCTGCTTGAAGCTGACCGCCTGGAAAGCAGTGGGATTGGACCCGGAGATGGAACCTAAAGAACAATCTCGAAAGCGCAATCGTGGCGCCGGCGGTGATAATCTCATGCTGTGAACTTGAGCCGGAGGGGATTTGTGGGCGTTACGGCGGCGGGACTGGCCGGCGCGGCCAGAGACCGCATCTCGCGGATCGAGATCTTCCCCGTGGCCTATCCGGTCGCCGGGCATTTCAAGTTCTTCCGCAAACCCGAGCGGCCGTCCGTGTTCGTGAAGATCACCGCGGCGAGCGGCGCCGCCGGCTGGGGGCAGAGCGTTCCGACCCACACGTGGAGCTACGAGACGCTGGAGTCGGTGGTGTCGACGCTCGATCAGTACCTGGCGCCGGCGCTGATCGGGCGCGATCCGTTTGACATTCCCGGCGCGCACGAGGCGATGAATCGCGCCATTGCCGGGTCGTTTTCAACCGGCATGCCGATCGCCAAGGCCGGTATCGACCTGGCGCTGCACGACCTGGCCGGAAAGCCGCAAAAGCAGAGTCTTCCGGAGCGTTGGGGAAAGAAGCCGCTGGCCCGGCTGACCTTGAGCTGGACGGTGAACCCGGCGTCGCTGGAAGAGACGGAGACGCTCGTCGAACAGGGCCGGGCGCTGGGCTACAAGCACTTCAACGTCAAGGTTGCGCCCGATGCGGCCTTCGACCTCGAAATGTGCCGGCGCGTCCGGAGACTCGCGCCGAACAGCTTCCTCTGGGCCGACGCGAACGGCGGGTACGACCTGGAAACAGCCCTCGGAGTCGCGCCTAAGCTGGCCGATGCCGGCGTCAACATTCTGGAGCAGCCTCTGCCGGCGAACCGCCTCACCGGCTTTCGCGAGCTGAAGAAGCAGGGCGCCCTGCCCATCCTGATGGACGAAGGAATCGTCTCGTCGACGGAGCTGATGGAATTCATCAAGCTGGGGCTGCTGGACGGTGTCGCGATGAAGCCGGCGCGCACCGCCGGGTTGTGGGACGCACGGCGGCAGGTGGAGATTTTGCTTGACAACGGACTGTTGTTCCTCGGCAGCGGCCTGACGGACCCCGACGTGGCGCTCGCCGCCGCCCTTCAGCTCTATGCCGCCTACGGTTTGAAGTATCCGGCGGCGCTGAACGGGCCGCAGTTCCTGCGAGGATCGTGCCTGCGGCAGCCGCTGGTGGTCAAGGAGGGGGAGATCGTGATTCCCGCGGGGCCGGGCTTGGGCGTCGAGGTCGATGAAGAGCGGGTCCGGAAGGGGGCGGCATGAAACGCCTGGCACTGGCCCTGGGCGTTGTCTTCATCGCCACGGCCGAAAGCCCGTTCGCGTTTCGGGAAACCGGATCGGGAGCCTTGGAGCTCACGGACAAAGGGAGGCCGGTGCTTGCGTACAACCATGGCATGCAGCTCAAGCCCGGCGCGCCCGAAGACCGGCGGCGGTGCTGCTACGTGCATCCGCTGTACGCTCCCGACGGCACAGTCCTGACCGACGATTTTCCCGCCGATCACTATCACCACCGCGGTATCTTCTGGGCGTGGCCGATTGTCCGGGCCGGCGGTGAGACCTTCGACATGTGGACGATCCGCGGCATTCACCAGAGGTTCGAGCGGTGGGTGGAGCGGAAGGTCGAGCCGGGGCTTGGTCGAATGGCCGTCGAGAACGGCTGGTATGCGGGCGATCGGAGAGTGGCAAGAGAGGTGGTCGAGATTGCCGCGCTGCCCGCGGCGGATCGCACTCGCGAGCTTCGCTTCACACTTGCTTTCGAAGCCCTCGATGGGCCGATCGAACTTGCCGGCGAGCCGGCTGAGCAGAAGGGCTACGGCGGCTTCTGCGTGAGGTTCGCCCCTCGGGAAGGGACGGCGATCTCTACTCCGCGCGGGCGCGAAACGGCCGACAGCAACATGGCTCGCCACCCGTGGGCACAACTTGACGCCGTGTTCGGCGGCCGGCGGGCGGGGCTCCGCATCGAAACCCGTCCGGACAATCCGGGTTTTCCGAACGGCTGGTGCCTGCGACACTACGGCTTTCTGGGGGTGAACTTTCCGGGCCTGGGTACGCACACGCTGGTTCCCGGCCGGCCGCTCGTCTGGAAGGTGAAGGTGGCAGTCTACAATCCTGCCGGCGTCGCGGCATCGGCTCCGTAGGAGGCAGGGCGCCGGGAGGCCGGCCCCACCTCGGTTACGGTACAATCGGCGTGTTACTCCTCCCGCCCTCATGCCGTCCCGAGCAGCGGAATTCCGCGATCAGCTTGCCGAGCGTGTGCTGGTGGCCGATGGCGCCATGGGCACGATGCTGTACGCCAAGGGTGTCTTCATCAACCGCTGCTACGACGAGCTGAACCTGTCGGCTCCGGCAACGGTGAAGGAAGTGCATGAAGCGTACCTCAAGGCCGGCGCCGAGATTCTCGAGACCAACACCTTCGGCGCCAACCGCGCCCGGCTGGCGCACTACGGATTCGCCGACAAGCTCCAGGCGATCAACGCCGCCGGCGTCCGGCTGGCGCGCGAGGCGGCGGAAGAGACGGCGTTCGTCGCGGGGTCGGTGGGACCGCTCGGCGTCCGCATCGAGCCGCTGGGCCCGACGTCGTTCGCCGAGGCCCGCCTGATGTTTCGGGAGCAGATCGCCGTGCTCGTGGAGTCGGGCGTCGACCTGTTGATGCTCGAGACGTTCGCGGTCCTCAACGAACTGCGCGAAGCAATCTTCGCGGCCCGCGAAGCGGCCGGCGACGGAATCGTCGTGGTGGCCCAGGTGACCATCGACGACTACGGCAACCTGCCCGACGGCACGTCGACCGAGACGTTCGCGCGGAAGCTCGACGAATGGCCGGCGGACGTGATCGGGTGCAACTGCTCGGCCGGGCCGAAGGTCACGCTCGAGACCATCGAGAAGATGCAGCAGTACTCGCGCAAGCCGATGAGCGCGATGCCGAACGCCGGCCATCCGGCGACGGTGGAGGGCCGCAAGATCTACCTGTGCTCGCCGGAGTACATGGCGCAGTACGCGCGGCGCTTCCTGTGGAGCGGAGTGCGGATCGTCGGCGGCTGCTGCGGCACCACGCCCGAGCACATCAAGCAGGTGAAGTCCGAGGCGCGGTCGCTGGCGCCAGGCCACCGCAAGCTGGCGGTCACGGTGGAAGAGCCCGCCGCCCGGGCGCAGGCGCCGGCCAAGGTGCCGGTCGCGCGGAAATCGAAGCTCGGGGCGAAGCTGGCCGAGGGCAGATTCGTGACGTTTGTCGAGATCCTCCCGCCTCGGGGCGTCGATCCCGCCAAGGAAATCGCCGGCGCCCGGCTCTGCGCCGAGCACGGCATCGACTGCATCAACGTGCCGGACGGCCCGCGCGCCAGCGCCCGCATGAGCGCCCAGGTGACCTGCCAGATCTTCCAGCAGCATGCGGGAATCGAAGCGGTGCTGCACTTCTGCTGCCGCGACCGGAACATCCTCGGCATCCAGTCGGAGTTGCTCGGCGCGCACGCGGCCGGCATCCGCAACCTGATCTGCATCACCGGCGACCCGCCGCGCATGGGCGCTTACCCGTCGGCCACGGCGGTCTTCGACGTGGACGCCATCGGCCTGGTGAACATCGTCAACAACCTGAACCACGGGCTCGACATCGGCGGCAACCCGATGGGCTCGCAGACGGCGTTGTTGATCGGCGTCGGCGCCAATCCCGGCGCGGTGAACCTGGACGAGGAAGTCCGGCGCTTCGAGTGGAAGGTGAAGGGCGGGGCCGAGTACGTGGTGACCCAGCCGGTGTTCGACCTCCGCCTGCTGGAGCAGTTCCTCAAGCGCGTCGAGCACGCCGGCCTGCCGGTGATCGCCGGCATCTGGCCGCTGACGAGCTATCGCAACGCGGAGTTCATGGTGAACGAGCTGCGCGTGCCAGTGCCGGAGGAGTTCATGGAGCGGATGCGCGCCGCCGACAGCGCTGCGAAGGCGCGCCGCGAAGGCGTGGCCATCGCCAAAGAGATGGCCGTCCACGCGCGCGGCATGGTGCAGGGCGTCCAGTTGAGCGCCCCGTTCGGACGCTACGAAATGGCGGTCGAGGTTGCCGAAGCCCTCGGCCCGCGCTAAAGTACCCGGAACAGCCGTGTCCACCGACCTCATCGAGATCGACCCCGAAGCGCCTGCCCCGAAAGCCATCGAGCGGGCGGCCTCCGCCATCCGCCGCGGGCGCGTGGTGGCGGTGCCCACCGACGCGCTGTACGTAGTGGCGGCCGATCCGTTCAACCTCCACGCCGTCGGACAGGTCTTCGTGGCCAAAGGCCGCGAGATCCACCGCTCGCTGCCGCTGCTGATCACCGATGTGCTGATGGCGGAGGACCTGTCCAAAGAGCGTTCGACGCGCTTCTATGTGCTCGCCCGGCACTTCTGGCCCGGGCCGCTGACGATGATCGTTCCCGCCTCGGCGAAAGTCCCGCTCAAGGTCACCGGAAACACGGGCCGGCTGGCGATGCGCCAGAGCCGCTCGAAAGTGGCCAACGCGCTGCTGGAGAAACTGAACCAGCCGCTAATCGCCACCAGTGCGAACATCTCCGGACAGCCGACCTGTCACAGCGGCATCGAAGTGTTCGGCCAGATGGATGGGCGCGTCGACCTGGTGCTCGACGGCGGGCTCTGCACCGGCCAGGGCAGCACCACCGTGGACATCACCGAGCCGTACTGGCGGATGATCCGCGAGGGGGCGATCTCCGAGAAGGAAGTGGCGGAGGTGCTGCGAGGAATCTAGGAGTTGATGAGCCGCCGATGAAGATGCTCCGAACCAGCGCCGGACTATTCATATTGTGCCTCTGCGGTGTTGCCGCGGAGCCAAAGGTTGAGCTGATCTGGCCGACGGGGGCGCCCGGCGCGGCGGGCAACGAGGACGGCGACCGTCCGACGCTGGCGATTTACCTGCCGGCGTCCCCGAACGCGTCGCGGGCGGCGGTGGTTGTGTGTCCCGGCGGCGGTTACGGCATGCTGGCCGTGAATCATGAAGGAAGCCAGATCGCGGCGTGGCTCAATGCCCGGGGCTTAGCTGCCTTCGTGCTGAAGTACCGGCTCGGGCCGCGATACCGGCATCCGGCGCCGTTGCAGGACGCGCAGCGGGCGATCCGCACGGTGCGATCCCGCGCGGCTGAGTTCGGCGTGAATCCCGGCCGGATCGGCATCTGGGGTTTTTCGGCCGGCGGCCACCTGGCCGCCACCGCCGCCACCCACTTCGACGGCGGCGACCCGCAGGCAAGCGACCCCATCGCCCGGTCCGGCTCGCGTCCGGATTTCGCCATCCTCGCCTACCCGGTGATCTCCTTCACCACGGACTACACGCACCGCGGGTCGCGCAACAACTTGCTCGGACCGTCGGCCGATCCGGTTCTGGTTGAAAGCCTGTCGAACGAAAAGCAGGTGACGCCGCAGACCCCTCCGACGTTTCTCTTCCATACCGACGCGGACAAAGGGGTACCGCCGGAGAACAGCGTCCTGTTTTACCTGGCGCTTCGCAGGGCAGGGGTGCCCGCCGAGATGCATATCTACGAGCGGGGGCCTCACGGCGTGGGCCTGGCGCCGACGGATCCGATCCTGTCGACGTGGGCCGACCGGCTGGAGGGCTGGCTCCGGACCAGGGGGTTGCTCGAGTAGGCGCGCGGGGCGTGGCGGAAGCCGAGATTGGGCCGCGAGCGACCGCCTTTCCCGGCGCCGCAATTCGCCTCTTGGGTGGGGGATTAGTCCTGGCTGTCAGGAATCGGCCGGGGTCTGTTACAGCCATCGGCGGCCAAGGGGCATCGCGATCCGAGGCTTTTGCCGCGCAGGTCTTTGGCCTGTGCATGGCCATGATCAAGGTGCGGAAGGACATCCACACAGTGACGAATGAACTCTCTGCGTCCTCCGCGGCTCCGTGGTGAGATCACGTGCGCGACGCTTCCTACTTCGACCGGGCGCTGAAGCGAATCCGCCTGCTCATGCTTGGCCTCACTGCCGCCGGCGCGCTCGCGGCCCTGCTCTGGCAGGGCTGGCCATGGGCGCTCGGGTTCCTGGCCGGCGCCCTCGCTTCGCTCCTGAACTTCCACTGGCTGCACCAGCTCGCCGGCGGCATTGGTCCCGGAGGGCGCAAGCCGGGTAAGCGGCTGCTCGTTTTCCTCTCGGCCCGCTATTTCCTGCTCGGCGTGTGCGGCTATGTTATAGTGGCAGTTTTCGGATTGAACCTGGCAGCCGCCCTGGCAGGTCTTCTGGTCGCGGTCGCCGCCGTCATCCTCGAAATTCTGTACGAACTGATCTATGCCGGAACATGAACTCGGGATCACCACGCTGTTCAACACGTACCTGGCCGGCGTCGCCAACAACATCCTTTCACTGGTAGGACTCCATGCCGCCGATCCCGCCAAGCCCTGGGCGAACTTCATCGTCATGCAGATCCTGGTGGCGATCGTCCTCCTGGCGCTGTTCGCCTTCTTGCGTCCCAGGCTCTCGATGGACCGGCCCGGCAAGCTCCAGCATTGTTTTGAGGTCATCTATACGTTCCTTCGCGGCCAGGCCGACGACGTGGTGGGCCACCACGGCCGGAAGTACCTTCACCTGTTTGCGACGATCTTCATCTTCATCCTGTTCGGCAACCTGATCGGGATCATCCCGGCGTTCGAGTCGCCGACGATGTCGCCGCCGGTCCCGCTCGGCTGCGCGCTGGTTTCCTTCGCTTACTACAACCTGATGGGTGTCCGGGAAAACGGCGTGGGCAGGTACCTCGCCCACTTTGCCGGCCCCATCAAGCTCATGGCGCCGCTGATGGTGCCCATCGAGATGATCAGCCATCTCGGCCGCCTGCTGTCGCTCACTGTTCGTCTCTACGCCAACATGTTCGCCGGCGAACAGGTGACGCTGGTCTTTTTGAGCCTGGTGCCGCTGGTGGTGCCGGTGGCGTTCATGGGACTGCACGTGTTCGTGTCGTTCCTACAGGCTTTTGTGTTCTCCCTGCTAACGATGATCTATGTCTCGCAGGCCACCGAGCACGAGCACTAATACCGGCTTACTGCCGCTTCCAGTGTGAGCCCGGCTGCAAGAGGATGACGGGAACCACCTCCTGGAGCGATTGATACAAAGGAGAAACATCACGATGAACGTGAAGCTGTTACTCATTGTCCTGGCGCTGCTCGCCTTCGCCAGCCCGATCTTCGCCGCCGACGGCGACACGCAGAAATGGGTCGCGATCACTTCGGGCTTCTCGATGGCGATCGCCTCGGGGCTCTGCGGCCTGGCCCAGGCCAAGGCCGTCGCGGCCTCCGCCGAGGGCATGGCTCGCAACCCGAGCGCCGCCGGCGCCATCCGGTTCGGACTGCTGCTGGGCCTGATTCTGATCGAGTCGCTGGCTCTGTACACGCTGGCGATCATCTTCCTGAAAGTCGTCGCCGCCTGATGCCTGGCGCGGGGGTGGGGCCCCCCCCCCGGCCCGCGGAACAAACGGAGGTATTTAGCTAGAAGGGGTTTTTAAGCCCAAAGCCCCCCCCCACGACCCCCAC
>CAZACK010000011.1:15499-33191 GCA_964483455.1 uncultured Solibacteraceae bacterium
AATCTCCTTTAATGTCGTCGCCGCCTGGGGCCTGGGGCGCGTACCCCGCCCGCCGCGACCCCCGCTACTCTACGGAAGGTATGAAGCTCCAAGGGATTTTTCCGCCCATCGCCACCCCCTTCGACCCCAACGGGGACCTCTACAAGGCGAAGCTGAAACACAATCTCGAGAAGTGGAACCTCACCGCCGTCTCCGGCTATGTCGCATGCGGCTCGACCGGCGAGAGCGTCTACCTGACGGCCGAGGAAAAGCGGCAACTCTGGGAGTGGACCGCCGAGCACGCCGCCCCCGGCAAGATCCTGATCGCGGGCACGGGCGTGGAGAGCGTCCGCGAGACCGTCGCGCTCACCAACCTCGCCGCCTCCATCGGCTACCAGGCGGCCATGGTCCGCACCCCGCACTATTACAAGAACCTGCTCACCCGCAAGGAAGCGCAGCTTCTGTTCTACCGCGCCGTCGCCGACCAGTCGAAGATCCCCATCATGATCTACAACTGGCCGCAGGCCACCGGCCTGGACATCCCCGCCGAAGCTGTCGCCGAACTCTCCGAGCACCCGAACATCATCGCCATGAAGGAGAGTTCGGGGAGTCTTGAAAAAGTGATGCAGATGATCCGCGAGGTGAAGCCCGGCTTCCAGGTGTTGGTCGGCTCGGCGCCTACGATCTGGCCCGCTTTCTCCGTCGGCGCCTCCGGCGCGGTGCTTGCCTTCGCCAACGCCGCTCCCTACGCCTGCATCACCATCTGGGAGGCGCACCGCGCGCGCGAAGCCGATGCCGCCCTCGACTGGCAGAACCGCATCGCCCGCGCCGCCTGGCTCGTCACGGTGAAACACGGCATTCCTGGGCTGAAGCACGCGATGGACGTGAACGGCTACTACGGCGGACCCTGCCGCCTGCCGTTGTGCCCGCCGTCCCCGGAGGCGAAAAGGGAAATCGAAGAGGCGTTCCGGGAGATCAAGGGGTAGCGGCGGCGCTAGCAGCCTTCATGATCCGGACGGCTACTTGTTCGCCGGTGTCGCAATACCCGATGAACTCGAAATTCAGCTTGCGGCCCGCCGCCAGCTCCTGAAACGCGCGGTATTCCCCCTGCCGCCACCCGGGATAGTTGAAGTACTCGTCGAACACAATGACTGTGCCTGGGACGATTCGGTCCGCCATCAGGTCAAAAACGGTTTTGGTTGACGAGTAGAGGTCCGCGTCCATGTGAAGGAACGCGGCGGATTCCCTGTGCTCTCTCAGGAAGCCCGGAAGTGATTCATGGAACCAACCTTTGTGCAGGCGAACGTTGCCTGCCACCTTGGGAAGCCCGTCGACGGCAAAGGTGCCCTTGCCGAACCCCGATCTCCACGTCTCCGGAAGCCCTTCAAAAGAGTCAAATCCATGGATGATCTGCGCAGGGACCTGGGATGCGATGAAATTTACCGTGCCGCCGGTGTATACACCGAACTCACAGTACAGGCCCTTCAATTCAACAGACTCCAGCGCCTTAGCGAGTAGCTTGAACTTGTCTCCAAAGACCGGTGCCAGTGCCAGATTCTCATCCACGTACCGGGCCGTCTCGCTCAACGCCCGCCGCTGGCGCTCCCTCGAGATGTCCCGATCGAGAGATTGCGCTTCGATGTTCAATGCCATGCTGGACGAACGCAGCAGACTATCGACAAGGATTCTGTATGCGAACACACACGATCAATGCCGCGATGATGCACGATATGGCGATCCTGATCGCTGCAACCGCCTTGGGAGATGCGGAATTCATAAGATGATGATCTTACCGGGCAACCTGGTCTTGGCTTCTGCGAAGCGGACTGTCCGGCTGGCCCGGCCGGAACTCCCGCTGCCGACCTGAGGTCGAGCCCTGCCACCTTCCGCGCGGCCCTCGACCGATTCGCCAGTATACAACGGCGGGCGAGTGGAGGACCGTTGCACCTCGCATTCCCTCTAGCCCCACGTACGCTTGAGCGGCACGCGGTGAACTTCGGGATGTTCCGCTGTCGATTTCTGCTCAGCTCCGCGACCTCTCGACCGGTTGCCATTCCCTCGCGCTTCTGCCAAAATCAGACCGAGAATGCGAGGATACCGTCGAGTCTCACTACTGCTCCTCGCGCTCCTGCCAGCGGCGGTGTGCCGCCCGCCCGAAGCCGGACCCGTCATCGAATACCGCAACCTGAGGCCCGGCGTGCGCTTCACCGGCACCAAATCGTGCATCGGCTGCCACCAGCGCATCTACCAGGACTTTCGGCGGACCGGCATGGGCATCTCCGCCGACGTCGCGAACACCAAGGCGGAACTGGCCCGCGTCCCCAAACCCATCACCGTCTTCAGCGAGAAGTTCAACAAGTACTTCGCGGTGTTCCAAAAGGACGGCGAACTCTACCAGAGCATCTACGAGAAGGATGCCGCCGGCAACGAAATCTACCGGGTCACCCACAAGCTGGATTACGTGATCGGCGCCGGCAAGGTGGGCCACACCTACGTCGTCCGGCGCGGCGACTACTTGTTCGAGGCGCCCCTCTCCTTTTACAGCGAGACGAAGAAGTGGGACTTGTCGCCCGGCTACGATCTGGCGGACCACGGCTTCACCCGCCCGATCCTCGAAGGTTGCGCCATCTGTCATACCGGGATGCCGCAGGCGGTCGCGGACGGAATCGGCTTGTACCGGAACCCCCCGTTTCAGGATATTTCCGTCGGTTGCGAGGACTGCCACGGCCCGGGTGAGCTTCACGTCGAAGAACGGATCAAGAAGATCAACCCCAAGGTGGACACCTCCACCGTGAATCCGGCGAGGCTGCCCGGCCATCTGGCGGACGACATCTGCATGTTCTGCCACCAGGGCGGCGACACCCGGGTGCTCCAGCCCGGCAAGAAGTACACGGACTTCCTCGCCGGGATGCCGCTCCATGAAGTGGTCGCGGTGTTCAAGGTTCCGCTCAAGCTCGAACAGCGCGCCGAGGCGGACCGCATGGAAGCGATGCCGCCCGTGCGGGGCGGTTTGTCCCAGCCGAGCTGGTGGAAGAACACCGCCATGAAGCTCAGCAAGTGTTACGAGGCAAGCGGCGGAAGGCTGCGGTGCATGACCTGCCACAACGGCCATTACGTGCCCGGCAAGGCGCAGGCCGCCTCGTACTACCGCGGGAAGTGCCTGGAATGCCACGCGCTATCGAGCCGGCGAGCACCCGCGGCGGCCGGCGCCGCGGCGAAGAAGGCCCCGGGCTGCGCCCTGCCGTTGCGCAAGCGGCTGCCGGCGAACGATTGCGCCGGCTGCCACATGCCGAAGCGCTTGATCGCCGGCATCGCGCACTCGGATTCGACTAACCACCGCATCGTGAGGCGCGCCGGCCAGCCCCTGCCGGACGCCGCCTTCGGCGGGACCACGCCGGATCTCCCTGACTTGGTCTACGTCAACCGACCGGTGGGCGCCCAGACGGCCCCGCTCTCGCCCGAGACGAAGCTTGTCGCGTACGGCGAACTGCTGGAGAAGCGTCCGGAATTCCAATCGAGCTACCTCGAGGCGCTCGACGAATTAACCCGCAAGGAACCGCGGAATCCGCTCGGACTCGCCGCGCTTGGCCGCAAGGCGCTTCTGGACCAGAACCCGGTGCGCGCCATCGAGTTCCTGTCCATGGCGGTGGAAGCGGGCTACCAGCCGCCCACCACCTACCGCGACCTCGGAGAGGGGCTCGCCCTCAGCGGCCGGCTGGCGGAGTCGGCTGATGTGCTCGAGCAAGCAGTCACGCTGTACCCTTATTCACCCGTGCTGTCGAAGTCGCTCGCCCATCGCTACATTCTGCTGAAGCGCTACCCGCGCGCGCACTACGTCATGAAGCGCCACCTCGACACGTTTCCGGAAGATACCTTTGTGCGGGACCTGCTGCGAAAGGTGGAATCCGGCGGGCCGGCCAAATGAGATGATTGGAGCTACCCCGATGAACAACAGAATCTCCGCAATCCTGCTTTGTCTTGCGCTGGCTCTCCCACTGGCAATTGCTCAAGATGACCCGTTCCAAATGGGTCCTCCCAAGAAATACGAACCCAACTGGTTCTCGATCGGCCGCCACCCGCTTCCGAAGTGGTTCGACGACGCCAAGCTCGGCATTTTCATCCACTGGGGCCTGTACTCCGTCCCGGCGTGGGCGCCGCCCACCGGCGAGTTGGGCAAGGTGGACTTCAAACAGTGGTTCACCCGGAACCCGTACGCCGAGTGGTACCTGAACACCATGAAGATCAAGGAATCGCCCACGTGGAAGCACCACGTCGAGACGTACGGTGAGACCTTCGATTACCTGCAATTCGCCGAGACTTTCAACAAGGAAGCCCGGAAGTGGAAGCCCGAGGAATGGGCCGCGCTGTTCAAGGAAGCCGGAGCGAAGTACGCGGTCCTCACCACGAAGCACCACGACGGCTTCACGCTCTGGCCGAGCCGCGTGCCGAACCCGCATCGCAAGCCGGAGCATACCGGCACGGAGCGCGACCTGGTCGGCGAACTGAGCCAGGCCGTCCGCGCCCAGGGCCTGAAGATGGGCCTGTATTACTCCGGCGGCCTGGACTGGAGCTTCGTCGGAACGCCGATCGTGACCTTCATGGACCTGATGAAGACCGTCCCGCAGAGCGAGGAATACGCCCGGTACGCCGACGCCCACTGGCGCGAATTGATCGAGCGCTACCAGCCCGCCGTTCTCTGGAATGACATCAACTATCCCAAGAAGGGCGACCTCCTGAACATCTTCGCCGACTACTACACCAAGTACCCGGACGGCCTGATCAACAACCGGTTCGGGGTCGCGTTCGCCGACTTCACCACACCCGAGTACGCCAAGTACGACAGGATCACCGAGAAGAAGTGGGAGTCCTGCCGCGGCCTCGGCTTCTCGTTCGGTTACAACCGGGCGGAAGGGCCGGAGCACGTGCTGTCGGCGGACAAGCTGATCGACATGCTGGTGGACATCGTGAGCAAGAACGGCAACCTCCTGCTGAACATCGGCCCGAAGCCGGACGGCTCGATCTCCGAGTTGCAGGTGGACCGGCTGAAGGCCCTCGGGAAGTGGCTGGCGCAGAACGGCGACGCCATCTACGAGACGCGTCCCTGGGTCCGGCCGAGCGCGAAGACCGCCGACGGCGGGGAAGTGCGTTTCACGAAGAAGGGCGACGCCGTCTACGTGATTCTGCTCGACAAGCCGAAGAGCGCCCAGGTCACGATTCAGTCGCTGCTCGCTTCCGACAAGATGACGGTCGCGCTCCTCGGCTCGTCCGGCGCCTTGCAGTGGTCGCAACAAGGCAGGGACCTTGCCGTCACGCTGCCGTCCGCCCTGCCTGGAGACCACGCCTGGGCGCTGAAGATGACGCCGGCTCCATGGCAGGTGGTGAAGGAGTAGGCACTCACGACACCAAGGCGTGGGCCACTCTCCCGGCCACCCGATCGAAGCTCAGTATCTCGTACTGCGATGGATCGGACAAGATCCGGGCCACTAGCGCGACGTGCATGGCGTGACCGGCCCGCTCCGCGATCACATGACCGAGCAGAGGCCGTCCGATCAAGGCCAGGTCGCCGATCAGGTCCAAAGCCTTGTGGCGGCAGCATTCATCGCGGAACCGGAGACCTTCCGGATTCATCACGCCGCCGCTGTCAAAGCAGACCGCGTTGTCGAGCGAAGCTCCGCGGATCAGGCCCATGTCTCGCATTGCGTCCAGTTCGTGAGCGAAACCGAAGGTCCTGGCGGCGGCGATCTCGGCGGCGTAGCGCTCCGGCGTCACTTCCATCTCGATCACCTGGCGGCCCACCATCGGGTGATCGAAGAAGATGTCGCAGGTGAGCGCGAAGGCGTCCGCCGGCACGATGGAGATGCGCTTGTCCCGGTCCTCGATCATCACCGGCCGCTTGATCCGCAGAAAACGGCGGCGCCGCCGGTACTGCTTCCGGCCAGCCCGTTCCAGCATCTTTACGAACGGCAGGCCGCTGCCGTCAAGGATCGGGACCTCAAGGTTGTCGATCTCCACGTGCGCGTTGTCGATCCCCATGCTGTGCAAAACGCTGAGCAGGTGTTCGGTGGTGGAGATCAGCACGCCCTGCTTCATCAGGCTGGTGGCGTAACTGACGCGCGCCACATACCGCCAGTTGGCCGGGATCTCGAAGCGGTCCAGATCGGTTCGCACGAACACGATGCCCGTCGCCGGTGGCGCGGGAACGATCCGGATCGAGACTGGGACGCCGCTGTGGAGACCGATCCCGGAGGTTTCTACGGGATGCTGGATTGTGGTTTCGAATCTCAAGCGAACCTCCGCGAATCCGGCGCGGCGAAGTTAACTAAGCAATTCGTCTACCAGGACAACTATCTGTATTTATAATGGTTTGAAAAATGCTAACTGTGTCGTTCCGGCCACACTTTGCCCGTGTGCCGTGGCAAAAACGATCTTCCCGCGCCTGAAGTATCATGAGGGAGCATGCCCCGCCCGCGGCTGTTTCTGATCGACTCGTTCGGCTTCATCTTCCGCGCCTACCACGCCCGCGCGCGCAGCGCCGCGCCCCCGATGCGCAGCTCCAGCGGGCTGTCGACCGAGGCGGTCTACATCTTCCACAACATGCTCAAGAAGCTGGTGGCCGCCTACAAGCCGGATTACGTGGTGGCGATCTTCGAAAGCGAAGGCCCGACCTTCCGCGAGAAGGAGTTCACGGCATACAAGGCCAACCGCACCGAAACTCCTCCCGACCTGCTCGAGCAGATCCCCTACGTGCGGCGGCTGCTGGAGGCGATGCGCATCCCGACGCTCGAGTTCCCTGGCTTCGAAGCCGACGACGTGATCGGGACGATCGCCGGCCGCGCCAAGGAGACCGCCGATGTTGTCATCGTTTCAAGCGACAAGGACATGCTTCAGCTCGTCGACGATCGTGTGTCCATGTATAACCCGATGAAGGAGGACACCTGGTACGACGCGGCGAAAGTCGAGGAGTTCCTGGGCGTCAAGCCCGGGCAGGTGGCCGACCTGCTCGCGCTCAAGGGAGATGCGATCGATAACATTCCAGGCGCGCCGGGCATCGGCGACAAGGGCGCCCGCGACCTGATCCAGCGTTTCGGCTCGGTGGAAAGCGCCATCGAACATGCCGCGGAGGTGGAGCGCCGGAGCTATCGCGAAAGCCTCCAGAGCCATCGCGAGCAAATCCTGCTGAGCAAGAGGCTGGCGACGATTGACGCCGCCGTTCCCATCGAGTGGGATCTCGAGCAAATGAAGGCCCGGGAAGCGGACAGCGCCGGCCTGCGGCAGATCTACAAGGAACTGGAATTCTTCAGCCTGCTCAAAGAACTGGAACCGGAGCCTGCCGTCGGCCGCGACTACCGGACCTTCCAGACGAGAGAAGAACTCGAAGCGTGGCTCGCCGCGATTCCGCCCGAGGCGCCGGTGTCCGTCATGCTGGCGCCTCCAGCCGAGGGAGCGCTCGAGGTGGGAAACATCGGGCTGGCCTGGAGAACCGGCGAGGGCCGGGCGGCGCCGCTCACGCTGGCGGAATCCGTGCGGCCGTTGCTCGAAGATGCCGGGCGGCCCAAAGTCACGCACGACCTGAAAGCTCTGCTGCTTGAATGCGGGCGCCTTGGGATCGAGCCGGCGGGGGTCGGCGGAGACGCCATGCTCTATGCGTTTCTCCTCGACGCCGATCCCGGCGGTTGCTCACTGGAGCAACTGGCCCAGCGGCGGCTGGACCGCAAGCTCGGCGCGGCGGTCGAGGAACATGCCGATGCGGCCCTCGAGCTGTGCGGGCTGCTGCGCAAGGAGGTCGACTCGCAGGGACTGCTCGAGCTGTACGAGACCATCGACCTGCCTCTGGCGCCGGTGCTGGCCCGCATGGAGCGGACCGGCATCCGCATCGACCCGGCGGCGTTGCGCGCCCTGTCCGCCGGGATCGACGCCGGCATCGAGCGCCTGGCCGCCGAAATCCACGCCCTGGCCGGCAAGCCGTTCAACATCAACTCCCCGCAACAGCTTGGCAAGGTGCTGTTCGAGGACCTCCGGTTGCCTGGCCCGGTCAAGTACGGCCGTGGCAAGACCACTTCGACTGCCGCCGACGTGCTTGAGGACCTGGCGGAGGATTATCCGATCGCCGCGAAAGTGCTCGAATACCGGCAGCTCGTGAAGCTGAAGGGCACCTACGTCGACGCCCTTCCCGAGCTGATCAACCCGCTGACCGGACGGCTGCACACCAGCTTCAACCAGGCGGGCGCGGCCACCGGCCGCCTGTCCTCGTCGAATCCGAACCTTCAGAACATCCCCATCCGCACCGAGCTCGGGCGCGAGATCCGGGCGGCGTTCATCCCGCGCGACGGCTGGACGCTGCTGGTCGCCGACTACTCGCAGATCGAGCTGCGGCTGCTGGCGCACATGTCGCGCGACCCCGTGCTGGTAGAGGCGTTCCGCAACGGCGAGGACATCCACACCCGCACGGCTGCCGAGGTCTTCGGCGTGCCGCCGCTGATGGTGACGCCGGAGCTGCGGCGCAACGCCAAGGCGGTGAACTTCGGCATCGTTTACGGGCTGAGCGCGTTCGGGCTGTCGCAGCAGCTCGGCATTCCGCAGAGCGAGGCGCAGACGTACATCAAGAGCTACTTCGAGCGTTATGCCGGCGTGCGAAGGTTCATCGACGCAGCCATCGCCGAGGTGCGGCGGACGGGCTACACCGTCACGCTTTTCGGCCGCCGCCGCCCGATCCCGGACATGCACAGCCGCAACCCCAACGCCCGCGGCTTCGCCGAACGAACCGCCGTCAACACCCCGCTTCAGGGAACCGCCTCCGACCTGATCAAGCTGGCGATGATCCGTATTGACCGCGAGCTGGCCGCGAGGCGGCTGAAAACGGCGATGCTCCTCCAGGTCCACGACGAGCTTCTGTTTGAATCTCCGCCGGAGGAGGCGGCAGAAGTCGCGAAGATGGTGAAGCGCGAGATGGAAAGCGTGACCCGCCTGGAGGTGCCGCTGCTGGTGGACGTGGGCGCCGGCCCCAACTGGCGCGACGCGAAGTAGGCCGCCGGTCCATGTTATAGAATGTTGGCCGGTCTCAGGGACGCTCATGGACCGCGAACAATGTCTGAAGCGACTCCGTGAAGCGGTGGCCGCCGGGCGGCCCATCATCGGCGCCGGCGCCGGCACGGGGATCTCGGCCAAGTGCGCCGAAGAAGGCGGCGCGGACCTCATCATCATTTACAACTCCGGCCGCTATCGCATGGCGGGCCGCGGCTCGCTGGCCGGATTGCTGCCTTACGGCGACGCCAACGCCATCGTCGTGGACATGGCGCGCGAGGTCCTCCCGGTGGTGCGAAATACGCCGGTGCTGGCCGGCGTTTGCGGCACCGATCCCTTCCGTCTCATGGACGTCTTCTTGAACGAACTGAAGGCGATCGGCTTCTCCGGCGTGCAGAATTTTCCGACCGTCGGGCTGTTCGACGGCGTTTTCCG
Organism: uncultured Solibacteraceae bacterium; assembly: GCA_964483455.1. Taxonomy (GTDB): domain Bacteria; phylum Acidobacteriota; class Terriglobia; order Bryobacterales; family Bryobacteraceae; genus CAYZJD01. The sequence continues at coordinate 24,935 of CAZACK010000011.1, forward strand.
CGCCAACCTCGAAGAAACCGGCATGGGGTACGGCCTGGAAGTGGAGATGATCGCCCACGCCGCGCGACTCGGCCTGCTGACCTGCCCGTACGTGTTCAACGAGGATGAAGCGAGGCGGATGGCGGAGGCCGGCGCCGACGTGATCGTGGCCCACATGGGACTCACCACCAAGGGAACCATCGGCGCGCGAACGGCCATCACGCTGGACGACGCGGTCGGCCGCACGCAGGCCATGCGCGACGCGGCTGTTGCTGTCAGGCCGGCGGTTCTCGTGCTCTGCCACGGCGGCCCGATCGCCGAGCCCGAAGACGCGGCTTACGTGCTCAGCCTCACGCGCGGGGTCGATGGCTTTTTCGGGGCCTCGAGCATGGAACGTCTGCCCACCGAGCGCGCCATCACCGAGCAGGTGAGACAATTCAAGAGAATTCCGATTCGGCGGTAAGACAAGGAGGGGCGATGCCCGAGCTTCCAGGAGCGCGCTTTGTGAGACCCGCGGACGTTGAGACGCAGGTCTTCGACTGGGGAACCATCAAGTGGCTGAGCGAGCCGCGCGTTACGGGCGCCGAGCGTTTCAGCGCCGGTGTGGTGATGCTCGAGCCCGGCAAGGGTCATGCGCGCCATAACCACCCGGGCGTCGACGAAATCCTCTACGTCGTGTCGGGGCAGGGGAACCAGATGATCGACACCGGCGGCGAGCAATGGACCCCAATCTCGGCCGGCGACCTGGTGCACATCCCGCCGGATGTGTTCCACTCGACCATCAACACCGGCTGGGAACCTCTGAAGATGGTTGCCGTCTACTCTCCTCCCGGGCCGGAGGCGTTTCTGCGCGCGCTGCCCGACTGCGAGGTCGTGCCGGCGGGCGAGATCCCCTCGCGCTAGCGAGATACGTCACCGGACCGCTTGCTGACGCGCGCGGCTCGGTCAAACACTAGATGAGCCGCAGAACCGTCGCCATCCTCGGCACTCTCGACACCAAAGGTGACGAGCTGCGATTCGTCCGCGACCTGATCGCCGCCGCCGGCCTCAGTACGCTGGTGATCGACGCCGGCGCGCTCGGCGAGCCGGCGTTCTCCCCCGATGTGTCGCGCGAGGAACTGGCGGCTGCGGGCGGCGCCGAGTTCAGCCGGCTGTTCGCCGAAAGGGACCGTGGGCGGAGTGTCCAGGCGATGGCCGCCGGAGCGGCGGCGCTGGTTCGCCGCCTGTTCGAGGAAGGGCGCGTCCACGGGATCATTTCGCTCGGCGGGTCGGCCGGCTCGACCATCGGAACCGCGGCCATGCGCGCGCTGCCGGTGGGCGTGCCCAAGCTGATGGTGTCCACCCTCGCTTCGGGCGACACTCGTCCCTACGTCGGCACTCGCGACGTCACGATGATGTATCCGGTCGTGGACATCGCCGGGCTGAATGTCATCTCACGGCGGATTCTGTCGAACGCCGCGGCGGCGATCGTTGGGATGGTGGCGCAGCCGCCGGAGCGGGCGGCGGAGGAGCGCCCGTTGATCGGCGCCACCATGTTCGGCGTCACCACGCCATGCGTCAACCTGGCGCGCGCGCTGATCGAGCAGAGCGGCTACGAGGTCCTCGTGTTCCACGCGACCGGAACCGGCGGCCAGGCGATGGAAGGCTTAATCGCCGGCGGGTTCTTTCGCGGTGTCCTCGACGTCACCACCACCGAGCTTGCCGACGAGTTGGTCGGCGGAATCCTCAGCGCCGGCCCTCACCGGCTGGAAGCGGCCGGCACGAAGGGAGTGCCCCAGGTTGTCTGTCCGGGCGCCATCGACATGGTCAACTTCGGTCCGATGGACGCAGTGCCCGAGAAGTTCAAAGGCCGCAAGCTCCACATGCACAATCCGACCGTGACGCTGATGCGGACGACACCGGAGGAGTGCGCCGAACTGGGCCGTATCACCGCCGAAAAGCTGAACCGCGGCCGGGGCCCGGCGGCGGTGGCCGTGCCTCTCCGCGGCGTATCGGCGATCGATATTGAGGGCGGACCCTTCTATTCGCCAGAGGCTCTCGATGCCTACCGCGGCGCGCTCCGGGCGAGTCTCGATGCTCGTATTCCGCTGATCGAGGTGGACGCCCACATCAACGACGACGCCTTCGCACACCGGGCTGCCGCGCTGCTTCTGGAGATGTTGTCCTAGTGCCTGGTTGCGGAAGAAGACGTTCCATGCCGCCGGCGGAGGGCATAAAAGGAACTAGTAAGCCGCCGATGATGGGAAGGACTTGTCCTCGTTCACCGGCGTCTATCGGCGTTCAGCGGCGGATACTTTGCATTTCGACGACCAGCCGCGCGGTTTCCCGCGCGATCAGCAGTTCCTCGTTCGTCGGGATCACCCACAGCCTGGTGCGGGCGTTCGCGGCCGAGATCTCGGCTTCCACTCCGACGGCGGCTTCGTTGCGACGCGGATCGATCACGATGCCCAGCGCCTCGAGTGATTCGCCGCAGCGGCGGCGGATATCGGGCGCGTTCTCGCCGATGCCGCCGGTGAAGATCACCGCATCGGCGCCGTTGAGCGCCGCGAGGTACGCGCCGATGTACTTCTTCACCCTGTAGCAGAACACCTCGATCGCCAGACGCGCCCGGTCCTTGCCCGCTTCCATCTCCGCCAGAAGTTCGCGAACATCGTTGCTGATCCCCGACAGGCCGAGCAGCCCGCAGCGGTGATTCAACAAGGATGCGCACTGCTCCGGACGTAGCCTCTCGCGGTCCATCAGATACAGCACCGCGGCCGGGTCCACGTCGCCGGCGCGCGTGCCCATGAGCAATCCTTCGAGCGGCGTGAACCCCATGCTCGTGTCCACGGCCCGGCCGCGGTCCACCGCGGTCATCGAACAGCCATTTCCCAGATGGCAGGTGATCAGCCGGAAGTCCTCGGGGCGCGCACGATGAATCTGCGCGAACCGCAGCGTCACGTACCGGTGCGACGTGCCGTGGAATCCGTAGCGGCGGATTCTGTGATCTTCGTAGGCATTAAACGGCAGCCCGTAGAAATACGCGTGGCGCGGCAGCGTCTGGTGGAACGCCGTGTCGAACACCGCGACTTGCGGGACGCCGGGAAGCGTTGCGCGCACGGCGCAGTATCCTTTCAGGTTGTGCGGATTGTGCAGCGGCGCCAGGCTGCTGCACTCCTCGATGCGGCGGACAACTTCGTCCGTCATCACCGCCGGCTCGGCGAACAACTCGCCGCCGTGGACGATCCGGTGGCCGACTCCGTCGATTCCTCGCGAGCCGCTGGCCGCCAGCACAAACTCCACCGCCAGTCCGATGGCCTCCGTGTGGCCGGTCACGGCGTGCCGCCTGCGGATTGACGGTTCCCCGCACACCTCGAAGGTGAACTCCGACTCCTCCGAGCCGATCTTGTCGACGAACGCCCGCGCCAGGAGGAGGTCTTGACCGTCATCCTGGTCCGCCCCCACGACGTCGATCAACTGAAGCTTGACCGACGAACTGCCGCAGTTCAGCACCAGGATGGTCATGCTCACTCCGCGTGGATGGCCCAGGAGCCCGAGTGCTTGCCGGAATTCCACGTGCCGGTCACGACGCGGGAGATGGCGGATCGGAGCAAGTCCGGAAACGTCGCCGACGAATCCAGATCGCTCTTGGCGGTCCACTCGCCGCTAATCACCCGATTGTCCCGCAGCCGCGCCGCCCAGCTTCCGCTCCACGACTTCGGCTCCTTGGCCAACGACCAAGTCCCGTAGGCGACCACCGCGCCCTCCTTTCCCACAATCTCCCACGTCCCTGAAGCGGCGCCCGCTTCTGCACCTGTCCGAGCTGTCCACCTCCCGACAAGCTTCTGCTTGCCGTCCGCGGCGCTCCAGGTGCCGCGCATCGGGCCTTGCTGGGCGAGCAGGCTCAAGCCGGTCAGGAACATCAAGAATCGCATGGGGGCTGGCTCCTTTAACTAGAGTACTGCGACCCATACCCTCCCTTGTTCGCGGCTGATGTAGGCTGTCAGGCATGGCGAATCGCGAACACTTCGACCTGCTCCTCGCTGACGTGGACGAATGGAACAAGTGGAGGGCCGCCAACCCCAGGGTGCGGCCCGACCTGAGACACGCCAACCTCTTCAGCGCCAATCTCACCCTCGCCGATCTCTCCAAGGCAAGGCTTTCGGGCGCGAATTTGGTGCTGGCGAATCTGAAGGGAGCGGACCTGCGGTCGGCCGACCTAAGCAAGGCCAACCTTGTCGGCGCGAGATTGATCGGCGCCGACCTGGCCAACTCCAGGCTGAACGGCGCCGATATCCGAACAGCCGAAGACCTGACTCAGGAGCAGCTCAACGCAACCCGCGGGGACAAGAACACCATTCTCCCGGAGGGACTGAAGCGGCCGCGGCGATGGAAGTGACCGGCGGCACAGCAGGATGGGCGGACCTCGGGCGCCGCTGGGTGGGTCAGCCCTGCTTCACTCCAGCGCGCAAGTCCGGAAGCCAGCGAACGTGTCGCGCCGGTCTTTCGATTGGCAGTGACGCCACGTGTGGCGGATGAGGCGGGATCGCGTGGCCCAGGATCCGCCTCGGAGCACCTTGCGCGGCTCACCGAAGGCCGGCAGCTTATGATCCTGATGGGAGTCTGGGGCGAAGCCGGGATAGGGCTGGAAGGTGGAGCTGGTCCACTCCCAGACGTTGCCGATCATCTGGCGGCAGCCACACGAGCTGTCGCCCGCCGGAAGCGCGGCGGCGGGGATACAGCCGAGAGGCGCCGCGTCGAGATGCGCCTTGTCCGGCGCTGGCGGATCATCGCCCCACGGGAAGAGGCGCTTGCGACCGCCCGAGTATGAGACATCCCCTCCCGAGGCGGCGAATTCCCACTCCGCCTCGGCCGGCAACCGACGGCGCGCCCATCGGCAATACGCTTCCGCCTCGTACCAGTTGACATGAACGACCGGCAGATCCTCGTCGAGCGGCTGCACGAGGTCGAACTGTCGGGTGTACCAGTTGCCCGCCATGCGAATCCAGTAGGCAGGGTGAACGGCGTGTTCCTTCTCGCGCCACAGCCATCCTTCGTGGCTCCACAATTCCCGCCTGCGGTAGCCGCCGTCCTCGACGAACTCGAGAAACTCGCCATTAGTGGTCGCCAGGCGGGCGATCCGGAACGGCCGGACGTCGACCTCGTGAGCCCACTTCTCGCTGTCGAAGGCGAACTTGACGCCGCGCTCCGCGCCAAGGAGGAACGTTCCGCCGCGGACATCGGCATCCGCTTGCGACAGGGGCTTCGACGTTGCGGGCCGCGACGGCGGGTCGATGGAGAGTCTCGGCTCCGGCCGTCCGAGGGTTTGCCTGGCGCAGAGCAATGCCTCGCCGTGCATATCTTCGTGCATGACCGCGAGCCAGTGCAGATGCGCCTCCTGCTCGGTGAGGTCGCCTTGCGGGAGCGCGTCGATGACCCGATCCAGGACCTCCTTCATGTACGCCAGGGTTTCCTGGCGGGAGAGCTGCGGGAGCTTCCAGCGGTCGTCTTGCGGCACGAGCGTCGAATCCCAAAGGGCGTCGGCGTCGGGGCGAAGCGGTGGCCGGCCCCTGAGTTGGCGCAGGATCCACTTCTCCTGAAACCACGCGACGTGGCCCATCTCCCACAGAGGCGGGTTGATGATCGGGAGCGGAGGCACCCGCAACTGCTTCTCGCTCATGTCGGCCCACGACTCCAGTGTCCTCTTGCGGGCGTCTTGAAGCATGGAAATCGCTTCCGTGGATCGCATTGGGAGCCTCCTTCATGCGCCTTGAAACGCGGCCATTGCTGTGATAGAGTCAACGACAAGTCTGACTGGGTTCCCCAAGCCATGCCGACTGCGCAGAGCCTTCTCGTCGAGAAACTGGAGCCGATGTCGCACGGCCGCACGGATCTCCGCAAGCGGAAGCCGAAGCAACTGGCCGTCATCAACGTGAACTGCACGGGCTGCGCCGGATCTCCCGTGTGCGTGGCCTACTGCCCGGTGGAAGCTTGCATGTTCTGGGTGCCCGACGAGGACCATCCTCCGTTCGGACGCATCGAGGTCGACAAAGCGACGTGCATCGGCTGCGCCAAGTGCACGAGCAAAGGGCCGGACGGCACTTTCCTCGACGGGTGTCCCTGGGACGCCATCGACATGGTGGCCATTGAGGAATGGGAGGCGGAACGCGGCGTCGTGTTGCCGGCCCAGCCCGACCGGCCTGTCAGCGATTGGGCTCATGTTCCCAGCGAGTACGTATAGCCTGCGCGGTCAACACTGCCTGCCGTCGCAGGTCGGACGAGGTTGAAGTCCGGGTGTACGGTTCGACGACACGCAGATCTTCGATCTGTCCCACCAGGTAGAGGCCCCGCAGCGCTTCCCATGCTTGCGAAGGGTCAGGCCTGAGAGAGAGGAGCTGATCGCCTTTGGCAGCCCGCGCGCCGTCCTCGGCGATCACCAGATCGACCTCACCGGGGAACGGCGACCTGAGCTCGATGTCCTGGCCTCCGTCAGCCCGTACGCGGGCCAGCAAGGTTCCCGTGCCGACTTGACGGCCTGCCCCCAACTGGATCGATACTGTTCCCTCCCGAGGCGACCGGACCGCGTGCGGCTGAAGCATGCCGGCAAGCTCGGCCCGGCCCATGCCATCTCCAAATCGGACCAAGGCAAGGGCCGCATTCCGGCGAACCATCACTTCCCGGTCGTCGAGGAGCTTGAGAAGAGCCTCGTGGAACTCTGACGCCCGGTCATCCTGGCCCATCAGCCAGGCGGCGGTGATCCGGATGTTGACGTCGGGGTGGGCGGCCAGCGCAATCACCCGCGGGTACAGCGGCTTGACGGAAGTGTCGCCCCGCACGATTCGATCGGCGATCTGCGACAGGGCATGCTGGATTCGGCGAGGCCGCGTGGAATCCTGAAGGTACTTCTCGAGCTCCTGGTCGCTCAAGACTCTTCCGAACCAGGTTCCGTGCCAGAACAGGAGCGGGACGACAACCAGCACCACGGCAAACAGGGTGAGCAACAGGGGGGATCGCTTGCCGGACTTGCGCCGCGGGCTGACCTGCCCGGGAGGATTGCCGTTGGTCTCTTCCGGTCTCATGTTTCCTCCGGCGTGCGCCGCGGCGCAGCCTGTGCGACACGTTTGGATTCACCGGCGGCCCGAGACCTGTAAGACGCCAGGACTTCCCCGAGGAGCCCCTGCCGGATGGCCTGCACGGGCGCAAGCGAGAATGTGAACGCGATCAGGAGGCAGACGAGAATGAGAAACAGCCCATCCACTCCCTGTTGCGCGATCATCCCGGTGAAGAGCGCCCATGCCGCAACGCCCAGCGCTCCCACAGTGATGGCCAGGCACAGCCCGTTGAAGATGATCTTGTTCCGCATTCGTCTCTGTTGCCGGAACGGTTACCGCAGGTCAACACTGCCTGTACGGGCCGCCCTGACGCCTTCTTTCGTGATTGTGTAGAAATCGCTTCCTTGACTCTCCAGATAACCGCATTCGACTAACCGGTCTACAACGTCGAACACCTCCATCCGCCCTTTCCGGTCATCACCGGCGACTAACTCGAAGAACGCATGAAGATCCCAGCCCTCCGCGTCCGGCTCGCCGAACAGGCGGAGGATCCGCAAAGCGATCTCATTGGACGCCGTGTTCCTCATCTGTATTCCGCCCGGCAGGAACGCGTTGGTCATAAGCCGGCCGTTCGCGATCTCCCACGTCCTCCGCTATTGGAGTGGAGCGGTAGCGGAATGAGAGCAGGATGACGCTGCTGAACAGCGCCAGGGCCGGGACGAACATGATGACAATCGCCAGGTTGAGCGCTTTGGCCGCTTTCGGCGGCTGCGCCGCCGCCGCGGACCGGCACATCGGACATTGAGCGGGCGCCGGAACCGCGGCGAAGAGCCACAAAGCCGCAGCCAGGCCGATCCAGGTACGCCGCACTTGTCTCACGAATCCGCCGGCGCGCATCCTCGCATCCCTATTGCGCGCGGAGCTCCAACAGCCGCAGGCTGTCAGGGAAGAACGCGCCCAGCAGCGAAATCACCAACACCACCGCCGGGATCAGCGAAAGAACGAGGCTGGCCCGTTCAAAGCGCAGGTGCATGAAGTACGCGACGATCAGTCCCGCCTTGACGACCGACAACACCATCAGGACGGCCAGCATCCCAGCGGTCGAGAAGATGTGCTCGTAAGCTAGAAAGACTTCCAGGGCTGTCAGCGCAAGCAGGTAGATCCAAACCCAGTTGTACAGGCGAGCGCCTCCTTCGAGGTGGCTTTCCCCGATCTCATTGTTCATGCTGCCTCCTTTGCCTCACTTC
>CAZACK010000011.1:33291-72690 GCA_964483455.1 uncultured Solibacteraceae bacterium
CTGAGCCGAGAGGAGATAGACCAGCGGGAAGATGAACATCCACACCAAGTCGACGAAATGCCAGTACAACCCGGAGATCTCCACGTCTTCGTGCGTAAACCTGTGCCTGGCGACACCGGCGGCGATCACGCCCAGGTAGGCAACGCCGCTGGCCACGTGGAACATGTGCAGCCCGGTCAACGCGAAGAAGGTAGCTCCGAACAGGGGAACGCCCCACGGGTTCTGCCACAGCCCCACTCCTTCGTGAATGAGATCGAGCCACTCATTCACGTGCAGGAGGATGAACCCCAGGCCTCCCGCCATGGTAAGAGCGATATACTTCACCACGCCGTTTCGGTCACCCCGCTTGGATGCGCCGACGGCCATGACCATCGTCAAACTCGACGAGAGCAGGAACAGGGTCATAATCGTGGCCAGCGTGATGGAAGGCCAGAAGTGAAACGGCGTCGGCCAGCTCTTGCTCGCCAGGCGAACATAACTGTATCCCACCAGCAGAGCGGAGAAGGTGAGGGAATCCGAAAGGATGAAGAGCCACATGCCGAGCTTCTTGTGCCCGACGGCGTAAGGGGAGACGCCTCCGCCCCATTCGGTAACGGCCAGCGCTTCCGTTCTGACTTCAGCCATGCTCAAGACCTCCGGTACATCGGGATTAGCAAGTCCATTACTTCATCGAAAAGCGAACAGCAGCAGGAGTAAGTACACCCACAGGCCGTCCATGAAGTGCCAGTACAGCGCCGTTGCTTCCATCGCGCGCTGCCGGCGGATGGAGACGAATGCACCCTCCGGACCCAGGTCGGATCTTCGCGAAAGCCTGACATTGAGATAAGCCAGGGCGAGCAAACCGCCCAGAAGATGCAGTCCGTGCAGGCCGGTCAGCAGGTAGAAAAACGCGCTGTGTGCCGTGGTGCTGAGGTAGAAGCCCTTGGCCGAGAGCTGGCGCCAGGCGGCGAGCTGTCCGGCAAGGAAAAGCAAGCCCAGCAGCAGGGTCGCGGCCAGCCAGCGGTTGACCGCCGGGCGGCCAAGCGGCTGCCTTACGGACCGCCGCGCGCGCTCCATGGTCAGACTGCTGGCCAGAAGGATGACGGTGTTGACCACCAGCAAGGGCGGCATGCCAATGGTGCGCCATCCGGGATCCAGGCCTTGCCGCACCAGGTAGGCGCTGGTCAGACCGATGAACATCATGCTGATACTGGCCAGACCCAGCAACATACCCAGACGGTAGGTCTGAGCTGGGTGCGGCGGGCGGAACGAGCCTCCGCCGCCACCGCCGTCCCAGCCGCGCGAGCCGCCTCCGGAGTCAAAGCCGGTCCGCCTCACTTCAACACTTGTCGCCGGCGCCGTAGTCGCCATGATCCCTACCGTCGCGCCGCCTCCGGCGCAGCCGTCTGCAAGACGTAATCCTGGGGCGCATCCGGGTGACTGTATTCATAGGGCCCGTGATACACAACCGGCTCCACCGCACCGAAGTTGTCATGCGGCGGCGGCGAGGGGATGATCCATTCGAGGGATGTGGACTCCCAGGGATTCATCTCCGCCTTCCGGCCTTTCCAAATGCTCCAGAAGAAATTCACAATGAAGATAAGTTGGACGGCAATCGTCACGAACGCGCTAATGGTGATGAACAGGTGGAGCGGTTGCAGATGCTCCAGGTACTTGAACTCCGTCAGTTGAGCATAGCGCCGCGGCGCCCCGGCAATGCCCAGGAAGTGCATCGGCATAAAGACCGCGTACACGCCGATCAGCGTGAGCCAGAAGTGCACCTTCCCGGCGGTTTCGCTCATCATGCGCCCGAACATCTTCGGAAACCAGTAATACATGCCGCCGAAGATGCCAAAGATCGCGGCTACTCCCATGATGATGTGGAAGTGAGCGACAGGGAAGTATGTGTCGTGGAGTGGGATGTCCACAGCCGGCTGTGCCAGGAGAAGCCCGGTTACTCCACCGGAGACGAACAGAGAAACAAAGCCGAGGGCGAACAACATGGCGGTCGTGAACCGGATGCGGGACCCCCAGAGGGTCGCCAGCCAGTTGAACGTCTTGATCGCCGAGGGCACGCCTACGGCCAGCGTCGAGATCGAGAACGCCATGCTGGAGTAAGGGCTCATCCCGCTCATAAACATGTGGTGGCCCCAGACGATGTAGCTGATAAAGCCGATCCCGAAGATGGCGTACACCATTGCCTTATAGGCGAAGATGGGCTTACGGCAGAAGGTAGACAGCAGGTGCGAAGTGACTCCCATGCCGGGCAGGATGGCGATGTACACCTCGGGGTGGCCGAAGAACCAGAACAGGTGTTGCCACAGGAGCGGCGAGCCGCCTTCGCGGGGGATGAGCTGGTCGCTGACCACGAGCCCGGCGGGGATGAAGAAACTCGTTCCGCCGAGCCGGTCGAGCAACAGCAGCAGTCCTCCGGCGAGCAGCACGGGAAACGCCAGCAGCGCCAGGATGGCGGTGGTAAACCAGGCCCAGACGGTCAGCGGCATTCTCATCAGGGACATGCCGCGCGCCCGCAGGTTGATGGTGGTGGTCAGGAAGTTCAGGGCCGTCAACAGAGAGGCGACGCAAAAGATGGCAATGCTGACGATCCAGAGGGTTTGTCCAAGCCCCAGGCCGGGGCCCGCCACCTCGCCCAGCGCGCTGAGCGGGGCATAGCCGGTCCAGCCCGAGATCGGCGCGCCGCCCGAAGCGAACAGAGCTCCCATCATGACCACCAGCGAGACGAACGTGACCCAGAACGAGAGCATGTTCAGGACCGGGAACGCCATGTCGCGGGCGCCGACCTGGATCGGCAGAAAGTAATTGCCGAAGCCGGACAGCGGCGCCGTGGTCAGCACGAAGAACACCATGATGGTGCCGTGCATCGTCATCATCGACAGATAGAACTCCGGCGTCATCGGACCGCCTGCGAAGCCGTCCGGGAATAACTGCTGAAGCAGCGGCCATTTCTCGGCGGGCCAGGCGAGCCGGAGCCGCATGAACACCGACAGGACCATCCCCACGAACACCGAGAACAACGCCAGCAGCAAATACTGGATTCCGATCACCTTGTGGTCGGTGCTGAACATGTACTTGCGAATAAAGCTCTTGGGTGTTTCTACATGAGCCTCATGTGCCGCCACAGTCGCCTCCTTGAACTAATTTGCTTCCCGAGTCCCGCAATGCTCACAAACTCGCTCGCTCCTTCAGCCAGTTCTCAAAATCCGCGTCCTGCATGACCAGCAGCCTCCCCCTCATCTTGTAGTGCTGCATGCCGCACAATTCCGCGCAGGCAATCTCGTATTCGCCGGTCTTGATGGCCGTGAAGTGCACATTGATTGTAAGGCCGGGAACCGTGTCCTGCTTCACCCGCAGTTGGGGCACAAAGAAGCTATGGGTCACATCCTTTGTCCGCAGGATAACCCGGACCGGGCGGTTCACCGGGATCGCCATGATGTTCTGCGTCACTACATCGTCCCGTCCCGCCGGGTCCTTGGGGTCGATACCCAAGAACTCCGCCGACGCGTCGTCAATCCGCTTCACGTCGGTGCGGCCGAACTTGCCGTCCGCGCCCGCGTAGCGGACGTTCCAGGCGAATTGTTGCGCCGTGACCTCAACCGGCATCGAGTCCGGGGGAACCGGCGACAAGAAGTAGTCGGCCCAGACCCGATTGCCTTGGACGCCCAAGCCGATGAATACGACAGCCGTCACAAGCGTCCAGGTAAGTTCCATCTTCGGGTTCTCGTGCCAGTAGGATGCCCGCTCCCTGCCGCGCGCCCGGTAGCGCCAGATGAAGTACCCGAGGCCAATGTGAGCCAGGAAGAATACGACACCCGCCGTGACCAGCGTCAACACCAACTGTTGATCGACGGCCGGCCCGTGTGTCGAAATCACCTCAGGAAGCCACCACACGCGAGCTACAAACAGGGCGACCGTCACGATCCCCACCAACCAGAAAAACAGCGCCAAGGCAACCGCCATGAACGTCCCCCTCTTGTTTCGAACCCGGAGCAGCCGAATTGCGCACTGCCCCTCTTACAGTTTGTCCAACACCGTCAGCAAGAGCAGTAGCGGCAGATACAAGACCGACGCCAGCAGCAACTGCCGCGCCCGCGGGCGGGACATAACCAGCGCCGCCCTTAGGCCGAAATAGAGAAACAAGACCCCCAGAATGCAAGCTCCCCACAGATAGGCCGGTCCGGACAATTGAAAGTAAGCCGGGAGCAGGCTTATCGGAAAGAGCGTACAAGAACAGCCCGCGATCTGCCGCGCTGTGATCCGTCCGTTTGTCTCAACCACCGGCCACATGCGGATTCGCGCCCGCCGGCAGTCGTCCTTGAAGAGCCAGGCGATCGAATGGAAGTGGGGGAACTGCCAAAAGAACAGGATGCCAAGGAGCACCCAGGCTTCCACGCCCAAGCGGCCGCGAGCGGCTGCCCAGCCCAACAGCGGCGGCATGGCGCCCGGAAACGCGCCGATGAGCGTGCAGTGCAGGGTCCTTGTCTTCAGCGGCGTGTACAGGAAGAGGTAGCTCCCGGCCGTGAGGAGAGCCAGCGCGCCGCTGAGCCAATTAACCAGCAGCGCCAGCAACAGCACCGCCAGGGTCGCGGCGGCGGCCAGCATCCTGCCCCAGTCCGGCGCCGCATCCGACGCGAGCCAGAAACCGGCGCACGCCACTAACAGGATCATGACGGTGATCCGCGGTTTGGCGAGCTCCAGGCACGCCCGGACTTTCCCCGCCTGGACGCCGGCGAAGTCCAGCCTCAGGGCAGATTCCAGACGAGTTTCCATCACTTACCGCAGCAGGGCAGCACCAGCGCCGGCATCATCTCGAGGGACGGCCTCCGAACGGCCTGCTCCGCGCTGAAGGTGAACTCTACGGAAGCCGATTGACTGGCCGCCACCGCGACTTGCTGGGTCGAGGCGCCGTACTGCTCGTGAACGGCCTCGATCGTGTAGTTACCGGGCGGCAGGCCTTTGATCTCGAATGCGCCGTCTTCGCCGGTAACCGCGAAGAAAGGATGGCTCACAACGTGAACGTAGGATCGCATCCAGGGATGCTGGTTGCACTTGACCGGGATGGTGGCCTCCGGCCTGGCGAACGACCGGATAATCGGATCGGCGCCCGGAGGCTGCGACACGTTCCACTCGCGGTTGACCTTGGGAAGCGGATGGATGTTATGCGTCGTGTTGTCGCTGGTGACCACCTTTAGTTCCTGGTTCGCCTGGATGCCAAGCACGTGCGGCACGTAGATGCATCCCACCTGGTCCAGGACCACGGCGTCCTTCGGCACGGCAAAGCTCTTTCCTTCGAGACCGGCCTGGACGTGAACGAAGACATTCCGCAGCGTGCCATTGCTGTTGGCCACCACGGTTTCCGGGAAAACCGGTTTTGAATGCTTGGCCGCGCATACGGAGTCGGCGTCCATTGCGATGGCGCGGAACTTAGGCGCCTGACCCTTGAAGTTCACCTTTCCGGAGACGCTCCCTTCATTGCCCGCCGGTTGCCAGGTCGGACCCTCGGGCGCCGCCGCCTCCTTGGGGGCCTCGGCGGGCTTCTCGCTTGGGCCGCATCCGAGGCTGACCGCAAGCATCGCAATTACCACACACCAACTGATTCTCTTTGTCATGATCATGCTTTTCCTGGGGAAAGTTGAGACCGAGATTGTCATATGGGTTGCACTCTCTATCGGGGCTCCGTTCTCATCGCGACATCCGACCGGCTCGGACTCCCGGCCGCCAACGCGGGCATTCTCTGAATCAGCCGCTGCTGCTCGTCCGGAGTAAGCTGGAGCATGTAGCGGACCAGGAGATCCACGTGATCCTTCTGATAGCCGGCGAAAGCGGCCGGCGTTGGTCCGGCGAAGACCCAGCGGCCGCCCTCGCGCCGGAACAAGCCCGAAGGCATCGCGGTGCCGGGGCTGATGGCCTGAGGGTCCAGCATCCAGCGAGCGGTCCAGTCCGGCTTCAGGCGGTCCCTGGCCTGGAGGAAACTAGGCGCGGTGGCGAAGCGATCGCGGCGCGGGTCGCCGATCAGGTGGCACTTCAGACAGGGCGCACCGGCTGACGAAAACAGTTCCCGGGCTAACAGGCGCTCCCGCTCGTCGACCGGCTCCAGTTTAGTGGGGATATGCGGAGCGTCCTGGGCGGCGAGGGCCGCAAAGAAGCGCACCAGGATACGGATCTCGTTCGGCGAGAAATGGAACGTGGGCATCCTGGCGTGCAGGTAAGTGCGCACTCCGTTGCTCGAGGCGTCGGCCTGGGCGAGGGCAGGGTTCTCCAGGAAGCGAGCCAACCATTCCGGGTTGACGCGCGCTCCTTCCTGCAACAGCAATGGCGGGAGCTGCTCCTTCCAGTCGGGGTCCTGGTAGCGCCGCAAACCGCTGAGGACCGATTTCTGCCCAACCTGGATTGTGTGGCACCCCATGCAGTTGTACTTCTTGACAATCCACCACCCCTCCTGGATATCCCGCTGCTGGTCGGTGGCGATATAGCGGAACTGTTCCGGGATCACCCGGAAGCCGCCGCGGAAGGGAGAGTCGAGGCTGCCGAGAAGAAATGTGGTCAGGGCGCGAATCTCCTCCGGCGGCAGGTCGAGATTCGGCATCCGCAACAGATCTTCCGGCGCTTTCTCGCGGCCCTGGTCGAAGATGGCGGGATCCTTGAGTTTTCGCTCGAAGAAGCCCTTGTGGTTGTACCACCCTTCCTTCTTCGCCCGGTGTTCCAGAAGCCCGAAGTCCAGTTGCTCGAGAGGTTTGCTTCCCTCCTTGGTCAGTTCGGTGCCGATGCGCGGCGCGTCCTCGAGCCCGCTGATCTCGTGGCAACTGGCGCAGCCGTAGCGGCTCGTCAGGACCCGTCCCTTTTCGGCCATCTTCGGATCGTCCATAAAAGAAACGTCCGCCGGGTAAGACGCATTGGCGCGTTTCAGGCCGGTCAAGTAGGTGGCGATGTCGCGCGCCTCCTCCCAGGACAGCCGAAGGCTCGGCATCACCGTCATGTTCTGCACCTGCAACTGGTGGCCGTCGTTCGGGCACGTGGATCGTTCCAGCTCGAAGACGTAGGGCAAGCCATGCCGCGAGTAATCCTCCGGTCCAAGATCCCGTTTCTCGTGGGGACAGTAAGGCCGGGTCCGGTCCCTCGGGTTATGGATCCACCGGACGATGTAGTCGTAGCCGGCCTTCTCTCCAAGCCGCGAGAGGTTAGCGGCAAAATCCCCTCCTTGTCGATTGCCGCCTTCCCCGATCGAGTGGCAGCCAAGGCACCCGCGGGTCTCGAACAGTTCCTTCCCCCTGGCGGCATCGCCTTTAGGCTGGGACGCCGGCTCCGGCCCGTCGTAGCCCGCCCGCCAGATGAAGGCAGACAGCGCTCGGACTTCGTCCTGACGAAGTCGGAACCTCGGCATCTTTGTCCCCGGCCGGAATTCGTGCGGATTTGTGAGCCACACGGGAACCCACTCTTTGCGAAGCTTAAGCCGAACATCCTTGAGATTGGGACCGATCTTCTTCTGGTCCTGCATCAGGAACTTCGCCTTTAATTCAAGTTCCCTAATCTCGGCATCGAGGTTGCTGCTCTTTCCCCGCAGGATCTCCGCTGCCGCATAGTGTTTCTCGGCCGATTCGTTAGTTTGCGCGGCATCGCCCCTTCGTACCTCGCGTTCGGCCTCCAGCCGGGCCTCTTTCTGCCGTGTTTCGTAGTTCTGTATCTGTTTCTGAATCGAGGTGAGCGCATCCGCCTCTCGATCGTACTCCTCGTGGCGGTGGCAGCCATAACAGCCTTTCAGTTGATACAGGTCGCGGCCCCGGTTCAGCACGGGAGCCATCTCCAGAACACGGTCGTGGAAGTGACACTGCAAGCAGCCCGCTTCGCTGTTTTCTCTGGGGAACAGCGGCCAAAGCCAGTGTTTGTAACCGCCATGCGCCTTCTCCGCGTTGGAGGTCGCCAGACCGTTGCCATTGTGGCAGGGCGTACAGCCGAACCGGGCCGGATCGTGGATCGTGAGGAGCGCCTTATTCGGATGACTGACAAACAGCCGGTTGCCGCCCATGTCGGCCGCCGTTAGCGTCAACGGCTCGCGGATCCCCAAGTGACAGGATTCGCATCGATCCACCAGTCCGGCCTCTTCGATATGGATCTGCTTGATCTCGACGGTGAATTCCCTCATCTTCCGCAGCAAGCCCTCGATCTGCTGAGGGCTCAGCCCGTCCAGGTTGTCGCCCAGGTACTCTCCGCGTTTGGCCTGAAGCTCCCTGATTCCTTCCGTGATGGCCACGCGCTCCGCGGTAAGTTGTGTTTCGCGAGCTTTGAGACCGTAGAAGCGCCTTTCCAGCGCGGGGTAATCGACGTCTTCCGTCTTGCCGGCTTCACCATGCCCGTCGGATGTCTCAAGGCGATGCGAGTCGCGCTTCACCACTTCGATTTCCTTCTTGATGGCTTCCTTCCTTCTCTCGCCGGAGGTATGGTCCAATTCATACGTCAGGGCGGCGATCTTGGCTCGTACGTCTTGAAATGGATCCTTGATCACGGCAAGCTCCCGGCGGATGGCGGACAATTCCTGATCGATCTCACTCACCCGGCGCGCGACCTTCTGTTCCGCCGACTTGAGGCTCGTTTCAATCCGCTGGTATTCGCCCGAAGAACGGACCTCCTTCTCCGCCGCGGCTTGTCTGGGACCGAGCCTCTGCAAATGCGTCGTATAGGCCTTGACGAATTCCCGCTGCGCCGACTTCCAAGGACGCTGCGCGATCAACTCGTCATACAGCCCCCAGACGAGTGAAAAGAACAAGAGGACGGAGGAGACGAGGATGGGTCCGCTCAGCGAGCTGTCGGCGACCGGGTCCGGTTCCGCCCCGGAGTTCTTCACCTCTTCGTAATCGTCTTTCGCCATTCAATCCGTCCCGACCATCCGGCTCCCCGGCGCCGGAGATCCGATCCGTTCACGTCTCCGTTCTTTGCGAGCGTTCCACCGTTAACTTCATCAGACGTTAAACCAAGGGGAAATGAAGACGTACTTAATACGGAACAGCAACCTGAGCAGCATCTTTGCCGGCAAGCCGACCAGCACCGTAATCGCGAAGAATTGGAAGGTGAGATACTGCAACAGGCTCGTCCGCTGGAAGATCTTCCGGTCCAGCCGGGTACGAGTGACGAGCTTGTGAATCGCCCAACCGCTCCCCGCATAGAACAACCCGATGGCCAGAGCCCCTACAATCCCCCTGCCCCACGCGCCGGTGAATCCGAGCATATCGGGCAGGTTGCGATTCACTTCATAGACGACGCGCGTGTGGTCCCAGGTCTGTCCGGGCCAGAACCACATCCAGCCCGGCCCTCGGATAAAAGTGCCGATGAAGATTAACAACAGCCAGAGGAGGAAGCCGGACCCGAAGGCGGCCAGCGATACCATCCGCTGGCGGATGGTATAGTAGCCCACGCCCAGCGGGTTCTTGTCCACGTATGGAAACACCATCAGGCCGATGATGATAAGGGTCGGCAGCACGACGCCGGCGAACCACGGGTCGAAATAGACCAGCATTTCCTGAAGTCCCACAAAGTACCAGGGGGCCTTGGAGGGATTCATGGTGTGGTTCGGATTGGCCGGCTCCTCGAGAGGAGCGTTGAGAGTAATGGACCAAACCATGAGCACCAGCGTTACGATGAGCGCCGCCAGGAATTCGATCCGCAACAGGTAAGGCCAGACAGGAACCTCCTTGGCCCAGCCGGGCCGATACGGATGGATCTTGCGGTGGTGGGTCTTGGCGAGTTCGGGGTCGCTTTCCAGGCGACGGGTGAGCCGATCGGTGGCCACCGCCTGGCGCAGGCCGTACCAGGTATAGAAGGGGACCAAGACAGCGATGGCGACGATCGGTATGTTATCGGGCAGCGAGACAATCTCCCAGATTTGCGCCCAGTCCATTTGTTTCCCCTCACACCGGCGACAGCCGCTACTCAGAATTGCACCGGGTTTTGATACCGCCCAGCCGCTACTTCATCTCCGACTCCAGCACCACGGGCGCCGGTCCGGAGATCCCTCCGTCCTTGCGCACGCGCCAGAAGTGCACACCCATGAAGACCGCCGCAATCAGCGGAATGGCGATGCAGTGCCAGATGTAGGCCCGCAGCAAAGCATTCGCATCCACAATGGAGCCGCCCAAGAGGGCGAAACGGACATCATTGAACGGGGTCATCGCCAGTTCGGGTCCGAACGGTCCTTCATGCCCGAGCAGCGGGGTGGCCCGCGCCATGTTGGTACCCACCGTCACCGCCCAGAATCCCAGTTGATCGTCCGGCAGCAAGTAGCCCGTGAATGATAGCAGCAGAGTAAGGACCAGAAGGATGACTCCGACGCACCAATTGAACTCACGAGGTTTCTTATAAGACCCGGTCAGAACTACGCGAAACATGTGCAGCCAGACCGTGATGATCATCAGGTGCGCGGCCCAGCGGTGCATGTTCCGCAGCAGTTTCCCGAAGGGAACGTCGTGTTCCAGATACAGGATGTCGCGAAACGCCTGGACCTTCGTCGGATGATAGTAGAACATCAGCAGCACGCCGGTCAGCGTCAGCACGATGAACAGGTAGAAGCTGATGCCTCCCATGCCCCATGTGTAGCTGTAGCGGACGGCATCGCGGTTGATCCTGGCGGGATGAAGATGGAGAAAGACATTGGCAAGAACGGCCAGGGCTCGAGTGCGAGGTTCGGCCCGGTCGTGCTTGACCCGGAAGATCGACTTCCAGACCTGCGTCTTCTGCGGCTTGCGGATGTCTTCCTTGAGGTCCCGGACCTCTTCGCGGGCCCGCTGTAGGAGCCCGATTCCGGCCTTCTCTTCCTTCGGTTGATGTTCCGTGGCCATGCGGTTTGTCCGGTAATGTCAAGTTAGTGCGAGCGTTATGTCATGAGACGATGAGATAGGAATTCGGATCCGTGTCGAACGCGCACGGGAGACCGGGCGGGCACTGGTACAGACGGTTGGTGTCCACCACGATCTGGCCTTCGGCGTCAAGCTCGACATGGGTTCGGTCCATCGGCCGCGGCGCGGGACCCTCGAAGTTTCTGCCCTCCACGTCATAGCCGCTGCCGTGGCACGGGCACTTGAACTTGTTCTCGCTTTCGATCCAGTTTGGAGTGCAACCCAGGTGGGTGCACCTGGCGGAGATGACAAACAGCTTGTCCGGCTGCCGTACCACCCAGATGCGGTGCGACTGCTTGAACCGCTCGTCAACGCCAAGGGCGAAGTCCGACGGATAGCCGATCCGAAACCGGGTGCTCGGCTCAAACAGGGTTCGCGGGAAGAAGAAGCGGAGGAACATCAGGAAGCCGGTCGCCAGGAAGCCCACGACGGCGGTCCAGGCCAGCCGGCGGCGGGACCGGAGATAGTCCGCCGTCACCGGGGGTTGTCCGCCGGCCGCGGCAGCCGGAGATGAAGCAGCGGGCGCGGCGCGCGTGGCGGCTTGCGAAACTGCCTTGGCGGGAGGGACCGCTTCCTTGGCGTTGTCAGGAGGCAGCGTCGATCCAGACATGTCCCCGGTGGCCGGAGACTGCGTCATTATCCCAGAACTCCTTCCCAGTTCGGCCAGGTCACCCTTCTGAGCCGATTCGACACCGAATTCTACATAGGGAGCGACCAGTTGTCAAGGACAAGAATTTATCTGCCTGGAGCATACTTATGGATCGGAATATGTTCTGGAGCCGCCGCCCGCTTACAGCGGGATATTCCCGTGCTTTTTCCGCGGCATGGTGTCCACCTTGTTTTCGAGCATTCGCAAGGCGCGGATAACCTTGGGCCGCGTCTGCCGGGGCTCCATGACGTCATCGACGAAGCCATGCTCGGCGGCGATGAACGGGTTGGCGAATCGCTCGCGGAACTCGGCGGTTTTCTCCCGCCGCATCGCCTCCTGGTCGGAGGCGGCCGCCAGCTCGCGCCGGTAGACGATGTTCACCGCCCCCTCCGGACCCATCACTGCGATTTCCGCGCTCGGCCAGGCGAGGTTCACGTCCGTGCGCACGTGTTTCGATCCCATGACGCAATAGGCGCCTCCGTATGCCTTGCGCGTGATCACCGTGATCTTCGGCACCGTGGCCTCGGCATAGGCGTAAAGCAGCTTGGCCCCGTGGCGGATGATCCCGCCGAATTCCTGGTCCGTCCCCGGCAGGAAGCCCGGCACATCTTCAAACGTCAGGATCGGGATGTTGAAAGCGTCGCAGAACCGGACAAACCGCGCCCCCTTGACCGACGAGTTGATGTCGAGGCAGCCCGCAAGGAACGCCGGCTGATTCGCCACGATGCCGACTGTCCCGCCCTCCAGGCGCGCGAAGCCGACCACGATATTCCGAGCGAAATGCTCGTGGACCTCGAAGAACTCGGCGTCGTCCACGACGCGAAGGATCACGTCCTTGATGTCGTAAGGCTGGTTCGATTCCTCCGGAACGATCTCGTCGAGCCCGGCATCCTCCCGATCGGGCGGATCGTTGGTCGGGCGGCGCGGCGGGTCGTCGCGGTTGTTTGAAGGCAGGTAGGACAGCAGCTCGCGGATCATGCGGAGACACTCGGCGTCGTCGCCGGCGATGAAATGGCCGACGCCGCTCAGGGTGTTGTGGGTCGCCGGCCCGCCCAGATGCTCCTTGGTGACATCCTCGTGTGTCACCGTTTTGATGACGTCCGGCCCGGTGACGAACATGTAGCTGGTCCGGTCGACCATGAAGACGAAGTCGGTGATCGCCGGCGAATACACAGCGCCGCCGGCGCACGGCCCCATGATGGCCGAGATCTGCGGCACCACCCCGCTGGCCAGCGTGTTGCGGAGGAAGATGTCGGCGTAGCCGCCGAGCGACAGCACGCCCTCCTGGATGCGGGCGCCGCCGGAGTCGTTCAGGCCGATCAGCGGCGCGCCGTTCATGAGCGCCAGGTCCATGACCTTGCAAATCTTCCGCGCATTCGCCTCCGACAGCGATCCGCCGAACACGGTGAAATCCTGCGCGAAGACGTACACCAGGCGGCCGTCGATCCGCCCGTAGCCGGTGACAAAGCCGTCGCCGTCGATGACCTGCTCGTCCATGCCAAAGTCGCGGCAGCGGTGGCGGACGAGCTTATCGGTCTCCTCGAACGAGCCCTCGTCGAGGAGCAACTCGATGCGCTCGCGCGCGGAGAGCTTTCCTTCCTTGTGCTGCCGCTCGCGCCGTTCCGCGCCGCCCCCGGCTTCGGCGGCGGCATGCCGGCGGCGGAGTTCCTCGAGGCGATTCATTGAGTGATTCTCTCAGAAGCCGGGAAGTCGCCCGGCCCGTGCAGCCGTACATCGTTGCCAACCAGACGCAACATTCGAAGCACTTCCTCCGAGGAACGAATACCTGCTCATCATTCCCTTCTCGCCCCGTGCTACCGTCAAGGCGCTGCGAAGTATCCTCGTCTCGCCAGCACCTGGGCTTTACGGTACCGCTTTCGGGCCTCGGGCGACAAATCGACGCGGATGCGGCGGAACGAGCCGGGCTGGGCTTCGGGAGCGCGATAATGCAGGCTGTAGCGCGTGCGGAGGCGTTCGATCAACTGGAAAAAGGCTCTGTCCGCCCGCTCGGCCTTGGTGGCTTCGCCTCCCGTCTCCTCGGCCAGGCTAAACACGTCGGGCGGCGTGAAATCGGGATTCCGAAGCTCGCCCGGCTTTGGCGGTTTGGGCCGTCCGACCTGGCCGACGACCATCGCGTAGAGAACACAGTCGGCCTCGGACAGCGCGCGCAGCACCTCTTCGTCCGGCGTGCGGTAGTTCAGCCCCTGGTTGTCGGTGACGATCAGGATCGCCCGGCGCCCTCTGCCCTGCTGGTGGCCGCGGACATATCCCGCGGCCGCGAGCAGCGCCTCGTTGATCGCTGTTCCCGCTCCCAGGTCGCGCTCGTAGACGGCGCTTTTCAATTCGCGCGCGACTTCGGAGAAATCCCCGGTGAACTCCTCCCGGATTTCCGCCCGGCGCGCGAACAGCATCACCGCCACGCGGTCGCCCGCACCAAGCTGCTTGAGCGCATCCCGCCCCACCGCCGCGATCTGCTCCAGGTAGTGCGTCACGCTGCCGCTCACGTCGAGCAGCAGGAGAAGGTCCACCGGCTCCGACTCCCGGCCGAAGAAGTCGATCGTTTGCCGCTGATCTTCGTCGTAGACGACGAAGTCGCCGCGGCTCAGCTCGCCGACGAGCCTCTTGCCCTCCACCACCAGCGCGTCCACCCTTACCACCGTGACGTCCGCCCGGAACACCGCAGTCTCTTCCTGGGCGAAGCCCGAGGAGGCGAGTAGTAGGATGAGAAACATCCCCATGCGGAACATTATCGTCGGCACGGCGGGGCACATCGACCATGGCAAGACCGCGCTGGTGAAGGCCCTGACCGGCATCGACACCGACCGTCTGGAGGAGGAGAAGCGGCGCGGCATCTCGATCGACCTCGGCTTCGCGAATCTCGAGCTGCCCGGCGGCCTCCGCATCGGCTTCGTCGACGTACCCGGCCACGAGCGATTCGTCAAGAAGATGCTGGCGGGCGTGAGCGGGATCGATCTGCTGTTGCTGGTCATCGCCGCCGACGAGGGGATCATGCCCCAGACCCGGGAGCACTTCGACATCTGCCGGCTGCTGGGGATCTCGAAAGGCATCGTGGTACTGACCAAGGCAGACCTGGTGGAGCCGGACATGCTGGAGCTGGTCCGGCTGGAAGCCGAGGAGTTCGTCGCAGGCTCCTTCCTGGCCGGGGCGCCGGTGGTAGCCGTCAGTTCTCTGACGGGCCTGGGCCTCGACGAGTTGCGGCGTGTGCTGGCGGAGTCCGCTGCCTCCGTGGCCCCCAAGGACGAGGCTGGATACTTCCGGCTGCCGATTGACCGGGCGTTTTCCATGCGTGGTTTCGGCACGGTGATCACCGGGACGCTGGTCTGCGGTTCGGTCGCCAGGGAGCAGGAAGTGGAACCGCACCCCGGAGGCCGCCGCCTGCGGGTGCGCGGGATTCAGGTGCACGGGCGCGCCGAGGATCGGGCGGTCGCCGGCCAGCGGACCGCTCTGAATCTTGCCGGCGCCGACGCCTCGGAATTGCGCCGCGGAATGGCGCTCGCCGAGCCCGGCCGCTTCCGGTCCACGCAACTCGTCGACTGCGCGTTCGAGTTGCTCTCCTCGGCGAAGCCGCTGAAGCACCGCGCTCCGATCCATTTCCACGCCGGTTCGGCCGAGGTGGAGGCGGAGATCCGGTGGCTGGACGGCTCGGAAACGCTGCGGCCGGGGGGCCGCGCCTATGCGCGCATCGTGCTGCGGGAGCCGATACTGCTGCTTCCGGGCGACCGCTTCATCGCGCGGATGTTCTCGCCGGTGGTCACGATCGGCGGCGGCGTGGTGCTGGATGCGGGGGGTCATCGTTACCGGAAAAGCGAGAATGCCGCAACGCGCCTCCGGGTTCTCGAGCACGGACCGGTTCAGGATCGGATCGCGCTCCTGGTGCGAGAATCGGCCCACGGCCTGACCGTGTCCGAACTGATCGCGCGCACCGGGCTTGCCGAGCGCGAGATCCTCGCCGCGGCCCGCTCCGGCCGCTTTGTCTTCCTGGAGCAGCCTGAGCGCCTGCTGGCCGACATGGAGTGGTTCTCAGGCGCCGCGCGCAAGCTGATTGGCGTCCTCAAGCGATTCCACACGCAGAATCCACTGTTGCCCGGGCTCTCCAAAGAGGAATTGCGGCGCAGAGAATTGCCCGAGGCGCCGCCGTTCCTCCTGGACGCGATCCTCGCGCAAACCCGGGAGATCGTGGCCGAGGGTGAGTTGTTGCGACACACAAGCCACAGGCTCGCCCTGAAGCAGGATGAAGAGCAGGCGCTCGCGGCGATCGAGGGCGCTTTTGAGCGCTCCGGGCTGGCTGTGCCGACCACGCAGGAGGTGCTCGCCAAGTCCGGTGTCGAGGCGGGCCGGGCGAGATCCCTCCTCCAGATCCTGATCCGCGACAAGCGCCTGGTTCGCGTCGGCGAGGACCTGGTCTTCCACGCCGGCGCTCTGGGCTCGCTCAAGGAGAAACTGGCCGCGCGGCGCGGCCAGCGCTTCAGCGTGCCGGCGTTCAAGGACTGGACGGGCGTGTCGCGGAAGTACGCCATCCCCCTGCTCGAGTATCTCGACCGCGAGCGGGTCACGCGGAGGGTGGGCGAGGAACGGGTGGTCTTGTAGCAGTCGTTTTGGTGTCCCGTCCCGGCAAGTTCTGGCCTGGAACCGCCGGGCCAAATTGGCGGCAGACCAACATCAATCGGCTGTTCACGCGCAAGAGGGCTTGCCTAATTGCGCCCGGAGGGCACCCGATTCAGGTCAAGCAGATGCAACCGGCTTGAGGTCGGCCGTCCCGCGCCGCGCCCGATCTGCGCGAGGCCCCGCATCAGGTCCGGTGAGAGGGCGCGACGAAACACAGCGACCCCACCGTAGGCAGCGGTGTTTCCCGGTGACCGGCTGCTCTTGATCACCCGACCGATGGAAAAGGGGGCTCCATCCTTGGCGCCCGGCGGAGCGTACAGGTCGTGGCCGAACCAGTAGGGATTGACCTTCAGCGCCACCAGCTCCCGGTTCGCCAACTGCCAGCCGCCGCCCGTCTGGGCAACGTAGGTTTCCCGGACTTTGGTGAACTCGAAATGCTTGAGCACCACTCTACTCGTCATGGATTCCGACTCCACGCGTTCCTCCACCAGGCGTGTTTCCGGCGGTTCGTAATACCGGTCTCTGGGATAGTCGGGGAGTTCGCCTTCCTGAACTCCAGGTAGCTTCGCAAGCTGGGCCTGCGTCCAGCCGTGGGCGGGCCAGCGGAAGAAGGGGTGGGTAGCCGGGTCCTCGATCCAATTCTCTTCGGAGCGGCCGTTCAGGTAGGCCGTCAAGGCGTCGGCTGCGTTGTCGAAAACGAAGCCGGCAACCGACCACTCCTCGCCGTCCTCGCCGGCGGAAGCCACCGGCATCCTCTCCCTGGTCACAGCCAGATTGCGGGCGTACTTGTCCCCGAACGACGAGCCGCCGTTTTCGGAGACATGCGCCGCCGGCGCGCCGGGGTTCGCGGCCAGTCCGGCGAACAGCGCATACTGCCTTCTTCCTGCCTGAACGACTGCGGCGCGGTCGTCCGTGGGAGTGATGTCGGTTCCCTCGTGCCAGATTCCCGCCAGCACATGGTCGCCTTCCTGGTGCGCCACCCACACGACCATGGAGACCGAGGCTCCCGGGCCCTTTACATCCAGGGGCGAGTCGTGCAACTCGGAGCGGGGCACCAGAAGAACGGGCAGAAAGTCATCCTCCTTCTCCCTTCGAAAAAGAACGGCTTGGCCGAAAGGGCCGCGGCCGGCGAGCGGGAAATCCTGGTAAGTCGCTTCACGGCCGCGGCCCCAGAAGTCCCGTATGATGTTGCGCGCCTCGAGCGGGTAGCGTCGCGGATCATCCGGCGCGGTGTGGGCGACGAATCGTCCCTTCCCGCCGGGTCCGTCTTCCCGATGCACGAAGTCCCACAAAGCCACGAACCCTGGGACTTGCTTGACGGCCTCTACGCGCCGGCGGTATTCGTCATGCACGCTCCCGGCGGAGAGCGGCAGCGGGACAGCCGGAACAAGGAAGAGCAGGAACAGTCGAGCGATGATTCCGGGGACCGGCGGCAAATGCCTCATGGCCTTACATTATCCACGGCGGGCGCGTCGAGGAGGTCGCCGGGCGAATTTGGTGAATGATGAATGAGGGGCTTGGCGGCAAGAGTCGAGTACCCCGGTTGACAATAGGCGAAGAAAAAGCGAAAATACACTCGTGCCCGCCGAGCCGCAGCCGCTGGTCGGAATCGCGCGCCTCGCCGCCGAAGCTCCGCTGCTCGAAGCCAAGCGGACCGTCGAGTACCAAGAACTGCCGGCCCGCAGCCTGCTGAACCGTTGCTCCAGCCCTCGCATGCCCTTCCATTGGACCATCAACCCATACCGCGGCTGCGAGTTCGGCTGCCGGTATTGCTATGCGCGCTACACGCACGAGTTCATGGAGCTGCGGCAGCCGGAGGACTTCGAGGACAAGATTTTCGCGAAGAGGTTTTCGCCGCGGGCCTTACGGGAGGAACTGAAGCGGGTGAGAGCCGGTGAGGAAATCGCCATCGGAACGGCGACCGACCCCTACCAACCCGCCGAACGCAGATTCAAGATCACGGGAGGTGTCGTGGCGGTGCTCGCCGGCGTGGAGGGACACCGGCTCTCGATCACCACCAAGTCCGATCTGGTCGTGCGTGACATCGACCTGCTTCAGCGGATCGCGCGGGCGAACGTGCTCCATGTCAACATCACCATCACCACGCTGGACGCCGGGCTGGCTCGCCTGCTGGAGCCGCGCGCGCCGCGGCCGGACCTGCGCCTGTCGGCGATCCGGCGCCTGGCCGAGTCCGGCCTGTCTGTCGGTGTTTTTCCGAACCCGATCATGCCGCTGCTGACCGACAGCGAGCGGAGCCTGGACGCGTTGGCGTTCGCGGCCGCGGCGGCGGGCGCGCAGTACTTCGGCGGCGGCGTTCTGTTCCTGAAGCCCTGCGCACAGGCCGTGTTCCTGCCGTTGCTGGGCCGGCATTTCCCCCACCTGGCGCGGCGCTACCGGGAGCGTTTTGCCCGCAGCGCCTTCCTTCGCGGCGGCTACACGGAAATGATCAAGGAGCGACTGGCGCGCATCCGCGCCCGGCACGGCCTGGCGGCCCAGCCGACGGACTACTGTCCGGAGAACTGGCCGGCGGACCCTCAGGGGGAGCTTTTCCCGCCCGACGCCGCCTGAGGAATCCTCTCAACATTTCGAGCCGCCGCGCAGTATATATCCAGGCAGCCCAAGAGAGCATTCCCAAGGAACTGGAGCCGGTGACCAAACAACTCAAGGGCCTCTTCACCTACCAGGGTTCCGCTTGGTGGACCCCACGGTCGTCCGAGCCCGAGACGGCAGGCCGGCGAGCGCCTCGGCGATCGGGACTGGCGCGGGGCTCGCTGCGGAGTCCACAAGGAAGATCTTCAATGACGTTGACTGTGGCCCCGTAAGAGTCTTTGCGGATGCCCAGGCCGGAGCCTTGAATTACCACGTGACCGGTTTCGGAACGGACATCGACGTCCGCGAAGGCCAGGAAGTCGCTGTCGGCAAGGCCAACATCGGCGGCGCCAACGCCATGATCCTGGTGGTCACGGTCAAGGTCGTGGGCTGACAATCTTTACATCGCAGAGTACTTGACACAATTCCCCGGGATCGGCTATTCTCGTTCCATGGGCCGAGTCCAGCCGATCCGCCCTTCCCCGGACGCCCCCATCGCGATGCACGACCACGCGATGGAGAACATCCGCTTCATCCGCGAGACGATGGAGGGCGCTTCCTCGTTCACCGCGGTACCGGGCATCGGCGGCGTGGTGATGGGCCTGACCGCGTTTGCCGCCGCTCCGGCCGCCGCCCGGCAGCCGAGCCTGGAACGCTGGCTGGCCGTCTGGATGGGAAGCGCGGTGATCGCCTTCGCCATCGGCGTGTTCGCCATGGTCCGCAAGGCGCGGTCCGGGAAACTGCCGCTGCTCACACAGCCTGGCCGGAAATTCGCGCTCGGCCTAGCGCCGGCGCTGGTTGTGGCCGGACTCCTGACGGTTTTTCTTTACCGCATCGGGCTGACCGATCCGCTCCCCGGCGTCTGGCTCCTCTTGTACGGCACTGCTGTGATGGCGGCCGGCGCCTTCTCCGTCCGGGTCGTGCCGGCCATGGGTTTCTGCTTTCTGGTCCTCGGCGCCGCGGCGCTGTTTGCGCCCGCGGCCTGGGCCAACTGGTTTCTCGCCGCCGGCTTCGGCGGCCTTCACGTCCTGTTCGGGAGCATCATTGCCAGGAGGTACGGTGGCTAAACAGAGCACGCTTCGCAAGGAAAACGCGACGAAAGGGGCCGCGCCGGTCCTCGATCTGGGCGTGTTGTCGCCACCCGATCTCGACCGCCTGATCCACGAGCGTATGCGCCTCGGCATCGTCAGCGCCCTGGCCGCCAACGAAGCCCTGACGTTCAACGACCTCAAGCGCCTGCTCAAGACCTCGGACGGGAACCTCAGCGTGCACGCGCGAAAGCTCGAGGAGGGGCACTACATCACCTGCACAAAGTCGTTCGCGGGCCGGATGCCCCGGACGGAGTACCGCCTCACCCCGGCGGGCCGCCGCGCGTTCGAGAAGTACCTGGCGCACATGGAAGCCCTCATCGAGGCCATGCGCGACCGCTGAGGGAACCCATTTTTGATCTTGCCTTTGGATTTCTTGATTCTCAATTTGAACCTTTGTTATGACAAGTACTTCGCAGAACACGAACAACTCTCTCCACGTCGCCATCATCATGGACGGCAACGGCCGCTGGGCGGCCGCCCGGGGATGGCCGCGGCTGGCCGGGCATCGCGCGGGTGCCGAAGCCGTGCGGCGCGTCGTCGAAGCCGCGCCGCGCCTCGGCATCGGCACGCTCACTCTCTATGCGTTTTCGGCCGACAACTGGAAACGCCCGTCCACGGAAATCCACGGGCTTTTCCAGCTCTTCGAGCGGCACCTCCGCAGCGAAACGGAGAAGTGCGTCGAGAACGGCATCCGCGTCAGCGTCCTCGGCCGGCGCGACCGGCTGCCCAGAAAGCTGGTCAGGATGGTCGAATCCTGCGAAGCCGCCACAGCCGCCGGGGTGAACCTGCATCTGCGCCTCGCCGTGGACTATTCCGCCCGGGATTCGATTCTCCGCGCCGCCGAGCGACTTCCGGGAGGCAGGCCGGCCACCCGGGATGTGTTCGCGCGCCTGCTGGCCGAGGTGGATCACTGCGCCGCGCCCGCCCCGGAGGTCGATCTCCTGATTCGTACCAGCGGCGAGCAGCGCCTCAGCGATTTTCTGCTCTGGGAGTGCGCCTACGCCGAACTGTACTTCACCCCGAAGCTCTGGCCCGACTTCGACGAGCATGACCTCGTCGCCGCGATCGACGAGTTCCGCCGCCGGGAGCGGCGGTTCGGAGCCTTGCCGGAGCCGCTCGTAGCGGCGGCCGTCTGATCGCGACGCCGGCGACGCCGCTGTAGTACATTCGTTCGGTATGAAACGCCGTCACTTCCTGCAAGCCTCGGCGGCCGGCGGCCTTGCCGCCGCTCCCGCGCCGGCAGCCGCCAAGAACGCCATCTTCGAGCTTCGCTGGTTCCGGCTTCGGAACACCCACGCTAACCAGGTGAAGCGCACCTCGGATTTCCTGGCCAGCGCGGTGCTGCCCGCCGCGAAGCGCGCCGGCATCGGCCCGGTCGGTTTCTTCAGCGGAGCGGTGGCCGCCGGCAGCCCGTCCATCCTGATGGTTGCCAGCTTCCCGTCGCTCGCCGCCATGGAGACTTCGCGGGAGAAGCTGAACGCCGATCCCGAGTACCAGCGGGCGCGAGAGGCCTTCAGCTCCGGGCGCGAGCTGAATTACATGCGAATGGAGAGCTCGCTCCTCCGCGGTTTCGATTCGATGCCCGTGATCGAAGTCCCGCCCACCGCCGGAAACCGCCCGCCACGCGTCTTCGAGCTTCGCATCTACGAGTCGAACAACCTCTCCACGCTCACCCGCAAGATCAAGATGTTCGACGACGCCGAGATCGACCTGTTCCGCCGCTGCGGTCTGCTGCCCGTCTTCTTCGGCGAGACGATCGTTGGCCCGAACATGCCGAACCTGACGTACATGGTGGCATTCGACGACATGTCCGCCCGCGAGAAGGCGTGGCAGACGTTTGTCGCGCATCCGGACTGGAAGAAGCTCAGCTCGATGCCGGAGTATGCCGACGCGGAAATCGTCTCCAACATCAGCAACTCGATCCTCCGCCCCCTCGCGTTCTCCCCGATCCGGTAAGGCGCGATGAGCGATGCGGTCCCGCTGCTTCCGGACGCGGTGCAGGCGATCATCGAAGCCCTGCTGATCGGCTTCCTGATCGGCGCGCAGCGCGAGGCGTCCCACGGCGAGCGGCACCCCGGCGTGCGCGACTTCGTGCTGATCTCGCTCACCGGCGGCGTCTGCGGCCTGTTGCAGAACCCCTGGCTCACGGTGGCGGCGCTCATCTCGCTCACGGCCCTGCTCGGGGTGTACTACTTCCACATCCGGGAACGAACGGGCATCACCACCGAGATCGCCGCCGTCGCCACCTTCGCGCTCGGCTTCCTCGTCGCGGCGCCGGACAATCCCCTGGGGGCGCCGCTGGCCATCGGCACCGCCGTGGTGGCGGTGGCTTTTCTCGAGGCGAAACGGTCCCTGCACAAGCTGCTCCGCGAGACGATCACCGAGTCGGAGTTCAACGATACCCTGCGGTTCCTGGCGTTGGTCTTCGTGATCCACCCGATCTTGCCGGAAGGCGCCTACGGGCCGTACGGTTTCTTCGCGCCCCGCAAGATCTGGCTGTTCGTAATTCTGGTGTCGTCGATTTCCTACGCCGGCTACTTTCTGGAGAAGTTTCTCGGCGCGACGCGTGGGCTGAAGCTGGCGGGCGTGTTCGGCGGGCTGGCGTCGACCACGGCGGCGACGGCCTCCTTCGCGCGGACCTGCGCCGAGACGCCGGCCGTTGCGCCGCTCTACGCCCAGGCGGCGGTGATCGCCAACGCCGTCCAGTTCGCGCGCATTCTCGTAATCCTCTTTGCCGTAAGCCAAGGTCTGGCGCGGGCATGCATTGTTCCTTTGGCGGCGATGACCGCGGCGGGCCTCATGTTCGGCCTGCTCATGGAGCGCCTGGCGCAGCCGGCCGCGGCTCCGCCGGCGACCGGTCTCCGCAACCCGTTCCGGATCTTCCCCGCTCTGAAGTTCGGCGCGCTGTTTGCCTTGATCCTTCTGGCCGGCAAAGCGGCTGCCGGGATGTTCGGCGGCGGGGCCGTCTATGTGGCCAGCACCCTAGCGGGCTCGCTCGACGTGGATGCGGTCGCAGTGACCGCCGCCGACCTGGTGACAACCGGTAGAATCGGCGCGCAGGCGGGAGCGCTCAGCGTGATCCTTGCGTTGCTTGCGAACGC
This sequence comes from uncultured Solibacteraceae bacterium, assembly GCA_964483455.1. GTDB lineage: Bacteria > Acidobacteriota > Terriglobia > Bryobacterales > Bryobacteraceae > CAYZJD01. Next base: position 56,228 of record CAZACK010000011.1, read on the forward strand.
CGTGGTCAAGTCCGCCATTGCCGCTTCGACCGCCGGCGGTGCTTTCGCCCGAAGGCTGGCCGCGGCCTTCGCGGTGATGTTCGGGACGGGCGCGGCAGCATGGCTACTGATGTGAGGGGGAGGCGCGTAAGGGATGCAGAGACTCTTTTCGACGCGTGGGCCTCGATGCGTCCGGGAACGGATCCGCAAGCGGAAGTGTCGAGGCGGCAGGCAGGAGTGCCTGCGCCACGCTGCCATCCTGCTCCTGGTGCTTGCCGGCTGGGCGCTGGCCCAGACCGCACTCGATCCGGCGAAAGTTCGCGAGATCGAGAAAGCCGTGTCGGCCGAGATGGCCCGGCAGAACATCCCGGCGGTCTCGGTCGGCCTCGCCGTCGGCAGTAAGCTGCGCTGGGCAAGCGGTTTCGGCACCGCCGATCTGGAGAACTTCGTGCCCGCCAAGGCGGCAACCGTCTACCGGCTCGGTTCGATCGCGAAGCCGCTCACCGCCGTCGCCGTGATGCAGCTTGTCGAGAAGGGCAAGCTCGACCTGAACGCGCCGGTGCAGAAGTACGTGCCGAAGTTCCCGCCCAAGCAGTGGCCGCTCACCGTCCGCCATCTGCTGACCCACCAGGGCGGCATCCGGCATTACCGCGACCAGGCGGAGATCAACAGCACCCGCCACTACACGGACCTGCTGGAGCCGCTCAAGATCTTCTGGAACGATCCGCTGCTGTTCGAGCCCGGAACGGCGTACCGCTACTCCACCTACGGCTATTCGCTCCTTGGCGCAGTCGTCGAGGCCGCCAGCGGGATGCGGTTCACCGAGTACCTCCGCACGCGAATCTTCGAGCCGGCGGGGATGCGCCAGACGCAGCCCGACGACGTCTACGCCATCATTCCGAACCGCGCCCGCGGCTACCGGCCGGTGCTCGGCGGCGGATTGCAGAACTGCGCGCTGGCGGACACCAGCAACAAGATCCCTGGCGGCGGCCTGTGCGGCACCGCCGAGGACCTGGTGGAGTTCGCGATTCATCTGAATGCCGGGACACTGCTCAACAAGGAGACCGTCGCGCGGATGTTCGTTCGCCAGAAGACGCGGAACGGGCGTCCGACACCCTACGGCCTGGGCTGGCAGATTACCGAAGGAGACCGCGGCTGGGTCGGCCACGGCGGCGCGCAGCAAGGCATCCGCACGCTGCTGCTGATGCTGCCCAAGGAGGGCTTCGTCGTCGCGTTGATGTGCAACCTGGAAGGAGCCAACCTGGAGCCGCTGGCTCCGCAGATCGCCGGGATCGTGCTGCCGTAGCGGCCCGCCTCAGGCGTTCAGGTGCGTGTTGATCCGCTCGATCGCCTCGTCGATTTCCGCCGGCGCCTTGTAGCCGATGGTGACGGCATCCACCGTGCCCAGCTTCAGGACGAACTTGAGGGACGCGTCGCGGTCCTCGGGCCGGTTGAACCGGCCCTCGCCCATCAGCTTCATGCCGATCACGCCCGTGCCCTGCGCGTGAATCTTTTCGATGTGGGACACCACTTCCTTGACGTCCCCTTTGCGTTTCGACTCGCCTTCGAGGGTGTCCATCATGGTCCCGTCATGGTTCACCCGCAGCAGCGCCACATCCAGCCACCTTGCGCCCGGAAACGCGCGCAATGGCAGCAATCCGTGGCAGGAGGCGCCATGCGCGAGGATGATCTTCTGCTGTTTCGCCTCGCTGAATTCGTCCCGCAGCCGCTTCAGTTCCTCCGGCCAGCCGGCCGTCCGCACACAGTGCAGCAGGAGGATATCGAAGTATTCCGAGTTCAGCTCCTTGCGGAAACGGTCGATGGTGGCCCTCGGATTGCCGGCCTCATGCCAGCGGAACTTCGTCATCAGCTTGTAGGAGTCGCGCGGAATTCCCCTGAGCGCTTCCGCCAGCATCTCGTGCATCCCGTCGTAGGCGTCGGCCGTCTCGAAGAAGCGAATGCCGCGGTCGTAGGCGTGACGAACGAGCCGCGTGAAGCTCTCCTGCCCCATCTGGCGCTGGACACGGCCGCCGAACGTGCCGGTGCCCAAGGCGAGCCTCGTGACCTGAATGCCCGAGTTCCCCAGCCGCACCCAGTCGGTGGCCGCTCGCTTCGCGGCGCGCGCCGGAGTCGAGGCAAGTGTCCCGGCAGCCCCCGCCGCCGCCTTCAGGAAATTGCGTCTGCTCAGTCCGGACATGATGTCACCTCCAATGCTCGGATACCGCCGACGTTATCACAGATGGGCAGCGCCTTGGGACACCGTGGGATAAAGTAAAGTCGGACGTCACGTCCTCCGAGATCATTGGCGTCCTTCGGCGGCTGTTAATCTGCTTCACGAAGCCGGAGAGCCGGCTAACCGGTGCCGGCTATCGGCGCCGGAGCATAGATCAGGTCGCCGTCCGGAGGGTGGCGCGCCTGAACTCGCGCCAGACAGACCCCGGAAGTTGGCCAGGCCGGCGGCGCCGCTCTCCATGATCAGAACTCCTGCCGCTCCTGCCGCCAGCGACATGTGCACGAGCGTCCGGACCACCTCCGGATCGGTCGTGACGCCCGTGGTGGAGGGTACCGGACCTACCAGGTTCGGTTGATGGCGCCGCTCGCCCGGCCATGGCAGGACCGGGCCACCCTCCGCACCCCTCGACGGCCCGCACCGTTGCGTCATACGAGTCGGTGGAACTTCCATCCCCCACCGGGTAGGTTCCGGCGGCCGCCGGCGCTGCCGCAGGCGCGCAGAGCAAGCCGGTGTCTGCCGCAGCCAGCTTCAGGAAGGAGCGCCTGTGAACCAAGCTTCCTCCGTCAAACAGTCCGGCGCCACCACCTCGGCGCAGGCACATACGTCCCTCCACTACCGTACTGGCTCTCGTCCTTGCCAAACTACCGGCGAAGCCGCCGTGCTCCACAACCCGTCCCAGGCGACTCCTTCAGGTCGAAAACCATGGGCATGCTCGCCCGTGCCGGCCCAAAGTCACTGTCACCGTCCCGGCCGCCTTCTATTTCCGAATGTAGCTGCTATGGGCGATGCCTGTGCTGCTGAAAGTGCCCACCCGCATGGCGTCGACTGCGGCCTGCTGCGCAAGGGCGTCCCGCTCCGGAGGCGTTGTGGGGTTCATTATTCTCTGCCCTGGAACTGGGGCGAACGCAGGCACGTCGTGTCCAGGGTGGGAAGGTCGCCATCCATGGGCCTCGCTGTCAATAGTGCGCGCGGTGCGGTGGGTGACCTCGGACGGGCAGGTTGGCTTCGGATCGAGGAGGGGCGGGATCCACGCGCTGAGGCTGTAGATGCAGGAGGGCGGGAGGCCGCCAATGGCTTGGTAGGGGCCAAAATTTCTTTCGCTCCCAAGCAGAGCGCGAATGCGCGTGCTGGGCTGGATTCTCGTTAGCGGGCCGTGGGCCCGGAGCCGAATGACGCCGGGCCGATCCTCCGGCACGGGCAGGGTCCGAACCGCTACGACTATCTCGGCATGCGGGATGCGACTGCCTTCGAACACGAGGAACTTACTATCTGCATTACGACGGCGCCGGACCGAAAGGCTGGTTGGCCTGCCTCGCGACCAGCAAGGATCTGCGCCGGTGGGACTTGAACGGCCCGATCCTCGATTTCGGCGCAAAGGGCGAGGATGACGAGGGCACCGCTTCATCGCTCTGTACGATTTTGGATGGCAAGAAGTGGTACATGTTCTATGTCGGCTGGCGGACCACCACGCCCCCGTTCGACCGCATTCCCGCTGTCCCCTACTTCACAATGAAAGCCGCCGCCCCGTCGCCGGGCGGGCCGTGGATCAAGCGGAAAGTGCGGTCATTTCTGACCGTGCCTGGCACTTACTACGCTGACACAGCCAGCCCTGGGCCAGGTCGTCAAGCACGGAAACGAGTATCTGATGTTCTTCAGCGCCGCCGCCGGCCGGCCGCTCAAGCGGACGCTGTCGATCGCCCGAACCAAACACCTGGACGGAGTCTGGCGTGTTGACGCATTGCCCGCCCTTCCTCGGGACGAACAGATCGAGGATTCCGCCCTCTATTTCGAGCCTGCCAACAAGAGCTGGTTCCTGTTCACCAACCATGTGGGCATCGATGAGATCGGCGAGTACACGGAAAGCATCTGGATGTACTGGAGCAAGGACATCAATAAGTGGGATCCGAGCCGGAAAGCGATCGTGCTCGACGAACGCAACTGCCGCTGGAGCACGAGGAACATCGGCATGCCGTCGGTGATGAAGGTGGGCAACCGGCCGGGCCCTGTTCCACGACGCGACGGCCCAGCTCACTGAAACAAAAAGCGTGACATCGGCCTTGCCTGGCTCGACCTGCCGCTCGCGCCGCCGGGAGAACAAGAACCCGGGACACTTCACCCATTTACCGGTTTTCGCCGCCGCCATGATGGAGTTGCGCGGAGGTGCGCGCAGGCGGGGCCGCGGTTTACGCTACAATACCGCCGTGGCCAGCCGCTGGAGAGCCTTCTACGCCAGGCTTGGGTGGATCGAGAAGCTCTTTCTCCTCTTCCTGGCGGCCTATCTTCTCTTCCGGTTGGTGATGCCGGGGAATCCGCTGCGTTCCGTGGCGCAGCTCGGCGCCACCTTCCTCGGCGTGGCGGTGGCGGTGAAGCTGGCCCGGGCCGGGATCAAGAAGGCCATCTGGCGCCTGCGAAACCGCCTGATCGTCGCCTACCTGTTTATCGCGGTGGTCCCGGTCGTCCTGATCCTGGTGCTGGTCGGGCTCAGCGGCTACTCGCTCACCGGGCAGATCGCCGTCTATCTTGTCAGCACCGAGCTGGAGCGCCGGGCGGAGTCGCTCATCGGTCCTGCCGAGGGGCTGCTCAGCACACCCCCCGCGGAGCGCGCGGACCGCATCCGCTGGATGGCCCCATATCTCGAGCACCGCTACCCCGGTCTCGAGGTCCTGCTGCGCGATCGCGGCGAATGGCGATACCCGGAATCCAGCCGGCTGGCGGCGCCACCGCCGGGCTGGACAATGGACCACGGCCTGTTGCGCAAGGACGGCCGGCTGCACATCTGGGCGCATGTCGTTCGCGGACAGGCGGAGGCGGTGCTCACCGCCCCGCTTTCCAAGGAACTGCTGGGCAACCTCGCCACCGACCTCGGCCAGGTCACCTTTCTGCCGCCTCTTCCTGCCGAGGAGCAACCACGCGACCGCCGCGCGTCGCAACGCTCCATTCGCGGCGGCGGGGACGTCCAACTCGGCGCCGTGCCGCCGCCGGCGAATCGTTTCGACGTGGAGGTGACATGGTTCTCACTCACGCCGGTGGCGGTGTGGGAAAGCCCGGGACAGAAACTCGACGGCACCCTCGCCGTCGCCTCGCGCCCGTGGGCCGTGCTGCGGACGCTGTTTGTCGAACACGTCGAGGTGATGCGCGGGATCTGGTTCTGGTTTTTCCTGGCGGTCGCCTCGATGCTCCTGCTCGTCGAGCTGGTCTCGCTGGTCATCGGCGTCTCGCTGTCGCGCACCATTACCGGCGCCGTGCACAACCTGTACGAAGGCACGCAGAAAGTCATGCAGGGCGACTTCTCCCACCGCATCGAGGTTCGCGGCAACGACCAGCTGGCCGAGCTGGGCGGCTCGTTCAACCGCATGAACGAGAACCTCGAGCGGCTGGTCCGCGTGGAGAAAGAGAGAGAGCGCCTGCAATCGGAGCTCGAGATCGCCCGCGAAGTCCAGAACCAGCTCTATCCGAGGACGATTCCCGCGCTCCGCACGCTGGAGTTGACGGCGGCCTGCAACCCGGCGCGTACCGTGTCCGGCGACTACTACGATTACCTGAACCTGCACGAGGAGCGGGTGGCCATCGCCATCGGCGACGTAGCCGGGAAGGGCATTTCGGCGGCGCTGCTGATGGCGACCGTGCAGTCCTCGCTGCGCACGCAGATCCGGGCCTGTCTGGAAGCGGCCGCGGCGGCGGGCGCATCCGGCGGACGCTCCGCGCACGACGCCATGCCCACCTCCCGGCTGGTGTCGCAACTCAACCAGCAGCTTTATGCTTTCACCTCCGCCGAGAAGTTCGCCACGTTCTACTTTGGCGTTTACGACGACGAGTCGGGTGTACTCACTTACACCAATGCCGGCCATCCGCCGCCGATTCTCATCCGCAAGGGCGAGGCGCTGCGGCTGGAGACCAACGGCATGGTGGTCGGGGCGTTCCCGTTCGCCGAGTACGGCGAGAGCCGGATCGAGCTGCTCAGCGGCGACCTGCTGGTGTGCTTCACCGACGGCATCACCGAGCCGGAAAACGAGTACGGCGAGATGTTCGGCGAGGACTCCCTCGTCCAGGTCCTCCGGAAGAACTACGCGCGCGAGACGCCGGACATCATCCGCTCGGTGATGGAATCGGTCGCCCAGTGGACCAACTCGCCCGAGTTGCAGGACGACATGACGCTGCTGGTGGCCCGGAGGCGATGAAGTCCCGATGGAACGCATCGCGCGACGCTTCGTCTGGCTGGGAGGCGCGATACTCGTCACGCTTGTCATCGGCACCGTGGGACACGTGCTCGTCTCCGGCTATCCGGTCTTCGACGCGTTTTACATGACGTTGATCACCATCACTACCGTTGGCTACAAGGAGGTTCACGACCTCAGCCAGGCGAGCCGGATGTTCAACTCGGTGGTGATCTTCTTCGGCGTGAGCGTCATGTTCTTCGCCATCGGCGTGATGACGCAGACGGTGGTCGAGCTCGAGCTGGGCGAATTCTTCGGCAAGCGGCGGTACAAACGGATGATCGAGAAATTGCAGGACCACATCATTGTGTGCGGCTACGGGCGGGTGGGCCGCGGCGCCGCCTGGGAGCTGAAGGAGGCCAACGCCGCGTTCGTGGTGGCGGACCGCAATGCCGACCGGGTGGAGGCCGCCATTCGCGCGGGAATGCTGGCCGTGCATGCCGACGCCACCCGGGACGAAACGCTGCGCGATCTCGGCGTCGACCGCGCGCGCGGCCTGCTGGCGGCGCTGGCCACGGACGCCGACAACCTGTTCGTGATCCTGTCGGCGAAAACCATGAACCCGCGCCTGCCGGTGGCTACCCGCGTCGCCGAGGAGGACGCCGAAAGCAAGCTGCGGCTGGCCGGGGCCGACATCGTCTTCGCCCCCTACACGCACGCAGGGCACCACCTGGCGCAAGCGCTGCTGCGCCCGCACGTGTTTCAGTTTCTCCAGTTCTCCACCACGACCATGGGACTGGACGTCGGCATCGAACAGGTGCGCGTGGACGAAACGAGCGAGTTCGCCGCCAAGACACTGAAGCAGATGCAGATTCGCCGGGACATCGGCGTCATCGTGCTGGCGATCCGCCGCGCCGGCGGCGAGATGGTGTTCAATCCGCCGGCCGACGCCGAGATTGCCGGCGGGGACCACCTGATCGTGATGGGCAAGCCGGAAGGTCTTCGGAAGCTGGAGTCGCTCGCCGGGGTGCGCTCATGAAAGTGCTGACCGCGGCCCAGATGCGCGAAGTGGATCGCCGCACGATGGAGATGGGCATACCCGGCCTCGTGCTGATGGAGAACGCCGGCCACCGCGTCGTCGAGTTCCTTGAAGAGCGGTTTGCTCCGCTGGCCTCGCACCGCATCGTGGTTCTGTGCGGCAAGGGGAACAACGGCGGCGACGGCCTGGTGGTGGCGCGGCAGCTCCACACCCGCGTCAAGCCGCGCTCGCTGGACGTGGTGCTTGCCGCCGATCCGTCCGAGCTTCGCGGCGAAGCGGCGGCGAACTTCCGGATGCTTGAGGCGTGCGGCTGCCCGTGGGCCTGCGAGATCGCGCCGGCGATGCGCGAGGCCACGATCGTGCTCGACGCGCTGCTCGGCACCGGGCTTCAGGGGCCGGCCACGGGCCGGATGCTCGAGCTTATCCGCGAGATCAACAGCGGCTTCCCGCGGGCGAAGGTCGTGGCGGTGGACATTCCGTCCGGCCTCGGCAGCGACTCGGGCGCGCTTCTCGGCGAGACCGTGAAGGCAGACTGCACAGTGACCTTCACCGCGCCAAAGGTCGGCCAGGTGATGCCGCCGGGCTGCGATTTCGTGGGCGAGCTGACCGTCCGCCCGATCGGCAGCCTTGCTTCGCTGCACGAAGACGACGAGTCGATCCTGCTTTCACTGATGGTGCCAGGCGACTTTCGCGCATTGTTCCAGCCGCGCGCCAGAGGTGCGCACAAGGGCGATTTCGGCCACGTGCTGGTGATCGGCGGCTCGTGGGGGAAAACGGGAGCGGCAGCCATGGCGGGCCTGGCGGCGCTGCGCGCCGGCGCCGGGCTGGTGACGGTGGCGTCGGCGGAGTCGGCGATCGCGGTGATCGCCTCGCACGCGCCCGAGCTGATGACCGAGCCGCTGCCGGAAACCCCGGAGGGCACGATCGCCGAGACTGCGCACGGGCGCCTGGCAGCGCTGATGGCGAACAAGGACGTGATCGCACTCGGGCCGGGGATCGGAACGAATCCACGCACGGCCACGCTCACCCGCATGCTGGTGAGCCAGGCGGCGCGCCCGCTGGTGATCGACGCCGACGGTCTCAACGCGTTGGCCGAGGCGGAGTGGAACGGTACATCGCTGGTGCTCACGCCTCATCCCGGAGAGATGGCGCGGCTGACGGGGAGGACAAAGGCCGAAGTGCAAGCGGACCGCATCGGCGTGGCGCGGGAGTTCGCCACCCGGCGTGGCTTGACCCTCGTGCTGAAGGGGCAACGCACGCTTCTCGCCTTGCCCGACGGCCGGGTCCGCATTAATCCCACCGGCACGCCGGCGATGGCTTCCGGCGGCAGCGGCGATATCCTTACCGGCCTGATCGCCGGACTGCTGGCGCAGTTCCCGAACGCTGCCGAGAACGCCGTCGCCGCGGCGGTCTGGCTTCACGGGCGCTGCGGCGAACTCGGCACGGCCGCCTACGGCGAGAAGCCGCTGATCGCCACCGACCTGCTCGAGTTCCTCCCCGAGGCGATGGATGAGTGTGCGGCTCTGCCGGACGAAGTCTGAAGAGGAGACCATCGCCGCCGGCGAAGAACTGGCGCGCACTCTGCGGCCACCAGCAACGGTGCTGCTGATTGGCGATCTCGGCGCCGGCAAGACCACGCTCGCCAAGGGCATCGTCAAAGGCCTCGGCGCCGCGCCCCCGGAAGACGTCTCCAGCCCGACCTTCACGCTGATCCACGAGTACGGCGAGTCGCCGAAGGTCTACCACATCGACCTCTACCGCATCGATGCCCCACGCGAACTGGAGTCGCTCGGGCTGGACGAGCTGCTGGAGCGGGACGCCGTGGTGGTGGTCGAATGGGGAGAGCGGTTCCCGCACTTCTGGCCGACGGACCGGATCGAAGTGCGGTTGGAGACGCTTGAGAACGGTGAGCGGGAAATCCGGGTGTCCGCCGGCTAGCACTAAGACCTGTCCGCCGCCGACGCACGCCTCCCATGATACAGTCGTGTATATGCAGCCAGCTGCGGCGCAGAGAAGACCGAAGGGCACGGCGCTCGGCAACATTTTGGGCTCGCTCAAGGATCGCGGCGTTCGTCTCACGCGACAGCGGCAGATCATCCTCGAGCTGATCGACAAGACCGGCATGCATCTGGATGCCGAGAGCCTCTTCCGCCTCGCCAAGCAGAAGGACCCGAAGCTCAACCGCGTAACCATTTACCGCACGCTGAAAATGCTGAAGGAGGGCGGGCTGGTGGACGAGCTCGACCTGATGCACTGGGAAGGCGAGCAGCACTACTACGAGACCCGCTCGAAACAGGAGCACGCCCACGTCATCTGCCTGCGCTGTGGGAGGGTGGAGGAATTCTTCGGTGACCCGTTGCGGAAATTGCGGCGGCAGGTGGAGACGCACTTCGGCTTCCAGATCCTGATCGCCCGTACTGAGATCGGGGGCTACTGCGCGCACTGCCAGGTGCAGAGGGCGCAGGAGATGGAGGCCGCGGCGCGGCAAGGCGGCAGGCCGCGGATTGTCCCGAAGAATACGCGCGACCGGGGGGTTTGATGGCTTCCGGTTCGACCGGCGGGCGTGTGGAACCCGCGTCCCTGGTGGTGCTGGACCCGGCCGGCAGCCGCACCCGTGTCCGCCTTCAACCCCTGCCGTTCCGAATTGGAAGGCAGTCCGACAACCACCTCGTTCTGCGCGACAGCCGGATTTCGCGGTCGCACGCGCGCATCGAGTTCGATGACGGGGCTTACCACATCGAAGATCTCGACAGCAGGCACGGCTTGTTCGTCAACGGGGCGAGGGTAATCCGCCAGCGGCTGGAGAACTCCGACCGCATCGAGTTCGGTTTCGCCGATTCCTACCGGCTGCTGTTCGCGCTGGAAGACGCGGACATCCACCGGCTGCTCGACCAGTTCGCCGCGCCGGCGATGACGGCGACCGCCGGCAGTCTCGGCAAGTTGCGGGCGCTGGTGGAGGTCGCGCGGGCGCTCGAGACCTCGCTGTCGACCGAGGATGTCCTGACCGCGCTGGTGGACGCAGCCCTGGCGGTCACCGGCGCCGAGAGAGGGTTCCTGCTGTTGCGGCGGGAGGACCAGCTCGACGTCCGGGCGGCCCGGGACCGCAACGGCAGACCCCTGGACGCCGGCGAGCTACGCGTTCCGAGCAGTGTCATTCATCGCGCGCTCACCAACCGGCGGGAACTCCTTTCGATGAGCTTCGATCCGGCGGCGGAAAGCGACCAGGGCGCCGGACGCACGGTGGCCGAGCTGGAGCTTCGCAGCGTCGTGTGCGTGCCGCTGGTGAAAGTGCGCTCCGGTGGGGGCATGGAGACCGCCGTGCTGTCCGCCTCCGAGAACACGGTCGGCCTGCTGTACATGGACTCGCGCCTTGGCGCCGCCGATCTTTCCTCCGGCAACCGCGAGATCCTCCAAACGCTGGCGCTGGAGGCGTCGACGATTCTGGAAAACGCCCGGCTGATCGAACTCGAGCGGGCCAGGCAGCGGATGGAAGAGGAGCTGAAGATCGCCCGCGGCATCCAGGAGAGCTTGCAGCCGCGCCAGCTCCCCTCATCCGGCTGGTTCCGCGCCGCCGGCCGCAGCATCCCGTCCCACCAGGTCGGCGGGGATTATTTCGAAGTCGGGGAGATCAGTCCCCTCTGCTGGTCCGTTGTCGCCGCCGACGTGTCCGGCAAAGGAGTGAGTTCGGCGCTGCTCGCCTCTTTGCTGCAAGGGATGTTCCTGGCCGGCGCGGACAGCCCTTCCCAGATGGAGCAAATGATGGCCCGCGTCAACCGGTTTCTGATCGAGCGGACCGGCGGAGAGAAGTACGCGACGCTCTTCTACTGCACCCTGGAACACGGCGGGCTGCTGCGATGGGTGAATGCCGGGCACTGCCCGCCGCTGCTGGTGCGGGCGGGAGAAAAGCCGCAGGTCCTGCCGGCCAGCGCCCTGCCCGTGGGAATGCTGGAGGAGGCCACGTTCCAAGCCCGCGAAACGCGGCTCCAGCCCGGCGACAAGCTGGTCATTTACACCGACGGCCTGTCGGAAGCTCAGAATGCGGACGGTGAGTTTTTCGGCGAGAAGCGAATCCGGGAGACGCTGGCGGCCAATGCGGCCTCCGACTGCGCCGGGCTTTTCCAAGCGCTCGACCAGGCGGTGCTTCGATTCACCAGCGGAGCGGTACAGCGCGACGACATCACGCTGGTCGTGGTGGAATACCGGCCCGAGCCGTAGTTCCGCCTTGCAGAAGACTGGACCTTGCTAGCAGCCTCCACAAATCAACTCCGTGCACTCTGAGCCTCAGTGGTGAAACGATAATACTCGCGCGCCAGCGGCGCGACCGGCTCCGGCACCAGATGCTCCCACGGCTGGCCCTCGGCGATGCGGCGGCGGACCTCGGTCGCCGAAATCGCGCCGTAGTCGCCGGCGAGCGGCAGCGGGTGAATCCGTCCGCGAAGGGCCGGCGGCGGATCGAACGCGCCTCCTCGCGGGGCCACCAGCAGTTCGAATTCCTGAAGCATTTCCCGGATCGCGTCCGGGCGGCCGTACTCCCAGTTCACCACCCGGCTTGCAGCGTCGGCGCCGCAGAGAAAGCGCAGGGCGACCGCGGCCCCGTAAGAGGCCCGGCACTCTCGCGCGATCTCCACAAACAGGCCGCCTTCCGTGCAGGCGATCGAGTATCGCGGCTCGGACCCGGCCGCGGCCTCCAGCATCGCCAGCCTCTCCTCCAGCGTGGCCCCTACATAGGACTTGTGCGGGAAGATCCTGGGCAGCGCGAAGAGCACTTCGCCGCAGAGGGTGAGCCCGGAAGCTGCCAGAGCCAGGTGGGCGTTCGTGGGCGGATTGAACGTCGCCGAGAGAATGCCCAGCGACACAGGCGCACCGGAGGCCCGCCGGCGAAACTGCATGCAACCATTATGAGGCCGGTTCTGGCCGAACAGCTCGTGGAAAACGGGTGACAGGCTTCTTTGTCGGGCATGGGCAGATCGCCCACCGACAGGCGATGGAAGTCGCCGGTACGGTGGCGCGCCGGAATCGGTGGCAGGCTTCGCTGTCCCAAGCGCACGTACCGCACTGTCAACGATCTGCGCCACTCGCGCGTGGACAGCGTTGCCTGTCACGGGCTTTCTCTACGGGCTGGTAATGGGCGCATGCGGTACAGTAGGGGTAGAACATGTTCACCTGGATCTGCCCGCGCTGTGGGCGAGAGGTGCCGCCGTCCTACAACGAATGCCCGGACTGCGCCGAGAGGCAACGCGCCGCTGAAACCAGGACTGCGACCGCAACCGAGGCGCCCGAACCGCCGCGGATCGCCGTTCGCCCGCCGAAGCTGAAAAAGCCGCCGCCGGCAGAGAAAGAAGTGCCCGGCTGGCTGATGAGCGTTCTGTTTGCGCTCGGGTTCCTCGCCCTGGGCACCGGAGGTTATTACGCCTACAAGAATTTCTCCATACCGTCCAGGAACGCCGTTTCCGGGCCCAAGCTTCAGGGGCCGCCTGCTCCCCAGCTTCCGAACCCCAAAACGAACCTCGTCCAGCGCTACGTGGAAGTAACGGGAATCCGGCTGCTGGAGAACCCCGAGAAGAAGACAGAGGTCCAGTTTCTCCTGGTGAACCATTCGGGGGCGGAGATCGCCGACGTCGCGGGCACGGTGACCCTGAAGCCCCGCTCGGAGAAGCCGGATGAGAAGCCGATCGGGACGTTCGATTTCCGCGTCACGTCCATCGGACCCTACGAATCCAAAGAAGCTAGATCCATCCTGGACACGACCCTGCGTGCCTACGAGATCCCGGACTGGCAGTTCCTGCTGGTCGATGTCCAGATTAAAGCGCCGTGACGATATCCGGCGGGAACCGTCCAACCACGATTGGAGGAAACGTGTGCTTATGCGAACCAGAATTGCGTTGCCCGTTGCCCTGATTCTCAGCCTGCCCGCCCTGGGCCAGGATATCCAGATCGACATTCCCTACGAAAGGTTCGTGCTCGACAACGGACTGACGCTGATTGTCCACGAGGACCGGAAGGCGCCCATCGTGGCGGTGAACGTCTGGTACCACGTCGGCTCCAAGAACGAGAAACGAGGCAAGACCGGATTCGCCCACCTATTCGAGCACCTTATGTTCAACGGGAGCGAGAACTTCAACCAGGACTATTTCAAGGTTCTGGAGAAGATCGGGGCGACAGATCTGAACGGCACCACCAACAACGACCGCACAAATTACTTCCAGAACGTGCCTACTTCGGCTCTCGACACTGTTCTGTGGATGGAGTCCGACCGCATGGGCCATCTGCTCGGCGTCGTGAACCAAGCCAAGCTGGATGAGCAGCGCGGCGTCGTTCAAAACGAGAAACGCCAGTACGAAAATCAGCCCTACGGGCTCGTCTACAACCTGATTACCGAGAACACGTTTCCGGCGGGGCACCCGTACTCGTGGACAGTGATCGGCTCGATGGAAGACTTGAACGCGGCGTCTCTGGATGATGTGAAGGAGTGGTTCAGGACCTATTACGGTCCGTCGAACGCGGTCATCGTCATCGCCGGCGACATCGACGCCCGGACGGCGAAGGAGAAAGCGGAGAAGTACTTCGGCGCCATTCCTCCGGGACCGCCGGTGGCCAAGCACCAGGTCTGGATCGCGAAGAGGGAAGGCGCCCACCGCCAAGTCTTGCAGGACCGCGTGCCACAAGCCCGCATCCACAAGGTCTGGAACATCCCGCAGGCTTTCAGCAAGGAGGCCCATGACCTGGAGCTGGTGGGGAGTGTACTGGCCGAAGGCAAGAGTTCCCGGCTCTACAAGCGGCTGGTCTACGACGAGCAGATTGCGACCGACGTGAATGTGTCCGTCGATCTCAACGAAATTGCCGGCCAGTTCATGATCCAGGCCACGGCGCGGCCGGGCGAGTCGCTGGCGAAAGTGGAAAAGGCCATCGACGAAGAGCTGAGTAAGTTCCTCTCCGGCGGCCCGACACCGGAGGAGCTCCAGCGGGTCAAGGCGCGGTACGTGGCGAATTTCCTGCGCGGGGTGGAGCGAATCGGCGGCTTCGGAGGCAAGTCCGACGTGCTCGCGACGGGGCAGGTGTACGCCGGCAATCCGGAGGCTTACAAGATCGAGTTGAAGATCAAGCAGCAGGCCACTGCCGGGGACTTGCGGGCAGTGGCGAACAAATGGCTGTCCGACGGCGTCTACGTTCTGGAGGTGCATCCGTTCCCCAGCCTCAAGGTTTCCTCGGTGACGGTGGACCGGTCCAAGCTGCCGGAGCCGGGCGCGCCGCCCGAACTGCGGCTGCCGAAGCTCCAGCGCAGCGCGCTCTCCAACGGTCTGAAGATCGTGCTGGCCGAGCGGCACGAGATCCCGCTGGTGAATTTCCGGCTGCTGGTGGACGCCGGCTACGCCGCGGATCAGTTTGCGAGCGCCGGCACGGCCAGGCTGGCGATGACCATGCTCGACGAAGGGACCAAGACCCGCCAGTCGCTCGAAATCAGCGAGCAGTTGGACCGGCTGGGCGCACAACTCGGCGCCGGCTCCAACCTCGACATGTCGCTGGTGACGCTGTCGGCGCTCAAGGCGAATCTGGACGCCTCGCTGGAGATCTACGCCGACGTGATTCTGAATCCGTCCTTCCCGGAGCCGGATTTTCTGCGCGAGCAGAAGCAGCAACTGGCAGCCATCCAAAGGGAGAAGGTGCAGCCGGTATCGATGGCCCTTCGCGTTTACCCGGCCCTGCTCTACGGCAAGAGCCACGCCTATGGGAATCCACTAACCGGCTCGGGTACGGAAGCGTCGGTCAAGTCGATCACACGCGAGGCGCTGGTGAAGTTCCACCAGACATGGTTCAAGCCGAACAACGCAACGTTGGTCGTGGTCGGCGACACCACGCTGGCGGAGATCACGCCGAAGCTGGAGCAGCTCTTTCAAGGCTGGAAGCCTGGCGACGTGCCGAAGAAGAACATCGGCCAGGTACAGCACCAGGACAAATCCATCGTCTACTTGCTGGACCGGCCCGGGTCCATCCAGTCCGTCATACTGGCCGGGCACGTCGCCCCCCCGAAGGCAAACCCGGACGAAATCTCGTTTGAGACGCTCAACACGCTGCTCGGCGGGATGTTCATTTCGCGGGTGAACATGAACCTTCGCGAAGATAAGCACTGGTCCTACGGGGCCGGCACTTTCCTGTTCGACGCGCGCGGCCAGCGGCCTTTCCTTGGTTATGCTCCCGTGCAGAGCGACAAGACGAAGGAATCGATGGTGGAGTTGCGCAAGGAACTGGGCGCGATCGTGCGCGACCGGCCGGCGAGCGGCGACGAGCTCAAGGCCGCCCAGGACAACCTGACGCTGTCTCTGCCGGGATCGCGGGAGACGATCAACGCCGTCGCGGGCTCGATCGCCGAGATCGTGCAGTTCGGCCTCCCGGATGATTACTTCGAGACGTATCCGGGAAAGGTCCGGGCGCTCACCACTCAGGACATGTCCACCGCCGCCGAGAAACTGATCCGGCCCGACAAGCTGGTCTGGGTGGTGGTGGGCGACCGGGCGAAGATCGAGCAGGGGGTGCGGGAGCTGAACCTCGGGGAAGTGAAGTTGCTGGACGCCGACGGTAATCCGGTGAACTGAGCTAACAAACCACCAAGACACCAAGGACACCAAAGAGACGATTGGGAATCGTCTCTTTGGTGTCCTTGGTGCCTTGAAATCTTGTCCAACCAGCCGCAGCGGCGCCCGCCCGCTCCAGTTTGCGTGGAACACGCCGATCGCGATGAAGATCGCCAGGGCTGGCTAGGAGCTTGTCGATTGTCAGCGTGTTGATGGAAGCCTGGCTGGACAGCCGGACGAACCACTGAATCCACCCGATCTCGAAGGCTGCGCTCGTCTCAAAGCTGTCGTTGGGCGGAATGCGGTGGGCGTACATCATGCCCGGGCCTCCAGCTTGGAGATTGATCGAGCGGGTTTTGGCCCGCCCTTCGCGCTGAAGCTGGTTGACGCCAGGAACCGGCTGCGCTAGGATTGGAGTGCGGGGTGGAGCAGTCTGGTAGCTCGTTGGGCTCATAACCCAAAGGTCGAAGGTTCAAATCCTTCCCCCG
>CAZACK010000012.1:0-69521 GCA_964483455.1 uncultured Solibacteraceae bacterium
GCGTGCGGGAATTGACGCAATCCATCGAGGATTACTTGGCCCAGCGAAACGGTGATCCGCGCCCCTACCGCTGGCGCGCCAAGGGGGAGGACATCCTTGCCCGGCTCCAGCGCGCCCGCATGGTCCAGGAATCATTTATTTAGCCTTATTTGCGCTACAGTACACTAGGCCCGGTGTTGTCAACGAAGGATGGGATGGTTCCCCACCCTGGGCGTACTTCGAACTCGGGCGCCGCCCCGCCCGCGATATGCGTAAGCGTCCGAGAATCACCAGGACCGGCGAGGGTGCCGGTCCTGGTGATTGCGTTTTAGGATCAGGCCCGAGCCGCCGCCCAGTTGTGTGGTAGGAGCTCGGTGAGCCGGCTAATGGGATGATCCGCGATCCGCGAAAGGACGTCCTTGAACCAGGCGAACGGTTCGACTCCGGCCCGCTGGCAGGAGGCCACGAAGCTCCGCAGCACGGCGGCTGTCTTGCCACCCCGATCGCTGCCAAAGAACACCCAGTTGTTGCGACCGACAGCGACGCCGCGGATGGCGCGCTCGGTGCCGTTGTTGTCGATCTCCAGATCTCCGTCCTCACAATAGCGAGTCAGCGCTGTCCAGTTCTTCAAGCTGTAGCGCACCGCCCGCCCCGCCGGGCTTTTCGGCAACACCCCCGCCGCGATCTCCACTAAGTAGTTATGCAACTTGTCCAGGATGGGCCGTGATTGCTGTTGCCGCAGCCCAAGCCGCTCCTCCGCCGCCAGACCCCGCGCTTGCTTCTCCACTCCATATAACTGCGCAATCAGCAACAGCGCCGGCCCCATCCGCGGCTGGTCCGACTCCAGCGCCTTGTGAAAGTATCGCCGCGCATGGGCCCAGCAGCCAACCTCGATCAGACCGCGCGCCGGGTCCTTGAAGAACGCATCATAGCCGCCATACGCGTCCGCTTGTAAGTGACCGCGATATCCCTTGAGGAATTCCTCCGGCCCGGCACGTTCCCGCGTCGCCGTGTAGTCGTACAGGATGACCGGGTGGTCCGGGTCGCCGTAATACGGCCAGATGCGCCCTGTCCGCGCGAATGGCAGCTTTTGGTCCAGCACCTTCACCCCGGTGTCGTCGGTCCCGATCACCTTCGACTGGAACAGCACTTCCTTGGCCGAGGCATACAGCGGCTTCAGCAGATCGGCACATTGGGCCAACCACCCGCCCATGGTCTGGCGCGAGAGGTCCACCCCATGGCGCTCAAACATCTTCTCTTGCCGGTGCAGCGGCAGATGATCGGCGGTTTTGGCCACGATCACCTGCGCCAACAGGCTCGCTCCGGCCGTGCTCTTCTCAATCGGCTGCGGCGGCTTGGTCGCCGTCTTCACCGTGCAGACGCAAGCGTACTTCTTGCACACATCCTCGACGACGATCAGTTGCGCCGGGATGTATTCGTAGCGCTCGCTGGTCTCTTCCCCGATGGGCCGCAGGTCCTGCCGGCAGGCAGAGCAATGTTTTTCTTCCTCCGCCAAATCATGCACGATACGCTCGCGCTTAAGATGCCGCGGAAGAGGCTGCCGTCCGCCCGTCCGTTTCTTCGGCTCCGACGGGCCGGCGCCAGGGCTGGCCGCATCGTCATCGGAGTCATCCGGCTTGGCGGGCGCTTCGGCTTCCCCTTGCCGCGCCTGCCAGGCAGCCGCAAACAGCGCCAGTTGATCGGCCGAGAGCTGCTCGCTTTTGCGGTTGCGCTTGGTGTCCAGCAACTCGCGCAACAGAGCCTCGACCTTGCTTCGTTCCGTGAACTCCCGGTCCAGTTGCGCCAGCAGGTCCAGCACCATTTGCTGTAAGACCTTTGGATCTTCCGGAAGATGTTTGGGATCGATGGCCACTTGTAAGTAATAGCATAACACACTTACTTACTCATGCCAAGAGAAAAATGATTTACCGCCGGGAGTTTTATGTGGATCGCCGGTACCGCTTGCGCCGCTTGGCTTGCGTCAGATCGATCCCGCTCAGCAACGCCCCTAATTCCTGGGCCGTGATCTCCCGCCGGCGCTCCCCGGCGCTGTCGCCAAACGGCACCGCGTACGTGCCTTCCTCCAATCGCTTGCTCCACACCGCGAATCCGTCCCGGTCCCAATAGAGGATCTTGAGGCGGTCGCGCCGCCGGCTGGCAAACACAAACAAGTGGCCGGCAAACGCATCCAACTCCAGGTGCTCCCGCACCAGCGCATGCAGCCCGTCGAAGCTCTTGCGCATGTCACAAGGCGCCAGGCACAGGTGGACCCGCACGCTGGCCGGCAGGTGGATCATGCCCGCAAGGCTTCCAGCACCGTGCGCAAGGTCGTGCCGTCCACCCCTGCGCCGATGCGCAGCCGCTCGCCAGTTGCCAGCAGCAACTCCAGACTGGCCTCGGTTACGGGCCCCGGCGCCGTTCCTCTCTCCACCAACGCGAACCGTACCGGCCCCTGTTCCCGGAGCCGTTTCCGCCAACCGTAAAAGCAGGGTTCCGCCAACTCACGTTCTCGACAGAACTGCCGCACCGACAATCCGCCGCGCTCTTGCTCCGCGATCAGACCGCGCCACCGATCGCGCTTGCTGGCCGCCTTCTCCTCAACGATGGTTTCCGTCATGAGACCACTATGCAGTCTCGCCGGTCTATTGGGAAGAGGGGTTCACCGGACGCTTACCGATATGCTGCATCTTGCGGACTCAGCAATTTGGGGGCTGGTGACCGTAAGGCACCCGCCGAGGACATGCTGAACTCATCCTCCGGCGCACCGAGGGCCGCATTGCGCTGGAGTTGGAGTTGGCTGCTGATGAGCCTTTGGGACGCGTCGAGCCGAAACGGCGGCGCGCCGTCAAGGCGGGGACAAGATTGCAGCCGCGTCCTACAGCTTGACCAGCCGGATCGAGCCGTTCGAGGTGGACAGGTCCAACAGCCGGCCGCCGCCGCCGATGGAGCCCTCCAGGTGGTTCTTGCCGATTTCACCGCGGGCGGTCACGTCGAAGTCGGAACTGATGGAGGAGTTCGACGTCCGGGCCTTGACCGTCGCCGCGATGGAGGCCGGCAACCGCAGCGTGATGGACGAATTGCTGGTCGAGACCTCGATGTCATTCTCGAGGCGGTCCATGGTCAGCTCGATGCTGCCGTTGGAGCTGGCCAGGCGCACCGGCCGACCAGGCTCGGTGTCCTTCAATTCGGCCCGGATGCCGCCGTTGGAGGTCTGTAGGTCAAAGGAGCCGCGGACCTGGGCGGCGCGAATCCCGCCATTCGAGGTCTTGATCACCGTGCGGCCCTCGACGTCGGACAGTTCGACGCCGCCGTTGGAGGTCGTGGCCTCGACGTCGCCCCGTACACGGAGCACGTGCAACCCGCCGTTGGATGTCCGCAGGCGCACCGGCCCTTCGATGTCCTCGACGCGGACACCGCCATTGGAACTCTCAAGCCGCTCGAGCGCGGTCTTGTGGGGGACCTTGATGGTGTACTTTGCGCCCATGTTGCCGCGGCGCTCGGACGGGCGTACCGTGCGGACGCGAATTGAGTCGCCGGTGGCCACCACGTCAATCTTCAGCGCGTTCAGGTTCTCCTGCGTGCTGGCGTACTTGGCGCCGCTAATGTCCACGGTCTCCTGGTCCCAGCCGGTCACTTCGATCGAGCCGTTAAACGTCTCGACGTAGAGGCGTCCGCCGCTCTTGAGTGCGTGGGACTGGTGGAAATCCTCCTTGTAGCGGTTCGAGTCGCCCCAATCCTCAATGTCGCAGCCGACCAGTGCCCCAGTCGCCAACGCGACCGTTAGAACGAGCCATCGCTTATGCATAAACGATTCACCTCGGTCAGGTGATACGCAAAGGCAACGGCGGATGTTCCGGCGAACCTTGCGCTTCGCCGGTAGCCCGGTTCGCCGGTTGTTCGGTTGGGCGGTTGTTTGGTTACGCGGTTAGGCGGTTGAGGGGTTGGGGGGCGGTTCCGTGATATTCTGAAGCTTTCAACCCCCCCAGGGCGTACCCCCAAACAAAGCGCAGGCCATGAAGAAACTGATGGCGTTGAACCGCGGCGAGATCGCCATCCGGATTCTCCGGGCGGCGGACGAACTCGGACTACGAACGGTCGGCATCTACTCGAAGGAAGACCGTTACAGCCTCCACCGGTTCAAGGCGGATGAGGCGTACCTCGTTGGCGAAGGGAAGGGTCCGGTCGAGGCGTACCTGGACATCGAGGCCATCGTCGGCCTCGCCAAAGAGAAGGGGGTGGAGGCGATCCACCCCGGCTACGGGTTTCTGTCGGAGAACCCGGCCCTGCCCCGAGCCTGCGAACGGGCCGGCATCACATTCATCGGCCCGAGCGCGGATCTGCTGGAAATGCTTGGGGATAAGACTGCTGCCCGGCGTCTGGCGCAGCAGGCGGGCATTCCGGTTGTACCGGGCACCGAAAATCCGGTGGCGGAGCCGAAGAAGGCGGAAAAGCTGGCGCGGGAGATCGGCTTTCCCCTGATCATCAAGGCAGCCTTCGGCGGGGGCGGGCGCGGGATGCGGGTGGTGAATGCGCCGGCCGAGTTCGGGCCACGGCTCGAGGAGGCGCAGCGCGAGGCGGCGGCCGCGTTCGGCAATCCGGCGGTGTTCCTGGAGCGGTACATCCGGCGGGCGCGGCACCTGGAAGTGCAGATCCTTGGGGACCGGCACGGCAACATCCTCCACCTCTGGGAGCGCGACTGCTCGGTGCAGCGCCGCCACCAGAAGGTGGTGGAGGTGGCGCCGGCGGTCAACCTGGATCCGGCGGTGCGCCAGGCGCTGTGCGAGGCAGCGGTGCGTCTGGCCTGCCAGGCCGGCTACTACAACGCCGGGACCGTGGAATTCCTCATGGACATGGACAGCGGGGAGTGGTTTTTCATCGAAGTGAACCCGCGGATCCAGGTGGAGCACACCGTCAGCGAGATGGTCACTGGCATCGATATCGTGCGCTGCCAGATCCAGGTCGCGCAAGGGCTGCCGCTTCACGGCCCGGAGATGGGGCTGCCGCCGCAGGAGGAGATCCGGGCCAACGGCTTTGCGCTCCAGTGCCGGGTGACTACGGAAGATCCGGAGAACAACTTCGTTCCCGACTATGGCAAACTGCAAACCTACCGGTCGCCCGCGGGCTTCGGCATCCGGCTGGACGGCGGGTCGGCGTACGGCGGCGCGGTGATCACGCCGTACTACGATTCCCTGCTGGTAAAAGTGACCGCCTGGGGCCGCGAGTTTCCGCATGCCTGCCAGCGGATGCACCGGTGCCTGCGCGAGTTCCGCATCCGCGGCGTCAAGACGAACATTCCGTTCCTGGAGAACGTCGTCACCGACCGCAAGTTCCAGTCCGGGGAGGTCACCACCTCGTTCCTCGACGAGAACCCGCTGCTGTTCCGATTCCAACCGCGCAAGGACCGGGCCACCAAGCTGCTGACCTACCTCGGCGATGTGCTGGTGAACGGGAACCCCGAGGTGGCCGGAAAGCCGCGGCCACCGCATTTCCGTCCGGCGCCCGTTCCCTCGCACGAGATGAGCGCGCCGCCGCGCGGGACCAGGCAGCTTCTGGAGGAGCTGGGCGCGGCGGGGTTCGCCGAGTGGACCCGCGGGCAAAAGCGCCTGCTGGTGACGGACACTACGTTCCGCGACGCCCACCAGTCGCTGCTGGCCACGCGGATGCGCACCTACGACATGGCGGCGATCGCCGGTTTCGTCGCCCACAAGCTGCACAACCTGTACAGCCTGGAAATGTGGGGCGGCGCGACGTTCGACACCGCCATGCGCTTTCTTCACGAAGACCCGTGGGAACGGCTGCGCCGGCTGCGCGAGCGGATTCCGAACATCTGCTTCCAGATGCTGCTGCGCGCCTCCAACGCCGTCGGCTACACGGCCTATCCGGACAACCTCGTCGAGGAGTTCGTCAAGGAAGCGGCCGCGCAGGGCATCGACATCTTCCGCATTTTCGATTCGCTGAACTGGCTGCCCAACATGAAGGTGGCGATGGACGCGGTCCGGAAGACCGGCAAGGTCTGCGAGGCGGCCATCTGCTACACCGGCGACATCCTCGATCCGGGACGCCCGAAGTACTCGCTCGCTTATTACGTCCGCATGGCAAAGGAACTCGAGAAGATGGGCGCGCACATCCTGGGCATCAAGGACATGGCCGGCTTGTGCAAGCCTTACGCCGCCGAAAAACTGGTGAAGGCGCTGCGTGAGGAGGTGGGCATCCCGGTCCATTTCCACACGCACGACACCAGCGGGGTGAGCGCGGCGTCGGTGCTGAAAGCGGCGGACGCCGGGGTGGACGCGGCCGACGGCGCGATCGCCTCGATGAGCGGCTCGACCAGCCAGCCGAACCTGAATTCGATCGTGGCCGCCCTGGCGCACACCCGGCGGGACACCGGCGTGGATCTCGACGCGTTGAACCTGGCAGCCGATTACTGGGAAGCGGTGCGGACTTACTACGCTCCGTTCGACACCGGTCCCCGCGCGGGGTCAGCCGAGGTCTACCTGCACGAGATGCCGGGCGGACAGGTCACCAACCTCAAGGAGCAGGCCGAAGCGATGGGGCTCGGTGACCGATGGAACGAAGTCACCAAGGCCTACGCCGAGGTCAACATGGCCTTTGGGGACATCGTCAAGGTGACGCCATCGAGCAAGGTCGTCGGTGACATGGCGCTGTTTCTAGTAAGTCACGGGATGACGGTCCGGGAATTCGAGCGGCTCGGGCCGGATCACCACTTACAGATCCCGAATTCGGTGGTGGAGATGTTCAGGGGGTCGCTCGGCGAGCCGGAGGGCGGGTGGCCGAACCCGATCCAGCGGGTGATCCTCAAGGGGGCGAAGCCCCAGCGCGGGCGCCCCGGCGCGCGGATGAAATCGGTCGACATGGACGAGACCGCTGCCGCGCTCAAGGGGAAGCTCGGGCAGGAACTGCCGCGCGACCAGGTGCTCAGCTACCTGATGTACCCCGAGGTCTACCTCAAGTTCGCGCGCACCCGCCAGGCGCACGGGGACATGGAAGTTCTGCCGACGCCGCAGTTCTTCTACGGGATGGAGCAGGGCGAAGAGATCAGCGTCGAGATTGAGGCGGGCAAGACGCTGATCGTCAAGTTCCTGACGATCAGCGAGCCGCACCCGGACGGGTACCGGACGGTGTTCTTCGAACTGAACGGACAGCCGCGCGAGGTGAACGTCCGCGACCGGACGCGCCAAGTCACGGCCGCGGCCAAGCCCAAGGCCGACCCGTCGGTCCCCGGCCACGTCGGCGCTCCGATTCCGGGCGTGGTGACCATTGTCGCCGTGGAGTTGAACGAGGAAGTCAACGAGGGCGACCGGCTGCTGGTGATGGAGGCGATGAAGATGCAGACCACGGTGTACGCCACAATTTCCGGCAAGATCACCCAGAAGATGGTGCACGCGGGGGATCACGTGGAGGCGAAGGAGTTGCTGCTGGTGATCACTTGATCGCCTCCGGCCGTCAACGCAGCGAGCCCTTGCGCCCAGTGCATCCACCGCAGTACGAAGTTGACAACCTCCGGTGTCATTCACGCCCTTTGCGCACCGGAAGTCCATCTCCAGTCGGGCAGGGCGGCCAGCTAACGGGCTGGCAGGTTCCCGGCACGTTTGAGACGGCAAGACTGCTGCGCGGGCCGGCTGCCGGCAGCGCCGCGCCGTGATGGCGAAGGTTCCATCTATGATGGATGACGCCATGGCGGCTGAATCAACGACAACGACAATTGGACCGATCGGGGTGGCTGGTCTGGGCCTGATGGGCCAGGGAATCGCTTCCTGCCTGGTGGCGTACGGCTTCCGCGTCATTGCCTACAGCCGCACGGCCGCCCGAGAAGCGGAGAGCGCCGGCCACGTTTCGAAATCGCTGCGCGAAATGCTACGGCGCGGGCTGATCCCGGCGCGCAAGATCCGCGATTGGCGCGACCGCTACCGCTTTGTCGCGACACTCGACGGGCTGGCTCCATGCGCGTTCGTGGTCGAGACGGTGAAGGAGGACCTGGAGCTGAAGCGCGAGATCTATTCCAGCCTGGAAGAGATCCTCACAGCGAGAGCGGTGATCGCCTCCAACACGTCCAGCATCCCGATCACCCTACTGCAACATGGCCGGAAGCACCCGGAGCGCTTTGTCGGTGTCCACTGGGGCGAACCGGTGCAGGTGATGCGATACCTAGAGATCGTCCCCGGCAAACAAACGTCGCCGCGAGTAGTGCGCCTGGCACAGAAACTCGGGAAAGCCTGCGGGAAGGAGCCGACGGTCCTCAACGAAGACATCCGCGGGTTTCTTTCCAACCGCATGATGTACGCCATGATGCGCGAAGCGTTCCACCTGGTGGAGCATGGGATCGCGTCGCTGGAGGATGTGGACCGCTCCTTCCGCAATGACATGGGCTGGTGGGCGACCCTCGCCGGACCATTCCGCTGGATGGACCTGACGGGCATCCCCGCCTACCAGGCGGTGATGGAAGGACTCTTCCCGGAACTGTGCAACTCCCCGGAAGTGCCCAAGTCTGATGCGGGAGGTGGTGGCCAGCGGCACACTGGGGACCTCCAACCTAAGGGGTTTCTACAAGTACGACCAGAAGACAGCCGCGGCGTGGGAGCGCGCCTGGGTCGACTTTACTTACGACATCAGGAAGCTGGTCGAGAAGTACGAGAAGCGGGTAAAGCTGTGAGCCCGGCTTACTGCTGTTCCTGGCCAACTTCATGTGACCCTTGCAGTTCACCTGCGTCAGGCTGGTGCAGGATCAGGTCGGAACGCCATTCACCGTCTGGGGTCCGATGACGCTGGCCACCCTGCTGCTGTACCCGTTGATCCGCAGGGAGCGGCGTTCTCCGGCGTATTATACGGGAGGTGCGGGCCGGAAGCCTTGTGTGAAGGACTCCGGTTCTCCTCTTGCCGCCGGGCATACTACAGTGAAAGAGAGCCACGATGCATCGCGTAGGGCCGGTACTCCTCTGGGTGGTCGGCGCAACGGCAGTCCTTGGCAACCTCGACGAAGCCACCCGCGAACTCTACCGCGGCGACTACCGGCGGGCGGCGGCGCTCGCTGAGCGGCAGGTGAAGGCAAATCCGCAGTCCGCGGCGGCGCGCGTGGTGCTGGCGCGGGCGAAGCTGGCGCAGGGGCAGCACGATGCCGCCAGGCGGGATCTCGAGCGGGCGCTGCACCTCGATCCGGCGAACGTCGACGCCCTCTATTTCCTCGGCCGGCTCTCGGCCATGCTGTCGCAAGCCGAGTTCCAGCAACTGTTCGCGATGGCGCCGGATTCGGCGCGTGTCCACCAGCTTCTGGCGGAAGCCGCCGATGCCGCGGGCGATAAGGCCGAGGCGGAAGTGGAGTACAAGAAGGCGCTCCAGGCCAATCCTCGCAGCGAGGAGGTGCTCATCGCTCTCGGGGACATGAAGCGGATGGATCTGAACTTCGAGGAGGCCGCCGAATACTACCGGCGGGCCATCGAGATCAATCCTTGGGAGTACGACAGTGCGTACGGGCTTGGGGTCTGCCAGCTTCGGCAGGGGCGGCCGGACCAGGCGAAGGACCAGTTTCGCCGGGCGGCCGCGCTCGATCCCGGCTCGGCGGTGGCTCACTTCGCGCTGGGCGACGCCTTGTTTCAGCTCGGCGAGGCCGAAGAGGCGATGAAGGAGCTGGAACTGGCGGCGAAACTGGAACCGGCGATGCGACAGGCGTATCTCCTGCTGGGCCGCGCTTACCGGGAGATGGGCCGCAAAGAAGCGGCCGCCGAGGCGTTTCGCAAGGTCCGTGAGCTGCACCGCCAGGAGCTGGAACGGGTCCGGACGACATTTGAGCGACAGCGCAAAGTGGCGATTGCCGGAGAGGCTAAGCCTTGAGAATCCTGCTTCGAGGAGCCCTGGCCTGGCTGGCCGTGGCCGTCGCGGGCGCGCAGCCGCAATGGCCGGCGGCGGTGCAGGAACTCTTCCAGCGAGGGGTGGAGGCGCAGAAAGCCGGCCGGCTGGAGGAAGCGGAGCGCGCGTTTCAGGACGTGCTGAAGCAGGGAGGCAAGGCCTCTTTCGTTCACAACAATCTCGGGATCGTCTACCAAGCCAAGCGCGACCATGAGGCCGCCCTGGCGCAGTTCCGCGAGGCTATCCGCCTGGATGCGAACTACGCCGCACCGCGCATTCTCGCAGGGGTGAGCCTGGTGGCGACGGGCAAGTTCGCCGCGGCCGCGACGGAGCTCGAGATGGCCGTGAAGCTCGCGCCGGGCGAGCCACAAGGACGGCTTCAGCTCGCCTGGGTGCTGGAGCGCCGGGGTCGCCTGGAGCAAGCGGCGGAGCAGTATCGGGAGCTGCGCAAGCTGGTCCCGAACGAGCCGGAGTACGCGTATCGCCTCGGGAAAATGTACCTCAAGCTGGCGGCGAAGTACTTCCAGAAGATGGCGGCGGCGGCGCCGTCCGCCCCACGGACGCTGCAACTGAAAGGCGAAAACCTCGCGGCTATCGGCAAAGAGGACTCAGCCATCGAGTCTTTCCGAAAGGCGCTGAGCCTGGATCCGAAGCAGCCGGGATTGCACCTGGTGATCGCGCAGATCTACGCCAAGCAGGGGAAGCGCGAGGAGGCGCTGAAGGAAGTGGAGGCCGAGCTGGCGATTCTTCCGGACAACGCCTCCGCGCTGGCGATGCGGTCGCAGCTTATGAACGCGGCACCGGCCCGCTGAACAATCACCGGTCAGTCCGGTTGGATCAACTGTTCGGCTCGCAATTCCGTCAGGTCGTCGAACAGGAGGTCGGGGGAGGAGGCGTCCAGCTCGGCGCGCGTGGAGATTCCTGTGGCGACGGCGACCGAGTGGACGCGGTTGAGCTGGGCGGCCCGGACGTCGACCGGCGTGTCGCCGACGAGCCATACCGGAACGCCGTTACCGGCCCAGCCGCGGCCCTTCGCCTCGCGCAGCGCCAGCCGCACGAGACCCGCGCGGTCGCGGCTCATCTCGCCGAACTTCCCGAACCGGAAATAGCTCCGCAGTCCGGCCCGTTGCATCTTCTTCCAGCCAATGCGCGTCAGGTTCCCCGTGACCAGCGCCATCGGCACGCCGAGCCGCTCGAGGCGCGCGAGCAGCCGGCGGACGCCCGGGCAGACTTTCCGCTCCAGGTTCGGGACGACCTGCGTGTAGATCGACTGCGCCGCCTGGCAGATGCCCGGAAGAGAGCGACGAATCAGCGCCGCCGATGCGCCGGCTTTGCCCATCATCTCGGCGAGGATGTCGGGATCCAACATGCCGTGCAGCGGAACCCCTTCTGTGGTTGTTTCCAAGCCTGTACAGCGGCGGATGGCTTCGATGAGCGATGTCCGGTGGTGTGGTCCGGCGCGGCGAATCAACGTGCCGTCGATGTCGAACAGAACAAGCGCCGGCGCGGTCTTGGGCGAGCGCATCTTCTATTACTATAACGGTATGGAGAAGCGATTCGCGAACGGCAGCGTGCTGCGACTGATCACCGGCGACATCACCAAACAGCCGGCCGGCGCCATCGTGAACGCGGCCAGCTCCGCGCTCGCGGGAGGCGGTGGCGTGGACGGCGCCATTCACCGCGCCGGCGGGCCGGAGATCATGCGCGAACTCGACGGCATCCGGGAAAAGCATGGCGGCTGCCCGACCGGCAGCGCCGTCGCCACCACCGCCGGACGCCTGCCGGCCAAGTTCGTGTTTCACGCCGTCGGCCCGATCTATCGCGACGGGCGGCATGGGGAACCGGAGTTGCTGGCTTCCTGCTACCGCACGTGCCTGGAAATGGCTGAAGCGCGCGGCGTCGAGACGATCAGCTTTCCGTCGATCAGCACCGGCGCCTACGGCTATCCCATCGGTGAAGCGGCGAGGGTCGCGGTGGGTGCCGTGACCGAGTTTCTGGCCCGGCCCGACTCGAAGGTGCGGGAAGTGACGTTTGTGCTCTTCGACCGGTCGACATACGACCATTACCGTGAGGCGCTTGAAGGAATGTGAGAGGCGCCCCTTTCCCCGGGTTCCCTTGGAAGGGACGCCCTGTTCCAGCGGATGATGAAGTGCGGCAAGGCGCCGCCGGCTGGGTGCTAGAGAATTCGCTTCCCCAGGGCAGACATCACCAGCTCGACGGCCAGGATTGCGGTCCGGTTGGCTTCGTCGATGACGGGGTTCACCTCGACCACGTCCATGGAGGTCATCCGTCCCGAGTCGCAGACGATTTCCATGGCCAGGTGGGCCTCGCGGTAGGTGATGCCGCCGCGGACGGGAGTGCCGACGCCGGGCGCTTCCCGCGGATCGACGCTGTCCATGTCAAGTGAGACGTGGAAGCCGGCGGTTCCTGATGAGGCGATTCGAATTGCATCTTCCATGACGGCGCGGAGGCCGCGCTCATCGATGTCCCGCATGGTGAAGGCGCGCACGCCGGAGTCTTTCACGTGCGGCTTCTCCAATTGATCCACCTCGCGAACGCCAACCAGCGCGATGTTTCTCGGGGCGATTTTCGGCGAGAAGCCTCCGAGGTGAGTGAGCGCCCGCGGCCCCATTCCGATCAGGCAAGCCAGCGGCATGCCGTGCACGTTGCCGCTTGGGGTCGTCTCGGGAGTGTTCATGTCGGCGTGGGCGTCGATCCAGACCAAGCCAAGGTTCGCCCGCTGCTTCCGGAAACGCTTTGTCATGCCCGACACGGAGCCGATGGCCACGGAATGGTCGCCGCCGAGGACGAGCGGCAGGCTGCCGTTGGCGGATGACTTGCTGACTAGCCGGGCCAGACGCTGGCAGGTCTGGGCGATCTGCGGCAGGTACCTTGAGCTGCTCGAGCCGGCGGGTAAGCTTTCGGGCTGGTCGACGGCGACGTTGCCGAGGTCCTCGACCCGGTAGCCGAGCGATGCCAGCCGCGCGTTGAGGTTGGCGACCCGCAGCGCCGAAGGGCCCATGTCTACGCCACGGCGGCCGGCGCCGAGGTCGAGGGGGGCTCCGATGATGGTGATGGAGGAGGGGCGAGTCACGGCCGCGTCCGGTAGAGCATCCTTGGGAAGGCGATGGTCTCGCGCACGTGCTCCAGGCCGCAGATCCAGGCCACGCACCGTTCGACGCCCATGCCGAAACCGCCGTGGGGCACCGAGCCGAACTTCCGAAGGTCCAGGTACCAGTTGAACGCCCCGCGCGGCAGGCTTTGTTCCTCCAGCCGTTGCAGCAGCAGGTCGAGATCGTGGATGCGCTGCCCGCCGCCAACCAGTTCGCCGTAACCTTCCGGGGCAAGCACATCGACGCCGAGGGCGACTTCCGGGCGATCCGGGTCGGGTTGCATGTAAAAAGCCTTGACATGCGTCGGATATCGGTCCACCATCACCGGGCGGTCGAATTCTTCGCCGATGAGCGTCTCGTCGGTTCCGCCGAAATCGCCGCCCCACTGGATCTGGCTGCCCTTGCGTTGCAGAATCTGGATCGCCTCGTCGTAGCTGATGCGCGGGAACGGCGGCTTGACGGTCTCGATCCGGGAGACGTCGCGCTCCAGCACCGCCAGCTCGCTGCGCCGGTTTTCGAGCACCCGGCCGACGACGAAGCAGATGAGCTCTTCGGCCGCCTGCTTGACGTCCTCGAGCGTGGCGTAGGCCATCTCGGGCTCGACCATCCAGAACTCGGTCAGATGGCGTCGTGTCTTCGAGCGCTCCGCCCGAAACGTCGGGCCGAAGGTGTACACCTTCCCGAAGGCCATGGCGGTGGCCTCGTTGTAAAGCTGGCCGGACTGGGTGAGGTACACCTTCTCGTCGTCGAAGTAGTTGACTTCGAACAGAGTGGTCGTGCCCTCGCAGGCGGCCGGCGTGAAGATGGGCGTGTCGACCAGCGTGTAGCCGTTTGAATCGAAGTAATCGCGGATCGCCTTGACCACCTCGTGGCGGACGCGGATGACGGCGTGCTGGCGGCGGCTGCGGAGCCAGAGGTGCCGGTGGTCCAGCAGAAACTCGATGCCATGGTCCTTCGGCGTGATCGGATAGGGATCGGACTCGGGCACACGCTGAAGGACCTCGACGTTCTCGACATCCATCTCGTAGCCGCCGGGAGCGCGGGCTTCCGCCCGGATCTTGCCGGTGACGATGATGGAGGATTCCTGCGTGAGATCCTTGATGGTCTCGAACAAGGCCTCCGGCAACTGGCTCTTGACGGCGACGCACTGCATGATGCCGGTGCCGTCGCGAAGCAACGGGAACACGATTTTGCCGGACTTGCGGAGGTTGTAGAGCCACCCGGGAATGCGCACCGTTTCGCCGGCGTGGCGTCCGGCCTCGGCGATCGTGATGCGGCGGGTTGCATCGGCGGCGGTCATCTACAGGCGCTCCAGTGTCTCGAAGACGCGCTTGATTTCATCCAGCGGGTGGGCCATGCCGGGAACCTCCTTGAGCTCCAGCACCAGCGGATACTGGCCGGGGCGGGAGCGCAGCAGGTCCATCGCCTGCTTCCAGTCGACGGTTCCCTGGTCGGAATACATCGGGAAAAGGTGCTCGTCCTCGCGGCCATTGTTGTCGTGGATGTGGGTCGACCGGATGCGGTCCTGCATGATGCCGAAGGCCGCCGCAACGCCCTCATTCATGTTTGCATGGCCGACGTCGAAGCAGAAGGCCAGATCCATGTGGGTCTCGGCGACGAACCAGGCCAGCCGTTCGGCGCTCGAAAGGCCGTTGGGTATGTTCTCGAGCAGGACCTCGACCCCGCGCTGGCGGGCCAGCAGGCTCAGTTCCTCCAAGCAGGTAAAGGCGGCTTCCAGCTTGCGGTCGTCATACTCCTCGCGGCTGACCCCGATGTGTTGGATGAAGTAGCGGCAGGGGATGTGCTCGGTGATTTCCAGCGCGCGCTTGATTTCGTCCATCATGGACACGCGCTTCGCCTTGACGGGTTCGGTAATGGTCAGGATTGCATGCGGGCCCGAGCGGCCCCACACCTCATCGGTGAACATGGGCGAGTGGAGAGCGTGCAGCTTGAGATCCGAATCCTTGAACCAGTGCGCCAGTTCATTCACCTGCGCCCGGTTGCGATAGTCCAGGTGCTGCCGGGCACAGAAGATCTCGACAGCGGCGATGCCGCTCTGCCAGATGCGGTCGAGCCAAACGGTGGTCAACCGATGGTTCACGATGAAATGAGTGGAAAGTAAGTGATCCATGAGTAGTCAGTAGCCGGAAGCCGCCCCTTCCACGCGCAAGTCGGCCGCTCCGAGAAGCCAGCCCGGTTCGGCGGCGATGGCGGCCACCTCCCCGATGGACGTCTCCGTCTCGACCGAATGTCCGCGTGAGCGGAGCAGCGCCAGGGTGTCGGGAGAGAACTCTCGCTCCATGTAGAGGGTGTCGGGCTTCCACTGGTGGTGAAACCGCGGGCGGTCGACGGCGTCGCGAATGTCCAATCCGAAATCCACGGAGTTGAGAATCACCTGGAGCACGGTGGTGATGATGCGAGGGCCGCCGGGAGAACCGAGCACCATGTGGAGCTGGCCGTCGCGGAGGACAATCGTCGGGGTCATGGACGACAGCGGCCGTTTGCCGGGCCGAATCGCGTTGGCTTCGCCCTGAATCAGCCCGTAGGCGTTCGGCTCGCCGGGCTTGGCGGCGAAATCGTCCATTTCGTTGTTCAGCAGAAAGCCGAGGCCCGGAAGGGTCACGCCGCAGCCGAAGCCTCCGTTGAGGGTATAGGTGACGGCGACGGCATTGCCTTGCTCGTCCACCACGGAATAATGCGTTGTTTCCGAGCCTTCCGAGGCGGCGGGATCACCGGCGGCGATGCGATCGCTTGGCGTGGCCCGGTCCGGGTCGATCGAGCTCCGTAGCCGGGCGAGGTAGTCGGGACGGAGCAGTCCGGCCACCGGCACGCGGACGAAATCAGGGTCGCCGAAATGGCGGCTGCGGTCGGCGAAGAAACGCCGCATCGCCTCGGCGACAAAGTGAATCGAGGCCGCCGAGCCGGCGCCGCCCTTCTCGTACCCGGAACCTTCCAGAATTCCCAGCATTTCGAGCAAGCCCGCGCCGCCGGAGCTGGGAGGAGGAGCGGTCAGGATCTCATGACCTTTGTACGTTCCGCGCAGGGGCGTTCGCTCGACGACGGCGTACTCCTTGAGATCCTGGTAGCGGATCAGGCCCCCGCCGGCGGTCATGGCGTCTGCGAATATTCTCGCCGTCTCTCCTTCGTAGAACTCCTTCGCTCCGAGGAGGGCGATCCGTTCTAGGGTCCGGGCCAATTCGGGTTGAACAAGAATGTCGCCAGGCTCGTAGTAAGCGCCGTCCCTGAGGAAGATGCGCTTCGATTCGGGGAACTGCATGAGGTTTGTGCTGTGTCGCAGCGAGCGCGCCAGGCTGTGTGAGACAGGGAATCCTCGTTCCGCCAGCCGGACGGCGGGTTCGAGAAGGCTCGCCCATGGCCGTTTGGCGTACCTGCGGTGGGCGAACTCCAACCCCTTGACGGTTCCGGGAACAGCGGCAGCACGGTAGCCCGTGACGCTGTCTGCGGTCGGCCGGCCGCCAGCGTCCAGGTACATGTCGCGGGTGGCGGCCGCAGGCGCGCGTTCCCGGAAGTCGAGGAAGGTGGAGCGGCCATCGGCGAAGCGGATCAGCAGGAAGCCGCCGCCGCCGAGGTTGCCGGCGGAAGGATGGGTGACGGCCAGCGCGAAACCGACGGCGATGGCCGCATCCACGGCGTTTCCACCCGCTTTGAGCGCGGCGACGCCGGCATCGACGGCGTGCGGTTCGCGCGCTACCACCAAGGCGTGGCGGGCTCGAACCGGCGGGCGCGCCTCCAGGGCCACGGCGAGCAGAAGAGCAGCGAACGCAAGCAGCGCCGCGGAAGAGCGCATAACCCTCGATTCTACTATTTCGCTCCGGAACGCCGCCGTTTCCACTCGAACAGCACCACGCCGGCGGCGACGGAGACGTTCAGGGATGGGATTTTGCCTTCCATGGGGATGCGGACGAGGAAATCGCAATGTTTGCGGACATGCTCGTGAAGGCCCTTGCCTTCCGAGCCCAGGACGATCGCGGATGGGGTGGCATAGTCGACCTGATCGTAGCGGCGGTCGCCGCGCTCATCGAGCCCGTAGATCCAGAATCCGCGGCTCTTGAGCGCTTCCAGCGCCCGGCTGATGTTGATGACGCGGACCACGGGCAAGTATTCCAGAGCGCCGGCGGCGGCCTTGGCGACGGCTTCGGTCAGTCCGGCGGCGCGTCGCTCGGGGATCACCACCGCGCCGGCGCCTGCGGCGCTGGCGGTGCGGATGATCGCGCCGAGGTTGTGCGGATCTTCTACGCCGTCCAGCAGGACCAGCAATCTGGCGCGGTCGGCGACATCTTCCAGGTCGGCGTAGCGATGCTCGGAGGCCAGCGCCACCACCCCCTGGTGCGCGCTTCCGCCCGCCAGGCGGTCAAGGGCGGACCGCGGCTCAAAGCGAACGGGAATCGAGGCCGATCGGCAAGCGTCGATCAGTTCCTGGAGTCGCGGCCCGGCGGCGCCTTTCGCAACCAGCACCCGCTCGAGCGTCCGGCGAGCCCGGAGCGCTTCAAGAACGGGGTGAATCCCCACGAGCGCCATGGACCTCATCGTAGCGCGGGTGATGGAAGGACGACCGGGCCCGCCGCCGGCGAATGTGGGTCTGGCCGCTTCCGACTTTTACCAGGTTCGGTCCACGCCGACGACCTCGATTCGGTCGTTGCGCTTGCGGAGGTACACGGTCACTCGCTTCTTCGCGTCCGGCCCGCCGATGTCTGCCATGAAGTATGTTTCGTTTCCGGCGGCGGCGACCTCTGCCGGCAGGTCGAACGAACTCCGGCCATCGAGCGCCGATTTCTGCTCCGTGCCGTTGTCGAAGCGCGACCACTGAACCGAGTAATTGTGAGCCGGCGAGAATCCGTAGCTGGCCGCAAGATCGACGAACTCAAGCTTGCCGTTGCGGACCGCGAAGCCATCGAGCGGCAGGACCCTGGCGAAATATGTCCGGCCGACCTTGTCACGGCGCTCGATGAGGCATTTCACCACCCATTCCTCGGCGCGAGGGTCGCTGTACTTGCCGGTCTTCACGATGGCCCGGATCTCGGCGTCGGTGAACGCCATTACCTGTTTGGCGGCCCAGAAGGTGTCGTCCGGGAGGCGGTTGGCGAAGGCGGGATTAGGGTACTCGGGCCGGTAGCGCTCGGGATCGAAGATCTTCGATTCAAAGCGTCCCACGGAGGGGAGGTCCGGGTAATTGGCGTGAGCCCAGCGCGGCACGGAGAGGCCCAGGCTGAAGAACTGCGCGGCGGCGGGCGTCCAGGCGAATAAGTGTTCGTTACCCGAGCGGGCGCTGTTGGCCTTGTCGCTGGCGCTGCCGAGGATGGAACCGAAATCGATCAGGTAGTGCTTGATGTAGCGGAGGCCATTCTCCTCGACCAGAAAATCGTCGGTGTTGATGGCGCGCGAGTCGTCATGGCCGAGCCAGGCGCAGAAGACGAACAGTCCGCGCAGGTCGCGCCGGTGTTCGTGGCGCACGACATCATTCGGGTCATCCCTGCGAACTCCATGGAAGCGGAAGGGGCCCAATTCCTCGCCGGGAATCAGCCGGCTGGCGGTGGCCCGGTAGCGCCCGTCGGGTTCTTGCCGCACCCGGAGCATGATCTCCGCCACGTCGCGGCCGGTCATCGTCCTCTTCTTGCCTAATTCATCCCGGATGGTCGAAGCCGGCGTCAGGACGAGTTGTTCCCGGCGGAGGTAGACAACGTAATTGTCCGGGACGTTGTACCCGAGGGCGTAGAAGAACTTCGAGCCGATGGCGTCGGCGGCGCTGGCCATCTCGGGATTGGTGGCGGGGTCGAACTTCAGCCAGTAGACTTCGCCGCGCCCGTCTTCGATCTTGAATCCCGGTGTGATGCCTTCGCTCTTGGCGCTGAACACCTTCCAGTCGCCGTCTGCTGGCGGGCGATCGGCGCCCGGTCCACGGACGAGTTCTTCGATGGTCATCCGCCGCGACCGTTGGCGGTTGGTATGCCACGGGCTGTCCGGAACTTCGCCCAGCGTGTTAACGGCGCCGGCGGGGATGGGCCTATCCGGCGCCTGCTTCTCGCCGGGCTTGGCGAAGGTGTTCAGGAAGAAGTCGTAGTAGTCGCTCAACTTCCGGCGCTTGGCCTTCTCGACGCGCCGGGGCTTGGGTTCCTGTTGGATCGGGTCGTCGGGGTAGAACTTGGCCGCACTCAGCCCGCCAGCAAGCGCCAGAAGCAGCCACGCTGTTCGCATCCGCATCGCCTTGCCCCCTAGAACACGTTGCCGAACTTCACCCAAACCTGGAAGCCCTCGTGGCTGAAACCGGCGTCGATGCGCAAGAACACGGAGTTCCGGACGTTGAAGCGCATGCCGACGCCGGCGGCGGCCTCCAGATCGCTGAAGTTCAGGTCGGAGCGGCGCCGGAACACCTTGCCGGCATCGCCAAAAACAGCCATGTCGAGACCGCTGAAAGTCTCCCAGCGATACTCGGCGTTGCACACCAGCAGGTTGTCGTCATAGAAGCGGAACGGACGGAACCCCCGCAGGTCATCCGAGCCTCCGAGCGTGGGTTGCAGGTAGAACGGCACCCGCTGGCCGGGGTCCGTGAACGAAAGCGAGGTCTTTCCGCGCAGCGCGATGACCCGCCGCTCGTTAAAGAACGGGATGTATTGCTGAAGCTCGGCATCAAGCCGGCGGAAGGAGTGCGAATCCAGCTTGTGGTCGGAATACGCGGAGTAGTGAACGAGGTAGTTGCCGCCGCGTCTCGGACCAGCAGGGAAGTCCCGATAATCGAATTGGGCGAAAAAGCCCCCGCGGAAGAAGTCCGTCTGCCGATCGATGCCGGGCGCGGCGGCGGGCGAGAAGATCTGCTCCGACGAGATGAAGCGTCGATCCGTGCCCGGGCCGACGTTCGTCTGGAGGTAGCCCGCGGTTCCGCCGAGCTTCAAGTAGCGGAACGGCTTGACTCCGAAGGTGGCGTCGTAGGCCGTGTCCTCGAGGCGGAAGTTACTTCGGGCGGTTTTCGCCGAGTCCGGACCCGGCCCGTAATATTGCATCCGCGGGTAGTCGCGGTGCACGGCATACAGATCGAGAAACAGGTGGTCGCCCGCGAGCTTCGGCAGACTTAGCCCAATGTCCATGAGGTAGTACTTCTTGAGCGATCCACGAGCGGAGCCGCGGAAGATGGCCTGACCGCCGGCAAGTTCTTCGCGAAGGTACTCCGGGCCGATTGCAAAGCCGGAGCCGGTCGTCAGACCGCCGAACTTGAGCCGGAACCCCGCAATGCCGGCGGTGAGACGTTCCAGGATCTTCTTCTCCTTGATGTCAACGAGCAGTTGTTCCGTTCGCGAGAGCGCATCGGGCTGGAGAGTCTGCGCCTTCTTGTCGCGGGCGCCTTCGATTTCCGCCTCGCGGCTGGCGGCCTGAGGGTGGAGAACGACGGGAGTCATGACGAAGCACAGACAGAGGGACTTGCACAACCGCCCTGGTCCGGGGCGGGTCCAGGTCATGTGGACGATTCTACTGCTTTCGAACGGCTTTGGAGGACTCCTGCGCCAGCCGGACACGCGCCCCTTCCAACTTTTTGCCGACCTTGGAGACCTCGGACGGGTCCAACTCCGAAGGCGGGCTGGCGCTCCATTCCTTGAGGGAGATCTCCCATTGCGCGACCGCCTCCTTCAGCTTGCCCTTCTTGGCAAGCACGTCGCCCAGGTGGTCGTTGACGGTCGGATCGCGGGGAACCCGCTCGAGCGCTCGCCGTAAGTAAGCCTCGGCCTCGTCCAGATTACCCTTGCGGAAATAGACCCATCCGAGGCTGTCCAGGTAGGCGCCGTTGTTCGGCTCCAGTTCCACCGCCTTGCTGACGAGCTGATAAGCCTCATCCAGGCGAATGTTACGGTCCGCAAGCATGTAGCCAAGGTAGTTGAGCGCGGAGGCGTTCTCGGGATTCAGGTCGATGACTTTGCGGAAAGTAGCTTCCGCCTCTTCGAAGTTCTTCGAGCGCTCGAACATCGCGCCTCGCATGAAGAGGACGGCTTCCTTTTCGTCCTTGGTTTGTGAGAGTTTCCCTGCCTCGTCGAGAGCCTTGCCCATTTCGGCGTAATTCTTGACCTTCTCGTAGACCTGGGCGAGGGCGAGGTACGTATTTCGGTCGTCCTTGCCGTCGAGCAGTTTCTTCATCTCGGCAACGGCCTGCTCGCCCTTGCCGAGATCGGCCAGGAGGGAGGCGCGGATCAGGCCGATCATCCGGTCGTTCGGATAATTCTTCCGCGCGGCGTCGGCTTCGGCGATGGCCTGCGTAACGTCCTTGGCCTGCCGGAGGGTGTCGATGACCTGGGCCGAGGCTCTTGGCCCGACCTCCGGATCCAGCTCGGCCATCTTCCGAAATGTTTCGACCGCTTCCTTGAAGCGCAGGTTCGAGCGATACAACAGCCCCAGCCGCTCGAGCATCACCAGCCGCCCACCGCGTTCGGAGGCGCTGTAGGACTTCTTCGCGCTGGAGTCGACAAGGTCCTTCATGAGCTGGATGGCCTCGGCGCCCTTGCCTTCGGCTTCCAGGAGGTTTACCTCGTTGTAGCGGACTTCGACATTGTCCGGATCGAGCTCCTTCGCCCGGTCCAAAGCGGCCCGCGCCTTTTCGAAGTTGCGCTGTTGGCGGTAGATCTGCGACAGCCGCAGGCGGGTCTGAAGATCGCGGGGATCGGCCTCGGCGATCTCCAGGTAGAGCTTCAGCGCCTCGTCGAGCTGATTGGAGAAGGCGAGATTCTGGGCGAGCGCCTTCTTCAGGTTGAGGTCGTTCGGCGCCAACTCAAGCGATTTCCGCAGCACCGCGGCGGCGCCGGCGTAGTCCCTCATCTGCTCGTGCGCGTCGGCGAGCGCGGCCAGCGTGCGCGGATTGGGATTGCGGTCAGCCGCCCGGCGGAGCATTTCGATGGCGCGCCGGGAATCGCCGACGTCGGAGTAGACCATGGCCAGGCCCATCAGAGCTTCGTCGCTGTTCGGGTCGGTCTCGAGAGCCTTCTTGTACGCCTTCTCCGACTCCACCGAGTTCTGGTCGATCTTGTGCAGCCTCCCCAGCATCAACCAGGTTTCGATGTCCTTGGCGTCCTTGGCGGCGATCTTCTCATATTGCCCAATGGCCTTGCGGAGCATCTCCTGGTTGATCTTGTTGGTCCGCTGGTCGCCGATGAGGCGGGAGTAAATTCGTCCCAGGATGCGGCGGGGCTCGACGGCTTCCGGATTCTGTCTGAGTCTCTCTTCGGCTTCGGTGACGGCGTCGTTGAGGCGCCCGGCCTGGATGTAAGCCTCGGTGAGCTCCTCGGCGACCTGGCTGGCATCAGGATCGGCTTTCAGCGCCTGCCGGTAGTGGGCAATCGCCTTGGACAGATAGTCGCCCGAGTTGCCGTACACGGTGGCCAATTCGGCATACAGATGCCCCATCGAGAAGTGGTAGTAGGCCTCGGCGCGGCCCGCGGGCATCTGCGAGGCTTGGGATGCAGGGGACTGTGCCTGTGCCGTCCGGCCTCCCGGCAGAGCGACCCAAAAGAATAGAACGACAGCAACAACTCGCATCGTCAGGGTCATGGACCAATTGCTCTTCGCCACCCAGAAATCGGACCGGCGGCCAAAGATCCTCATTCACAAGTATAGCGGAATTCCGGCAGCCGGCCCGGACGCCAACATCAGCGGAGTGCGTAGATGTCGTAGGTGACTTCGTTCTTGGCGAGTCGAGCTTCTCCGACGCCCAGGCATAGCAGCCGGTTGAGCCATCCATAACTCGGATGAGAGGTCCAAAAGCGAGGAGCCATGCGAATCGGAATCACGGCAGGCAAGTCCTGGCGGAGGAACCTCTGATAGCCATCCTCGCCCAGGTCGGAGACTCCCTGGTATGCGGTCAGGATAAGGGCGCCGTCGTCGGTTTCCATCGTTGCGCGAACATCGAGGATCGCCACCCCGTCGGTCCGGACAGTCAGCCAGTCTCCACCGACAGGCCTGATCTTGCCTCGCAGCTTGGGGCCGCCGACCTCTCCGCCCGTTACATAGAAATTGGCCCGGAGGCCTTCGGCGACCGGACCGATCACTTCAGGCTGTCCCGCCAAGGTGGCAGTGTAGGAGAAAATGTGTTCCAGTTTGTAGTCAATCATGAGCGCGTCCCTCTCCTACGGGTAGCGCGAAAAGGCCGCGGCCCGCAACCGTCCAACGGCGGCGCCGTGGCCCGGCGCCGGGACAGGCGGGCCCGAAGGAGGCGGCGCATGCCGGAAGCGTGGCTCGTCGCGTTAGTCGTGCTGGCTCGCGGTCCACCTTCAGGTGCTGACGAGAAAGGCCAAACTCGCTGGCCGGACGCGGTTCGGCAACCGGAGTCCGAACAGGTTACACTCGGTTGATGGAGGGGCTGATCTGGTACACAAGGGCCGATCGATGCTGAGAAGTGCGACCGCGGTGCTGCTTCTGTCGCCGCTGGCAGCACGGGCCGCGGGCGTCAAAGCCGAGGGGATGGTCTTCGTGGCCGACAGCCGCGGCCTTTCGGGCTGGGCCGCCTGGTGGGCGAACCTTTACAACGAAAGCCTCGCCTATTTCACGCTGGCAACGGTCCTGATCGTTCCTACCCTGGGCATGATCCTCGGCCTGCTGACCGATTTCTTCATGGCGCGGATCGGGATCAACTTGAGGTCCAGAAAATTCGCCGATCACTAGCGCGGAGGGCGGCTCGACACCGCCGGCCTAGTCTCTGGAGCGAGGAGATCATTGATGGATTGGCTGTATGTCAGGATGCCGATTGCCGGAGTCGAGGTCCTCTGGCCCGGATTGGTCATTCTGGGCCTTGGAGTGGGCATCATCGGAGGCTTCTTCGGGATGGGTGGGGCCTGGATGGTCACACCCGGTCTTAATATCCTCGGCTTTCCGATGGCCTTCGCGATCGGCACGGACATCGCGCACATGGCCGGCAAGTCGCTGGTCTCCACCATTCGCCACGGTAAATTCGGGAACGTGGACTACAAGCTGGGCACGATCATGGCTGTGGGAACGGTGGGGGGATTCGAGGCGGGCGCCCAGATGATCATGTGGCTGGAGCGGATCGGCCGCGTGGAGGCTGCGGTTCGCTACGGCTACCTTGTCCTGCTGACGTTGATCGCGTGGGTCTTGTTCGCCGATGTGGCGAAGAAGAGGAAGAGGGAACTGGAGGCGTTGCAGGCCGGCGCCGCACCCGATGAACAGGCGGCAGGCATCGAGTGGTACAAGACGTTTCACAAGATCAGGATCCCGCCGATGGTGTACTTCGAGAAGGCCGGGCTGCACTGCTCGGCGTGGCTCCCGATCACGGTGAGCTTCTTCACCGGATGGCTGGCGGGCGTGCTTGGGATCGGCGGCGGCCTCATCCGGATGCCGGCGCTCATCTACCTGGTCGGATGCCCGACGCACGTGGCGGTGGGCACCGACCTGTTTGAGGTGGCCATTTCAGGACTGTATGGCGCGGCGACGTACACTTACAAGGGACGAACCGAACTTGGCGCTGTCATCATCATGCTGATTGGGGCGTCGGTCGGTGCGCAGATCGGCGCGGTGGCGACGAAGTACGTCCGGGGCTACGGGATTCGCGTCTTCTTCGCGGTGGCGGTGGCGGGCTGCGCGCTGTCGGTCGCTCTAAAATCGTTCGCTTCGGCGAACGCCGCCTGGAAGGGCTTCTTCGACCATGCGGCCACGGTGCTGATCCTCGGCCTGGTCGCCTCGCTGTCCCTGTTGATTCTCGGCAAGTTCTTCGCGGGCGTCCGGGAAGAGCTGGCGGATAAGAGGAAGGGGTCGCTCATTGGGGTTCGTTGATCGGAGACACAGGCTTGGCGTGTCGCTCGGCTTGCTGCTGGCGGCAACGGCCGTGCTCGACCTGGTCGGCTGCGGGCAGACCGGCAAAGTCAACCAGGGCCGGGTGGTTGCCTACGACGTGGAAAGAGGACTGGCGACGATCATCAGCGACTCCAACCCCACGGATCCCAAAGAGCCGCGATACGATGCGCTGCCTCCGGTGGAGGTGAAGATCCCGGCCGATCCGAGGCAGATGGGGCCGGCGCCGCGGGCGGGCCGCCTGGTTTCCCTGGACACGGACCGGATGGAGCTCACGGTTTTCGAGAAGTCGAGCCGGACATTGCGAGCGATTCCGTGCAGGCTGGTCGAACGCCGCGCGAACCTGCGCGGAAACGAACGGCGGGCCGCGGAGTTACTGATTCCCGTCGTGGACCGCGGCAGTAAGACAATCACGATCTATTCGAGCCAGACGCAGGAGCTGATCCGGCTGTCGGTGCCGGATGTCTACTTGGACCTGCCGGAAGACACCTGGCGCTTCGGGGACGAGGTCCGCTACTATTTCAAAGACCCCGCCCAGGCGCTCCGGATGATGAACGTCACCAGAACCCGGATTTTCTAACGTGGCTTCGCGGCGCATGGCGCCGCGTCACAGTCAGGCGAGTGATCCATGTGGCCGTGGCAGCGGAATAAGCGCCCGCCTCTTAAAGCGGCGAGCGCGGTTCAGCGCAGGATCAGCCAGAAGTACCGCACTTTCCGCGGTCTCCTCACTTTGAACAACGAGTGCCTGGAGCTGATGGCCGGCCTCCAGGAAGATCTGCAATACGCGCCGCCGATCCGCGAGGTGGCCGGCGAGAGGATTGCGGCCGTGTTTGACCAGACCGAACGGGTGGTGGCGTCATTGGAAAGGCTCACCGGGTCCGGTCATGGCAGACTCCGCCAGGCGCTGGCTTTCCAACGCCGCGAGGTGGAGCGGCACATCGCCACACTCGACGACCCCCACAAGGCCAGGCTCGTGGCGCCGCTCGCGGAGATCCATGCCTCATCGGCTGGCGAGGCCGGCCGCAAAGCCGCGGATTTGGGAGAGGCGAAGAACAAGATTGGCCTGCCGGTCCCGGACGGCTTTGTCCTGACGACCGAAGCCTACCGCCGGTTCTGCGGCATCCGGATGTGGACGGTCATCCGGGATTCGTTGCGGGATCTCGACATCGACAACCCGGCGAGCCTGGCGCACGCATCCGAGAAGCTCACCTCACTGGCGATGAGCTGCCCGATGCCGGCGAGCGTCGAAGAGGCTTTGCGGAATCACGCTCTTGATCCCAGGTGGTCCGGCAACGGCCTCGCCGTTCGCTCCAGCGGCGTTGGCGAAGGCGAACAGCGGACGTATGCCGGGCAGTTCCTGAGCCTGCTCAACGTGCCGGCGGAGGAGATCGTGCAAGCGTACCGGCGCGTGGTCGCAGCTCGTTTCTCCGAGAGGGCTTTGTTCTATCGCCTCTCCGCAGGAACACCGGAGGTGGATAGCCCACTGGCGGTCCTGGTGCTGCCGATGATTCCGGCGCGGGCCTCCGGCATCCTGTACACGCGGGATCCCGCCGATCCCAAGAGCAAGGAGTTGTGGATCACCGCTACTGACGAAATGGGGATCGAGACGGACGGCGGATGCGTCCCGGCCGATCTTCTGGTGGTGTCTCGAAAGCGCCCGCACAAGCTCCTGGGGCGCGCGCCGGCAGCGAGGCAAGATGAGATCGTCGTGCGGGCCGGCGGCACGCCGGCTCGGACGGGTGTGGATCATCCGAGCGGCGCTGCAAGCTTGAGCGCCGTCGAAATCGTAAAGCTGTCCGAGCTGGCGCTGGCGATTGAAGATCACTTCGGCTGCCCGCAGGACATGGAGTGGGTGGTGGACAAGCAAGGGAAGGTCTGGGTGCTGCAAACGCGTCCGCTGGCGCCGGCGTGCGGCGTCGGCAGTGGGCCGAAGGACCAGCCAGACAGAGAACCGGTGCTCTCCGGGGGCCGGGCGATCTATATGGGCCGAGCGGCCGGCCCTGCCTTTCTGGCCGGAGATTCGGAAGCCCTCGGGCACGTTCCCGAGGGGGCGGTGGTCTTTGTCCGGCGAGCTTCCCCGGAGATTGTTCGGGCGCTGCCGCGAGCCGCCGGGCTGGTGGCGGAAGTGGGCAATGTGGCCGGCCACGCCGCCGCATTGCTCCGCGAGTTCAAGGTGCCTTCGGTATTCCTGATGCCGGGCGCGTTCGCGCGCCTGAAGAACGGGGATCCGGTGAGCCTGGACGCCGGCGCGGCGCGGGTGTACGCCGGGACGTTGTGGCCCGTGCCCGCCCGGCGGACTTTGTCGCTGGAGAAGCGCCGGCAACGCCGGACGGACCCGGTCGCGCGATCTGCCCTGGCTCTCAACCTGCTGGATCCGCTGGCCTCAAACTTCCGCCCCTCGGGCTGCAAGTCCGTCCACGACGTCCTGCGGTTCTGCCACGAGAAAGCCGTCGAAGCGATGTTCGAGGTGAGCGATCTCGGCCTTGAATACGGCGATGCGGCCAGGAAGCTGCTAACGAAACTGCCCTTCGATCTTCGGGTGCTGGATCTGGGCGGGGGGCTTGCCCCGCACGACGACCAGGCAGAGGCCATCGATCCGTCGGTTGTCGTT
This sequence comes from uncultured Solibacteraceae bacterium, assembly GCA_964483455.1. Taxonomy (GTDB): domain Bacteria; phylum Acidobacteriota; class Terriglobia; order Bryobacterales; family Bryobacteraceae; genus CAYZJD01. The sequence goes on from CAZACK010000012.1 coordinate 27,361, forward strand.
TCACGTCCGTTCCAGAGCTTGTGGCGAGGGATCACGCACCCCGGCGTCACCTGGGTTCGCAGGATGCCGGCCAGCCTGGGCGACCTGGCCTCGGTAATGACGAGCTCCATCGCGCCCCACGGACGCTCCCGGCCGTTGGGTGAGAGAAGCTACGTGTCCGTGGCCGAGGAATACGTCAACCTGAACGCGCGCCTGGCCTACCACTTCACCCTGGTGGACGCCTGTCTCACGGACACTCCGAGCAACAACTACATCTCCTTCCGGTTCTCCGGCGGCGGGGCCGAGCACTATCGAAGGAACCTCAGGGCCTGCTTCGTGCAGGAGTGCCTGAAGCACCACGGGTTCAAGACCGACCGCCGGGGCGACCTTGTCAACGGCTGGTTCAAGAAAGCGCCGGCCGCGGAGATCGATTCGCGCCTCGACATGCTTGGACGACTCATGGTCTCGACCAGCCAGCTTGACATGTACATGAAGAGCTACAAGGTGATGAAGTGGTACGTGCAGCAATTCCTCGAGGGCAACTACCAGTTCCGTAAGCCCGCTACACATCATTGAAGCTCTGCGTGTCCGTATAGCCAGCGAAGAGAGTCATTCCTGGAGGCTGCCAGGATTCAACGCTGGACAACGCAGACGAGGGTGGACCAGACTACCTGCCGGAGCGCCGCAGCCACTTCTCCGTCAGGGAGCGCCGTGAAGGCGAGAATTGGGCGGCGGCGGCGCTCAGGTACGGCCGGAACTCCCGCGTCCAGTACTCGAGAAATCCAACATGACGGATCTCCACGATGGCCCGGGAGTAATGATCGAGCAGCGGCCCGGCAAAGAATTGTCCGGTTCGGCGGGCGGCGAGCCGCGCCGAGCGGCCCAGCCAGCGAAGGTTCTCTGGGAGACGGCTAGCCGCGGCCAGGGCCATCAGCGATGAGATCTCGAACACCGAGCGGTGCTGTCGCCGGGCCTCGTCGCGGATCTCGTCCCAGTTCTTGCTCAACAAGTCGGGCGAGGGCAGCGCCAGCGGCCGGATGTCGCTGAACTGCTCGCGGATGGCGGCCCACTCGGCGCGAAGCTCGGCGACGTTGAGCGGCGGGGTGTTGATGGCGTCGGCGGCGCGGCCGGCGCTCTTCTCAAGGCCGTCGAGCATCTGGTCCACCGTCTCGAAGCCGGCCGCCGGGTCGAGCAGTCCTTCCCGCTTCAGCTCCTCGGCGATCTCTCTGATCAGCTTCCGCCCCGCTCCGGACAGGTCGGCCAGGACCGCGAGCACCCACACGGGCGACGCGCGAAACGCGAGGATGCCGATCAGCTCCAGGCCGTTGCCGGCGGCGCGGCGGACGGCAAAGTCTTCTGTCAACTTCCCTTCGGACGGGTAGGCGCCCTCAACCTGTCCCACCTGCTCGATCAGAAACCGCAGCGTGGAGTCAACGAGGCTCCGATACAGCTTGCCGCGCCGAACGGCCGAGGGAACGGCCACGTCGCCGATCTCGCGAAGCAACCCGGCGCCGAGCGCCGTCGCCGAGCGCAGCGCCCGCTCGGGGACAGAGAGGAGATAGTTCGTCAGTTCCTCGCCGGAGGTCGCGCCCACAGGGTTGTGTTCCTCAAGGATCTCAATTCACATCGTATGTCCATTCGTTCCAGGCTCGACACGAGTGTCGAGGCGGCACGAGCAGGTGCCCGCCGCACATCGGCGCCACGCGGCCCGTGCCGCGCCACTGCGGTTTGTCTCTGTCCTCCTCCGGATTACTTCGTGGTCACTCTCGTCAGGGTCACCGGCCCGAGCAGACCCGACCCCAGCAGCGGCGAGTCCTTCCGGTAGGGCTTGAACGTACTGAACGTGTACCGCTTCTCCTCCGGCAGAAGCTGATCGCCGATCATGCGGTTCGCCCACAGGTTCGTGATCTTGATCTCGAGGCGGTTGGGGCCGGGCTTCAGGGCGGCGGTCACGTCCGCCTGGAATGGACGCCTCCAGAGAATCCCGAGCGGCTTGCCGTTCACGGAAAGCTCCGCGACTTCCTTCACCGTTCCGAGATCCAGCACGAGCCTCGCGCCGGGCCGGAGCCAGCTCTTGGCAGCATCGAGAGTTGTCGTGTATGTCGCCGTGCCCGAAAAGTACTTCACTCCTTCGATCGAGTGCTCCGTCCAGGAAATCAGCTTGTCCAGGCGGACCGATGGCGGCGCACCCCAGTTCGGCGGGAAACTTACTTCCCAGGGCGCCTGTAGCGTAGCTACTATGGTGCTCACAGGGCGCGGCGCCGGGCGCGAAGCCGCCGTCGCCGCCTGGCGGAAGACGACAAAGACCGATTCGTACGGCCCGAGGCGCAGGGGTACGGTTGTGTGCCCATTCTCGATGGCGTACCCGGCCGGCTCGATTTCACCCGTCTCCGGATGCCACAGCTCCGGCGCCTTGCCGTCCACCCGGAAGCGGACTTCGACGTCCTCTTCCCGGTCCTTCTGGTTCGTCACGAAATAGAGGTGGGTGTCGGCGACCTGACGGTGGACCGACTCGAGCGTGGTGTCGGTCCTCGGCCGGCTGTACTCGAAGTCCGGCGGCGTCTTCAGCGCCGCCAGCACGTCCGCGAGCGGCTTTCCCCAATAGACCCTGCCCTTGCCGTAGCCATGCTCGAGCACCGTTCGGCCGTCGGCCGCTCCCCAGACCTCGTTCGCCAGCGAGCGGAGTTCCTCTTCCGAGGCCGGATAACCGCTCAGCCCCGGCGACTTCTTCGGCTTCGGCCCGACGACGGTCGCGCCCGCCGCAACCAGGTCGCGGATCTTCTCGAGCACCGGCAGCGTCATCCTCTCCAGGTGGTCCGGCAGCACCAGCACGCGATAACTCATGCCGTCCGGCAGCACCAGACGCCCGTCCTTGACGGCCATCCGCTTCAGCAGAACCTCGGCGTTCACATAGTCGTAGGCATAACCGGCCGGGGCCTTCGGTCTCGGGTTGACGTTCTCGCCGGAATAAACAATAGCCGGTATGCCTTCGCCGACAAAGTAAGCAAGATCCCCGACGAACAATCCCTGCTGGAGCAGAAAGGAACTCCGCGAGAGGTGAGAAATCCAGCCCTTCGACTGCTCGGCCCAGGTGAGGTTACGCGTGAAGTGCTGGCCGAACGGCCCGAGCGTGAATCCCGGTTTGCGGTCCTTGAACGGCTGATGCACCGACGTATGGATCACGAACCGGTTCACGCCGAACGTCATGTAATGATCGCCGATCCATTTCAGCGACGCCGGACTATCATTCCACCCCGGGACGAACGAAGTGAACGATTCGGTGGCGACCAGCGGCTTGCCGTAGATGTGCGCCGCCGATGCCGCCTCGCGCACGTCCGTCACGTGTTCGGGCCGGTGGGTTGCTCCGGGGAGCAGGATCCAGAACTCGCCCATCGGAATATCCACGAGGCCCTTGTTCTGAAGCGCGTCCTGCATCATGGGGTTATTCGTCCCCGCCGCCTCGCCGTAAACCTGGATGCCGCGCCGTCGAAGCGATTCCACCGGCATTGCGTAGTGGTAGTCGGCGAGCATGTCGGCGATGGTGCGGCGGAAATCCCACAGGAAGCGGTCGCTTACCTCGGCGGTCTCGACCACGCGCCCGGTGAGCGCCGGCAGATAAGGCGCCGGATCATAGCCGCGGCGCGCGCGGAATTCCTTCAGCATGTCCTCGGTCCAGTTCTGAAGTCCGGCTTCCCAGCTATCCATGAGGATGCCGCGGAGGCTCTTTCCCAGAAACGGCCCCGCCGCCTCGTCCACCGGACCCATGAAACCTTGCAGGTAGGATTCCAGGTGCCTGCGGCTCAGCTTGTCGGCCTCATAGCCGGTGGCCTCGGGCGGAGCGGGCGCGTTCTTTGCGCCGGTAAGGCTGTAGCCCATCCGCAAAATCGCCCACTTACCCGCGGGCACGTCCCAGTCCAGGCTGCCGTCCTTCCCCATCCGGGCAGTCAGATCGACGACGTCCGTGCGCGGAATCGCGGCCGAGACGGGAACTGCCGGCGTTCGAACCGAATCGTATTCCAGCATGATGGCGAACCCCGCCTTGGCTTCCCACCGGTTCACGCGCGCCCCGGAGTGAAGCTCCATCTCGGCGATGTCGTGCTGCTTGGGCGGTGGCTGCCGGAAGAACTCCTCGAATTGGCCCCTGACGGGCGAGGTAAGTTCGACGCGATAATACCTTACTGCCACTTCGGGAAACGAGTAAGTACGCACCGGGAGGCCGCCGAAGCCGACGGAAGCGGTGGGACCTGGGAGAGTGGCGAGGGTGCGGAAGTTCGTCCCGTCCTGACTCGCCTGAACCCTGCCGTTCGGGATGCCCCGCTCTCCGGCGGCGATCGAAAACGCCCGCGCCCGGAACGGCTGGGCAAACTCGAATTGAATCCAGGCCGGCTTGCCGCGTTCCGGAATCGGCAGCGCGACGGTCTTGCGCAGGTCGCCGTCGAGCAGCACCGCGGCATCGAAGCTGCCGCCGCTCGAGGTTACCTTCGGATGGAGGTCCGCCATTCGCACCTCGTCGTCCGGCAAACGATAGGCAATCACGGCGCTGTCGCCGCAGTGCGTGGGATCGACCACTCCCGGCTGCTGCGGCAGCGGGATCGGGCTCGATCGCGGCAGGCTCTGGAACGGTCCGTTCACCGAGGGCGGCATCGGCAAGGTGCCCGTGAACCGGCGTCCGCCCTCGACGCGCGTCTCGCTCCAGACGAGCTTCTTCATCGCCTGCTCCGGCTTCACCCACGGCCCGCCGGTCTCACTCCAGCCGCCGGAGATGTGCATGGTCATTTCGAGGCCCAGCCGGTCGCACTCGGCGGCTGCGTGGCGCAGCATCTCTTTCCACTCCGGCGTGTGGAACACGATGCGCTTGTCGACATACTTGGGGGTATTGACTTGGCCCGCCATGATATTGCCGATGTTGGCGTCGAACATCTGGATGCCGCCGATGCCGACGCGCTTCATCCACTCCAGGTCCAGCGTGATGCCCTCCTTGGTGACGTTGCCGTTCATCCAGTGCCACCAGACGCGCGGCCTGGCGGATTCCGGCGGGTCCTTGAAGCCGCGCTCGAGTGGGTCGCTGATGCCTTGTCCCAGGGTCCACCCGGCGAGGACGGCCAGCCCGGCCAACAACGCGAGGCGAACAATAAGCTGATTAGTTTTGCTCATTTCACGCGAACTCCGTTCTCGAAAAAGGGGTCTGCCCCCTCTTTCACTTGGCATAGGCAAACCGATATTGTCCAGAGCCGGTTTCGACGACCACGAAATCTCCATCCTGCCGGTAAGCCGTGATTCCGTTCCCCAAGGAAAGCGCCCGGCCGGACTCCATGACGTTCGCAAGCTTCGCCTTGGGCAGCCGTACCGTCGCCCGGGTGTTGGCTGGGATCTCCACGGCAAGCTCGAAGCTGCCATCCTTGATCTGCCAGGCGGAACTCGCCCGGCCGTACAACGTCTCGTGGCCGGCCTTGGCGCTGGCAAATCCTCCGCCAGGCTGTGGCTGGATGAGAATGTGCTTGTAGCCCGGCGCCGCCGGATCAATCTCGATGCCGGCCATCACCCGGTACATCCACTCGCCGATGGCGCCGTAGGCGTAATGGTTGAACGAATTCATCCCCTTGTCCTGGAAGGAGCCGTCGGGCTTCTGGCCATCCCACCGCTCCCAGATCGTCGTCGCCCCTTGCTTGACCGGGTACAGCCAGGAAGGGTACTCCTCGCGATTCAGAAGCAGGTAAGCCTCGTCCAGGTAGCCATACCGGCTGAGCACGTGACAGAGGTAGGGGGTCCCGACGAAGCCGGTCGTCAAGTGTTTACGCTCGCGGATCTCCCGGGCCAGCCTCTTGGCCGCCACCGGGCGCAGCTCCTCAGGCAGCAGGTCGAATTGCAGGGCCAGCGCGTAAGCCGTCTGTGTATTTTCGCCGATCCGGCCCGATGCAGTCACAAACTCACGGCGAAAGGCGCTCTTGATCTTTGGGAGTAATTCTCCATAACGGGCCGCATCCTCCTTCTTGCCGAGCACCTGGGCCGTGCGCTGGAGAAGGTCCGTTGAGTACGCGAAGAAAGCGGTCGCAATGAGGTCCTTGCCGGTCGTGGCGCCTGGATAATCCGAGCGGGTGGTGGCAAACGCGAGCCAGTCGCCGAAGTGGAAGTCGCCATCCCAGATCAGGTCGTCGCCGGCGCGCCGGCGCGTGTACTCGACCCACTTCACCATGCTCGGGTACTGCTCCTCCAGGATTCGCTTGTCTCCATAGCTCAGATACATCGTCCACGGGATGATGACGGCGGCATCGGCCCAGGCGGCCGAGCCGCCCGCGTGCCGGCCTTCGAAGCTGCCGAGCACATCGGGAATGACGTGCGGCACAGCGCCGTCATCGTACTGATCGGCGGCAAGGTCCCTCAGCCACTTGGTGAAGAAGGCGGCCACGTCCATGTTGAAGGCGGCGGTGCGGGCGAAGACTTGCGCGTCGCCGGTCCAGCCTAGCCGCTCGTCGCGCTGCGGACAATCCGTCGGAACATCGACGAAGTTGCCCTTTTGTCCCCAGATGATATTGTGCTGAAGCTGGTTGATCAGCCGGCTGGATGTCTCAAACTCGCCTGTCCGCTTCATGTCCGAATGAATGACGACGCCAGTCAGGCTGTCCGGCGTCAGCTCTCCCGGGTAACCGTCCACGGCCACATAGCGAAACCCGAAGAATGTGAAATGCGGCTCGTAAGTTTCCACGCCGCTGCCCTTGAGGGTGTATTTCATCGTCGCCTTCGCGGCGCGCAGGTTCTCCGTATAGAAGTTGCCCTGTTTGTCGAGTACCTCGGCGTGCCGGATAGTGACTGTCGTCCCGGCCGGCCCCTGCACCTTGAGCCGCACCCACCCGACCATGTTTTGTCCCATATCGGCCACCAGGTCGCCTCCCGGCGTCTTGAGGATCTTGACCGGCTTCAGCTCTTCGATCTTGCGAACCGGCGGAGCGGCGGGCGTTGTCAAATGGTCCTTGCGGTGATCGACGACTCTGACGCCGGACCACCGGCTGTCGGCAAAGCCAGGCACGGTCCAGCCTGACTTCTCCAGCCGCGCGTCGTACGTTTCCCCGTGATAGATCTCGGACATCAGGATCGGACCGGTCGACGCCTTCCAGCTCTGATCCGTGCCGATAACTTCCTCACGGCCGTCCTTGTACGTAATCCGGATCTGCATGAGCAAGGCGAGATTCTTACCGTAAACATTTCTCCGTTTTTCCCACGCGAGGTTTCCCCGGTACCAGCCGTCACCGAGCATGACTCCGACGGCGTTTTCCCCGTTGTTGAGCAATGTCGTCACATCATAAGTCTGGTATTGCAGCCGCTTGTTGTAACTGGTCCAGCCGGGAGTAAGGAGCTCGTCGCCGACACGCCGGCCGTTCAGATGCATCTCGTAGAGGCCATGGCTGGTCACATAGGCGCGCGCCCGCTCGATGACGCCGTTCACCTTGAACTCGCGGCGCAGCATCGGCGCCGGTTCGGACTTGGACGCATCCTCCTTCAGGGCCGGCTCGATCCACTTCGCCTGCCAGCCCGACGGTTTCAGCAGGCCCATCTCCCAGTAAGCCGGCTCGCTCCAGTCCGAAGCCTTGCCGCTCGCGTCCCAGACGCGCGCCTGCCAGTAATACCCCTGCCCCGATTCGAGCGGCGGGCCGGCGTAGACTCGGTGTGTGGATTCATCCGAGTTCACCCTTCCGGAATCCCACAAGAGGTCGCTTCGCCTTCGGAGGCCGCTCTCGCTTTTCGACACGCGGACCTGGTAAGCGGACTGCATGACGGCTCGCCCATCGGCCTGAATTCGCCAGCTCAGCCGGGGACTGCGAACATCGATTCCGAGCGGATTCTCCTTGTATTCCACGCGGAGCCCGGTGAGCTTCAGCATGGTCTGTGCCGACAGAGGCATGTTTCCCGGCGGCAACAGCCCCGCCAGACAAATCATGAGCGCCGGCGGGAATCCGGAATGAAATAACTTTGCGAACATCGATTCCTCCTCAATGAAATACGGTGACAGGCTACGCTGTCCCCCACCCACGACACATGCCGGCGGCACGTCGAGGGTCAGCGTAGCCTGTCACCGTTTTGCTGAAACACATAGCGCCCGGACGAGATCGCGTACACCATCCCGCCGTCTTCCATGCGAAGGAATTGTACTCCCTCGCCTTGCGTGACCGGAGCAGCCGCTGCGGCGGGAACGAACACGGTCGCGGTTGTGTTGGCGGGAATCGTGACCGAGAGTTCGAAAGAACCACCGTCTCTCTTCCAATGGCTGACGATCTTCCCCCGAATGGAATCGAAGCTCGCCTTGACCCAAGTCACGTCGCCAACGGGCTCCGGTTTGATGATGATCTTTTTGAAGCCAGGTCCGGCCGGGTCGCCGCCGATGCCCGCCAGGTCGCGATAGAACCACTCCATGATCTGGCCGAGCATGAAATGGTTCTGCGAGGAACGGGGGTCGGCATTCCAGGCTTCAGTCAGGCTCGTCGCGCCCATCTTCAACTGGTAGCCATAGCCGGGTTTCTCCGACTGGTTGTTCATGTCGAAAATCACTTCCGACCGCCCGCCATCTGCCAGGGCGCGCAGCAGATAGCGATAGCCGACATCGCCGGCCGTCAGGGCGTTGCCTCGTTGCCGCACTTCCCTGACAACGGCCTTCAGCACGGCGGTCCGATGCCCGGGTTCCACCAGCCCCATGACCAGCGGGATGGAATTCGCCGTCTGCGACCCGCCGGCATACTGGCCGGTCGCTGCGTCGAAGAACTTCCGGTTGAAGGCCTCGCGGATTTGGGCAGAGAGGTTCTCGTACTGCTTCACATCGCTCGCTTTGCCCAACAGCGACGCAGCCTGGGCCAGAATCCTCGCGTCGTAGTAGTAGAACGCCGTCGCCGTGAGCGCCACCGGCGTGAGTTGGGCCACTCCCGGCGGTTTCGGACCGATGTCGTACCAGTCGCCGAGCCCGTGGGAGACGATGTGGCCGTCCGCCCGCGAGCCGAGGTAGGCGACGTAGCGCTTCATGCCCTCGTAATGACGGCGAAGCAATTCCAGGTCGCCCGTCCACTGGTATTGCTGCCAGGGAACAATGACGTATGCGCTCCCCCATTCCGGCGAGTCGCGGAAGCCGCCCTCGAAAGCGGTGTATTCCGGCGCGATGTCCGGCACGAGGCCGTTGTCGAGCTGGCTGTCGGCCATGTCGGACATGCCCTTGGTGAACAGCCGCGCCAGGTCGAACTCGTAGCGCAGCGACGGCCCGTTGAGGTGGTATTCCTCGAGCCAGCCGAGCCGCTCGCGGTGCGGGCAATCGGTCATCACGCTGACCATGTTGCTTCGCTGCGCCCAGCGCACGAGCCTGTGGATGCGGTTGAACAGTTCGTTCGAGCACGCGAACTCGCCGACCGGTGGCGATGCCGAATGCACCACCACGCCTTCGAGAGTCTCTACCAGCGGAAGCTCGCCGCCTGCCTCCGGCGCCGAGCGCTCCACCTGCAAATAGCGCGAGCCGTGATAGAAGAACCTGGGAAACCACGTCTCGCTGCCGCCGCCCGCCAGCGTGTATTGCCAGTAGACCGGCCCGCCGCGATGCGCCGACGACGGATCCACCGAGCCGTCCGGGTGCAGCAGCTCGGAGGGAATGATGCGCACGACCGCGCCCGCCGGCCCGCGCACTGTGATGCGCGGGATCAGAGCGGCGTTCTGGCCCAGGTCGTACACCGCCACGCCTTCGGACAGCGGCTTTATGCTGACCGGCTTTAGCACGTCGAACGTCCGGATGGGCGGGGCGGCGGCGGAAAGTCCCTTGAGCTTCCCACCGGGACCGCCGACAATCTGCGCCGCCTGCCACGTCGAGTCGTCGAAGCCGGGTTGGGCCCAGCCCCGCTGTTCCAGCCGCGCGTCATGATCCTCGCCGCCGAACGCACAGGAAAACGTGATCGGGCCGGGGCTGGTGCGCCACTGCTCGTCGCTGCCGATGACTTCCGCCTCTCCGCCGGCGTATTCCAGTCGCAGATGCACAATGGCCTTGAGTGGGCCGAACGATCCCTTGAACTTGATGTAGCGCCCGCCCTTGACGTTGTACATTCCGTTGGCGAGGAACAGTCCGACGGCGTTCGGCCCTTCGCGCACCAGCGGCGTCAGGTCGAGCGTGTCGTAAAGACAGGTCTTGTCGTATTTCGTCCAGCCGGGCGACAGCAGATCCTCGCCCGCCTTGCGCCCGTTGACCGACAACTCGTAATGGCCGAGACCGGAAACGTGCGCGACGGCGCGCTTGAGTCCAGGCTTCACGTTGAACTCGCGGCGCAGCAGCAAAGTCTCGGAGCCGGTACGGGCCGCGATCCAGTTCGCCTTCCAGTCGGCTTGGCTCAGCAGGCCCATGGTCCACGACACCGGCCGGCTCCAGGCCGACGCTTTGCCATTCTGGTCCCAGGAGCGCACCTTCCAATAGACTTGCTGGGAGGATTGCAGCGGCCGGCCGCCATAGGGAATCTGGATGGTCTCCTCGGAGGTCACCTTGCCGCTGTCCCAGAGATCACCTTTGTCCCGAGCCAGAACCTCCTCGGAGGAGGCGGCGAGAATCCGGTACGCCGCCTGGCGGCGGCCGCGCTTCGAACTTTCGATCTTCCAGAACAGGCGGGGAGCAACCGTGTCCACCCCAAGTGGGTCCGAAGTGTATTCGCAACGCAGGTCCGTAACGTCGTAATCCGCCGTCGCGGCGGCCGGCGTCTGCCGCGCGCCGATTTCGATGCTCGCGATCACCGTCAGGGCCAGTGCGCCAATAAGAGCCTCGGATCTCCGCGTCATACCGTGCATCGAACCTTCCCTATACCGTTTGCCAAACGGTATTGTATGGGATCTGTTCCTCGAGAACCTAACTGAACCAGAAAGCGGAAGGCGGGCGGCGGACGGCTGCCCGGAAGACTACTCGTCTGCCCGTTCGAAATCGAGATTGAAGCCGGCTTCTTGCGCGTAGCAGATCCTGGTCAGAGCGCGCGACGATCTGCAACTACTCGAACGGCTTGGCCGCGGTGAGGCTGGTGTCTGGCGTCTCATTTCGGATCACCCTACACTTTCCTTCGACACGCGGCTACAGCGCTTTGACCGCCGCGCTCACCGGCTTCGACCCCACGGGGATCACGGTGAACAGCGGCGCCGAGCGGGTCCGCGTCGGCACCACCGCGGCGATGCGGATGACGGCGATGTTCCCGGATCGCCGGTTCAGCACCAGCGCGAATTGATCGTCGGGCGTCACGGTGATGGAGCCCGGATCGGCGCCCACGGCCACGGTGGCGATGGCGCGGCTGGTTTCGATGTCAAGGATGGTCACATCTCCAGTGGCGGGATTGGCGACGAAAAGGTAGCCGTCGCCCGGCGAGGCGGAGGCGGCCATCGCGCCGGGCGCGCGTCCGGCCAGCACCGTCTGCGCGACTTCGGTGCTGTACGGATAGACGACTGCAACGGCGTCCATGCCTTCGCCGGAAAGGAACAACTGGCCGCCGTCCGCTTTGAAGCAGAAGTTGTCGGGCCGCACGGCCAGGGGGAGGCGCGTGACCGTCTTGCCGGATTCCGTTTCGAGGATGACAAGGGCGCGCTGCGGATCGCCGACGAGCAGGTGCTTGCCGTCGGATCGGAACCTGACCTTGCCACCGCCCGAGGAGGCTCGCGCCTGGACGGCCGCCCGGCCACCGGCGAGGTCCAGGATGGACACGGTCCCGTCCTTGCAGCTCACCGCGCACCACGGCTCGCGGGCGGAGAGATCGAAATCCACGGGCGCGGCCGGCAGCGGAATGCGTCGCGACGGCCGCAGCGACTCGACGTCGAGGCGCAAAAGTTCGCGCGGTTCGCGGCAGAGCGCCCAGAGCGAGGCGCCATCGGGGGCCAGGCGCATCGAGATCACGCCGCGCGCCACCCGCGCCTTCCTTCGATAGGCAAGGACGCCGGGGTCGACCTCGTGAACCACGCCGGTGTCGGGCGTGAGCACGTAGACCGCATCGCGCGCCGGGTGAGCGAGCACCGCGGACGGCTTGCCATCGACCGGGATGCGCCGCGCCAGCGTGAATGTCTCCATGTCGACGGCGGCCACGGCTCCGCCTTCTTCATTGGCGACGAAAGCGTAGCCCGGAAATCCGACGACCTTCTTGCGCCCGCACCCCCAGGCCGCCACCAGGCAGGCGGCGACGGCGCTGCGTCTGCCGATCACCACGGACTCATTGTAGAGTAGCGGCGACGCGCCGAGGCAAGAACCGAAATCCGCTGTGAACGGGTAGACTCGAACTGGATGCCCTTGTGATAATGGCCGGATGAAGCGACCGATTTCCGATAAGCCCCTTCCGTCCGTGAAGGGCAGCGCTGCGCCGAGAAACGTGGACGAATACCTCGCCAGCGTCCCGGAACCCGCTCGCAGCACCTTGAACAGGGTTCGGGCGGTGATTCGGTCCGCGGTGCCACCGGAGGCCACCGAGGCCATCAGCTATCGGATCCCGACGTTCAAGTACAAAGGACCGCTGCTGGGTTTCGCGGCGTTTTCAAGCCATTGCAGTCTGTTTGTCATGGATGGGTCGGTGCTGGAGGCGTTTCAGAACGAGCTCAAGAATTTCCCTGCATCCAAGGGCACCGTCCGCTTCCCCGTGGACAAGCCGCTGCCAGCCGCTCTGGTAAGGAAGCTGGTGAAGGCGCGGATCGCGCAGCAGGAACAGAAGAAGCGGCGCTGACAGCGGTTGCACGGTTGTGCGGTTACGCGGTTGTTCGGTTGCTCGGTTGGGCTACGCCGCGTCCCTCCCGGCCCACAGATTCATGGTGTTCAGTTCCACGCGGCCGCAGGCCTTCAGGTAGAGGAACAACTGCATGCGATAGGCAGCATAGTGGCCTAGGACCAAATTGACGATCCACGAGCCCCGGCTGGCCCTGCTTCCGAACAGCCTGCCAGTCGGCCCGCCACGCTTCGAGAGCGAACGCTCCGGCCTTGACGGCGCGGAGGTGGATCGGGCCCATGATCACCTGGTACTGAAGCATTTCCAGCATGCTGCGCTGTTTGGCACGTGGGCCCGGTGAGCCCATTCACGGGCGGGGGTCAGGCGGACAACCTCACGCTTCCGCCCACTGTCGTTTAAGATACTTCAGGGCCCGGCCGAGAGCGGCTTCCGGAGTGTCGGTGGCGCCGGATTCGACCGTCAGCCATCCCGCATATCCCCACTTCTTCAGCTCACGGAACGCCGGCCGGTAATCGTAGGAGAGCGATCCTGGCTCGGTCCGCTTTACGGGATCGGCGAGATGGACGTAGGCGGTGTGCTTTCCATGGCGGGCAAGAGTCTCGGCGACATCCTTCTCCTCCGCCGTCATGTGGTAAAAATCGCTGAGCAGCTTGAATCCCGGCTCGCCGACGGTCCGGATAATGTCGGCGCCGTGACTTTGCAGGTTCATGTAGTGCGTTTCCTTGCGGGTCAGCGGCTCGAGGAGAAGCGTCACGCCCGTGCGCCTGACATCCGGCGCAAGCTGCTTCAGGGCCGCCACAAGGAGCCGGTCCTCGATCTCGCGCGGCGTCATCACCGGAGACAGATCCTGAAACTGGTTTGGTCCGAAAACGGGGACTTCAATCACGGCATCGGCCTTCAACTCCCGGGCCATCTCCAGCCGCCGGCGGTCGAGTTCCAGGGCCTCCGCGCGCTTCGCTGGGTCCGTGTTCAACAATTGCAGCGATCCGACAATCGCGCTGACAGCAATGCCCGTCCCCTGGAGTTCCTTCAGGATGGAAGCCGCCGGCTGATTCAGCCACTCAGGGCCGAGCTCAATGCCGTCGTAGCCGAGACGGTGAAGCAACAGCGCTCTCTCGCGGAGACCGGCCTTCGGCAGCGGTCCGCGCACGCCGTATCGTACGGTAAAGGCCTGGGCAGTCATTCGGAGTTCCTGAACGAGGCCGGTGGCGGAGGCGAGCAGCAGCCGGCGCCTGGTCGTTGTTTCCATCTTCATGACGCTCCTCTTGATGGCAGCTTCGCCGTTATTCTACTTGAGAACCGGGGCTCGGCGGCTCGCAGGCAATAGCGCCCGCGCCACTCTCACGCTTCTCTCCGTATCTCATTGAAAGTAAATGGATAGGGCTGGCACTGCATTGAAGAGGAGGGGCGACTGTGCTAGCCTTAGCCGTAGCATTCATGAATTTTCGGTCCCTGTTCAGTCTGTTTTCATCCGATCTGGCGATTGACCTCGGCACGGCCAACACGCTGGTCTTCGCCCGCGGCAAAGGCATCGTGGTGAACGAGCCCTCGATCGTGGCCATCAACAAGAACACCGGCGAGGTGGAGGCGGTGGGCAAGGAGGCCAAAGAGATGCTCGGCCGGACGCCGGGCAACATTGTGGCCATCCGTCCGATGAAGGACGGGGTGATCGCCGACTTCAAGGTCACCGAGCGGATGCTGACCTACTTCATCCAGAAGGCGCACGGGCGACGCGTGCTGGTGCATCCGCGCATCGTGATCGGGGTGCCAAGCGAGATCACGCAGGTCGAAAAGAGGGCGGTGGTCGATTCGGCCTACCGCGCCAAGGCGAGCGAAGTCCACCTGGTCGAGCAGTCGATGGTGGCCGCCATCGGCGCCGGCCTGCCGATCACCGAGCCGTCAGGGAACATGGTGGTGGACATCGGCGGCGGCACCACCGATGTCGCCGTCATCTCCCTTTCGGGCATCGTCTATTCACGGTCAGTGCGGGTGGCCGGCAACGAGATGGACGACGCCATCATGCAGTACCTCAAACGGAAGTACAACCTGCTGATCGGCGAGCGGACCGCCGAGCAGATCAAGATTCAGATCGGCTCGGCCTACGCGCTGGACAAGCCGATCACCATGGAGATCAAGGGCCGCAACCTGATCCAGGGCGTGCCGCGGACCATTACTGTCGACGACAGCGAAATCCGCGAGGCGCTGGCCGAGTGTGTGGCCACCATCATGAACGCGATTCGCGTCGCCCTGGAGCGCACGCCGCCGGAGCTCAGCGCCGACATCAGCGACCGGGGCATTGTGCTCACCGGCGGCGGGGCGCTGCTGAAGAACCTCGACAAGCGCATTCGGGAGGAAACGGGGCTGCCTGTTTCCATTGCGGAAGACCCGCTGGCTTCCGTGGTTCTGGGAACGGGCAAGATGCTCACGGATTTCAGGCTGCTGCGCAAGATCTCCCTGGAGTAGGCAGCTCCGAAGCCGCCTTATGGACACGTTGCTCAGCCGGTATCGCAACGTCACGGTCCTGATTGTGGTCCTGCTCGCCCAGCTCATTCTGCTCGCTTACCAGGTAAAGACCGGAGAGGACGTGCGGCTGATCCGCGTCTGGGCGGTGTCGGCCATCACCCCGCTGGCGCGGCTGGTCGAAGCCGGCAGGGCCCAGGTGACGCGTTTCGTCGAGAACTATTTTGCGCTGGTGGATGTGCGCGAGCATAACCGGCGCCTGGAATCCGAGCTTGGCCGCCTCAAGATGGAGAACCAGTATCTTCGGACCGAGCTCGCCACCGCCGATCGCGCGCGGGCGCTGACCGCGTTCCAGAGCCGCCAGCCGTCGAGAATGGTGGCTGCCAGAATCATCGCCACCGGCGCTGGTCCGAACTCGAAGGTGGTGTTTGTGGACCGCGGCGCCGCGGCCGGCGTGCGGAAAGGGATGGCGGTGGTCACGCCGGAAGGCATCGTGGGCCGGGTGATGGCGGCGTATCCCAACGCGGCCCAGGTTCTGCTGGTGACCGACGCGAGTTTCGCGGCGGGCGTGGTAAGCCAGAAGCACAGGGTACAAGGAACGCTGAAAGGGACGGGCCGGTCGAGCTGCGTGGTTGACTACATCCAGGTCGAGGAACGAGTGGAGCCCGGCGAATGGTTCTTCACCTCCGGGGAAGACAGGGTATTTCCGCGGGGCCTGCCGGTCGGCCAGGTGACAAGCCTGGGCGCGGGGAAGACGTTCAAGGAAATCCACCTCCAGCCTAGCGGCTTCAGCAAGGGGATCGAGGAAGTGCTCGTGGTGTTGGAAGGGGTGCACCAGCCGGTACCCGAGATGGAGACCGCCTCGCCCGGCGCCTACATGCTCCCGGCGCCGCCCGAGGGGCAGCCGGAGACGCCGGCTGCTCAGAAAGGGCGTCCCTTCCTCGCAACCACCGAGGCGGACCGGATACGGGAGCAGTACAGGCGGATCGGGGACGCGCAGGGTCACGTCTACGGCGAAGGCAGCGCTCCGGATTTCAACTTCAAGCCGCCGGGCGAGGCCCCAGGGCCGTCGAATCCCCCGGGCGCAACCAGCGCAGCGCCAAAGCCTCCGGCGAATGACTAGGTACAACGAGGTGCTTGCCCCTGGCCGGCGCCGGACCGGCCGCTTGAGGAAGTACCGGCCGTGGGCGTTGTTCGCCGTCCCGCTGACGGCGATTCTCTTTCAGGTGTACGTCCCGCGATTCTTCGAGTTCCTCTCCAACCTCGACCTTCCTCTGCTGGCTACCGTCTACTTCGCGGTGCTGCGGCGGAACCCAATCGAGGGACTGCTCACCGGAGCGAGCATCGGCCTGGTGCAGGACTCGTTGTCGAACCTGCCGCTGGGGGTTTTCGGGATGGTGAAGACACTGGTTGGATTCACCGCCGCGTCCATCAGCGTTCGCTTCGACGTGGAGCGAGGTCCGGTGCGCATGGCTCTGGGAACGTTCTTCTATCTCCTTCACTACGTCGCCTACTGGGGAGTTGGCAGATCGCTGCTCGGCCAGGGCGGAGAATTGACGCTGCTCCGCCCGCTGGCTGTCGCCCTGCTGAATGGGCTGGTGGCCGCGCCGCTGTTCGGGCTTTTCGATAGACTGAGGAAAAGCGATGAGTAAGTTCGTTCACCACCGAGACACCGAGTACACAGAGGTGTCTCTGGCCGCCGCCGGATGCACCAGGTGATCGAGGAATCGTTGTGCGCCTGTCCTGGAATGGTCGCCGCCAATACGAGGAGGTCCCGTCCGCGCCGTTGGCGCGGGACGATCCCAAGTTCGCCTCGGGGAAAATCGCTTTCTTCCAATACGTCATCGTCGGCGTCTTTGTCTTCCTGATCTCCGGATTCTGGGACCTTCAGGTCCGAAATCCGGAGTTGTACAGCGAGCGGGCGGACCGGAACCGGATCAAGTCGCTGCCGATCCTGGCCGCGCGCGGCAAGATTCTCGACCGGGAGGGGCGCGTGATCGTGGACAACCACTCCTCCTTCAGCCTGATTCTTTCGCGGGAAAACCTCAAGCCGGAACACCTGCGGGCGATCGCGGACGGTCTTCGGCTGGATTACGACGAGCTAACGGAACGACTGCGGCGTTTCCGCTCGCGACCCCGCTACCAGCCGATCATCATCAAAGAGGAACTGACGCCGGCGGACCTGGCGTTCGTCGAGGCCCATCGCGGGATGGATACGTTTCCGGAGATGGAGCTGATTCACGCGCAGCGCCGCCTGTACCCGCGCGACGGCCTGGCCGCTCACGTCGTCGGCTACATCGGCGAAGTGAGCGACGCCGAGCTGAACACGGCCGAATTCGCGCGGTACAACCAGGGTGACATCGTCGGCAAGGCCGGCATCGAGCGCGCCTACAACGATGTCCTCATGGGAGTAGACGGGCAGCGTCAGGTGGTGGTGGACAGCCGCGGCCGCGAGCGGCAGGTGATCGGCCTGAAAGAGGCGTCCCCGGGCAAGCCGCTCGATCTGACCCTCGACCTCGATCTCCAGGTGGTGGCCGAGCTGGCGATGGACAACCGCAAAGGGGCGGTGGTCGCGCTCGACCCTCGCAACGGAGACGTACTGGCGATGGTGAGCCGGCCGTGCTTTGATCCCGGCAAGTTCGCCGTCCGGCTGCGCAGCGCGGACTGGCGCGAACTGGTCAACAACCCGGATAATCCACTCCTCAACCGGGCCATTCAGGCGCAACTGGCGCCCGGCTCGACGTTCAAACCGCTGGTTGCTCTGGCGGCGCTCGAATCCGGATTGGCCGATCCCCACTCCAACGTCTACTGCAATGGCGGCGCAACCTTCTACGACCGATACTTCCGGTGCCATCTGAGAGGAGGACACGGCCTGACAGACCTCCATCGCGGGCTCGTCCACTCTTGCGATGTGTACTTCTACAACCTGGGAAACCGGCTCGGGATCGACAAGATCGCCGCGTATGCCCAGGCCTGCGGATTGGGCAGAAAGACCGGGATTGATCTTCCGCACGAAGCCGAGGGGATCGTTCCTTCGACGAGGTGGAAGGCTCGCCTTCTGCGACAGAAGTGGTATGCCGGCGAGACGATCTCGGTGGCAATCGGCCAGGGCGCGCTCACCGTTACTCCCCTGCAATTGGCCTACGCCATCGGAGGCCTGGCCATGGGCGGGATCTGGCACGCGCCGCACATCATCAAGGATCCGCAGCACGGAGAACCGCCGAGAAAAGTGGCGTTGAATGCCGGCAACGTGTCCTCGGTCCTGGACGGCATGTACGGAGTTGTCAACGAGGGAGGAACGGGCTCACGCGCGCAGCTTGCCGGAATCGAAATGTGCGGAAAGACCGGCACCGCCCAACTGGCCTCAGGCGAGGTCCTGAAGAACACCAGGCTCGGGCAAACACTGAAGGACAACGCCTGGTTTGTCGGTTTTGCACCGCGCCAATCTCCGGAGATTGTGGTCGTCGCATTGTTTGAGGGAGGCGAACACGGCAACCTGGCCGCCCCTATCGTCCGCGATGTGATCAAGTCCTATTTCGACAAGAAGGCGCGGGCCGGCCGGTCGCTGCTCGCGGGATTGAGACAGCCATGAGCATCGTGCGCCACCGCACCCTCCGCGACTTCGACTGGCCGCTGCTGATCCTGGCGTTGTCATTGAGCTCCCTGGGTGTGCTCCAGATCTATAGCGCCACCATCGGCACGATCTGGCGCGACAGTTGGTGGAAGCAGGCGATGTTCGTGGTGGTCGGATTGGCGCTGATGTTTCTGGCGACGCGCATCGATTACCACGGGCTGCTCGAGCATGTTCCCCTGCTCTACCTCGCCTCCGTGTTCACGCTGATCGCGGTGTACCTGGTGGGGCGGACGGTCTTCGGCTCCCGGCGCTGGATTCCGCTGGCCGGCGGCTTCACCTTCCAGGTCTCGGAATTCGTTAAACTGGTGGTGGTGCTGCTGGTCGCTCGTTACTTGAGCGAGCTTAGGACCGAGCGTCTGGAGATTCGGGATTTGCTGCGGCTGGGAGCGCTGGTGGGGATCCCCACGGTGCTGGTCATGCGACAGCCCGATTTGGGAACCTCCCTTACCTACGTTCCCGTTCTGGCGGCGGGCGCCTTTTTTGCGGGATTACAGTGGAAGCACGCGGTGGCCATACTGCTGTTGCTGGTGCTGCTGTTGCCGGCCGGATGGTTTCTTCTCAAGGACTACCAGAAGGCGCGCCTGGTGAGTTTTCTGGATCCAGGGCGGGACCCGCTCGGCTCGGGCTACCAGGTTATTCAGTCCAAGATCGCCATCGGCTCAGGCGGCATGTGGGGCAAGGGCGTGACCCAAGGCTCCCAGACGCAGTTGCGGTATCTGCCGGTGTCGCACACGGATTTCATTTTCGCGGCCTTCGCCGAAGAGCATGGCTTCGTGGGCGGCGTAGTTGTACTAGGATTGTATTTTCTGCTGCTGATGCAGATCGTGCACAACGCCCAGACGGCCCCCGACCGGGCTGGAATGTACATTTGCCTGGGCGTTTGCGCGCTACTCGTGTTTCACCTGCTGGTGAACGTCGGAATGCTCGTGGGGAGACTGCCGGTCACCGGCATTCCGCTCCCTTTGATGAGCTACGGCGGCTCCAGCAGCCTGACGGTGTATTTGATGTTGGGGCTGGTCAACAACGTCCGGCTCCGGCGGTTTGTGAATTGAGGCGATCGAGTCGCGCTTTGCGGGAGATCGAGGCCAAACCGGGTTAAGGTTTCGTTGCGTCAGAGAGCCGCGCCGGGAAAGATGCAGGCGCGCGGTTCTCCGGCCTGAGCGGGGAGTGGAGGCACCAAGACCCCTCCTCGAGGCCGCCACAAGGTTCTTCGAGTGACCTGGACTCCAGTCCCGGCCCGATAGCACGTCACCGGGCCAAAGACTGGTGCTTGCCTCTCTGATCTGCCATCCCCGCGGTTCCTCGCCTCCAGGCGGAGGTTTCTCATGGGAAAAGAACTGGTGATATCCGCTGATCGGCACGAAACGAGGGTAGCCGTCCTCGAAGACGATCAGTTGGTCGAGATCTACTTTCAACGAGCGAATGAATACTCTCTGGCAGGGAGCATCCACAAGGGACGCGTGACCCGGGTTCTGCCGGGCATGCAGTCGGCGTTCGTGGACATCGGGCTTGAGCGTGATGCGTTTCTCTATGTTTCCGACTTCTTCGAGGAAAATGAGGAATACGACAAGATGCCCGCCGGCGATGAGGTCGGCCGGCGGTTCGAGAAGGAACGGGCCGAGCGGAAGACGCCGCCCAAGGAGAGGGTGGAATTGCCGGCGGCGGTCGCCGAACAGCCGGCGGCGGACAGCCTGGAGCGCGGCGCGGATATGGACAGCCGGGACCGGCGGGGCCGTCGCTCCCGGCGGCGGCGCAACCGCGGCCGAGGATTCCCCGAGTCGAAGTACGCGCCGGAGCCGGAGGCCGCGCCCAGCCAGCCGCGAGCCGAAGAGGAGCGTCCACAAGCGGGGGGCGACTTCATGGTCCTGCCGGGCGAATCCTTGGCGAAGTACAGTCAGGAGGGGCCGGCAGAAGCCGAAGACGACGTCGCGTCAGGCTTGGTGGAGGAACCGGGCGTGCCTGCGGATAGCGCGGCAGTGATGGACGCGGAATCTGTTCTCGTGGAGTCCGTTGTCGAGGAGCCGGTTCCGTTTTCACCGGTTGAGGCACAACCTGTGCCGGAAACGGCGGAGTTTGTGTCGGTGGAGCCTGAGGCCGACTCTGAGGACGTCGCTGAGCCGGGAGCTGAATTGGAAGCCGGGAATGAACCAGTCCTGGAGGAACTGGAAGGGGCCGTGGAGGATGTTCAGGAGGAGCCGGCCGAGGCCGCTGCCGGAGAGCAGCCGGCGACCGCGGATGTCCGCGACTCCCGGCCGCTCTATACGCATCGAGTGTCGCGCCGCGTGCGGCGAAGAATGAGGCTTGCCGCCGGGGAATCACGGCCGGAGGAAGCCCCCGCGGGGCACGCCCGGCGTACCGCTCCAGGTGAGGCGCCGGCGCCGTTCCAGCGAGCTCCGCAGGCCCCAGCCGCGCCGGAGGGAGAGGCCTCCAGACCCGAGAAGTCCGCGCCTTCGATCAGCGACCTGCTCCGCGAGGGGCAGGAGATCCTCGTCCAGATCGCCAAGGAACCTCTCGGCCAGAAGGGGGCTCGCATCACCTCCCACATCGCGCTGCCTGGGCGCTACTGCGTCTACATGCCGACGGTTGACCACTTGGGAGTCTCGCGCAAGATTTCGAGCGACGAAGAGCGTCTGCGGCTGCGCCGGATCTTACAGGCCCACCGCACCGGCATCCCGGGCGGGTTCATCGTGCGCACGGTCGGCAGCGGCCGGTCCGAGCAGGACATCGCCGCCGACATGATGTATCTCTACAACCTGTGGCTTGACATTCGTCAGAAAGCCGAGCGCAAACCCGCGCCGCTCCTCGCCCACCACGACTTGGACATCGTGCAGCGCCTGCTGCGTGACCAGCTCTCGGATAACTTCAAGGCGATTTGGGTGGATCACGAGCAGGTCTACGAAAGCGTGCTGCACTTCGTCGAGCGGGTGCAGCCTTCGATGGTCCCGCGGGTGAAGATGTACACTCGTCCGGCGCCGATCTTCGACGCGTTCAACATCACCGCGGAGCTCGAGAAGGCCCTGCGGCCGCGGGTCTGGCTGAAGTCCGGCGGCTACATCGTGGTCAACCAGACGGAGGCGCTGGTGGCCATCGACATCAATACGGGCAAATTCGTCGGCAAGAGCTCGACGCGGCTGGAAGACACGATTGTCAAGACCAATATAGAAGCGATCAAGGAAATCGTGCGCCAGTTGCGGCTGCGGGACCTCGGTGGGATCATCGTTATCGACTTCATCGACATGGAGGAGCGCAAGAACCGGCAGAAGGTCTTCCAGGCGCTCGAAGAGGAGATGCGCAACGACCGGGCGCCTTACAAGATTCTCCAGTTCAATGACTTCGGCTTGGTCGCCATCACCCGCAAACGGGTGAAGCAGAGCCTGGAGAGGACGTTGTGCGCTCCCTGTCCGACTTGCGAAGGAGCCGGCTACGTCAAGAGCGTGCAGACCGTCATCGGCGAAGTCCTCCAGGAGGCGCATAAGGTCGCTGGCGCGGTGGAAGGACCGCAGGTGTCGCTCCGCGTCCACCCGGACGTCGCCAGGGTGCTGAAGTCCACCGGCAACGACTACCTGGAAGAACTGGAGGAGATCCTGAAGCGGCCGGTGCTGGTGACCGGGGACGGTCTGCTGCATCCCGAGAAGTTCGACATGGCGTGAGGAGGGCCCGTGGACAGGCGGAGAAAACTTGACCACGCCGGCGGGTTCTGAGACAATCTCCGGGGTAGTCGGAAATGCCCGCTTGAGGTGGCGCGCTTCCGAGGCGCCTTGCAGATGAGGAGCCCGGGTGCTCCTCACAAGCTTCAGGAGATTGAGTAGTGAGAGAGAAAGGTGTAGTGAAGTGGTTCAACGCCGCTAAGGGCTATGGGTTCATCCAGCGCGCCAGCGGCGAGGATGTGTTCGTTCACCATTCGGCGATCCAAATGAACGGATACCGTACTTTGGACAATGGGATGGAAGTGGAGTTCGAGGTCAAGCAAGGGCCGAAAGGCTTGCAGGCCGAGAACGTGCAGCAGGCTTAGGGGACTTCGACGGACAAAGAGCCGGCGGCTTGCGCAAGTCGCCGGCTCTTCCCATTTTCTGGCGGCTGCTCTGATAAGGAACGCGCCCTTCCCGCGAGACGCGGAGGCGGTCAATGCCGCTCGTCAGCAACCGTCAGTTGGTGACCTGCTGGCTCCGGCTTTCGGCCCGCACGGGCAGGTAGATCTTGTTCCACGCCTCGTGAGCGGGATGCTTGGCGTAGCGGTCCGCCGCCGCCTGGTCCTCGAACTCAATGGCGAACGCAGCGGTAAAGTCCCTCGGTTGGACCCGGAGGGGCTTGAGCCAGATGTTCTTGATGCCGGGAATTTCCGCAGCCATCTTCTCCACGCCGTCGATGGCCGCCTGCCGGGCTTCCGGCGACGCCTCCGCAGTCCATTGAATCGTGACCAGGTGAATGATGGACTTCGGCTTGTTGTACTTGTTCTGCCCCACCATTACGCCGGATGCAAAAAGCGCTGCCGCTCCCACGAGGGCGGCGGCCGTCTTCCACGTAGCGAGTCTGCGAGTCATGTTCGATTGAATCTCCTCTGAGGATTGTTTCAAGAAGACGCGGTCCGGACACGTTGCAGGCCGGACCAATGTTCACACACGAGAATCGAGTTTGCCGGATTCTCTGGTGAATACTTCAATGTCGCCGGGCCGACGAGACCTGCCGGCTCGGCCGGTAGAACCTGGAGGAGCGCCGAAACATCCTGCGACGCCGTGTATTGGACGCCCCGTACCGAATAAGAGTAGAAAAGCAAGTTGTCCCGCGCCTCGGTGATGGTCGCCTCCGTCGTCCGGCCCTCGCGGTTCACTGTCAGCCGCCTCTCACGTTCCCGCAATGCGGGGTTGGTCCGCAAATCCCGGTACAGGCGAAAGCCAGCGGCCAGGGCGGCCACCAGCAGCATCGCGGCGATGGCGTACGGGGCCAGGTCGGAAATGGTGTTCATGAGCTGCGCTCTCAGGCGCCGACCGGGGCCTCCTGGAAAACTTTGGCCCAATCCTTCAGAAACTGCTCCAGGCCGCGGTCGGTCAGCGGATGGTTGAACAGCATGTCGAGAACCTTGAACGGCAGGGTGGCGATGTCGGCGCCCGCCAGGGCCGCCTCCACGACGTGCATCGGCGAGCGCAGGGAGGCGGCGAGAACCTGGGTCTTGAAGCCGTAGTTCTTGTAAATGGTCGTGATACTGCGGATGAGATCCATGCCGATGTGGCTGATGTCGTCCAGCCGCCCGACAAAAGGACTGACGATATAAGCTCCCGCCTTCGCCGCCAGCAACGCCTGCGCCGGCGAAAAGCATAGAGTCACATTGAGCCGGATGCCTTCCTTGCTGAGAACCGAAGTGGCCGCAATCCCGTTGCGCGTCAGCGGCAGCTTGACAACGACGTTCCTGTGTATCGAAGCCAGGCGGTGCGCCTCCCGAACCATCTCGGCCGTTTCCGTGCCCACGACCTCGGCGCTGATATCGCCATCAACGATGTCGCAGATGCGGCTAATCTGTTCCTCGATGGGCGTGCCCTCCTTCGCGATCAAAGACGGGTTTGTGGTTACCCCGTCGACGATGCCCCATCCGGCCGCTTTCTTCAGTTCATCGAGGTTGGCGGTATCCAGGAAAATCTTCATTCGCAGTAGGCCTCCACTCTCCGCGGGGTTGAGCGCAAGCGCAACCCCTTGGAGTGCACAGAGTTCCGCTTCCAAGTGATCGCGATAGCTCCCATTATACACAGCGTGAAAAGCGGCGGAGCTTAGCCGCTCCGAGTCGAAACCGCCGAGCCGCCGAGAACGCAGAGAGATCGAATCTCCTCCGCGTCCTCTGCGGCTCTGCGGTTAAGATCTACCGCTCTCAACCCCAGGTACTAGACCCGGAAATTGAGCCGGGTGGTACCCGAAACGGCTTTCGGCCCCCAATGCATTACCAAGTGAGGTGTCAGAACGCGTCCATTCCGTGATGACCGCCACCTCCCTATCGACCAAGGGGCTAGGTAGTAGCACGCCCTCGCGGCGTGGCCGCAGGAGACGGCCTGCGCGGTTGCCCGGTCTTGGCAATGGAACGGGACGGGCTGTTTCGCACTACCGGATTCTCGAGAAGATCGGCAACGGCGGCATGAGCGTGGTGTACAAAGCGCAGGACCTTCACCTCAACCGGCTGGTCGCGCTGAAGTTCCTGCCGCCGCACCTGGCCGACTCGCGGGACGCCGTCGAACGGCTGTGCCGCGAGGCCCGTGCGATTTCGGCATTGAAT
This sequence comes from uncultured Solibacteraceae bacterium, assembly GCA_964483455.1. Classification (GTDB taxonomy): domain Bacteria; phylum Acidobacteriota; class Terriglobia; order Bryobacterales; family Bryobacteraceae; genus CAYZJD01. Next base: position 52,382 of record CAZACK010000012.1, read on the forward strand.
CATCCCCATATCGCCACCATCTACGAGCTGGGACGGGCCAACGGGCAGTTCTTCCTCGCGCTGGAGTACCTTCCCGGCGGGACCGTGCGCTCGATGGTGCAGGAGATGGAGGCGGCCGGGATTCAGATGCCGGTGAAGAGGCTCTTCCAGTTTGCCATCGAAATCGCCGAGGGGCTCTGCCACGCCCATCGCTGCGGGATCGTGCATCGCGACGTCAAGACCGACAATGTGATGCTGGCCGCTGACGAAGCCGTCAAGCTGACGGATTTCGGCCTAGCTAAGCTGTCGGGCGGATCGCGACTCACGCAGGCGGGCAGCATTGTCGGAACCGCGTCCTACATGTCGCCGGAGCAAGCGCGCGGCGCGGACGTGGATTCCCGCTCGGACATCTTCTCCTTCGGCGTGGTGTTGTTCGAAATGGCTACCGGCCGGTTGCCATTCCGGGGGCCGCACGAAGCCGCGATTCTGGCCAAGATCCTGAACGATCCGGCGCCGAACGTGACCGACTTGCGTCCGGAGTTGCCGGAGGGCCTGAACTCCATTCTGACCCGCGCCCTGGAAAAAGGGCCCGAACAACGGTACCAGGACATGCGCGAAATGCTGGAAGATCTGCTCGCAGTGGCCGGGGTATCCGAGCGCGAGCAGGCGTCGTCAAACGGGGTAGTGGGAACGAGCACGGCGCCAGGGGCAGCCTCCTGGTGGCGGCGGCTGGCGAGGCGCTGGCCATGGCTGCCGGCGGTTGGGCTTTCGGTGGCGGCACTGGGTGTGGTCATCGGCGGCCCCGAGGCAGTGAGAGGGGTGTTCCCGCACCAGGAAGACCCGCCGCCGGCAATTTCGGCTCAGGCCGGCGCTTACGATCTGTACCAGGAAGGCCGGAATCAACTCCAGCGTTTCGATGACGCCGACAGCCTGAATCGGGCGATCGGGCTGTTCCAGAGGGCCATGCGGAACGACTCGAAATTCCCGCTGGCGCATGCCGGCCTCGGGGAGGCGTACTGGCGCATGTACAAACTCACGCGCGATCCGCGGTGGCTCGAGCGTGCCGGCGACAGTTGCCGCCGCTCGATCGAATTGGGCGCGCCGATGGCGCCAGTGCGGGTCACGTTAGGACTCGTGCAGTCGGGGACCGGGCACCACCAGGAAGCCATCGCCGAGTTCGAGCAGGCAATCAAAGCCGATCCCCTCAATGCCGACGCCTGGCGCGAGATGGGTAACTCCTATGACGCGCTCGGCAGGCATCGCGACGCCGAGACCGCTTTCCTGCGCGCCATCCAGTTCCGGCCGGGAGATTGGGCGTCACACAACGATATGGGCCGCTTCTACTGGGGCCGAGGAGACTACGGAAAAGCCGAGGAGCACTTCCGCAAAGTGATCGAGATCACGCCCGACAATGCCCGCGGACTCAGCAACCTCGGGGGGCTCTACGTGCTGATGTGTCGCTTCGAAGAGGCGGCGTCGGCGCTGGAACGATCGCTGGCGATCAAGCCGACCGCCACCGCCTACTCTAACCTGGGCACCGCGCATTTCTACCAGCAGCGGTACGAGGAGGCGGCGCGCGCGATGGAGAAGGCGGTCGAGTTGCGGCCCGAGGACTACCAACTCTGGGGAAACCTGGCCGATGTCTACCGGCAGATGCCTCGGCGTGACCAGGATGCCGTCGCCGCCTACCGGCGAGCGATCGCTCTCGGTCAACGTCAGTCGGCCGTCAATCCGAGTGATGCCGCCTTGCGGGCAAGCCTCGCGGGCTACTATGCGGGGCTCGGCCGGAAGAACGAAGCGCTGGGGGCCATTCGCCACGCCGTCAGGTTGTCGCCGTCGAATGTGAACGTGCTTCTGCGCGCGGCCGTGACCTACGAGTTAGTCGGCATGCGCGAGGAGGCGTTGCGAGCCGCCGGCGCATCGCTGCGTGGGGGAAGTTCGCCAGATCAGATCAGCCGGCACCCGGGGTTGCAGGCGCTACGCGCCGACCCGCGGTATCATGAGGTGCCGGCGAAGCGGTCGCTTTGGGATTCTGGGGGAATCCCCGCAGTGCGCCAAGCCAGCCCATGACCTATTTACAGCAAGCAGCTAGATCAGGAGAGCGCCATGAGCAAGTCTAGGAAACACGAGATCGTCTTGTCCGTCGAACGGCCGGGGATTCTCGCGGTGAACATGCCGAGTCTTCGCGTGTCTCGCGGCGACTCCATTGTTTGGATGGGGGACTTTCCATTCGCGGTCGAGTTTTCCCCCAACTCGCCCTGCGACAGGCTGAAAGGTTCTTCCGGCAAGGAGTCGCTGGCGATGAAGGTTCGATCCGACGCAGGCCCAGGCAGGTTCAAGTACTTTGCGGCGGCTTTTGTGGATGGGCAGGTAGTGACGGAAGATCCGGAGATCATCATCGAGGCGGTGGGGCGGCTCCGAAACATCTGAAGCAAGAAATGGTGAAGGCAACCCGAAGCTGAATCCGGCTTCAGGTTGCCTTTTCGCCGGTCTTCATGGTGGTGGCGCTATGTCAGCGGGCTTTGACGGCAACGAGCCCAGCGCCACTGCGGGTGGCCTGGGCGATCTCGCGCTCGGCGTTCGACTTCGCCAGTGCGTGGCCGGCCGCGCGTCCGTAGAACCATACCTGGGACAAGAAGTACCGGTCTCCATAACGGTTGAACACCAGCTTCCCGATTTCGGCCGGCTTGCCGCCGCCAATCGGGCTGGTCCGCGTCACCCGGGACTGGGCGCCAGAGATCGACGGGACCGGGCTGCCGGAACTGATCGGCTGGACGACGTACTCTCCCGCGGTCATCTTCTCTTCCCCGAGCTGGAAGTCAAACGGCACGTCAACGCGCATCTGGCCGTAGACGGCCGGCGCCACCAGCAGGGCCGCGACACCCAGGGCCTCGATAGTTCTGAAAATCAGCTTCTTCATCGCATCCTCCTTCTTTCCGCCCAGCGCCCTTTGAGAGCCGCCGGGCGCATCAGAGAAACGCACGCGCGCGACCATTGGAGGATAGGGCGCGGCGAAATTTTGTGCGCGACTCAAAATCCCTTGGACAACAATGGCTTTGATGCGTCTGGAGGTGCCAGCTTCAGGAATCGGACGGGCCGGCGCGGGCGGCGAAGGCTGACCGTTCGGTTAGAACCCCTAACGTTTCGGATAGAGCTGGGGATCCGATGAATCCAAGGCTGGTAATCACCGCCGGACCGCTTCGGGGCAAGGTCGTCCCGGTCGAGGAAAGCGAGTTCTCAATCGGCCGGGATCCGGCCAACCGGCTGCCGATCGGCGATTCCTCCATTTCGCGCCGCCATTGCCTCATTCGCGCGGAAGGGGAAAACCATGTCATCCAGGACCTCGACAGCCGCAACGGCACGTTCGTGAACGAAGTGCCGGTAAGGAATCGGGTTCTGACCAACGGCGATCAGGTGCGGATCGGCCATTCGATGATGCTCTTCCTGATCCCGGGAATGGAGGGCGAAGAACAGAAACCTCCCGTGGAGCCGCCGGAAGAGGCGCTGCTGACGCGCACCGTCATCCAGCTTTCGGCGGATGAGGCGATCTATCTGCGGGCCGGCGCGGCCTTGGAAGCAAGTCCGGCCGGACGCGCGGGAAGGGATCTGGCGGCGCTGTTCCGCATCGCGATGGCGGTCTGCTCGACCCGCGATCTGGGTTCCCTGCAACGGAGGTTGCTCGAGGAGGTCCTGCAAGCTTTGCCCGCCGATCGGGGAGCGGTGCTGCTCCGGGACGAACGAGGAGAGGGCCTTGCCTCCGAGTTCGTTCTGCCTCGCGGGCCGGCTCGGACGCAGGCCCCGGTGAGCCGGACGATCGTGCGGCAAGTGATCGAGACCGGCAAGGCCGTTCTTGCCAATGACATTCTGAAGGACGAACGGTACGGCGGCGAGGGCAGCATCCGGTCCTCGGGGAGCAGGTCGTTGATCGCCGCGCCGCTGGTGCTGTTCGGCGATGTCCGCGGCGTCCTCTACGCCGACACGTCGGACCCGGGTGTCTGCTTCGACGAGGGGCACCTGCAACTGTTGGTGGGCATCGCCGGCGCGGCGGCATTGTCGCTGGAGAACGCGCTCCGCTTGCGGCGGCTGGAAGAAGAAAAACAGCAACTGCTGCAAGAGGTCCGCGTCGAGCACAACATGGTCGGCGAGTCGGCGAAGATGCGCGACGTGTATCAGTTCGTGGGGAGGGTGGCCGCCACGGACACCACCGTGCTGATTCGCGGCGAGAGCGGAACCGGGAAAGAACTGGTCGCTCGCGCCATTCACCTGAACAGCCCGCGCGCCGGCCGGCCGTTCGTGGCCCTCAACTGCGCCGCGCTGGCGGAGACTTTGCTCGAAAGCGAGTTGTTCGGCCACGAGAAAGGCGCGTTCACCGGCGCCATCGCACAGAAGCGGGGCAAACTGGAAGCGGCCGACGGCGGAACGCTGTTCCTCGATGAGGTTGGCGACGTGCCCCTGAGCGTGCAGGTCAAGCTGCTTCGCGTGCTCCAAGAGAGAGAGTTCGAGCGCGTCGGCGGCACCCGTCCGATCGAGGTCGACATTCGCCTGATTGCGGCGACGAACCGCGATCTGGAGGCGGCCATGAAGGAAGGCCGCTTCCGCCCCGACCTCTACTTCCGGCTGAACGTGGTGTCGGTGACCTTGCCGCCGTTGCGGGAGAGACCGGAAGATATTCCGCTGCTGGCCAGTTATTTCGTGTCGAAGTGCGGAGCTAAGGTCAGTCGCCGTGTCAGCGGGATATCGTGGGAGGCGCGATCGTGGCTGATGCGCTACCCCTGGCCGGGGAACGTGCGCGAACTGGAGAACGCCATTGAGCACGCGGTGGTTCTCGGCTCAAACGACATCATCCTGCCGGAAGATTTGCCGGAAGCGGTGCTCGAAACCGTCCGGCCGGCCAGCGGCGGTTCCGCTTCGTATCACGGCAGGCTACAGGAAATGAAGAAGCGCTTAATCCAGGACGCGCTCGTCCAGGCGGGAGGGAATGTCACCGAGGCGGCAAGGATGCTCGATCTGCACCCCAACTACCTGCACCGGCTGCTCACAAACCTGGGTTTGAGAGAGCGGGGAATCTAACCACAGAGCCACAGAGGACACAGCGTTATTGATTCCTCTGTGTACTCCGTGGCTCTGTGGTTTAAGAAGCAGTCACCGGATTCTCCAGCACTCCCACCCCGTCGATCTCCACCCGCACCAGCTGGCCCGGCAGCATCGGACCGACACCCGGCGGGGTGCCGGTGGCCAACAGGTCGCCGGGTTCGAGGGTCATGAATTCGGTGACGTACTCGATAATGGCCGCTACCGAAAAGACCATGTCGGCCACCGGCGCATCCTGTTTCACGTCCCCATCGAGGATCGTTCGCACGCGCAGCCTGGCGGCATCCACGTGGGCCTTCGGAACAATCCACGGGCCGACGGGACAGAACGTGTCGAAGCCCTTGGCGCGGGTGAAGTGGCCGTCCTGCTTCTGGAGATCGCGAGCCGTCACATCGTTCACGCAGGTGTACCCGAATATGTACTGTTCGGCTTCGTCCGCCTTCACGAATCGCGCCCGTCTGCCGATGACCACGCCAAGTTCTCCTTCGTAGCTGACGAACCGCGAAATCCTCGGATACACGATGGGCTCGCCCGGACCTACCACGCTGGTGGGCGGCTTGAAAAAGATCATCGGCTCGGCCGGCACCGGGTTGCCGAGTTCCTTGGCGTGGTCGGCGTAGTTGCGGCCCACGCAAACGATCTTGGAGGGCCGGCATGGCGCAAGCAGGCGCACGCCGGCGAGCGGATACGCGGCGCCTCGCTCCGAGGACCAGAGCGACTCGGTCTGATGCACCGAGTCGCCGGCCACGATGCCGTAAAGCTCAATCGGAGGGCCGGAGCCGGGTGTAAAGCGAACGCGTTCTTCCATGGCTGATGCCCGGATGCGGCCGGCGGCCGGCTTCGCACTGGTCCGGGAAAACAAGGATAGCGCAGCCTTCGTTATTTGGTCTGCTGGCAGGGTGCACCACGCGACACCAGCGGCTTGGCGCTTTACCTGCTGTGGCGAAGCCGGCATGGCCGGGTTGGCGCCACCCATCCGCTGTGTTATCTTGCGCACACCGCCGCTCGTTCCGGTTGATCTCGTGTAGGCCGCCGAAGTAACGATGCCCCGGCAGGTAACACGATTGTCGATTGCCTTCGGCCGGATGATTCTGGGCCTGGTGCTCGCGCGCCAGTTTCTGGTCCCCAAGACCATCGGCGAACTGGGTGACTATCGGGCGCGACAGTTGACGCCATCGCCGCGCGCAAGGTGAAATCCGCAGGGCGTCTGGGCGACCCACGTCGAGTCGCCGCCGGAGGTTCGCCTCCCCGCCCCAAAGCAGCGTGAACTTTGTCCGCTTTCTCAGGGTTATGACCCTTCCCGCCCGACAGGCTTTCCTCAGATCGGCCCGCCATGGATTCGCCGGCAAGAGCTTTTCGCATCTCGATGCCGGAAATTCCCTCGGTGAGGCAGGCGATTTCGCCTGCCTGGCAGAGGCCGAAGCCGGCGCCACCGATTCTCACTCCTCGAGGATGCGCTCGAAACACAAAGCGGCCTGGTCCCAGGAAAGACGGGCAGCGACCAGGTCCCAGGCAGCGGAGGCCATCCTCGCGCGCTGCGCACTGTCATTCAGCAACTCCAGACACGCTTCGGCGAATCCCTCGGGGGTGTCGGCCAGTCGGATGGTCTCGGGCGAGGAGACCTCCAGGCCCTCCGCGCCGACCGAGGTCGAGACCACCGGGACTTTCGCGGCCATCGCCTCGTAGATCTTGAGCCGTGTCCCACCGCCGATGCGGAGCGGCACAACCGACACCAGCGCGTCCCACAGCCACGGGCGAATATCCGGAACCGTGCCGGTGACCTGGATCAGCGGATCGCGGTCCGCCAGGCCGGCAACCTCCGCCGTCGGCGCCCTGCCGACAATGGCCACCGAGCAGCCCGGACGCCAGCGCCGGATCAGCGGAAGCACATCCCTGACAAACCATGCGATGCCGTCAATGTTGGGCAGCCAGTCCATGGAGCCGACGAAGACAAGGTCGGCGGCGGGCCTCGCCTGCCCCGCAGGCGTGAAGTACTCGATGTCAACGCCGGTCGGCGCAACTCGCGGTTGCGGGATCTCGAACAGGCGGCCCATGAGATCGGCATCGTTGTCCGAGACGGCGATCACCTTCCCGGCGGCGCGGCACACGTCACGCTCGTAGCGGAACATACGTTCTGCCTGCAACCGAAAGTAGAGGCGCCGGACAGCACCGGAGGCATGCTCGGCATGACGCCGCCAGATCGCCGTTTCTACGTTGTGTTGGAACAGGACGCAGCCGGCGAGGTCCTCCAGGTTGACGCTCGGCGCCAGGAAGTCGCAGACAATCGAATCAAACTGATGCCGGTCGCGCAGCGTCCGGACCTGCTCCCGCATTGTCTGGGAGCGGTACCGGCTGACGGCGACCGGCGTCCGGGAAAACAGCCCCGCCGCAAGCTCGCCCAGAAACCAGAGAGAGTCCTTCTCGGTTAGGCTGTGCATCAGGGGGTAGGCGCGGGTGCAGTACTCGACCGAGCGTGGAACGCCCTCCGGCCGGGCCGGGTCGTCGAAGCCGACATAGTGGATTTCGTGACGCCGGTGCAGCCGCCGAAGAATCTCCAGCGTCCGGATGTGCCCGCCCTTCGTGGCCGGGTGGAGGAAATCCGTCTTGATCCAGAGGATCCTCATCGCGCGGCGCCGGCTTCCACTCCCCGCAAGAGGCCGTCCCGGAAGCGCTCGCGCCGTCCGGTCAGCAAGACTTCCCCCCAAAGCTGAAGATTGAGCAGCCGCCAGAGACCGTCGGTCGAGTCCTCGATTCCGCTCCGGTGGCGGGCGAGGAGGGCCTCCAACTCCTCGGCCGGGACATAGGCGGCCAGCAGGCCGCTCTTGTCCCGCAGAAGGGAATACACCGGCTCGGCGCGGCTGTCCAGCAGCCAGCGCCGCAGAGGCGTCGGAAACCCCATCTTGCGGCGGTGGACGATCTTAGGGGGCAACAGATCCTCCACGGCCCGCTTCAGGATGGACTTGCCTTCGCGGCCGTGGATCTTCAGATGATCCGGCACCTGCGCCGCGAATTCCACCAGCGGGTGATCCAGAAACGGCACCCGGCTCTCGATGGATGTGGCCATGCTCATTTGGTCCTGCTTCATCAGCAGCTCGACGAGGTAGGTCTTCTGGTCCGCGTAGAGCATGCGGAAGAGCAGGCCCGCGCCGGGGTGGCGCCCCCAGTAGTGAAGGAACGACTCGTAGGCGCCGGAGGAAACCTGGCGGCCGGAGAGCCAGCCTCGCTGCTCGGATTCCGGAATGGCCGAATAGAAATTATCGAGATAGAGCGAAACGAGATCGCCGTCCCGCCCCAGGAACGTGTGACGCAACTTCCGTCGCAGGTCCGCTCGCAGCAGGCTCGAGGTCGCGACGGCCGAGGAGATCCGGCGGCGCAGCGCCGCTGGAATGATGCCATAACGACGAGACCAGGTCCGGTTAATCAAGTGGTGCCTGTAACGGCTGTAACCGGCGAACAGTTCGTCGGCGCCCTCGCCCGTAAGCACAACCTTCACGTGCCTGGAGGCCAGGCGCGAGACAAAGTACAGCGACACGCTCGACGGCCACGTGATCGGCTCGTCCTCATGCCACACGAGTTCGGGCAGCGCGTTAAAGAAATCCTCCATCCCGACGACCACTTCGGCGTGCTCCGTGCCGATCGCATGCGATACCTGCCGGGCTTGTTCGAGCTCGCTGAACTCGGACTCGGGATAGCCGACGGCGAACGTCTTGACGGGGCCGGGCGCCATGCGCTTCATGAGCGCTGCGATCGCGCTCGAGTCCACGCCGCCGCTGAGGAACATGCCGAGGGGCACGTCGCTCATGAGCCGCAGGCGGACGGTTTCCTCGAGGCGCTCGCGGCACTCCCGGATCCAGGAGCGATCGTCGCGGCTCTCGGTTGGGCCGGGCGCGGGCACATCCCAGTAGCGCTCGATGTGAAGCCCCTCGGGAGTCAGCATCAGCCGATGGCCGGGCATTAACTTGAGGATCTTTGAGAACAGCGTCCGTTCTCCGCTGGTGAAGCCGAACGCCAGGTGCTCGGGCAGGGCTGATTCCTCCAGCGCCGGCGAGACCGCCGGGTGTTCCAGAATCGCCTTAATCTCCGAGGCGAACAGGAACCTGCTCCCGTCCCAGTAGTAGTAGAACGGCTTGATACCGAGGCGGTCCCGCGCGCAGAACAACCGGCGCGACGAGCGGTCCCAGATCGCGAACGCGAACATCCCGCGGAAATGGGAAACGCAGTCCGCGCCGTGTTCTTCGTAGGCGTGCAGGATGGTTTCGGTGTCGGAGCGGGTCCGGTACGTGTGTCCGGCGCGCTCGAGTCGCTCCCTGAGCTCCAGGTGATTGAAGATCTCGCCGTTGTAAGTGATCCACAGCTCGCCGGTCTCGTTTGTCATCGGCTGGTGACCCGTGGTAAGGTCGATGATACTAAGGCGGCGATGCCCGAGTGACGCGTATTCATCCCGGTAATACCCCTCGTCATCCGGCCCGCGGTGACGCAGTGTGTCGCTCATCCGCACCAGGGTGCTGTCCGGTTCCCGGAAGGGAGAGAGCGTGACGAAACCGGCGATTCCGCACATGACTAGTGGAAGATCCGTCCCTCGCCGGGCCGGTCGTGACCGTCCGGCCACAGAACGCTGCTCCGCCGAAAGCAGAAGGCAAAGCTGAAGTGCCCTGTATTCTTCCCGGTTGGCCGGCAGGGGAGCATGCCTGTCTTCCTCCTACACCGTTCCGGCGGGGCGAGGGCGCAAGCCGGGTACAGCCGCGGGCCTTTGAATCTTCGCCGGCGACGGCGCCGGACCGCGTGACGCGATCTCCGCTTTGGCGATCCGATAGAACGCGGCCGCCAGACCGCCGAGCGTCGGGAAAAACATCGCGTAGGCGACGCTGGAGAAGAAGGCGGTCACGGCCAGGCTGACGACGGAAAGGATGAGTGCGTAGGCGGTGATCGCCAGATCGTTCAGATCGCGCCGCTGACGGCACGCCCGGAAGACCGCGGCGGCTTCCTGGAGGCTGAAGAAGATCACGGCCAGGAAGAAGGCCAGGCCCGGAATGCCCAATTCGCTGGAAACCTGGGTATAGGCGCAGTGCGTCTCGCGCCACAAGGCCCTTTCTCCTCGGGTGTTGAACTCCTGGGCGGAGTAAGTCTGGAACTGGCCCGGGCCAACGCCGAACACGGGGTTGAGCAACGTCAGCTTGATGCTCTCCTTCATCAGTCTGACCCGCTGCTGGGTCGATTCAACCGTCCGCAGATCGGCGGCGTCTCCCGGCTTCTCCGGGTCCGTGCCGAAGAACGTCACGTAGCGGCCGCTGACCGATTCGGGAACCAACGCCAGCGCCAGAACCACAACCGCCACCGCCGCGAGCGCGAGCTTGACCTTGCCGCCGAGGGAAACCGCCCGGAAGATGAAGAAACCAAGCACGGTGAGGGCGACAAATCCGCTCCGGGAGCCGGTTTGCGCGAGGGCGACGAGCACCAGGACGATGCACACAACAGCCGGCACCCTGCGGAACGGCACAGCGCTCTCATTCAGGGCGATCAGCCACCAGCAAGGGAGACCGAGCAGCAGCATCTGGGCCAGGTCATTCGGATTGTCGAGAAGACCGACGGGCAACGCCAGCCGCCCGAACGACCGCCGGCCGAGCAGGAAGGACATGATGGCGATGATCAACGTTGAGCCGGCGAGGATGTACATTACCCTGCGGCACTGCCGGAACGTCTGTACCAGCCCGTGAATCATGAAGAACACCATCAGCGACTTGGCCCAGCGGTCCGTGAGCAGACCAACGCTTCCCCCCCTCCAGTAGCTGAAGGGAATGCACACGACGAACCAGCCGGTGAATCCGATGAGCGCCAGGCCGATCCGCGAGGAGAAGGCCGTGAACAGGCCGCGGTTGAGAAAGGCGAACAGCAGCGCGATGCTGGCGGTGATGATCGGCAAGTGAAGGAACGGGACGGTGAAATCGGCTACGCGGCTGTAAGCGAGAAATAAGAAGGCGTATAAGAACGGCATGCCCAGCTTGGACATGGCCGAGGCCCGTGGCGGGGACGGCAAAGGCGGCGCGGCCGGCGCGGCGGCGGGCTTCACCCCTTGGACCGTAGCTCTCGAAACCATAGCTCTATCATAAGCAGCGACCACAGCCAGTAGTTGTTGTCCCTCCGGCGGCTGTCGTGCTCCTTCAGAAGCTGTCGCACGAACGCCGGCGACACGATGCCGCGCTCGAGGAACTGCCGGCTGGTCAGATGGTCCCAGAGGAATTCCTTTAGCGAGCCTCGGAACCAATGGGCCAGAGGCACCCCGAAGCCCATCTTCGGACGCTGGAAGACCGGAGGCGGCAGCCGATCGCCTAGAGCTTTCAGAAGGATCTGCTTTCCCCTGCCGTTTCGGATCTTCCAGGAATGGGGAATCGTCGCGGCGAGTTCGGCCAGCCGGTGATCCAGAAGCGGGCATCGGACCTCGAGCGAATTCGCCATCGACATGCGATCCACCTTGACCAGCATGTCCCCGGTAAGATTCGCCGTGGCCTCGAAATACATCGCTTGCGTGAGGATGTCGGCGCCGGCGCCGAGCAGGCAGTCGCCGACCGCGCGGGCGAGATAGCCGGCGTCCGCCGGCAGCATCCACCGAGGGAGTAGCAGCTCGCGGCGAAGGTAGTAAGGAGCGTAGTTGTTCTCGAAATAGCGGTCCAGGGCGCTCGGCCGGCTGGCCATGCGCAGAAAGTTCTTGCCATAGAAGGAGTATGGCAGCCGGTCGGCCGCAATCGAGAGAAACCGGCGAACAGCGAGCGGGACGCTGTCCCAAACCCGTTGCTTCTCGATGACTTGGAAGCTGTCGTATCCGCCGAACAGCTCGTCGCCGCCGTCGCCGCTAAGCACGACCTTCACATGGCCGGCCGCGAACTCGGAGACCACGAAGGTAGGGATGACGGACGGGTCGTTGAATGGCTCGTCCAGGTGCCGCACCAGTCGGGTGACGAGCGAGATGGAATCCGGCCGGACGAGAACCTGGTGATGCTCCGTCTTGTACTTTGCGGCGACAAGCGAGGCGTACTCCAGTTCATTGAACGCGCTCTCTTCGAAGCCGATCGAGAATGTCCTGACCGGCTGCGAGGATTGCAGGGCCAGCGACGCCACCACCGAACTCGAGTCGACGCCACCGCTGAGGAAGGCCCCCAGCGGCACATCGGCGATCATGCGGATCCGGACCGCTTCGTCGAATTCCTCGCGCAAGCGGGCCGCGGTCTCTTTCTGGCTCTGCCCGGAGGCCGGGCGCTCGGCGGGAACGGGGAGCCTCCAAAAGCGCCCGTGGCGCGGCTGGCCGTCCGAGCCGTACAGCATCCACGACCCGGGCTGGAGCTTCCGGACCGCGCGAAACGGCGAGTAAGGCTCGGGGACGTAGGAGAACTGGAAATACAGGCGGAGGGCCTCCTCGTCCAGCTCGAGCGGGACGCCGGCGAGGCGGAGACACTTGAGTTCGCTGGCGAAGTACAGCCCGCCGGGGACCAATGCATAATAGAGCGGCTTCTTGCCGAAGCGGTCGCGAGCCAGGAAAAGCTCGCGGGCGCGCGAGTCCCAGATGGCGTAAGCGAACATGCCGCGCAGTTTCCGCAGGCCTTCCGGCCCTTCCTGCTCGTAGAGGTGGACCAGCACCTCGGTGTCACTCGAGGTGCAGAAGGTGTGGCCTGCGCTTACCAGTTCCGATCGAAGCTCCCGGAAGTTGTAAATCTCACCGTTGAACACCACCCAGACGGTGTGGTCTTCATTTGAAATCGGCTGATGGCCGGTTTGAAGGTCAATGATGCTGAGGCGCCGCATGCCGAGTCCGCAGCCGCCATCCAGATGGTAGCCTTCATCGTCGGGTCCGCGGTGGCGGATCGCATCGCACATCGCCCGTAGGACGGGAAGCTGGGCTTCCGCTTGAGGCAGATAACATCCGGCGATCCCGCACATGAAGGGAGTGGTCTGCTAGCAACTGTACCATGCGGGTCCGGCGCGCGGGATTGGCGAGGAAGCTGTAATGACCGGCCGTGACGCCCAGCCTGCGAACTCTTGCCGCGCTGCCGGGAAACGAACCAGGCGGTCACGGGACTAGTGCAGGATCAGGGATCCCTCCGGCTCGTTGATTTGGAGTTCTCTTCCGTCAGTACCGTCTTCAAATTCCTCGCAAGCACTCCCGCCACCAGGCTGTGGCCAAATATCGAGGTAGCCTACCGGCGTAGGCACCGGAGTGAATCGGTGGCAGTAAAGCAGAGGATCGTCCGACCCTTCGTCAGGGTAGATCATCAGTACATAATTGCACTTCCGGCAGTCCTCGGTCATTACTTTCTCTCTCTGCCCGAACCGAAATAACTACCACACACTCAATATATAAGGTCATTCGAACCATGCAGTCAATGAGAAAAAGGTCTCATAACCTTGATATATCGCGAAAGCCTCGAATTGCGCACAGGATTCGTTCTTGTCCTTCTTGCGCCGCAGTAAAAATTCGCTCATGGCGTTCGCTGGCGGCGCCCGAGTGCACCCACTGGCAAGGCCAAGTGGACTTTCGGACCCCGCCCCCTGGCGGCGCCGCCGTCCGGATGAGGAGTTCCTCCGGCACGGCCCTCGCCGACACGGGATCCATTCTCGTCGCCCGGTGCGCCCGCTACAATAGTAGCAACATGCGGCGTTTCCCAGCCAGTCTGCGCATTGGAGGAGTGGAGATCGCTCCGGCCACCGTGCTCGCGCCGATGGCCGGCGTGACCGACACGGTGTTCCGCCGGTTCATCCGCGGCCTCGGTGGATGCGGGCTGATCATGACGGAGTTCACCAGTTCGCACGGCGTCGTCGCGTCCACGCGCGGCCGCAGGCCCTCGCGGACCCTCGACTACCTGGCCTTCGAACCGGACGAACATCCGATCACCGCCCAGTTGTTCGGCGCCGACCCGGAGGTGATGGTCGGCGCGGCCCGGGCCTGCCAGGACCTGGGTTTCGACATCGTCGACATCAACTTCGGCTGCCCGGTTAAGAAGGTCGTGCGATGCAACGGCGGCTCGGGATTGCTGCGCGACCTGCCGCTGGTGGAGCGAATCCTCAGGAGCGTTCGCGCGGCGATTTCCATCCCGCTGACGATCAAAATCCGGGCCGGCTGGAACGACCACGAGCTGGTCGCCCCGCAACTGGCCCGCCTGGCGGAGGACTGCGGCGTCCAGGCGCTGGCGTTCCACCCGCGGACGCGCGAGCAGGGCTACAGTGGCAAAGCCGACTGGAGCCGCATCGCGGAGGTAAAGGCCGCGGTCCGCCTGCCCGTCATCGGCAACGGAGACGTGATTACTCCCGAGGATGCGGTCAGAATGGTGCACGAAACGGGCTGCGACGCGGTGATGATCGGCCGGGCGGCTTCGTCGAACCCATGGATCTTCAGACAGATCGAGCAGTACCTCTCCACCGGGCGCTACGAGCAACCCGCGGAACAGGACCGTTACGCCATGATGCGGCGGTATTATGCGATGCTCCTGGAGCGCCACGAGCCCGACACCGCTGGAAAGATGAAGCAGTTCGCCACTTACTTCACTCACGGCGTACGGAACGGCGCTCATCTGCGTGCGGTGATCCACCGGGCGCACGAACCGGCTCGGATTGTGACTCTGCTCGACGAGTTCTTCGAGCGCCAGCTTGTGGCCGGCGGCGGGGCCGAACCGCCGGCCTGCCTGACCCGATGAAGAAGGTCCGGCTCGTCACCGACGGCGCCTGCAAAGGCAACCCGGGCCCCGGGGGCTGGGCGGCGATCCTCCGCTACAAGCAACACAAGCGGGAATTGTACGGGTGCGACCCTCACACCACCAACAACCGCATGGAACTGACGGCGGCGGTCCGAGGGCTTGCCGCTCTGAAGGAACCGTGCGAGGTGGAGATCATCACCGACTCTGAGTATCTGAAGAACGGAATCACGCAATGGTTGCCGAGGTGGAAGAGGAACGGTTGGACGACTGTCACCAAGAACCCTGTAAAGAACCAGGACCTTTGGCTGGCGCTCGATGAGCAGATGAGCCGTCACGCCGCACACTGGAAGTGGACGAAGGGTCACTCTCACCATTCCGACAACAACCGGGCCGACGAGCTCGCCAGCGAAGCGGCCGTACGCCAGATTTCCTCCAAGCACGTCAAACACGCGGGGAACCGCACACCATGAACAGATTCTTGATTCTCCTGGCCTTCCCGCTGGCGGCCACGGCCGACCCGCTGGCTTTCGGCGTAAAGGGCGGAGTCCCGATGACCGACCTCTTCAAGATCATCGACAGCGGAACCTACTCGGCCGACAGGCAGCCCTATACACTCGGGCCGATGGTCGAAGTGCACTTGCCGTTCCGGATCTCGGTGGAGTTCGATGCCTTGTACAAGACTTTCGAGTACCGGGCCCGGCTTGAGCAGTCCGAAGTCGTTACGACCGGTAATTCCTGGGAGTTTCCGGTGCTCTTGAAGTATCGATTCTATGACGGGCCGGTGAAGCCTTACATCGGTGCTGGCTTGGCCTGGAAGCGGTTCGGCGGGTTCAAGCGCGCGTTGCTCGGTGGAGGGTCCCCGGGCACGGACGATCCGCCCGAGTTGCGAGACAGTTCCGGCGGGGGAGCGGTCTTGGCCGGCGGGCTCGAGTTGAAGTTCCTCTTCGTCCGGGTCTCTCCGGAGATCCGCTACACCCGGTGGGGATCCACCAACTTCGTCGACGTGGCGAAGATGGCCAGCCGCGTGAACCAGGCGGAGTTCCTTGTGGGGATCACGTTTTGAAGATCGCGCTCTTCGGTGGCACGTTCGATCCGATCCACAACGCCCACCTGACGGTCGCCCGCGAGGCCGCCCGCCGGTTCGGCCTGGAGCGGGTGGTGTTCGTGCCGGCCTCGCA
Source organism: uncultured Solibacteraceae bacterium (assembly GCA_964483455.1). Classification (GTDB taxonomy): domain Bacteria; phylum Acidobacteriota; class Terriglobia; order Bryobacterales; family Bryobacteraceae; genus CAYZJD01. The sequence goes on from CAZACK010000012.1 coordinate 68,310, forward strand.
CCCCCCTCACAAGTCCGGAGTGACTGCGGCCGGCTACGAGGATCGCTACCGGATGGTCGAACTGGCCTGTGCCGGTGAACCTTTGTTCGAGCCGTCCCGCCTGGAGGCCGCCAGCCGCCGCAGTTACTCCATCCTTACCATTGAGAAGCTGAAACACAGCCTCGGTCCTGGCGACACGTTGTTCTTTCTCATCGGCGCCGATGCCTTCGCCGACATCCGCACTTGGCGCCGCTGGCTGGAGGTGGTCGCTTCGGTGGAGTTCATCGTGATGACCCGCCCCGGCCACACCTACGACGTGCCGCCGGGCGCGACGGTGCACCGGCTGGAGACGTTGGCGCTCCCGGTGTCCTCCTCGGAGATCCGCGCCCGCCTCGCCGCCGGGGAACAGCCGGCCGAATTGCCGCCCGCGGTCCTGGACTACATCCGCGCCCGCCGCCTCTACGGAATTCGGTGACAGGCTACGCAATCCCCAATTTCGAGGAGCCGCGAACTAACCTCCGGCGATGGCGCCGACGACCAGAAAAGGCTCCTCTCCGGACGCCACCGCGTCCGGCAGCGGAGCGTCCGGCGGTTCGTGCGACAGGTCCTGCTCGCACGCGAAGAACCGCACGAACGGCCGGCGCTGCTGCGTGACGTGATCGCGGATCGCCCCGCGCAGCGTCGGACAGCGGGCTTCGAGGGCGTCCAGAACCGCGCGCTGGGTGGCCCGCCCCTCGACCTCCAGCTTCACCTCCCCTTCGATTCGCGCCAGCGTCCGTAAATGCGCCGGGAGCACGACGCGGATCACGGCAGCGTCTGGACCTCGACGGAGAGAACCGCCGGGAGATCCCGGACGATGGGGGCCCAGTTGTCTCCGCCGTCAGATGAGGCGTACACCTGCCCGCCGGTGGTGCCGAAGTACACCCCGCAGGAATCGAGCGCATCCACGGCCATCGCATCGCGCAGCACGTTGACGTAGCAGTCGCTTTGCGGCAGACCCTTCGTCAGTGCTTCCCACTCGTTGCCCCCGGTCCGGCTGCGGTACACGCGCAACTTCCCATCCGGCGGATAGTGCTCCGAGTCGCTCTTGATCGGGACGACGAAGATGGTCTCCGGCTCGTGCGCGTGGACGTCGATCACGAACCCGAAGTCGGTCGGCAGATTGCCGCTCACTTCTTGCCACGACTCGCCGGCGTCGTCGCTGCGCATGACGTCCCAGTGCTTCTGCATGAA
>CAZACK010000013.1:0-68135 GCA_964483455.1 uncultured Solibacteraceae bacterium
ACCATGAGCAGCACCGCCAGCACCATCGAATCGCTCGCCCTGCGCGAGTACAAGTACGGCTTCGTCACCGATATCGAGGCCGACACCGTCCCGCCGGGCCTGAACGAGGACATCATCCGGACCATCTCGGCCAAGAAGCACGAGCCCCAGTGGATGCTCGAATGGCGCCTCCGCGCCTTCCGCCACTGGCTCACCATGGAGGAGCCGAAATGGGCTAACATCCACTACCCGCCCATCGACTACCAAGCCGCTCGCTACTACTCGGCGCCGAAGTCCAAGAAGGACGGCCCGAAAAGCCTCGACGAGGTCGACCCCGAGCTGCTGCGCACCTACGAGAAACTCGGCATCCCGCTCCGCGAGCAGGAGCTGCTGGCCGGGGTCGCCGTGGACGCCGTCTTCGACAGCGTCTCGGTGGCCACCACTTTTAAGGAAAAGCTCGCCGACCTCGGCGTCATCTTCTGCTCTTTCTCCGAAGCCGTCCGGGAACATCCGGAGCTGGTGAAGAAATACCTAGGCTCGGTGGTCCCGTACTCGGACAACTTCTTCGCGACGCTGAACTCGGCCGTTTTCAGCGACGGCTCGTTTTGTTACGTGCCCAAGGGCGTACGCTGTCCGATGGAGCTGTCCACGTATTTTCGCATCAACGCCCAGGACACCGGCCAGTTCGAGCGGACCCTGATCATCGCCGACGAAGGCGCCTATGTCAGCTACCTGGAAGGCTGCACCGCACCGATCCGCGACACGAACCAGTTGCACGCTGCCGTCGTCGAACTGGTCGCGCTCGACAACGCCGAGATCAAGTACTCGACGGTTCAGAACTGGTACCCCGGAGACAAGCAGGGCAAGGGCGGCATCTACAACTTCGTCACCAAGCGAGGCAAGTGCCTCGGCGTGAACTCGAAGATCTCCTGGACACAACTTGAAACAGGCTCGGCGATTACCTGGAAATACCCGAGCTGCCTGCTCATCGGCGACAACTCCGTCGGCGAGTTCTACTCGGTCGCGGTGACCAACAACTTCCAGCAGGCCGACACCGGCACGAAGATGATCCACATGGGTAAGAACACCCGGAGCACCATCGTGTCGAAGGGGATCTCCGCCGGACGGGGGCAGAACACCTACCGCGGCATGGTGAAGATCCTCAAGGGCGCCGATGGCGCGCGCAATTACTCCCAGTGCGACTCGATGCTCATCGGCGACAAGTGCGGCGCGCACACCTTCCCCTACCTCGAGGTCAAGAACTCGACGGCGCAGGTGGAGCACGAAGCGACCACGTCCAAAATCGGCGAGGACCAGCTCTTTTACTGCCGCCAGCGCGGCATCTCCATGGAGGACGCCGTGTCGATGATCGTCAACGGCTTCTGCAAGCAGGTGTTCAAGGAGCTGCCAATGGAGTTCGCGGTCGAGGCGCAGAAGCTGCTGAGCGTGAGCTTGGAAGGAAGCGTCGGCTAGAAGATTCACCACAGACTTGAGAGAGATTCATGTTGGAGATTAGAAACTTACGAGCGAAGGTTGGAGAGAAAGAGATTTTGCAGGGTGTTGACCTGAAGGTCGGCACGGGTGAGGTTCACGCGATCATGGGGCCGAACGGGTCGGGGAAGAGCACGCTCGCCCAGGTCTTGGCCGGCCGTGACGTCTACGAGGTCACCGGCGGTGAAGTTGTCTACGAAGGCAAGGACCTGCTGGAGCTGGATCCCGAAGAGCGCGCCTGTGCGGGCGTCTTCCTGGCGTTCCAGTATCCGGTCGAGATTCCCGGCGTGAGCAACATGTACTTCCTCAAGGCCGCGTTGAATAACATCCGCAAAGCGCGCGGCCTGGACGAGCTGGACGCCGTGGACTTCATGACACTGGCCAAAGAAAGGATGGCTTCGCTCGGCGTCAACGAAGCCATGATGAGCCGCTCGGTCAACGAAGGCTTTTCCGGCGGCGAAAAGAAGCGGAACGAGATCTTCCAGATGGCGATGCTCGAACCGAAACTCGCCATCCTCGACGAGACCGACTCCGGCCTGGACATCGACGCGCTGAAAGCGGTGGCCGCCGGCGTCAACGCCATGCGCGGCCCTGACCGATCGATGGTCGTCGTCACCCACTACCAGCGCCTGCTGAACTACATCGTGCCCGACTTCGTGCACGTGATGTTCAACGGCCGCATCGTGCGGTCGGGCGGTAAGGACCTGGCGCTCGAGCTGGAACAGCACGGCTACGCGTGGCTCGAGGCAATGGTAGCGGTATGATTGAAGTAAGGGAGGATCTTCACGTTGACGGCTTCCAGGAACTGGAGCGGAGTCTGCCCGGTTACGGGCGGAAGTGGGTGCGCGATCTCCGCCGGAGCGCCATCGAGCGCTACTCCGATCTCGGCCTGCCCACCACCCGCCACGAGGACTGGAAGTACACCAACGTCGCTCCGATCGGAAAACACCAGTTTCAGCCCGCTTGCCAAGTAGAGGCTGAACATGCCCCGGGGAGTTTGCGGCGGTTGCCGCTGGCGGGCGCGGACACCCTCCAGCTCGTATTTCTCAACGGCCGCTACTCTCCGGAGCATTCGACCGCGCACCAATTGCCGTCCGGCCTGTCTTTCCGCAGCCTCCGCGGCTTGCTGGAAGAAGGCGACGACATGCTGAGCGGCCACCTGGCGCGGTACGCCGGCTACGGCAAGCACGCCTTCACGGCCCTTAACACCGCCTTCGTCGAGGACGGCGCGCTCCTTCACATCGCACGCGGCGCACTCGTCGAACAGCCCGTCCTGCTGTTGTTCGTCACCGCCGCCGGCGGCCGTGCCGTCGTCTCCCATCCGCGCGTGCTGGTGCTGGCCGAGCGCGAGAGCCAAGCGTCGGTGATCGAGCTGTACGCCTCCCTTGGCGACAGCCCGCATTTCACGAACGCGGTGACGGAAGCCGCCGTCGAAGAGGGCGCAATCCTCGAGCACTACAGGATCCAAATGGAGGCGCCGTCAGCGTACCACGTGGCGACCGCCCAGTTCCACCAGGAGCGTTCCTCCACCATGCTGTCGCACAACGTCAGCTTCGGCGGCTCGATTGCCCGCAACGACATCACTGCGGTGCTCGACGGCGAAGGCGCCGAGTGCACCCTGAACGGCCTGTATCTGGCCGGCGGCAACCAGCACGTGGACAACCACACCACGCTCGATCACGCCCGGCCGCATTGCGCCAGCCGCGAGTACTACAAGGGAATCCTCGACGGCAAATCCACCGGCGTGTTCAATGGCAAGATCATCGTCCGCGAGGACGCGCAGAAGACTGACGCCATCCAGAGCAACAAGAACTTGCTGCTCAGCGCGGACGCGGTCGTCAACACCAAGCCGCAGCTTGAAATCTGGGCCGACGACGTGCGCTGCACCCACGGCGCGACCGTCGGCCAGCTCGACCTGGAAGCCATCTTCTATCTGCGCAGCCGCGGCATCAGCCGCGAAGCCGCGCGGGAATTGCTGACCTACGCCTTCGCCGCCGACGTCCTCGGCCGCATGAAGGTCAAGGCCGTCCGCGAGCGGCTGGAAAAGGAGCTGTTCGAGAGGTTGAAATGAGCACGGCGAGTGCGCGGGCCGCCGCGCCCCCCGGCGCGGACTATGACGTGTGGAGGATTCGCGAGGACTTCCCGATTCTCCGCGAAAAAGCCCACGGCCAGCCCCTGGTGTACCTGGATAACTCGGCCACCACCCAGAAGCCCCGGGCGGTGATTGAAACCCTCAGGGATTACTACCAGCAGGAAAACGCCAACATCCACCGTGGCGTGCACCTGCTCAGCGAACGCGCCACCCGCGCCTACGAGGACGCCCGGGCCGTGGTGCGACGGTTCCTGCACGCCGCCGAAGACCGCGAAATTGTGTTCGTCCGCGGAACGACCGAAGCCATCAACCTCGTCACGCAGACCTACGGACGCCGCCACGTCGGCGCCGGCGACGAGGTCGTCCTCACCCACATGGAGCACCACTCGAACATCGTGCCGTGGCAGCTTCTGTGCGAGGAAAAGGGCGCAAGTCTCCGCGTGGCGCCCATCAACGACCGCGGCGAGCTGATATTCGACGAGTTCGAGAAGCTGCTCACCCCGCGAACCCAGATGGTGGCGGTGACGCACGTCTCCAACGCGCTTGGCACTGTCAATCCCGTCAAGAAGATCATCGACGCGGCGCACGCCCGCGGCGTCCCGGTCCTGGTTGACGGCGCCCAGGCGGTCGCGCACCTGAAGGTCAACGTGCAGACCCTCGATTGCGAGTTCTACGCCTTCTCCGGCCACAAAGTTTACGGGCCCACGGGAATCGGAATCCTCTACGGCAAAGCGAACCTCCTCGACGCCATGCCGCCGTACCAGGGCGGGGGCGACATGATTCGCACAGTCAGTTTCGAAAAGACGACTTACAACGACTTGCCGCACAAATTCGAGGCCGGCACCCCGCACATCGCCGGCGCCATCGGGCTGGCCGCCGCTCTCGAATACCTGGGCGAGGTCGGCATCCGGCCCGCGGCCGCGCACGAGCACGATCTGCTCGCCTATGCCACGGACGCCGTCGGCGACCTCCCGGGAGTGCGTCTCCTCGGGACCGCCCGGGAGAAGGCCTCGGTTCTTTCGTTCCTGATGGACGGCGCGCATCCGCACGATATTGCCACCATCCTCGACCGGCAGGGCATCGCCGTCCGGGCCGGCCATGTCTGCGCGCAGCCGGTGATGGACCGCTACGGCGTGCCGGCGATTACGCGCGCTTCTTTTGCGCTGTACAACACCCGCGAGGAAGTGGACGCGCTGGTCAAGGGCATCCTCAAAGTGAAGGAGATCCTCGGCTGATGTCCGACCTCGGCGAGCTCTACCAGCAGTTGATCGTGGACCACAGCCGCCGGCCGCGCAACTTCAAGGCCATCGAGGATGCCACCGCGAAGGCCGAAGGTTACAACCCGCTCTGCGGGGACCGGGTGACGCTGTACCTGAAGACGGAAGGCAACGTGATCCGCGAGGTCGGCTTTCAGGGCGCGGGCTGCGCGATCTCGACGGCGTCCGCTTCGCTGCTCACCGAGACGCTGAAGGGCAAAACGCTGGAGGAAGCCGAGTCGGTTTTCGACAGCTTCCACAAGCTGGTGACCGGCGTGGCCAACGACATCGGGCCGGAGGAGACCCGGCTGGGCAAGCTCTCCGTGTTCAAGGGCGTCTGCGACTATCCGACCCGCGTCAAGTGCGCGACGCTGGTCTGGCACACCCTTCGATCGGCGCTCAAGGGTGAGCGGCAGCCCGTCTCGACGGAGTAAGTGATGCCCACCGAAGAACAGGTTGTCGCCGCCCTCCGGACGTGCTACGACCCGGAGATTCCCATGAACATCTACGACCTCGGCCTGATCTACGAGGTCAACGTGAACCCGGACGACTCGGTGTACGTGAAGATGACCCTGACCGCGCCGAACTGTCCGGTGGCCGGCACCTTGCCGGAGCAGGTTCGATCGAAGGTCGCCGCCGTGCCCGGAGTGACTGGCGCGCGGGTGGAGCTGACTTTTGACCCGCCGTGGCAGAAGGACCGCATGTCGGATCTCGTCAAGCTGGAATTGGGGTTGATGTGAAGTTCACCTCCCACGAAGAATACGGGCTGCGCTGCCTGCTCCAGATCGGGCGGGCCGGCGGGAAGGGCGTCACCATTCCCGACATCAGCCGCCTGGAAGGACTCTCCGAGCCGTACGCGGCCAAGCTCCTCCGCATCCTGCGGACCGGTGGCTTCGTGAAGGCAGCGCGAGGACAGAGCGGCGGCTACACCCTGGCCAAACCGGCGGAGCAGATCGTCATCGGCGACGTTCTGGCCGAACTCGGCGGCCGGCTCTTCGATCCCGACTTCTGCAAAAACCACTCCGGCCAGGACTACGCCTGCGCCCACACTGGCGATTGCTCCATCCGCTCGCTGTGGACCCTGGTGCAAAGCGCGGTGGACGGAGTCCTCCGCCGGACGACGCTCCAGGACCTGCTGGCGCAGGAAGCTTCCGTCGCAGCCGGATCTCCGATTCTGCCGGTCTCGGCGATTTCCGTTCAATAGCCCGCGGCTTTCGCCGATAAGATGCACTATGAAGACCGGCGCTCAGGCCAGGTTGAGGGTTCTCGCGTATCCCAACACCGAACACGAGGGACACATCGCCGTTCTCGACGGCTGCCGTCTGGACGTCAAATCACCTGCGGCAATCCCGCCCGGGAGCCCTGTCAGGGTGGAATCCGGCGGGACCGTTTTTCTCGGCGAGGTTCGCGGTTGCCGGCCGAACTCCGCCGGCTACGACGTCTCCGTCCGGCTCGAACAAGCCTTCACGCTTTCCGACGATCTCCGCCGCCTCATGTGCCAGCTTGCGCAAGAGACCCTGGAAGAGCCTGCCTGGACGCTGCCGTGGAGCTGAATCAGCGACGGTCGCCGCCGGGCGGGATTTCGGGCCGGCGGATCGGCGCTCGCGGCAACGGGCGCAGCGGAAGCGGCTCCAGTTCGGTGCGCAGCAGGATCGTCCGCCGGCTGTCTCCCGGGCCGGGATGGTAGCCGCTCGGCATATAGCCGAAATTGGACTTGCAGGCCACCCGCTGAGCATCCGGCGAGATCGAGCACATGTTCATCGAGTAGTAGTCGTCGCCGAATTCGCTGAACTGGATGGAGCGGTGCTTGGCGAGCCGCCGGATTTCCACCGGGAGCTTCGAGAAGTCGATGGTCATCACGTCGCCGGCCCAGACCTGTGGCATCGCCAGAGTCGAGAAGTCGGATGCGCTGATCTTCGAATAACCAAAGCCGGCGACGCAAACGGGAGCGTTCCGGGCGCACGAGTAGTGGGTCCCGTTGCCTTGAACGGCCGAACCCCGCACGGTCTCGGCCAGCACGAACCGCGGTTCCGCGGCGGCGTCGGTCATGTCGTAGACGGCCAGGAACACCTGCGGCGCCGGGCCCTCTCGCTCGTAGTCGCTGTAAAGGTACTGGCGGCCTTCCAACTCGAAGGTGTCGGCGTGGTCCCAGCGCGCGGTCTTGCACCACTCGCCGGGTTCGCAGTCCCCGTCGCCGTCGCCCCACTTGCCGCCGCCGGGCTTGTCCCAGATCTTTGCATCCGGGTGTTCCAACGGCGGATAGGCCACGCGCACTGACCGTCCGTCAAACTCCAGCATCACTCCCCACGGAAGGACCGCCATGTAGCGGCTGCCGGTGCGCGCGTCGATGCCCTTCGAGAGAAGCACGAAGTCCATACCGGCCGGATCAACCATCGGCACTGATGCCATGTCGATGCACCAGACGCGCTGGCTCCCGTCCAGCGGCGCCAGGCAAATCCGCTTCGCGTTGTTGGACCAGAAGGTCACCCAATGATCGCGGCTGGGGTCGCCGGTGCCACCGGTTCGTAGCCCCGTCAATCCGAGCGCGGGCCCATCCAGCACCACGGTGTCCTTCCGCGTGGTAACGCTGCCGCGGCGGAACCGGTCGTCCTTCAGATAGAAGTAAGCGTCGTCGTCGGTCGAGTGCCACCAGAATCCCCAGTCCTGCGAGACGCCGTATCGGCCGAGGTCCTCCTTGCCGGACAGGCGGAAGATCCGCGAGAAGCCTTCGTCGCCGCAGGCAAGGTACTTGCCGGTGGCGCTCAGCGGCGACGGCGTGCTGTATGTGGGGACGAAGCCGGCCGGCGTGGCGATCTCCACCTCGTAGCCGTAAGTCGGGTCGATGTAGCTCTCGCCGAGGCGCGGCGGCGTGAAGCTTCCCGGCGGGCGGAGCTCCGGGGTCTGGCAGAGCGATGCGGTTACATTGAGAAACGGAACGTCCGGAGTGGTGCAGCCGACCGGGTAGCCCTGCTTGTGGAAGAAGTGCTGCGCGGCCAGCGCCGCCGGAAGAACGATGGACAAGAGAATGCTCTTCATCGCCCGCCCGCCGATTCCAGTGTACCGGACCCCGGCAGGTTCCGGTAGAACTCCCGCAGTTTCGCGGCGTATGCGGGACCCGCGTGCTCCACAATGTCGTTGTGCCCTGCGCCGGGCACGGCCCAGAAGGACTTCGGCCGGCGGGCCGCATCGAACAGCCTCCGGCCAAGCTCGAAGTCGATCACTTCGTCGCGGTCGCCGTGGAGAACCAGCAGCGGCGCTCCTACGTGGCCGATCTTGCTCTTCGAGTCGAAGCCCCAGATCAGCAGCGGGCCGATGAGCGGTAGAACGCGCCCGGCCACCTCGCGCGCCGAGGGGAACGGCGCCTCGAGCACAACGCCGCCGCACGCCTGCCTCGACGCCAGGTCCACGGCCACAGCACAGCCGAGCGATTCGCCGTGCAGCACGATCCGCTCGGGCGGCCAACCGGCAGAGAGGAGGTGCCGGTAGGCGGCGTCCGCATCGGCGTACAGGCCGGCTTCCGTCGGGCTTCCCGCGCTCTTGCCATAGCCCCGGTAGTCGAGAAGCAGAAGCGCCGAGCCGGCGCCTGTGATCGCCGGGACGCGGCCGGCGCGGTGGGTGATGTTGCCCGCGTTGCCGTGCAGGAACAGCGTCGCCAGGCGCGCCTGCGGCGGCGCGATCCACCAGCCGTGGATCTTCACGCCGTCCGCCGTCGTCAGCCAGACGTCGGAGGCGCCAACCTGCGGCTGCATCTCCCAACATCCGGCGGGGTACTTCATCGGATAGTAGACGGAGCGGTGCGCCATCAGGGAAAGGGCCCCGTAGCCGCTGGCCGCCGCCAGCGGCCAGCCCAGATATTTCGACCACCGCGCCATGATCCGCCACTGTAGCAGAGGGGCGGCTATACTGCGAAATGTGCCTCCTCTTGCTTCTCGGAATCGCCTTGGCCGCTGAAACGTCCTTTCTCGAACACACCATCGCCACCGATCTGAAGGGCGGCTACCAGGTCATCGCGGTGGACCTTAATAAGGACGGGCGGCAGGACCTCATTGCGCTCGGCACCGGAATGACCGAGCTGGCCTGGTTCGAGAATCCCGGCTGGAAGCGGCGCGTCATCGCCAGCGGCCTCACGCGCCCGATCAACGCCTCCCCGTGGGACACGGATGGCGACGGCGTCCCCGAACTCGTGCTCGCCTCCGAGTTCGACATGGACCCGCCGAAGAGCGCAGGGCTGGTCCAGTTCCTGAAGCATCGGGGCGACCCGCGAGAGCCGTGGTCGGTGACCGAGATCGATCGCGTGCCCACATCGCACCGGCTGCGCTGGGCCCGCATCGATGGATCGGGCCGGCGGGTAGCAATCAACGCGCCACTCGCGGGCGCTAAGTCCGCTCCGCCGGACTACCGGGAGAAGGTGCCGCTCGTTTTCTACCGCCCTGCTTCCTGGAAGCGCGAGTTGATCTCCGAGGCGCTGAGCGGCGTAATGCATGGATTCACCGTCGTCGATTGGGACGGCGACGGGCGCGACGCCATCCTCACCGCGAGTTTCAAGGGGATCCACCTGTTCCGTTCGGACCCGTGGCGGATGACCGAGCTGGCCAAAGGCGCCCCGGGGCCTTGGCCAAACTCCGGCGCGAGCGACATCGCCGCCGGCCGCCTTGGCAAGCGGCGCTTTCTGGCGACCATCGAACCATGGCATGGCAACCAGGTCGTCGTGTACACGGAGGAGGGTGAGGGCTGGCGGCGCCATCCGATCGACGATTCGCTGATCCACGGCCACGCGCTCGCGGTGGGCGACCTCGACGGCGACGGCCGCGACGAGATCGTCGCCGGTTTCCGAGGCGAGAAGCGCGGCGTGATCCTCTACACGTCCGCCGATGCCGAGGGACGCCGCTGGAGCCGCCGGGTCGTCGACGGCAACATGGCCGCCTCCTCCTGCGCGATCGCCGACCTCGACGGCGACGGCCGGACCGACATCGCCGCGATCGGCGGGTCGGTGCTGAAGTGGTACGAGAACGCGGCTTTGCCATGACGAAGGAACCTGCTTCGCCTTAAGGCTTCGCTACAATCGGGGAAGTGGAAAAGCGCCGCATGTGCCCGCACTGCCGGGCGTTTATCACCACGTCCGACAAGGTGTGCCCGTACTGCGAGCACGAGGTCGGGCCGCCGCGGATCCGAAGCAGCGAGCCGGGGCAGATCCTCGGCGGGCTGATCCCCCACGCCCGCTTTACCACCGTGGTGATCCTGCTGATCAACTTCGGGCTGTTCCTTGTGACTGTGGTCCACAGCCTGCGCGAATTCGGCAGCGACGCGATGTCGGTTTCGGCCCAGACCCTGTTCCTTTTCGGCGGGAAGTACCGGGACGCGATCCTGCTTGGCCAGTGGTGGCGGCTGATCACCGCCGGCTTCCTGCACGGCGGCATCCTGCACATCCTGATGAACTCCTGGGTGCTCTTCGACCTGGGCACCGACGTGGAGGAACTGTACGGGACAAGCCGGATGCTGGTGATCTACTTCGTCGCCACGGTCGCCGGGTTCGCGGCGAGCACCTGGTGGTCGCCGTACATCTCGATAGGCGCTTCGGCCGGGCTGTTCGGTCTGATCGGCGCCATGATCGCCGGCGGCATCCGCCTGCGGTCCGCGATGGGTGAGGCTGTCCGAAGGTTGTACATCCGCTGGGCGCTCTACGGGCTGCTTTTCGGCGTCCTGCCGTTTATCCAGGCCGACAACGCGGCCCACATCGGCGGCTTGGCTGCCGGATTCGCGGTCGCCTACGTCGCGGGTTTCCCTTCCGCCTTTCGCACCTGGGGCGAGAAGTTCTGGAGGATCGGCGCATGGCTGTCGGTGGCCCTGACTGTCCTGGCATTCCTTCAGATGTTCCTCTGGTTCACCCGGCATTCCAAGTAGGCCCGCCTACCACTAATGGTAGGCATGATGTCCGCATCCCACCTAGCCCTGGTGTACTCCCAGAAGATAGAGAGGATTGAACTTCTTTGAAAGAAAACACTTGAAGTCCGCTGTGGAGTATGCCACAATCGGCTGTGGTCCAAAGTGGTCGATAGTGTAAACTAGGCTCTGATTATGGCTGAAAGTGGGCCAGAGCGGGCGGTCGGGGTGGAGCCTCCCAGGGGCTTGCGGCAGGCCAGTGTGGACTCGAAGGGGCGCCTGAAGCTGCCGGTGGCGATTAAGGAATACCTGGCGGAATTCGGGGACACGAAGGTGTTCATCACGAGCCTGGACGGACGCATCGCCCGCATCTATCCGATCTCCACCTGGCGGGAGAACGAGAAAGTCCTCGAGAACTTCACCGACGATCCCTTCGCGGCGGAAGACATTTCGTTCACCGCGTACGAACTGGGCGCCGACTGCGACATGGACGGAGAGGGGCGCCGGCGGGTTACCCAGGGCCAGGGCCGGCGGCGGAACCAGTAGAACCACCCACAGTGGGTGCCCAGGCACAAAAACCCCAACAGCGTGTACAACACGCAAGTCTATCAGGAAATGCAGGCGCGGGCGGCGCTCCAGCGGCAGGACAAGCTGCAACTGCTGGAGAAGAACGGACTGAAGTGATGCCCGATGCATATCCCGGTCTTGCTCGACGCCGCGCTGAGCTACCTGGCGGTGCGAGAAGACGGGATCTACGTGGACGCGACCGCGGGGCTAGGGGGCCACACGGGAGCGATCGCGCAACGGCTGCGGAGCGGGCTGGTGATCGCCTGCGACCGGGACGCGGAGTCGCTGGAAATCGCGAAGCAGAACACGGCCGAGGTCGCGGGGCGGATCCGCTGGCGGCACTGCGCGTTTTCGGAACTGCGGGAGGCGCTGGAGGCGGAGGGCGTTCGGCAGGCGGACGGCCTCTTGGCGGACCTGGGCGCCAGCAGGCATCAGCTCACGGAGCCCTCGCGCGGATTCTCGCTGAGCGTGGACGGGCCACTGGACATGAGGCAGGACCGCAGCCAGGAGCTGACGGCGGCGGAGATCGTCAACAGCATTTCCGAGAAACAATTGGCCGATCTCATTTTCAAGTACGGCCAGGAAAGGAGGTCGCGGAAGATTGCAAAGGCCATCGTTCGGGCGCGGCCGATTCGAAGCACACTGCACTTGGCCAGAGTAGTGGAGCAGGCCGCGTTCCGAACGGGCCGCATCCATCCGGCGACACAGACGTTCATGGCGCTGCGGATCGCGGTGAACGACGAATTGGGGCAAATCGACCGGCTGTTGGAACTGGCGCCGGGGGTGGTCCGGGCGCCCGGCAGGATCGTCATCATCTCTTTTCATTCGACCGAGGACCGGAAGGTCAAGCAATCATTCGCGAACTTGGCCAGGCAGGGGCGAGCGCGCATCCTGACGAAGCACGTGGTGCGGCCTGCCGAAGAAGAGATCCGCGGCAACCCGGCCGCGCGAAGCGCCAGGCTGCGCGCGCTGGAAATGCGGTAGCTGGAGATTGAAACTCACATGGCGACGCAAGCAGCAATGATGGAAAGGTACGACGCGGAAGCCTGGGGACGCCCGCATTCGCGAACCGGAGGCGCCGACCCGCACCGGTTGCGGGCGCTTCCCAACGAGGACGTCTACTTTTATCGCAAGCAGATCGACAACTCGCGGGTGGTGCGGGAGGCCGATCCGGAGGCGAGAGCCCGCGCCTGGAAGTGGCTGGCGGGAACCGGGGCGGCCACGCTGCTGCTGGCGGTGATGTTTTCCCCGGCCATTTATGGACTGTTGGCGGGGTACCAGATCGAGGCGCTGAGGGCAGAACAACAACGCTTGATTGTTGAAAGCGATCGGCTGATGGTGGAGGAGACGCAACTGCTAAGCCCGCAGCGCCTCGAAGAGCTCGCGAAGATCCAGGAGTTCATCGACCCGTCGCCGGATCAAGTGGTGTACTTGAACCCGAAAGCCGACGGCTCGCTGGCGCTGAACGTGCACCCGGGGAAGCAGGGTTCGCCGACGGCGGGGCGCTGAAGATCCTGCGGAGACAGTGTCAGGCAGGCGAAAACGCCTGCCCCACCTGGGCTGATGGAAACCAGATGGGCGACGGATTTCGGGGAGGCAAGAACTTCCGCCCGAGCCCTGGGGTGGGGAGAGTCCCGGATCGATGACGGCATGAAGGGGCGCGCATGAATCCACGAGCCGGAGCGCGAGCGACCAACCGGGTGTTCCTACTGGCCGGATTCGCCTTTCTTTGGGCGACGCTGATCGCCGGCCGCCTGATTTGGATTCAGGTATTCCGCCACGGTTACTACCGGGAGAAGGCGGACCGCCAGCAGCTCCTCCGGATCGAGCTGAGCGCGCATCGGGGAACCATCTACGACCGCAACGGCCAGCCGATGGCGATGAGCCTGCCGGTGGATTCAGTATGCGTGGACACGCGGCGCATGCCCGAGTTCCCACTGGCCGCGGACATTATCGCCCCGATACTCAAATTGGACCGGGAGGATCTGATTGACAGGCTCGAAACCGCGGCGCGGAATCCGAAGCGGCGGGGATTCGTTTGGATCAAGCGCCGGATCAGCCCGGAGGAATCGGGGCGTCTGCGCAGTTTGAAGCTGGGCTGGATCGGATTTCGCAAGGAAAGCGAGCGGCGCTATCCCTACGGATCGATCGGCGCCCACGTCGTGGGCGCGGTCGATCATGCGGAGCGGGGCAATTCGGGCCTGGAACTGGGCCTCGACGAGGAACTGCGGGGCCGTTCCGGCGCGGCTCGGGTGCTCGCGGATGTCCGGCGGCGCGGGGTGAGCTCCGAGATTTCCGCCGAGGCGCTGGCCGGCATGAACGTCACGCTGACAATCGATCACCGGCTCCAGTTCATTGCCGAGAGCGCGCTCGAGAGGGCGGCGGAGGAAAACGGCTGCGCCACCGGCAGCCTGGTGGCGATGATTCCGCGGACCGGGGAGATCCTGGCGCTGGCAAGCTATCCGGGTTTTGACCCGACGCAACCGATCCGGGCGCGCGCGAATCTGTCCCGACGCACGAACCAGGCGGTGTCGGTACCGTTCGAGCCGGGGTCGGTTTTCAAGGTGGTGACGGTGGCGGCCGCGCTGGAGACCACCAACCTGACGCCGGAGACGATCATCCCGTGCGGCAGCGGGCGGATGAGGCTATTCGGCCGCGTCATCCGGGATCACCATGCGTACTCCGCGCTGCCGATGGCGGACGTGTTGGCGAAGTCGAGCAACATCGGCGCGATTCACATCGGACTGAAGGTGGGTGAGGCGCGGCTGCTGGAGTATGTACGGCGTTTCGGATTTGGCGGACCCACGGGGATTCCGCTTCCCGCCGAGTCGGCGGGGATGGTGCGGGAACTGCGCTACTGGGGCAGAAGCTCGATCGGAAGCGTGGCCATGGGCCACGAAATCAGCTCGACGGCGGTCCAGCTTGCGCGCGCGTGCTCGGCCTTCGCCAATGGCGGGATGCTGGTCGAACCGCGGCTGATCCTCCGGCGGGCGCGGCCGGGACAGGCGCCCGAGCCGGAGCGCACGGCGGAACCTCGACGCGTCATCCAGCCCGAGACAGCGATCACGATGCGCCGCTTGATGGAGGGGGTGGTGCTGACCGGGACCGGCAAGCTGGCGCGGCTAGACGGGTACAGTTGCGGCGGCAAGACGGGCTCGGCGCAGATTTTCGACCTGGCGGCAAGGCGGTACACGCACCGCTACAACGCGTCATTCATGGGTTTCGCGCCGGTGGGCAATCCGGCGATCGTGGTGGTGGTGACGCTGAATGGCGCGTCGAAGTTCGGCGGCGCAGTAGCGGCGCCGGTTTTCCGAGAGGTGGCGACGGCGGCCTTGCGGCTGCTGGACGTGCCAAGAGATCTTCCCGACACTCCTCCCACTCGGGAAGAAGAGCCGGTCGATGTTACCGACCTGGCTATCGCTGACCTGGGGTCCCCTTCTCCATCGCTCCCAAACACGGGGACCCCAGTTTCTTCCAACCCGGCGGAATTGTGGGGGCCGACGGTGCCGGACTTCTATGGCAAGACCATGCGGGCCGCTCTGGAGGAATCGGCCGCCAACGGCGTGCCGGTCGAACTGGCCGGCAGCGGGCTTGTCCGCGCGCAATCGCCGGCCGCGGGCAGCATCTTGCCCAGGGGCGAGAGGGTTCGGCTCCAGTTCGCGCGATGAGCGAGGAGCGTGGCCGAATGACGATCGGCGCTATCCTCGCGGGAGTCAAGCTGCGGGGCCCTCTCGGTGCGGACATCGCTTCACTGCACGTTACGGGTCTCGAGTATGATTCCCGCCGGGTGAGCCCTGGCGTGGTGTTCTTCGCGTTCCGAGGGCAGCACGCCGACGGGCGGGCCTTCGCGCACGACGCCGTCGCGCGCGGGGCTCCGGCAGTGATCAGCGACTCGCCGAAGCCGGAGGGGTTTGACGGTCCGTGGATCGAAGTGGAGCACGGCCGGGAGGCGCTGGCCAAAGCCGCCCGCAACTTCTATGGCGCGCCGGACACGCGCGTGCTGTTGACCGGGATCACGGGCACCAACGGCAAGACGACGGTCAGCTACCTGGTCGATTCGGTGCTGCGCGCCGCCGGGTTGACGACTGCCCTCATCGGCACCATCGAATACCACGTGGCGGGTGAAGTCCGGCCGGCGGTGAACACCACTCCGGAATCACTGGACCTCCACCGGATCCTGGTGGAGCTACTGCGAAAGGGCGGCAGCCATGCCACAATGGAAGTCTCCTCGCACGCGCTAGCGCTGGCGAGAGTCCACGGAGTTCAGTTCCATACGGCGGTTTTCACCAACCTCACCAGAGACCACCTGGACTTCCACGACACGATGGAGGAATACTTCGCGGCCAAGCGCCGGCTGTTCGAGGGGTACGGCGAGCGGCCCCCGCTGTGGGCGGCGATTAACGCCGACGATGCCTATGGGCGGCGCTTGGAAAGGAGTCCGGAGACGCGGCGGTTGCTTTACGGAATCAGGGACGGCGCCGAGGTGCGCGCGACGCGAATCTCGGCTACGGCCGGCGGGCTGAGATTTGACGTGCAGACCAACGGGCGGCGGTTCGAAGTGCGCTCGGAGCTGATCGGAAGGATGAACGTCTACAACATCCTGGCGGCGTGCTGCGCCGGTTTCAGCCACGGCTTGAGCGACGACGCGATTGCGCGGGGCATCGCCTCGTGCCGGGCTATTCCGGGCCGGTTCGAGCGCGTGGACTGCGGACAGCCATTCACTGTGGTCGTGGACTACGCGCACACCGACGACGCCCTGCGGAACATCGTTCAGGTGGCCCGGGAACTGACGCCGAAGCGGGTGATCACGCTGTTTGGCTGCGGCGGGGACCGCGATCGCACGAAGCGGCCGCTGATGGGCGAAGCGGCCTCCGAACTGAGCGACTTCGTCGTGCTGACGTCGGACAACCCACGTTCCGAGGACCCGCTGGCGATTCTGAATGACGCGCTCGTGGGGGTCCAGCGGCAAGACGATAGCTACCTGGCAGAACCGGACCGGCGGAAAGCGATCCGCCTGGCGTTGGAAGAGGCGCAGCCCGGGGATTTCGTCATCCTTGCAGGGAAGGGCCACGAGACTTACCAGATTCTGAAGGACCGCACCGTCCCGTTCGACGACCGCGAGGTGGCGAGGGAGATTCTGCGGGGAATGGGGTACGGGGAATGAGGCAAGGAACACATTCTCTGGACTTTGAACCGGGCTACCGGCTCCACAGCGAGACAGCCAGACACTTCCTCCAGTTGAATCTGCGCCGACCTTCCTCGTCATTTGACGCCGCAGGGCAGGCGAAAGCGCCTGCCCCACCAACACGGCTTCCGGCATTGGCGGAACTTAATGGCGCAGGCTTCAGCCCGCGCCAGGCAGGCGAAATCGCCTGCCCCACCAGCCAAGCTTCCGGCAGTGCGTCTAATGCCAAACAGGACCTGGATCAGGCGGAGGAAGAATGACCCTAGCCCTTCAGGACGTCGCGCGGGCGATCGGAGCGGCGGTTCCCGTGGAGGCGGGCGTCGTCCACGGCTGGAGTGTCGATTCGCGCACGCTGGCTGCCGGCGACGCGTTTTTCGCTTTGCGCGGGCCGAACCATGACGGGCATGACTACGTCGCCGACGCGTTCCGGAAGGGCGCCGTTTGCGCGGTGGCGGAGCGCGCGGTCGACGCGCCGGGCACGATCCTCGTGGTCAACAACACGCTCGATGCGCTCCAGACGCTGGCCGCGTGGGCCCGCCGCCGATGGGGCGGACAGGTGATCGCTGTGACGGGCAGCGCCGGCAAGACCACGACCAAGGAAATCATCGCCCGGCTTCTCGAATCGGAGATGTCAACCGGCAGATCGGCCGGCAACCTGAACAACCACGTCGGCGTGCCGCTCTCGATCCTGCGGTTGGATGGGGAAAGCCGAGTGGCCGTCCTCGAGATGGCGATGAACCATCCGGGCGAGATCCGCCGCCTGGCGGAGATCGCGCGGCCGGACATCGGCGTGGTCACCAACGTCGGCCATGCCCACGCGGAGGCGTTCGGTTCGATCGAAGAGATTGCGCTGGCCAAGCGCGAACTGATCGAGACGCTGCCCCGCAACGGAACGGCGGTGCTGAACGCGGACGATCCCCGCGTGGCGCGATTCCGCGAGATTCACCCGGGGCCGGCGGTGACCTTCGGGCTGTCCGAGGAGGCAGACGTTCGGGCGGAGGCGGTGGAGTATCGAGAAGACGGCGTGCGTTTCCGCTTGAACGGGGCGATCGAATTCGAGGCGCCGCTCGCCGGCCGCCACGGTTTGATGAATCTGCTGGCGGCCCTGACGGTCGCCCGCGTGTTCGGGATCACGGCCGGGAGCCTGCGCGACGCGGTCCGCTCGATCGCCGCCGGGCCCATGCGCGGCCGGCGATTCTCGCACAACGGAATCGAGGTGATTGACGATTGCTACAACTCCAACCCGGAGGCGGCGTGCGCGATGCTCGACGCGCTGCGGGGGATTCCGGCGCGGCGCCACGGGGCCGTGCTGGGGGAGATGCTCGAGCTCGGACGCTGGTCCGAGTCCTTGCACCGCGACGTCGGACGCTACGCGGCGCGGTGCGGGATCTGTGTGCTCGTTGGGATACGCGGCGCCGCCCGCCACATGGTCGAGGAGGCCGTGAAATTCGGACTGCCGGACAGCGCCGCGTTTTTTTTTGAGGATCCCGCCGGCGCCGGCGACTGCGCCCGCGGCTTGTTCCGTGAGGGCGACGCCGTGCTGTTCAAGGGCTCGCGCGGCACCCGGGTGGAACTGGTGTTAGAACGTTTTCTGAAGTAGGCGTACGATGCTGTACTGGCTTCTTTACGAACAACTCTATCCTCATTTCTTTCCATTTCCGCTGTTCCGCTACATCACGTTCCGGACCGCGTTCGCCAGCCTCACGGCGCTGTTTCTCTGCATCGTGCTCGGGCCGTGGCTGATCGCGCGGCTGCGGGAGCTTCAGATCGGCCAGCACATCCGGGAAGACGGGCCGAAGTCGCACACCAGGAAGGCCGGCACCCCGACGATGGGCGGCGTGTTGATTATCATCTCGATCGTTCTTCCCACGCTGCTGTGGGCCAATCTTCGTAACCCGTACCTGTGGATCGCCATGTTCGGCCTGGTGTCGTTCGGCGCCATAGGCTTCTGGGACGATTACGCGAAGGTTCGCCGCCGCCGGAACCTCGGCCTGACGGCGCGGCGGAAGTTCGGGCTACAGATCCTCGGGGCGCTGCTGGTCGGCGTGTTTCTCCTGGTTCTGCACGCGATGAACCTCTACTCGACGACGATGAACGTGCCGTTCTTCAAGCAGTTCCGGCCGGACCTGCTGATCGACGCCTGGCTCCACGCGCCCGTCACCTACCCGCTGGCCTTCACTTTCTTCTTCGGATTTCTGATCGTCGTGCTGGTTGGGGCTTCGAACGCGGTCAACCTGACCGACGGGCTGGACGGGCTGGCCATCGGGCTGATGATCATCGCCGCCGGCGCGATGACCGTGCTGACGTACGCCAGCGGCCACGCCCAGTTCGCCAACTACCTCGACCTGGTGCGGCTGCCGGGCGCGGCGGAGCTGACCATTTTCTGCGGCGCGATGACCGGCGCCTCGATCGGCTTCCTCTGGTACAACGCGCATCCTGCGGACGTGTTCATGGGCGACGTCGGCTCGCTCTCGCTCGGCGGCGCGCTGGCGACGGTGGCCGTCCTGATCAAGCAGGAGATTCTGCTGCTGTTTGTCGGCGGGGTTTTCGTTCTCGAGACCCTGTCGGTGATTCTCCAGGTCGGCAGCTACAAGCTGCGCGGCAAGCGGATCTTCAAGATGGCGCCGCTGCATCACCATTTCGAGGCGCTGGGCTGGCAGGAATCCAAGATCATCGTGCGGTTCTGGATCGCCGGACTGGTGATGGCTTTGCTGGCGCTGAGCACGCTGAAGCTGAGGTAAGGGAAGCGTGGATCTGGCGGGCGTCAATGTCGGGGTGGTGGGGATGGCAAGATCGGGCCTCGCCGTGGTGGAGTTTCTGCTGAAGCAGGGCGCACGGCCACGCGCCATCGACGAGAAGCCCCTGGAGCAGCTTCCGGACGCCGCGCGAGTGCTCGGGCAGCTTGGCGTGCCGTTTCAGATCCAGTCCGAGGATGCGCTGGCGGACGCGGACCTGATCGTGATCTCACCGGGCGTTCCGCACGATCTTGATTTGCTCCAGCAGGCGCGACGGAAGGGCGTCAAGGTGATAGGAGAAGTAGAACTGGCGGGCTGGTATCTTCAGGGCAAGACCATCGGCATCACCGGTTCGAACGGAAAGACGACGACCACGGCGCTGACCGGGCACCTGCTCCGGGAGAGCGGAATTCCCGTGCAGGTGGGCGGCAACATCGGCAATGCGGTTACGGCGATGCTGGACGGGGCGAAGGCCGGGCAATGGAACGTGCTCGAACTGTCGAGCTTCCAGCTCGAGACGATCGAGCGGTTCCGCGCGCACGTCGGCGTCGCGCTCAACGTGACTCCCGATCACCTGGACCGCCACGGCACATTCGCGATTTACGCAAACGTCAAGGCGCGGCTGTTCGAGACGCAGCAGCCGGGGGATTGGGCGGTGCTGAACGCGGACGATGCCACCTGCGTGTCCTATAGCGGTCGCACGCCGGCCCGGCCGGTGTGGTTCAGTCTTACGCGTCCGGTCGAGCCCGGCGTGTGGCTCGCCGGCGGCCACCTGCTGTGCGACGGCGACCCGGTTGTCGCGGCGGCGGAGATCCCGCTGCGAGGGCGGCACAACATCGAGAACGTGATGGCGGCGGCGGCGGCGGCGCGGCTTGCCGGGGCTGACTTACAGTCGATCGCATCGGCCATCCGCACCTTTCCCGGCGTTGAGCACCGCCTGGAGTTCGTCCGCACGGTCGCCGGCGTGGAGTACTACAACGACTCCAAGGCAACCAATGTCGACGCGACGTTGAAGGCAATCGACGCGTTCCCGGGGCCGCTGTGGATCATCCTGGGCGGCAAGGACAAGGGCAGCGATTACTCGCCGTTGGCGGCGCCGCTCGGATCGAAGGCGAAGGCGGCGCTGCTGATCGGGGCGGCGGCCGAGAAGATCGGGGCTCACCTCGCAGGTTCGGTCGGACGGATCCCATGCGGCACGCTGGACAGGGCGGTCGCGACGGCCTGGCGCGAAGCGGCCGCGGGCGACACGGTGCTGCTGGCGCCGGCGTGCGCCAGCTTCGACCAGTTTGAAAACTACGAGCACCGCGGCCGGGTGTTCAAGAGACTCGTGATGGAACTGGAGTAATTCGGTGACGCTCGGCGAGACCGGAGAATTGGGGATTGCGTAGCCTGTCACCGATTTTTCCTATGGCACAACGAATCAAGACGGACTGGGTGCTGTTCGGGGCGGTGATTTTTCTCGTCGCTTTCGGACTGGTGATGGTGTTCAGCGCGTCGGCGGTGGTGGCTCACCAGAAGTACGGCTCCGGGACTTACTATCTGGCGAGGCAGCTCGGCTGGGCGTTCGTTTCCGTGCTTCTGATGATGTACCTGAAGTGGAAGGACTATCGATTGCTGAGAAGCCCGGTTTGGGTGTTCAGCCTGGTCAGCGTCGTGCTAGCGCTTGTGATCGCCACTTACTTTTACGACGGAAGGCGGATCCGGATCGGCTCGATCAGCATCCAGCCGTCGGAGTTCGCCAAGCCGGTGCTGATTCTGTTTCTCGCCTGGTTCGTCACGCGCCGCGCCCCGGCGATCAACCACCGGAACACGCTGTTGCCGGCGGCGATACTGGTCGGGCCGCTGGCGGGGGCGGTGATGTACGCCGACCTGGGCACGGCGATCGTGCTGGTGATCGCCGCCGCCGTGGTGTTCTTCGTGGGGGGACTGGAGCGGCGATTCCTGATCGCGGGCGGCATTCTCGTCGGGCTGGGCATTCTCGGCGCCGTCTTCTCCAAGCCGTACCGGATCGTGCGGATTTTCGGGCTGATCGACCCCGAGTACAAGATCCTGCGGCACTTCGACCGGGACGGGAAGCTGATGGCGTACATGCAGCGGTCGGCCGCGCACCGGGATCCCGATTACCACGTGCGCCAGTCGCTCATCGCGGTCGGCTCCGGCGGGCCGCTCGGCCTCGGGCCGTCCCACGGCAAGCAGAAGCTCTACTATTTGCCCGAGGCGCACACCGACTTCATCTACGCGGTGGTTGGGGAGGAGCTCGGCCTGTGGGGATCCCTGCTGGTGCTGTCGGCGTTCCTGATCATCCTGTGGCGCGGGCTTCGCCTGTATTTCCTCGCGCCGGACGATTTCGGAAAGTATCTCGCTCTGGGGGTCACCACAGTGGTGGTGGCCCAGGCGTTTATCAACATGAGCGTCGTTCTCGGCATGGGGCCGGCCAAGGGGATTCCCCTGCCGATGGTCAGTTACGGAGGCAGCTCCCTGCTCAGCATGCTGGCCTCGCTGGGCATCTTGCAGAGCATCGGCGACCATTCGGGATGAGCCTGTCGATTGCCATGGTGGGAGGCGGAACCGGCGGTCACGTGATTCCGGCGCTGGCCGTTGCCGGGGAACTGCGCGACCGCGGCCACCAACCGTTCTTCATCGGCACCGAGCGCGGGCTGGAGGCGAAGCTGGCGCCGGCGAGTGGATTTCCCATCGAATGGATCGAGATCGGCGGGCTGAAGAGTGTGGGCATCGGCCAAACGCTGAAGACGCTCGGGCAGCTTCCGTCGAGCGTCGTGCGCTCGTTGTCGATCCTGCGCGAACGGCGCGCGGCGGCGATGTTCAGTATGGGGGGCTATGCCGCCGGCCCGCCGATGATCGCGGCGCGGCTGTGCGGGATGCCGGCGCTCCTGATGGAACCCAACGCCGTGCCCGGACTGACAAGCCGTTGGATGGCCCGAGCCGTCGCGCGCGCGCTGATCAGTTTTCCGGAGGCGGCCACACACTTTCCACCCGGCAAGAGTGAGCTGACCGGGCTGCCGGTGCGCGCGGCGTTCTTCGCCGTGCCCCGGCGGGAGCGGGGGGAGAAGCTGGCGGTGCTGATCACCGGCGGCAGCCAGGGATCGAGGAGATTCAACCAGGCCGCCCGAGAAAGCTGGCCACAGTTTGCCGCGGCCGCGTTCGCCGTGCGCCTGGTGCACCAGACCGGACCCGGCATGTACGACGAGCTGAGCAAGGCATTCGTCAAGGCCGGACTGGACGGCGAAGTCGTGCCGTTCATCGAAGACATGGCCGGTGCATTTGCCGGCGCCGACCTGGTGGTGTGCCGGTCGGGGGCGGGCGCCGTATCGGAGCTGGCGGCGGCCGGCCGGCCGTCGATTCTGGTTCCGTTCCCCTTCGCCGCCGACCAGCACCAGTTGCGCAACGCGGAGGCGATGGTGAAGGCGGGCGCGGCGCGGCTGGTGCCGGACGCCGAGCTGACCGGGCGGCGGCTGTTCGAAGAAGTGGCCGCGTTCGCCGCCAAGCAAGAAGAACTCGAGCGGATGGGAGAGGCGGCGCGCAGCCTGGCCCGTCCGGGAGCCGCCCGGCGGGCGGCGGATTTGCTGGAGGAACTGGCAAGAAGGGTATGACGTGGCGCGGACACTCGTGTTTGCCCCGCCGGGACTGGTCTCGGCGCTCCGGCTGGTTGAGATGTCGCAAGCGCCGGCTTGAGAGCCAGCGCCACGAAATGCATTGACAGCGGACGGCAAAGCCGAAACAATACCAAAAGGAAATGTTTTTTAAGCCCCAGCACCTGCACTTCACCGGGATCGGCGGCATCGGCATGAGCGGCATCGCCGAGGTGCTGCTGAACCTCGGCTACGAGGTCAGCGGCTCGGACATCAAGCTCAGCCCGGTCACCGAGCGGCTGCTCAGCCTCGGCGCCCGGATTTTCGAGGGGCACGCGGCGAGCCATATCGCCGGGGCGAAGGCGCTGGTGGTCAGCTCGGCCATCGCCGACCAGAACCCGGAGGTGCGTGAGGCCCGGCGCCTGGGCATTCCGGTGATTCCGCGAGGCGAGATGCTGGCGGAACTGATGCGGCTGAAGTTCGGGATCGCCGTCGCCGGCAGTCACGGCAAGACCACGACGACGTCGATGATCGCCACGATCCTGAACCACGCCGGCAAAGATCCCACGGTGGTGGTCGGTGGCCGCATCGGGATCTGGGGCGGCTCGAACGCCCGCATCGGCAGGAGCGAGTTTTACGTCGTCGAATCCGACGAGAGCGACCGGTCGTTTCTCAAGCTCGCGCCGATCCTGGCGGTGGTGACCAACATCGACCTCGAGCACGTGGACTGCTATCCGAGCATCGAAGAGATCCGCTCGGCGTTCATCGAGTTCGTCAACAAAGCGCCGTTCTACGGCGCGGCGATCCTCTGCCTGGACGACGAGAACGTGCAGCAGATCCTGCCGGCGGTGAACCGCCGCACGATCACCTACGGATCCAACGCTCAGGCCGACCTGGTGATCGGCGATGTCAACTGCGGGCCGGCTTCCAGCGACTTCCGCCTTCGCAGCCGCGGGGAGGACCTCGGCGCGTTCCACCTCCCGGCGCCGGGCCCGCACAACGTGCTCAATGCCGCCGCGGCCGTCGCCGTCGGACTCGAACTGGATGTGAAGGCGGGCACCATCCGCGAGGCGCTTGCGGGCTGGGCCGGCGTGGACCGCCGGTTCCAGATTCGCGGCCGAGAGCGCGGAGTCACCGTCATCGACGACTACGGGCATCATCCGACGGAGATCCGCGCCACGCTGGCGGCGGCGAAGCTTGGCGGGTACCGGCGCATCCACGTCATCTTCCAGCCGCACCGGTACACGCGCACCTTCCACTTGATGGATGAGTTCGCCAAGTCGTTTCACCAGGCGGACACGGTCGTTGTGCTCGACATTTACGGCGCTTCGGAGCGGCCGATCGAGGGCGTCACCGCGCGGGCGTTGGTGGAGAAGATCCGATCGTTCGGGCACCGCGCGGCGGAGCACGCCGGATCGCTGGAAGCGGCGGCCGCGGCCGCGGCCGCCGCCGCGGGCGACGGCGACCTGGTCATCACTCAGGGCGCGGGGAACGTCTGGCAGGCGGGCGACCTTGTCCTCCAGCACTTGAAGGATGGAAGCTGACATGGCCAGAAAGCAGACACCCGAGTCGGGACGTCCGGTCCGCGACTGGAAGACGCCGCTGCGCAATGCGACCCTTTCGATTAGCCTGCTCGGCTGCGCGGTGCTGGCGATCTACTGCGTTCACCGCGCCGACGAGTTTCTGTCCGCCCACCCCCGGTTCCGCTTCGCCGGCCCGCCGGCGAGCGGCGAACCCAGTCCGAGCCTTCGCGTCGAAGGAGTCGTCCACGCCTCGCCGGACCGCGTCCTGCGCGTGTTTTCCGCCGACTTCGGCCGCAGTGTCCAGGTGCTGCCAATCGCCGAGCGGCGGCGGAATCTGCTCGCCATCGATTGGGTCAAGGACGCGATCATCTCCCGGCAGTGGCCGGACCGGCTCGTGGTTCGAATCCAGGAGCGGACTCCGGTTGCTTTTGTGCAGCTTCCGGCCGGCGGCGGATCGCATCGAACGGCGCTGATTGACGAGGACGGCGTGATTCTCGATCCGCCCCGGCGCGCCCGCTTCAGCCTCCCGGTGTTGACCGGCATTCGCGCCGATCAACCGGAGAGCTCGCGACGCGAGCGAGTGCGGCTGGCCATGCGCCTGGTGCGGGAGATCGGTTCGGCGGCGGAGGAGATCTCCGAGATCGACGTCTCGGACACAGAGAACCTCAAGCTCACGCGGCAGATCGAGGGCAACGCGGTCGTGTTGTGGATGGGCAACCGGAATTTCCTGTCGCGCCTCCGGAGCCTTCTCACGCACTGGCCGGAGATCCGCCGGCGCCTGCCGCAGGCAACGACGTTCGACCTCCGCCTGGATAACCGCATCACCGCAGTGGAGGGGCCGCGCGCGGCGGCGAGCGGCGGTGGTTCGGCGGATGCAGTGGAGGGCAACGGCGTTGGGTAAGCCGCAATACGCCGCCGGCCTGGATGCCGGGAGCAGCCACACGCGATGCCTGATCGGGCTCGTGGAAAACTCGCACGTCCGGCTGCTCGGCGGCGGCATCGCGGAATCGGACTGCTGGCTGAAAGGGCGGCTGGCCGACCAGCGAGGCCTGACCGAAAGCGTGCGCGGGGCGGTGGCGGAGGCCGAGCGGACAGCCGGCGTGTCGGTGGATTCCGTTGTGGCAGGCATCGGCGGCGTCACCGTGCAGGGCGCGAATTATCGCGGTGTTTACGAGATGGGCAGGCCGCGCGAAATCGACGCCGTCGATGTCCGCTACGCGGTCGAGAAGGCGGCCCGGGTCCAGCTTCCGTCGGACCGCGTTTTGCTGCACGTTTTCCCGCAGGATTTCGCCGTGGACGGACGCGCCGGCTACCGCAATCCGCGCGGGATCGCGGGCTCGCGGCTGGAGGCGTTCGTTCATCTCATCACCGCCTCGGCGCAGGAACACCAGTCACTGATCGGGGCAGTCAACCATGCTTCGCTCGAAGTCGAGGACACGATGTACGAGCCGCTGGCCGCCGCCTACGCCGCCATCCTGCCGGAGCAGCGCGAGCAGGGAACGGCGCTGGTGGACATCGGCTCGCACTCCACCGACATGGTTGTCTACCTCGGCGAAGCGCTGCTGCACTCGGCGAGCCTGGCGGTGAGCGGAGACCACTTCACCCGCGACCTCTGCCACCGGCTGTCGGTGAGCTTCGAAGACGGACGGCAGCTCAAAGAGGAGTGCGGCTGCGCCATCCTGGGGCTGACGAGCGACAACTGCGTGGTCGCGGTGCCGTCGCCGGACGACCGGCCTCCACGCGAGACCACGCGCTACGAGATGAACCGGGTCCTTGAGGCGCGCGCCCGCGAACTCTTTTTGTTCGTTCGCCGCGAGATCGCCAATTCCGGAATGGAAGAGGGTCTCATGGACGGTATCGTTCTCGCCGGGGACGGCGCAAATCTTCCGGGCATGTGCGACATGGCGGAACAGGTGTTGAACTGCGAGGCCCGGAACGGGCTGCCCGCCGGCATCGAGGACTGGCCGGCGGATTTGAACGACCCGGCGTGGACGACGGCCGCCGGACTGATGATGTATTCCGCGCGACTGAAAGGCGAAGACGGCGAGCCGGGCTTTTTCGGACGCCTGTTCCGATGAAAGGAGAGCAATCGACATGACGCTCGATGCGGACGCAGCGGGCCTGAAGTTCGAGATCCAGGACGAAGCCCGGACGGGCACGAGATTCAAGGTGGTCGGCGTGGGCGGCGGCGGCTCCAACGCCGTGGCGCGGATGATGCACGAGGGGCTGGAAGGCGTCGAGTTCCACGTGCTCAACACCGACTTGCAGGCGCTGGAGGCGTCGCCGGTGCGCAACAAGCTCCAGATCGGCGCCAGGGTCACCAACGGGCTCGGGGCGGGCGCCGATCCGGCGATCGGCCGCCAGGCGGCGCTGGACGACACCGAGCGCATCGTCGAGATCCTGGAGGGCGCCGACATGGTGTTCGTCACCGCCGGGCTCGGCGGCGGCACCGGCACCGGGGCCGCGCCGGTGGTCGCCTCGCTGTCGAAGGAACTGGGCGCGCTGACGGTGGCCGTCGTCACCAAGCCGTTCACTTTCGAAGGGCCGCGGCGGATGCGGCAAGCCGAGCGCGGGCTGGAAGAGCTGGCGGCGTCGGTGGACACGGTCGTCACTATCCCCAACGACCGGCTGCTGTCGCTGCTGCCGCGCGGCACCAGCTTCTTCAACGCCTTCAAGGCCGCCGACGACGTGCTGCGCCAGGCGGTGCAGGGCATCAGCGACATCATCGTCACTCCGGGGCTGATCAACCGGGACTTCTCCGACATCAAGGCGACGATGCTCGGCATGGGGTTCGCGATGATGGGGACGGCGGTGGCTCGCGGGGAGAACTCGGCGGTCGAGGCGGCGCGGCAGGCGATCCAATGCCCGCTGCTGGAGGACGGCGGCATTCAGGGCGCGCGCGGCATCCTGATCAACATCACCGGCTCGAGCCAGCTCGGTCTGCACGAGGTGAACGAAGCGTGCTCGCTGATCCGCGAGGCGGCGCAATGCGAAGAGGCGCAGATCAACTTCGGCGTGGTGCTGAACGAGTCGATGGGCGACGCCGCCAAGGTGACGGTGATCGCCACCGGCTTCCGCCGCGAGGAAATCGCCGAGCCGCGGCCGGCGATGTTCGCGGAGCCGGCGCGCGCCGACGAGCCGGCGATGGAGGCGCCGCTCGTCATCGAGCCGGCGCTGTCGGCGGACGACATCGACACGCCGGCGTATTTGCGGGAGAAGCTGCTGTTCTGACGAAGAAGGCCGGCGGTCCGGATGCCGGAGGCGAACGGTGCAGGTGTGCCATTGCCTTCGTCTATAATGGTCACCAGAGTGACCACATGAAGATCAGCACACTGAGAGAATTCCGGGACGGCGCCACGGTCCTGCTGCGCTCCAGTGAGCCGATCCTTATCACGCGCCGCGGCCGAATGGCCGGCATCTATTTCCCGGCGCAGGAAGGGTCCCTGCCGGTCGATCTGAAGCGCGAGCTGTTCACCATGCTCACAACCGAAATCGCGCGGCAGATCAAGGCGGCGAGAGCTTCGGAGCAAACGATCCTGACTGAATTCGACGCCTGGCGAAAGGAACGCCGTGCGCGTCGTCGCCGACGCTAACGTGTTGCTGTCGGCGCTGATCGGGGGACGAGCCCGAGCCATCCTCGTACATCCCGCCATTGAAGAAGTCCTCACAACCGAAACCGTCCTGGCCGAGGTGCAGGAATATGCCGGCGAACTCGCGCGAAAGAGGCGGCTGGCGCCAGAGCTTGTTCTGCTGGCGGCGTCGACCCTGCCGGTAAGCGTCGTTCGGCGGCCGGTGTATTCGAGGCGGTTGAAAGAAGCCGAGAAGCGGATTGGCCGGCGCGATCCGGACGACGTGGATCTGCTCGCCCTTGCCCTGGAAGTGGAAGTGCCCATCTGGTCGAACGACAACGATTTCAAGGACGTCGGAGTGCCCTGGTTCACAACCGCGGCGCTGCTGGCGCGGATCGGAGGCCTGTAGTCTCGCACGGGTTTTCTCCTTCACTCCAGTGGACCCGCGAGAACCACCCAGCCGGCCATGGCACAGAGCTTCTCATCCTGCCGCCAGGGCGGGCCGGCGCGCTTGCCCATTTCGGCGATTCGGCGATTCAGCTCATCCGGCGCCAGGCGGAGCGCGGCCGCGGCCAGTCTCGGCAGCTCGCGCTCCCGAATGGTGGAAACAGCCAGGTGGCAGGCTTCACACCCCGCCTTGAGCGCCTCGCGAAAGCACTCGCCTTCCGCCGTGTGGATCAGAACGTGCGAGCCGAGTGTCGTCGCCAGGTCCGGAGTAGGCCTGCCTGAGCCCAACAGGACACAGGCGACGGCCACCTCGAACCCTTGACCGGCCAGCTCGGCGACCGCATCATGCACTTGCGCCCGCGCCATGGCCGCGGATCTTGCGGCGCAGCGCTCGAGGTACGCTTCGGCATCCTTCGGCTTCAGCCCCGCCGCGGCATGGTACGGCTGCACCGAACCCCGGATGCTCCGGTCCGCCAGTTCCAGCCGGCGGCGTTCTATCACCACAGGAGCCGATGTCGGGCCGCCGCACCTTCACCGCCCAGCCAGAGTGCGCTCGAAATCCGAGCGCAGCTCGTACGTCTGCGGCTCCTAACACGGGTATTCCTGCATGGGCGCACTCGGGTCGAAACACGGAATGTAGCGCCCGTCCACGTCGGTGAAGCCGTACTCCTTGGCCAGGTCACACGCCCAAAGCAACTGGCCGTTCTTCCGAATGACCTTGCTATCCGCGGCCAGGGCGGCCACCGCACGCCCGATGTATTCCGGGGACTCGCTGAGATCGAAGCGGAACTGCTTCTTTCGCGCGTCGGTTGTCATGTACCTCAGCACGCGTTCCGTGCGCATGAAACCGGGATTCAGTCCCACCACGGCCACCTTGTACTTCTTCGTTTCCCGGCTCATGGCCATCACCAGGCGGTCGATACACTCGTGCCCGAGATCGTGCAGAATCTGCCCGCGATAGCCGCCCGGCGGCTCGTTGGGCGGGTTGTCGGTGACATGGATGATCAGGCCGCGACCCTGTTTCACCATCAACCGTGCGGCGTGTACGCTCGTCAGCCAGCACGCGTTCACCGTCTGCACGGTCTCGCGCCAGATGCCGGCGCTCAGTTCCCAGAATCGCTTGGACCACACCGGCATGAAGTTGGCTGTCCAGGCGGAGTTGGCGAGAACGTCGAGACGGCCGTGATCCTCCTCGACGCGGCGGAAGAGTGCGGCCACCTGCTGTTCGTCGCCGAGATCGGCACGAACCGGAATGCCCAGGCCGCCGCGCGCCGTGACTTCTTCGGCAGTGTCCTCGACGGTGCCCGGAGCGCCGTCGGCCGGCTTCGGCCCGTCCCGCGACGTTCGCGCCGCAACATAGACGGTGGCGCCGGAATCGCCCAGCGCCAGCGCGATTCCCCGCCCCGCGCCCCGGCTCGATCCGGCGGTCACGGCGATTGTTCCCTTGAGTGGTCTCATGGCTACAGTGTAGGCGGCAATTCCTGACATCCCGTGTCATGTTTCGCTGCTAGAGTCGATCTATGCGAGCCGACCGGCTGCTTTCCATCCTGCTACTGCTCCAGGTGCACAAGAGGATCACCGCCCATGAGCTGGCAAGACGGCTTGAAGTCTCTGAACGCACCATCCTGCGCGACATGGAGGCGTTGAGCGGCGCCGGCGTGCCGGTGATGGCCGAGCGGGGGGTGGGAGGCGGCTGGAGCCTCCTCGGGGATTACCAGACCAAGCTCACCGGGCTGACCGCGGCCGAGATCCAGGCGCTGTTTCTCGCCAGGCCGGCGAGGGTGATGGCGGACCTCGGATTGAAGCAGGAGTCGGAAGCGGCTCTCATCAAGCTCCAGGCGTCGCTGCCGGCGGAGGCCAGGCGGCAGGCGGAGTCTGCGCGGCAGCGGATTCTGATCGACACGCGCGGATGGCGTGACCCGGCGGAATCGATTCCTTGCTTGCCGGTGCTGATGGAGGCGCTCTGGCGCGGGCGGCAAGTGCGGTTTCTGTACGACCGCCAGTTCGGTGAAGCGGGTGAGCGGACCACCGATCCGCTGGGCCTGGTGGCCAAGGGCAGCGTCTGGTACCTGGTCGCCAATGTCGATGGGGGAACGCGGACCTACCGCGTGTCGCGAATCCGCGAGGCGACGGTTTTGGATCAGCCGAGCAGCCGGCCGGCGGAGTTCGATCTCGCGGCCTATTGGGAGCAGTCGGCGGCGGAGTTCCGCGAGAAACTGCCTCGCTACTACGCGACGTTCCTGGCAAGCCCCTCGGTGATGAGATGGGTGCGGTATCGGGGCTGGCGGCTGGAGGAAGAACGACCGGACGGCGACCGCATTCGCGTTCGGCTTCGTTTCGATGCCGAGGAGGAGGCGCTGCAATTCGCGCTGAGCTTCGGCGGCGACATCGAGGTGATCGAGCCTGCTGAGTTACGGGCAAAGGTGTGCGGCGGCGCGCTCGCGATCCTGCGGCGATACCGGGAGTAGCCCGAACCCGGGCCGCCAGCCACCTATGGCAACCCAAAGGCGATGATGCTCGCGCCGGCGGCGACCGCCACGGACTGCCGCCCGTCCGCCAGGTACGTCATCGGAGATGCGCGCCAGTTCTGGTTGGTATGGAAGTGCCAGAGCGGTTTGCCGGCGGCTGCATCCAGCGCGGCGAACGCGCCGCTGTCGTCGCAGAGGAATACCAGGCCGCCGTCGGTGGAGAGTACTCCGCCCCAGGTGTTGCCCGGGCCTGTCTGGTGA
The DNA here is from genome assembly GCA_964483455.1 of uncultured Solibacteraceae bacterium. Lineage (GTDB taxonomy): Bacteria > Acidobacteriota > Terriglobia > Bryobacterales > Bryobacteraceae > CAYZJD01. The sequence goes on from CAZACK010000013.1 coordinate 31,044, forward strand.
TACTCCCATTTGATGGCGCCCGTTTTGACGTCGATAGCGCGCAGGTGCTTCTTCGGCTGCTCGCCCGGAACCGCGCGCACGGCGCCGCCGTAGAACGACTTCCCTGGCTCCCACCACGCCGACGATTTGTAGTAGATGTTGCACTTCTCGAGCGCCATCACGTAGAACAGTCCCGTCGCCGGATGCCAGGCGGTGGACATCCAGTTGGTGGCGCCGTCCATGGACGGGCACACTTTCGATCCCTCGATCGACGGCGCCGTGCCGGGCAGCACCTGGGGCCGTCCGCCGGGGCCGATGCCGCTGGCCCAGGTCAGCTTGTGTACGAACGGCTTGGCAAGCAGGAGTTCGCCATTGGTTCTGTCAAGGAGGTAGAAGAAGCCGTTCCGGTTGGCCTGCGCGAGCAGCTTGCGAGGACGCCCGCCGAACTCCGCGTCGATCAGCATCGGCGTCTGCTGCGCGTCCCAGTCGTGGACATCGTGCGGCGTGAACTGATAATGCCATTTCAATTCGCCGGTGTCCGGCTTTAGCGCGAGCACGGAATCGGAATAGAGGTTGTCGCCCTTACGCTCGTCGCCGTTGAAATCGGGACACGGGTTTCCAGTCGGCCAGTAGAGCAGGTCGAGCTCGGGATCGTAGGTGCCGGTGAGCCAGGCGGCGGCGCAGCCATGATCGAGCGCGCGCCCGGCCCACGTTTCCGAGAGCGGCTCGCCCGGCGCCGGAATTGTCCAGAAGCGCCACGCGCGATCTCCAGTCGCGGCGTGGTAGGCGGCGACAAAGCCGCGGACGCCTTCATCCCCGCCGGATGTGCCGGAAATCACGAGATCCTTGACCACCAGCGGCGCCGAGGTGGCGCCGTAATGCTGGCGAAAGTCGGCCATCTTCACGTCCCACAGCAGCGCGCCGGTGAAGCGGTTGAGCGCGATCAGACGGGCGTTGTCCGTCACCAGGAACACGCGATCGCGCCAGACGGCTACGCCGCGATTGATGCCGCCGGCGGCGTCCCCAATCACGCCCGGAGTGCGCGGGCGGCGCCAGTTCCAGATCTCGCGGCCGGTCCGCGCGTCGAGCGCAATCGCCTGGTTAACGTTCGTCACGTACATTACGCCGCTGACCACCACCGGCGTAACCTCGAGGCGCTCGGCGCCGCGGATGGTGTACATCCACTTCGGCGCAAGCCCGGCCACGTTGCCGGCGTGGATCTGCTTGAGAGGGCTGTGCCGGTTCCCGCTCGGGTGGCCATGATAGGTTGGCCAATCGCCGTGCCCGAAATCCGGCGCGGCGGCAGATTCCGTGTCGAGGCCGGGACCGGCGGACCCCTCGGAAAGCCGGCTCAAGTACGCCAGCAGATTGCGCATTTCCTCGGCGGACGCCCGCACCGGCGGCATCAGCGGACCTTCTTCGCGGTCGATGCGAACAATCTCCCCGGCGAGGAGCAGGTGCAGCCGTCCTTCGAGATCCTGCAACTGCAAGTCGTAGTTGCTCTCGTTCTTGGCGAAGCCGCGGATCTGCGAGCCGTCGCGCAACGCAACGCGCACCACGCGATATCCCGGCAGGCGGCGAGCGCCTGGATCACGCAGTGATTGGCCGATCTCCGCCAGCGTCCGCCTGCGGCCGAGATTGGAAAGGTCAGGCCCGTTCGGGCTTCCCCGTCCTTCCGCGATGTGGCACGACGCGCACCGGCCGGCGCCGAAGAAGAACTCGCGCCCGCGCGCCGCATCTCCAGGCACCGCCCGCTCGATCGCCGGGGTACTCAGGGAACGCACGAAGGCGACAATCCGGTCCATCTCCGAATCAGACAGGCGGAACGGCGGCATGCCCGCGTCGGGGATTCCCTTCCCGATGACATCCCGCAGGTCCTGTTCGGAAGGCAGGCGTTCACCCTCGCGCCCCGTGACGCCGGGCGCTCGCTCGCCGCCCATGCCATCGGCGCCGTGGCATGGCGCGCACCGCGCTTCGAATTGCCTCCGGCCGGCCTCGATCAGGGATTCGGCGTCAGGCGCTTGGGCGAACCCGGCCACGGCCAGCAGAAAAGCAAGGGCAGGCGTTCGCATCCAACTATCGTTTCACGAAAACGATCGTGCCGAACGCCTCGGGGACATGATGCGGATCGCTTCCCAGGACCGACCTCAGCGGGAGTGCAGCCGTCGCATACGAGATCTCTTACGCGTCCACGTGATGCGCGAAGCGGAAGTCGAGCGCCGTCTTGTTCCGCTGCGACAGTTCCCCCGAAAGCCGCTGCATCTCCTCGCCCGGCAGCGGCTGGAAGGCCCGCGCGATCTGTACATTCTCGTCGATGTGCTCCAGCTTCGGCATACCGACGACGGCCGTGGTCACCGGCAGCGACAGCGCGTAGCCGAGGAGCTTCTCCGGCGGCGCCTGCCCGACCAAGCCTTCCTGGGCGTAGATCTTCATGGCGATCACACCCATGTTCTTGCGCCTGGCGACCGGCAACGCGATCTTCTCGAAGCTTTGGTGCAGTTCCTCGTTGATGATCATGCCCCGCTGCCCGTTCGTCATGCCGGCCATCGCCGCGTTGAGCGCCATTTGGGTGCAGTCGAAATCGTGGCGATCGAGCGCGGTCTTGAGCACCGTCGGATTGGTGTGCGAGGTGACGCCGATGAACCGCGTGACCTTCTGATCCCGGAGTTTGCGCAGCAGGCCGAGGACCCCGTCCTTGGCTTCGACAGCGGCGAGGTCGGCTTCGTCCGTCAAAGAATGGATGTGGATCAGGTCCACCTGGTCCGTCTGGAGCCGCTTCAGGCTGCCTTCGATGATCCGCATGGCGTCGTCGGCCTTGCGCTCCGGCACCTTGGTGGCGAGGAAGAGGCCCTTGCGCCGGCCCTTCAGCGCTTTGCCGACGCGCTCCTCGCTCACGCCGTTGCCGTAACCGTAAGCCGTATCGACGTAGGTGATGCCGGCGTCGAGCGCGCGGGTCAGCGCCTCGATGGCTTTGCCCTCTTCCTTGTACATCAGGAAACGGCTGCCGCAGCCGAAGGCGAGGATGGAAACCTTGGCGCCGGTGCGTCCCAGAACACGCGCCGGCAGCGCTTTTTTCCTGGCATCCGCTCCCAGTGCGGCGGTCGCCGCCAGCGTACCCAGAAACTCCCGTCGTCTCATGGTCGACCTCCTTGATCGAATTTGCTAAAGCGTATCGTACCCGCCCGGTGAGGTTCAACCAGCGCCAAGGGCGCGGCCCCCTGGGCCTCGAAGAACTGGTCGTCAAGCCGCCTGGTTGCGCTTCATCCGCCGCGCGTAGCGAATAATCCCCGCGTGGCGGACGGCCCGCGGCAGCAGGCCTCTCAGCAGCACGATCAGCCGGTAGATCCGGCCGGGCACGACGAACAGCTTGCCCTCGTCCAGCCCGCTCAGGGAGGCCTCGACGACGTCCTCGGCCCCCATCCACATGGGGCCGGGAACCAGCTTCCGGTCCACGCCCATGACATCATGGAACTCGGTTTCCGTGAACCCCGGACACAACGCCTGCACCCGCACGGCCGAGCCCATTGCTTTCAGCTCCAGGTACACGCTTTCGGTGATGTGGTTCATCCAACCCTTGGTAGCGGAATAACTGGCGCTGCCGGGGCTCTCCCAAAAGCCCGCGACCGAGGACACGTTGATCACCGCCCCCCGATTCAGGGCCGTCATCTTCTTCAGGGCGGCGTGCATGAGGCGCATGGTGGCCAGGACATGCAGGCGGTGCATGGCGTCCTGGCTGTCGATGGTGGTCTCAAAAAAGCGTCCGCGTGTGCCGAAGCCGGCGTTGTTGACCAGCAGCTCCAGCCGTTCGAGCGCGGCCATGCGTTCCTCGACGGCTCTTACGCCGGAGTCGGTGACAAGATCCGCGACCACCGTTTCCGAGCGGGCGCCGTGGTTGCTCTCGAGTTCCCGGGCAAGTTCTTCCAGGCGGTCTTGACGCCGGGCCACCAGCAGGAGATCGTAGCCTCGCGCGGCGAGTTTGCGGGCGAAGGTCGCGCCCAGGCCGCTCGATGCGCCGGTCACCAGGGCGATCGGTCTTGCTGGCATGTGGGCTTCATTCCTCCTCGAAGAGCCCCATCTGGTGCTCGTCGGGAGCTGGCGGCTCCTCCGGCCCCACGGCTCGGACCGCGCCCTCGGCCAGCAGGCTCTCCACGTCGGCGCGTCCGATGGCCGGCACGACAACCGTGCCTTCTTGCCGCGGCACAAATAGAAAGACCCCGTCGAACCGGGGCTTCTCGCCGGCCAGCAGGTCGAGCGAATGAGTCGTGAGAATAATCTGCCGGCCGGATCGGTGCTGCATCCGGGCGAGCATCGAGAGGATCACCCGCACGATCGCCGGGTGCAGCGACAGCTCCGGCTCCTCGAGCAGCAGCGGCCCGGCGCCGTCGAGCGCCGTCCACAGGATAGCCATCAGCCGGAGGGTTCCGTCGGAAAACTCGTCTTCCGTTTGCCAGGCGCCGCGAGCCCGCCAGTGCTCGTACCGCGCCCGAAGGTGAGGGCGCCCGCGCGAATCGCGCCGCACTTCGAGCTGCTTCAGATGAGGGACGGCGGCGCGCAGCGCTTCCAGGATCACTCGCAACCGTGGGTTCCGTGATTTTTCCGGGGTGGCCGCGATCTGTTCGAGCAGACCGCCGCCAAACGAATCGAACGCAGCATCGGAGCGATGCGGCTCGCGGACGCGCTGCGGCGTGGGGTGGAAGTAGCGCACCGCGCCCAGAAAGGAGGCCAGCTCGCGGAGGTCTCCGCGCGCGTGCCCCTGCTCGAGCAGGGTGGCGGCGAGACGGTCCGGGTCCGCCGCGTCCTGATCGTCCGGGCGAACGAAGACATCCTCCCCGCGCCGGGCGGCGCGCTCCCGTTTCACCAGCGGGCGGGCGGTCTCTTCGTGGTTGAATTGAAGCTCGTACTCCCATTCGGCGGGACCGGCGGCGTTGCCGATCCGCACCAGGATCCCCAGGTCCGAGTGTTGTCGCGCATCGAGGCAACGCAGGCGCGCCACGCCGCCGCGCCTCGCCACCGCCCGCTGGAACCCGCCGCCGGGCGCCGCCAGCTCTCGCAGGAAGCTCAGCGCATCGAGGAAATTCGTCTTGCCCGAAGCCGCCGGCCCGGCGAGGAACGCCCGCCGGGGCAGGTTGAGTTCAGCCTTGACGAAGTTGCGCCAGTTCTTCAGATGAACGTGAGTGAAGCGCAGCACGCTGCCGGCGGAACGGGGCATTGCGAGTACTCAGTGTACACCGGCGCGGTGCGCGGGCGGCCCGCTCACTCCCCCAACAGATGCAACAACACATTCCTCCGGTGCGGCGCCGCCCGGTGCTCGAACAGGTAAATCCCCTGCCACGTGCCCAACCCGAGCCGCCCCTCCACCACCGGAATCGAAAGCTGCGTCGCCGTCAGCGCGGCGCGGATGTGGGCCGGCATGTCGTCGGCGCCCTCGATCGTGTGGCGGTACAGCCGCCTATCCTCGGGCGCCAGCCGGCTGAAGAAATCGTTCAGGTCGGCCACCACGTCCGGATCGGCGTTCTCCTGAATCGCCAGCGAGGCCGAGGTGTGCTGGACGAACAGCGTCAGCAGCCCCGTCCGAATCCCGCACTCGGCCAGCCAGCGCTCCACTTGCCCGGTGAATTCGTACAGCCCCTTGCCGCGCGTGCCGACAGTCACGCGGTGGCTGAACTGCCTCATTCGACCGTCACGCTCTTGGCCAGGTTGCGCGGCTGGTCCACGTCGCAGCCGCGCCGCACGGCAATGTGGTAGGCCAGCAGTTGCAGCGGCGCCACCTCCAGCACCGGCAGCAACAGCTCGTGCGAGGACGGAATCGGGATCACCTGGTCGGCCAGTCTGGGGACTTCCTCGTCGTCCGCATTGGCGACGGCGATCACCGTCCCTTCGCGCGCCTTCACCTCCTGGATGTTCGACAGCGTCTTCTCGTAAAGCACCCGGCTCGCCTCGCTCGACGGGTCCCGGCCGGCGAGCACCACCACCGGCAGGTTCTCGTCGATCAGCGCGTTCGGCCCGTGCTTCATCTCGCCGGCCGGATAGCCTTCGGCGTGGATGTAGGAAATCTCCTTCAGCTTGAGCGCGCCTTCCATGGCGATCGGGAAGTGAATGCCGCGGCCGAGGAACAGGAAGTTCGCCGAGCGAAACAGCTTGCGGGACAGCTCGTCGTAGATCGCAATGTGCGACAGGATGGTCTCCAGCTTGCCCGGAACGCGCAGCAGCTCCTGCACGAGCCAGCGCGACGTATCCGCGTCCAGGGTCTCCCGGAGTTGCCCGAGATACATCGACAGAAGGAACAGGGCGGTCAGTTGCGCAGTGAACGCTTTGGTCGAGGCGACGCCGATCTCGGGGCCGGCGTGGGTGTAAACGGTGCCGTCGGCTTCGCGTGTGGCCATCGAGCCGAGCACGTTGCAGATGGCGATGGTCCGCGAGCCTTTCTGCTTCGCCTCGCGCTGGGCGGCGAGGGTGTCGGCCGTCTCGCCGGACTGCGAGATCACGATGGTCAGCGTTTCCGACGACAGGATCGGGTCGCGATAACGAAACTCGCTTCCATAGTCCACCTCGGCGGGCACCCGGGCCAGCTTCTCCAGCATGAACTTGCCGGCCAGCGCGGCGTGCCAGCTCGTTCCGCAGGCGATCAGCTTGATGCTGCGGAAGCTGCGGAACTGGCGAGCCGGAATCTCGATCTCGTCGAGAAAAACACGGCCGGTTTCGTGCTCCACGCGGCCGGCGATGGTGTCCCGCAGGGCCCGGGGCTGCTCGTAGATTTCTTTGAGCATGAAGTGCTTGTAGCCGCCCTTTTCGGCCATGATCGGGTCCCACAGAATCCGCGAAACCCGGCGCTTGACGGGACGGCCGTCGAAGTCGCTGAGGCGCACGCCCTCGGCGGTCAACACCGCTACGTCGCCGTCGTCCAGGAAAAACACATCGCGGGTGTGGTTGAGGATCGCCGGGACGTCGGAAGCCACGAAGTACTCGCCTTCGCCGAGGCCGATCACCGCCGGCGGCCCCGCCCGCACGGCCACGATCTTGCCGGCGTCCGAGCGGGAAATGACCGCAATGGCGAACAGGCCGGCCAGTTGCCGGGCCGCCGCCCGCACCGCCTCCTCCAGATTCCCCTCGAAATGCTGCTCGATGAGGTGGGCGATCACCTCGGTGTCGGTGTCGGTCTGAAACGCGTGCCCCTGAGCCTGAAGCTGGTGCTTCAGCGCGAGATAGTTCTCGATGATGCCGTTGTGGACGACGACGATGTCGCCCTTGCAGTCGCGGTGCGGATGCGCGTTCTCCTCGGTCGGGCGGCCGTGGGTGGCCCAGCGCGTGTGACCGATTCCGTAGATCCCGTCCAGCGGCTCCAGGCGGAGCGCGTCCTCCAGATTCCGCAGCTTGCCGGAGGCCCGCCGCACCACCAGCCGGTTGTCCCCGTCCACCACCGCCACGCCGGCGGAGTCGTATCCCCGGTACTCCAGGCGGCGCAGCCCATCGAGGATGATGGGCACCGCCTTGCGCCCGCCGATGTAGCCGACTATCCCGCACATATCACGAGCCGCTCAGTCGATAAGCTCGACGCGATACTCTTCGATGACGGGGTTGGCCAGCACGTCGTGGGCGATCTGCTCGATTTCCCGGCGGACGCTGTCGAGGTCGGCGCCTCCGCCGACGGTGATGTCGAAGAACTTGCCCTGGCGGACGGCTGCAATCGTGCGGTGGCCCAATCCGTTCAGCGCCGAGCAGATGGTCTGGCCCTGGGGATCGAGCACCGTTGGTTTCAAGGACACGTAAACTCGGGCTTTCATGGAGATTCCATTGTAAGCCGAGAGCCGGTCACCGCCTCCGTCCTGATCGCAGTCATCCCTCTGGCTTGATAGCAGGCGAGCCGGCCGAGCCCGATGGCGCCTTCAGTCCTCACTGTAGAAATGAGGGCGCAAGTCCGCTTCGACAATGTAGCGAAGCGCTTGCCGGAAGATCGCTCGGAGCGTTCCCTTGTCCACATCTCCATGGATAGCAATAGTCAGAGTCTGGCGTCTTCCCCCGGGCAGGATGCGCCGCAGTTTCACGTGACTGCCACGTTGGGAAACGAGGTGGAACCCAAAACCGGTGAAGATGCGAAGTAAGTCTTGGCCGGACAGGCTGCGCAGTTTCGGCATCAGGCGACGGCATCCAGTTCCATCGTCGCGAGGATGGTGGGAGCGTCCGCCAGTCCGAGTTCGGCGAGATCTTCACCCTCCAGGTGCAGGGCGATAGCCTCGCGGATGTTCTTGGCCAGTTCATCCAGCGTCGCCGCTTCAGTCACCACGGGGAGGTCGAGGCACTCAGCTACGTACTGCTTGTCGCCGCGCAAGATTCGCACTTGAATCGTTCGCTTCATAGCCGTTCAGGTCCTACCAATGGTATGCTACCGCACTCCCCTTCGAGGAATCGTCCCGGTCCCGTCGGGAAGTTCGGCGCAGGCACCTATCGCCTTCGCTTGAAGCGCGGCGCTCAGCCTTCAGTGGATGGACCTCCGGCCTACAACCAGCGGCTACAGGTAGATCCTCTCCAGCCTCTCCACCACGTACCTTCCGCACCTCTCGTAGCTCGCCCGCGGCCCGCGGCGGGCGGCGTCGAGATCGACACAGATCCAGCCCTTGTATTCGATCTCTTTCAGGATGCGGTGGCAGGCAGGGAAATCGATCTCGCCGTCGCCCAGGTCGTAGATGCTGGAAAAGAAGCGGGCCGCCTTGGTGTCGCGCGGATGCACCGTGCCGTTGTCGAGCACCACGTCGCTGGCCGGCGTCGTCCACCGCGCGTCTTTGTAATCGAGGAACATGATGCGGTCCTTGTAGCGGCTTAGCATTTCCACCACGTTGCTCCCGCCAAGGTGCAGGTGCGCCGTGTCGGGCGAGAAGTGGAACAGCTTCGGGTCCGTCAACTGCATCGCGCGGTGGACCTCATCGGGACTTTCGACCATCTGGTCGAGGTGGTTGTGCAGGCCCGCCTTGAATCCCATCTCGCCGGCCAGCTCCCCGATCCGGTTGAAGCATTCGCACATGGCGCGGAACGCGGCGTCGATATCCTCGCCCGGCTTGCGGCGGCCCGGTGAGAAAACCACCAAGTGCCGCGCGCCAAAGCCGGACAGGAACCTCATTGCCTCGCGCGCGTCCTCGAGGACCTTCTTGTGCATCGCCGGATCGTGAGATTGCGCGTTGAAGGAAATCGTCACAATGTACAACCCGCGCCGGGAGAGCTCCTTCTCCACCTGCGACTGAGTAAGTCCATAAGTCTTCAGGAAACCCGGAAATCCCGTAACCCGCATGCCGATGAACCCGGTGTCCTTCATGACATCGAGCACGTCGGTGAATGCCACCGGGCGGAAGTGGTTCCACAAGGCAAGGCTCAACGCCCATTTGACGTTCTTGTTCGCAGGGAACCGCGCAGCGGCGTGCGTCAACGAACTCGAGAGGGCGGCGAGAAAAGCGCGGCGGTTCATGACACCCTGAACTTTCCGACCGCCTCTTCGTCGAGATCGATGCCGAGGCCCGGCGACTGCGGAATATCCAGATACCCGTCGCGGGCCCGCAGCTTTTGCTTCGTGAGGAACTCGCGGAGGTTCGTTTCCTCCTCGGCGACAAACTCGCAGATGATGGCGTTGGGGATGGAGTTCAGCCAGTGCAGCGCCGCCGTTACGTTGATGTAGGTCGTGAAGCCGTGGTTGGCGATGACGAGTCCGCGATCCCAGGCGAGAGCAGCGATCTTCATCGCTTCGGTGAAGCCGCCACAACGGGTCAGATCCACCTGCACCACGTCGATGCGGCCGCGGTCCATCAGCTCCAGGAAGGAAGCGCGGTTCGATTCCTCCTCCCCGGCGGCGATGCGGACGTCGGTGCCTTCTGAGAGCTTTCGATAACCTTCGTAGTCGTCCGGCCGGAGCGGCTCCTCCAGCCAGAAGATCTTGTATTCGGAGAACGCCCGGGCGCGCTGGAGCGCGGTCTTCGCGTCCCAGACGAGGCCGGCGTCGATCAGCAAGTCGGCGCCGTCCCCGAGACCGTTGCGGCCTTCGCGGACCAGCGCGATGTCGGTCTTCTCGTCCTGTCCCATCGGGTCCCAGCCGAACTTCACCGCGGTGAAACCCTGGTCGCGATAGCGGCGCGCCAGCTCGCCGGTCTTCTCCGGGGTCGCGCCGAACAGCGAGCTGGCGTAGCAGCGGATCTTCTGGTGGAAACCGCCCCCGAGCAGCTTCCAGACGGGAAGGCCGAGCGCCTTGCCCTTGATGTCCCACAGCGCCATGTCGATGCCGCTCATGGCGTGGATGCCCGCGCCTCGGCGCCCGCCATAGATGTTGGCGCGATACATCTTGTACCAGAGGCGCTCGGTTTCCATCGGATCCTCGCCGAGCACCACGTTGGCAAGCCCGGTGGCGGTGGTGTGGGAGAACGGTCCCTCGATGAACGCCTTGACGGCGAGCGGGCTCGAGTCCACCTCGCCGATGCCGGTGATGCCGGCGTCGGTTTCGACGCGCACGATGAGAGCGTCCTGGCCGCTGTCGCACTGGTGCTTGACCTCGGGCTGGCGGAGGTAGATGGCTTCGACTTTGGTGATCTTCATCGAGACGAAATGGTATCACGAGCGCCACGGAAAGGGGTCAGACGCATTCTCCAGGCTAATCGGCCCCGTGAGCGCCGCTATACTGGGTTGGTGCCGGCGAGATTCGTCCCGCGAATTCTCATCGCGATGCTGCTTCCGGCTTGCACCGCGGAATCTCAGAGCACGGAACCACAAGGCGCCACGGTGGAAGGAATTGTGCTGGACGCCCGGACCGGCCGGCCGCTGGCCAAGTAGACGCAGTGTCTCGAACCGAACTCACCCTGTCCGAGGCGCGGCGCATCGCCCTGGCGGCGCAGGGCTTTGATCGCCCCCGGCCCGGCGGCCCGATCGGCGCGAGTCACATCCGCCGCGCGATCCGGCAGCTCGGCCTGCTGCAACTGGACTTTGTCAATCTTCTCGCGCCCTCGCACTACCTGCCTGTCTTCTCACGGCTCGGGCCCTATGACAGGTCGCGTTTCGACGAGGTCGTATACGGCACGTGCGACTTCACCGAACAGTGGGGGCACGAGGCGTCCATTCTGCCGGTGGAGACCTGGCCGCTCCTGCGCCACCGCATGGAGAATCACCGCCTGCGGCCGTACGGATTCGAGACCTTTCTGGAGCGCCACCCGCACTACCTGGACTGGGTGCTGGATCAAGTCCGGGCGCGCGGCCCGTTGACGGCGAACGACCTGGAGGAGCCCGAGGGCATTCCTCGACGTATCCCCGGGGACGCGTGGGTCGGGACGGTCCCGCGGGCAACCCTCGAAGCGCTTTTCGGCAGAGGCGCGCTCGCGGCATCAGACCGGCGGCCCGACTTCTCGCGCGTCTACGACTTGGCCGAGCGCCTGATCCCCATCGAGCATCGCCGGCACAACATGGAACGCGAGGAGGCCCAGCGCGGGCTGTTGCGGCTGGCTGCTCGCGCACACGGGGTCGGCACCACCGGAGACCTGGCCGGCTACTACCGCATACCGCTCCGCGAGGCGCGCCCGCGCATCTCCGAACTCGTGGACGCCGGCGAGTTGCGCGAAGCCCGCGTCGCTGGCTGGCGCGAGCGCTGGGTGTGTTGAGGAGCGGTGCGCCCGAGGAGTTGCGGCGCCCGATCCGGAACGGGCGGCCGCGAACGAAGGCACTAACCGGGAGGCCGGCCGCGCCGTTCATCGTGAGAACCAGATCGGACGTTCCCGTGCATGACTCCTGCGACACCTGTCTCAACGGTTCGATAGGCGCTTGCCGGATGGGGGCTCTCGATCCGAGCGGCATTGAGCATTGGATGCATCAGGCGTCTTGGACGGAACGGCATACCGGCCACGTTGGGAATTGGACCGGTCGGGTCCCCAGCGGTTCCCGTATCAGGCTACAACGTCAGCCCGCCGTCCACCGTCAGCAGTTGCCCCGTAATGTAGTTGTCCGGCTCCAGGAAGAACCGGACGGCGCGGGCGATGTCGAGGGGCCGGCCGAAGCGGGGGATGATCTCGTGCTCGAGATACCGGTCGTACTTGCCCGAGGAGATGCTCGCTTCCGCCATTCCCGCGGCCGTGACGCCGGGCGAGATCACGTTCACCCGGATGTTCGACGGACCGCGGCATTCCTTGGCCAAGATGCGCGCTGCATGCAGCAACGAGGCTTTGGCGGCCGCATAGGCCGTCGATCCCGGGAAGAGCGAGATCGCCTGCATGGTCGAGAACAGCACGATGGAGCCGGGCGTGCCTCGCTCTTTCATCCGTACGGCGGCCTCGCGGGCAAGCATGATCGGGCCCAGGTAGTTCTGCTCGTTGGACAGCCGGATCGCCTCTTCCAGTTCCGAGGGATCCGAAATCCGGGAAGGATGGCCGGCGAAGACCACCAGGCCATACACGTTCGGCGCCTCGTCGAGCAGCCTCTGGCGATCGTGGAGAACCGTCAGGTCGGCTTGGACCAGCTTCGCGAGGGCGGCAAGCTTGGCGGCGCGCTCGGCGTTAGAAAGGTAACTGACCACCAGGCGCGCCCCTTCCGCCGCCAGCAGTTCCGCGGTTGCCGCGCCAAGTCCGCCCGACCCGCCGGCGAGGATGACTTCCCTGTCCAGCAACGCTTCAGGCAACTTGTCCATCCCCGGCCGCTCCCGCGTCCCGAGCGGCATACCCGCAGGCGACGATCGCCAGGAACAACGTCAAGACCTCGCTGTCTCCAAGATTCAGCTCAAAGATCCCACCGATCATGATGGCGAGCACCGCCGCCGCTCCACCGTGGAGGAGGAACTTCCGGTCGCTCGGACCCGGGGGGAGCCGGCGCGCGGGGAGCAGGAAGTCCAGCAGCGCCTTCACCAGCAGCCACACGAGCGCAAGCATCGCGGGCACGCCGCGCTCGGCGGCGTAGTGTACGTAAATACTGTGCAAATGCCCATACCAGCCGGCCGGCAGCGGCCGCGGAATGTCGGCAGGCACCCAGCGCTCGAACTGGAGCCGTACCTGTTCGGGCCCAAGGCCGAACCATGGGTGCGCCTTGATCATCTCCAGGCCGGTGCGCCAGCAGACGATGCGATGCTGGTTGGAGTCGACCTCCTTCTTCGGCTGAAACATCGAGACGAACCGGGTGCGAACACCGGGAACCGCCAGCACAACAAGGAGAGCGACAACCGGCGTCACGAGAAACCATCGCCGGCTCCAGTGCCACAGCAGATACAAACCGGCTACGCCCGCCGCCAGCCAGATGCTGCGCGTGAAGCCGAGCAGAAGCGAGCCGGCCATCGGAACAGCGCACAGCGCCGCGAACCACAACAGCCGCCGGCGGGCAAACGGCGAGAAGAACAGGAACGCCAGCAGCAGCAGGAAGACAAGCATGAGCTGGCCGCCGAACGTCATCCAGTGGCTCATGAAGCCGGTAATTCGCTCACCCACGTAATATTCGTAGAAACTCGTCCCCGCCGCTCTCGCGTCGCGCACCTTCTCGCCGAACTGGACGAGACCCCGCGCCGCGACCAGGGCGCCCGCGCCCGCCCAGCACAAGGCCAGGCGGCGCAGTCGATCCGGTTCCCGAAAGCTCGATGCCACCACCAGCAGCATCAGGAAGACGAGCAACTTCCGCACCTGCGGGCGGCCGGATGCGGGGTCGCCGGACAGGGCGAGCGAAATCAGGGTACAGGCGACAAACAGGCCCAGCGGCAGCAGGACAGGGGGAAACCGAAGTTTCCGCCGCGACAGCAGCAGCGCGGCCACGGCGAGCGCCAGCAGGATCTGGCTGGCGGCGATCGAGAACAGGACCGCGACCGCCGACGCTCCGGCCAGCCAGAAGGCGGCGCGCGCCAGAAGCGGTTCGGGCAGGCTGTTTGAGGGCATCCCCGTCAAGAAGAAGAATTCAGTATGCCAGAATGATGGCAGGAACATCTACCGGCAATGTTGATTTATGTTCTCAGGCACGGAATCGCGGAAACCGCACAGGCCGGCATGAGGGATGCCGACCGGGCGCTGACCGAGGAAGGGTTCAAGAAGCTGAAGTCGATTCTGCGCGCCGTTCGGGCCGCGGAGGTGTCGCCCAGCGTCATCCTGACAAGTCCCTACCGGCGCGCGGTGCAGACGGCGGAACTCGCGGCGCAGGTTCTGGAGTTCGAGGGCGAAGTGGAACAGGTGAAGTCGCTGGCGCCAGCATCAGAGGCCGAAGACGTGTGGGAAGACATCCGGCTTCACCGGCAGGCGGACCAAGTGCTGCTGTCGGGCCACGAGCCTCTTCTCGGACAGGTCATCGGATTCCTGCTCGGCGTCCCCAGCCTTCAGGTGGATCTCAAGAAGGCCGGCATCGCCTGCGTCCAGGTGGACGCATTCGGACCGAGGCCGCGGGGTGTTCTCAAGTGGCTGCTGGCGCCGAAGCTGGCCGGCTGAGGCCGCCCGCCGAACAACCACTAACCGCCCAACCGAACAACCACCGAACAACCATGAAAACCATCATCGAGCCGTTTCGGATCAAGAGCGTCGAGCCGCTGCGCCACACCACGCGCGAGGAGCGCCAGCGGCTGCTCGAGCAGGCCGGCTACAACCTGTTCCTCATCGACGCGAAGGATATCCTGATCGACCTCCTCACCGACTCCGGCACGAGCGCCATGTCCACCGAGCAGTGGGCGGCGATGATGCGCGGCGACGAGTCCTACGCCGGCAGCGAGAGTTACATCCGGATGAAGGCCGCGGCCCAGGACCTGACCGGCTTTCGCCACGTGATCCCGACCCACCAGGGACGCGCCGCCGAGCGCATCCTGTTCAGTGTTCTTTGCCGGCCGGGCCAAGTGGTGCCGAACAACACGCACTTCGACACCACCCGCGCCAACATCGAGTTCACAGGGGCCAGGGCCGTCGACCTTCCGCTGCCGGAGGCCGCCGACACGCAGGCGCGCCTTCCCTTCAAAGGCGACATGGATGTCGCCGCCCTGGAACGGCTGATCGAGACCGAAGGCGCCGATCGGGTTCCGCTGGTGATGCTGACCGTGACCAATAACTCCGGCGGCGGCCAGCCGGTCTCCATGCGCAACATCGAGCAGGTGCGGGCGGTCACGTCACGACACGCGATTCCCTTGTATCTTGACGCCTGCCGCTTCGCGGAGAATGCCTGGTTCATCGCCCAGAGGGAGCCGGAATTCGCGGCGTGGGCCCCAAAACAGATCGCGCAAAAGATGTTCCGGCTGGCCGACGGCTGCACGTTCTCCGCCAAGAAGGACGCGTTCGCCAACATCGGCGGGTTCCTGTGCACCAACGACGACCGGCTGGCCGAGCAAGAGACGCAACTGTTGATCCTGACCGAGGGATTTCCCACTTACGGCGGCCTGGCCGGCCGCGACCTGGACGCGATCGCGGTCGGCCTCAGCGAAGTGCTCGATCCGGACTACCTTCGTTATCGCATTACATCAACGGCGTATCTCGGCCGGCATATCGCCGATCAAGGCGTGCCGATCGTGGAGCCGCCGGGCGGCCACGCCATCTATATCGATGCCGGCCGCATGCTGCCGCACATCCCCCGCCGCCATTTCCCCGGGCAGGCGCTGGCGGTCGAACTGTACCGGCATGCCGGCATCCGCTCGGTGGAGATCGGCTCGGTGATGTTCGGCGACAAGGCCCGGCATGAGCTGCTGCGCCTCGCGATACCGCGCCGCGTCTATACCCAGAGCCATATCGACTACGCGGTTGAGGCGATTTTGGAGGTGAATGCGCGGAAGCACCAGTTGCGCGGGCTGGAGATTGCCTCCGAGCCGAAGTTTCTGCGGCATTTTTCGTGCCGGTTTCGGGTGCTGGAGTAGAGGGCAGGCGGGCTCGCCTGCCCTCCATAGATTGCCTGGTTAGCGCTAGCGCGCCGCCATCGCCAGGGCGTCGCTGGCCAGGCCGTGCCGCGCCATCTCGCGCTCGAGCTTCGACTTCTTGAGCTCGGAGCCGTCCTCTCTGCCGGCAATCCAGACACGGGACAGAAAGTGCTGGTTTCCGTAGCGGTTGAACACGAGGACGCTATGGTCCGCCGCGTTGCCATAGATCGGATTGCTCAATCTGAAATGGCTGTCTTTGCCGTCGAGGTTGTAAACCAGCACCGCGCCCGGCGTCACCCCACGCTGAATGGTGTACTGCCCGGCGGGAAGTGTTTCGTCGCCGACAATGAAGTCGAAGGGGACGTCCCACACGGGTCTCGCCCCGCTTGAAGACTGTGAGTACGCGGGGGAGGCGGTCAGCGCGACCACCAGGACCCCCAAGGTCATCAGACTGAATCTCATCACTGGTTTCTCCTTTCCGTTCTCCTTCAGACCGCTGCACCCTCCGTCAATCCGGAGCGCCGGTCGTCGCCCGGCGTGCAGCAACAAAAAAGCCGCTGCATGCGGGCGGCAGCCCGCGCACAGCGGCCTCCGGATCATCCGGTCAGCCGGAAATGCTTCCGACTATTCGACGAACCTGACTTTCTTTCGCGTCTCCTCGGCCAGAACGGGCAATCCGTCCTGGATGCGCAGCCGTTCGATGTCTCCGAACCGCAACTCCGCGCAGTAGCGCATGAATGACTGCCAGGCAGGATGCAGCGCGGCGGAGGACCGCTTCGCGGGCTCAGCCTCTTGCCGCATCACGCCGGCGACTGCGCCGCCGTGATTCATTTCACCTGTCGTGCCTCACAGTGTTATACGCGGCAGAGGCCAGTTTGGTTCGCACGGAATCGAATCAGCGACGCAATGGCTATAATCCGGCTATGTCACACAAGTTGCATGCTGTGCTAGGCGCTCTCTGCATTTGCCTGCCGGTGTCCGCCCAACGTGGTCCGGCGGCCGGGCCGCTCCGCGTGCTCCAGTCGAATCCGCGTTGGTTTACGGACGGATCGGGCAAAGCGGTGCTGCTCACGGGCTCGCACATCTGGCAAAATCTTCAGGATTCCGGACTTCTGAACCGCGACAAGCAAGATCCTCCCGCCGCCTTCGATTACGCGGGCTACCTGGATTTCCTCGAGCGCCACAATCACAATTTCTTCCGGCTCTGGCGGTGGGAGACGCCGAAGTGGACGGACAATTACTACGACGGGCAGATCAAGTACTGCCGGCCGCATCCGTGGGTGCGCGGCGGCCCCGGCAACGCGAGCGACGGCAAGCCGAAGTTCGACCTCGCGCGCTTCGACTCTGAGTACTTCGAGAGGCTGCGAAACCGGACAGCGGCCGCGCGGGACCGGGGCATGTACGTCGCCGTGATGCTGTTCGAGGGTTGGGAGATCCAGTTCACCGACGCCTGGAACAATCACCCGTTTCACTCGCCCAACAACGTGAACGGGATCGAGGCGGATACGAACGGGGACGGCAAGGGCATCGAATACAACACGCTTCAGCCGGCAGACATGGGGCAGCGCGTCCTGGATCTGCAACTGGCTTACGTCCGCAAAGTGATCGACACCGTCAACGATCTGGACAACGTGCTGTACGAAATCTGCAACGAAGCCGCGCCGGAATCGACGGACTGGCAGTACTACCTGATCCGCTACGTCAAACACTACGAATCCGGCAAGCCGAAGCAGCACCCTGTGGGGATGACGTTCCAATATCGCGGCGGAAGCAACAACACCCTGTACATGAGCCCGGCGGATTGGATCTCGCCCAACCCCGGCGACGCCTCGGAGAGCTACCGCGAGAATCCGTCGTCCACTCACACCACCAAGGTGGTCGTCAACGACACGGATCATCTCTGGGGCCACACGGGAGGGGACGCCATCTGGGTATGGAAGAGCTTCACGCGCGGGCTGAACGTGCTGCTGATGGAGGAACTGCTTCCTTCGCCGACCTGGCAGGACTCGGCGCGGATGGCGATGGGGCAAGCGCGCCGCTACGCCGGCCGCGTGGACCTCGCGTCGATGGTCCCGATGAATGATCTGGCCACGGGCTACTGCCTCGCGGCACAAGGAAAGGAGTATCTTGTCTTCCAGCCTGGGAACAAGGGGGAGTTCACGATCAACCTCGGCGATGCGCCGGGAGTCTTTTCCGTGGAGTGGCTCGACGTGAACAGGGACCGCACGGTGGCCGGCAAGGACGTTGCCGGCGGCTCGTCACGGACCTTCACCACTCCCTTCCCCGGCCCGGCGGTGCTGTACTTGAAGCGGACCCGCGGATAGTCCGCCCGGCGGCGGCTCTCCCTCGGTATTGAAACATCCGGAACTCTTTTCGGCCCCGTATTCGTCTAATGGAATAGAGAGACGGTCCGAAAGGATCACTCGAGCAGGTGAGGCAACCAGCCGAGGAGGAAAGCGATGGCCAACCAGAACGACAGACTGAAGCTGAGCGCGGAAATCCTGGGACTGATCGAGCGGCGGCGGCAGGAGACGGGCGATTCGTACCTCGGGAGCGACATCGAGCGCGTGGTGCTGGAGTCCGAGTGGCGCGATCTCGAGCGGGACATCTTCGACAACCCGGGGGCGCTGGAAGCTTACCTGATCCCGATTCGCCGGCGCCAGGCGATCGGCTAGCGGCCGGGAAAGCGGATTCCCGGCTGTTAGAATAGGAGCGTGCCATCCCCTCAGGAGAAGCTGGCCAGCGCCGTCTCGACGCTCGACCGCGTCCGGCAGGAAATCGGAAAGATCATCGTCGGCCAGCAGGACGTCGTGGACGGCGTGCTGGTGTGTCTGTTGGCCGGGGGGCACGTGCTGCTCGAAGGGGTCCCGGGGCTCGGCAAGACGACGCTGCTGCGAACGCTGGGGCGCGTAATGCAGCTCAAGTACTCGCGCATCCAGTTCACGCCGGATCTCATGCCGGCCGACATCGTCGGCAGCATGATCATCGAGACCGGCGAGCAAGGCGCCAAGTTTCTCCGCTTCCAACCCGGCCCCATCTTCGCCAACCTCGTTCTCGCCGACGAAATCAACCGCGCCACGCCGAAGACGCAGTCGGCGCTGCTCGAAGCCATGCAGGAGAGGACGGTCACCAGCGGCACGGCCACGCACGAGCTCGAGGCGCCGTTCTTGGTCATGGCCACGCAGAATCCGATCGAGATGGAAGGCACCTACCCGCTGCCCGAGGCGCAGCTCGACCGCTTCCTCATGAAGTGCCTGGTCAATTACCCCAGCCGCGAAGAGCTGAACCGGATCGTCGAGCGCACCATTCACCGCGACGAGGTGCACCTGGAAGCGGTCGCCGGCCGCGACGAGATCCTGGAGATCCGCTCGTTGGGCCGCGAAATTCTCGTCGCCCAGCATGTGCAGGATTTCGCGGTGGACCTGGTGCTGGCCACCCAGCCCGACCAGCGGCAGGCGCATCCGCTGGCCAAGAAATACATCCGCTATGGAAGCTCGCCGCGCGGCGCCCAGGCGCTGGTCGAGTGCGGGCGCGCCCTGGCGCTCATGCGGCATCGCTACCACCTGAGCGTCGATGACATCCTGGAGGTCGCCCCGGCGGTGCTGCGGCACCGCATCATTCTCAATTTCGACGCCCACGCCGACGGCCAGACCACCGAGACGATCCTGGGCTCGATCATCCGCGACGTATCGGTTCCCGTCCCGTAAGCAGCCCCATGCCGCAAGCGCCGCTGGTTGACCAGGGCTTCCTCGAGAAGCTCGAACGCCTCACCCTTCACTGGCAGAAGTCCTTTCCCGGGCTTGTCGGCGGGCACAATCCGTCACGGTTCACCGGCCCGGGGCTGGAATTCCTCGATCATCGTCACTTCCACCACGGCGACGACCTGCGGGCGGTCAACTGGCGTGCGTATCTCCGTCTGGAGAAACTGTTCCTGAAGATGTTCCAGACCGAGCCGCGCATTCCGGTGCGGCTGCTGGTGGACTCGAGCGCCTCGATGACCACCGGCGCTATTCCCAAGTTCGAGTACGCCCGCAGGCTGGCGGCGGCGCTCAGCTACGTGGGCCTGGTTCGGCTGGAGACGGTGGCGATCCAGCCGTTCGCCGGCAATCTTGGCGACTGTTTCGTGTGCGGAGGCGGCCGCCACCGGTTCGCGCCCGCCGTCGAGTATCTGTCCCGTCTCGCGCCGGGCGGCGAGACGAACTACTTCCAGGTGGCGCGGGAGTTCCTTACGCGCTACTTGCAGCGCGGGCTGCTGATCATCATTTCCGACTTTCTCGACGACGCCGGCTGCGAGAAGCCTCTTCAGTATCTCGCCGATTTCGGCCACGAGCTTCTGCTGATCCACGTCTGGGCCGAGGAGGACCGCACGCCGCCGTGGACAGGCGAGTTGGACCTGGTGGACGCCGAGTCCGGCGCTCGCCTTCAGCTCCAGTTCAACCGCGACGCGGCGGCCGGCTACACGGCGGCGTTCGACGGCTTCGCCGAGACGCTTCGCTCGCTGGCGCTGCGCAACAACGGCCGCTACGCCGGCCTGTCCACGTCGCTGCCGCTCGAAGAGGCGATCTTCGGGCCGCTGGCGCACGCGCGAGGGATCGCCTGATGTTCCTGCTGAATCTCAGCCTGGCGGAGTTTCTAGCGATTTTCGGCGCGCTGTCGTCGCTGGTGGTGGCTCTGTACTTGCTCGACCGGTCGCGCCGGCGGCAGGTGGTGGCGACGCTCCGGTTCTGGACGCCGGCGGAACAGCCGCAACAGACGCGCCGGCGAAAGCGAATCCAGCAGCCGCTCTCGCTCCTGCTCCAGCTTGCCGGCGTCGCGCTGCTTCTGCTGGCGATCGCGCAGCTTCGATTGGGAGGCCGGGATAGCGGCGCCCGCGACCACGTGCTCATCCTGGACACGTCGGCGTGGATGCAAGCGGCGGGCCCGCGCGGCACGCTAATGGACGAGGCGAGGGCGCAGGCGCTCGGCTGGCTGCGCGCAATGCCTCCCGGCGATCGTGTGATGCTGGTTCGCGCCGATGCGCTAGCCACGCCGGTGACGGGGCTGGATGCCGACCGCAAGACCCTCGAATCGGCCATCGCCGCTTCGGAGCCAGGCGCGACGGCCCTCGACCTGCGCCAAGCCCTGGAACTGGCGGGCCGTGTCGCGGCCGGCGGCGGCGAGATCGTGCTGGCGAGCGCAGGCCGAATGCGGTCCGCCGGAGAGCAGGACGCGCCGGCCGTGCCCGCGAATCTAAGGGTTCTGCCGGTTGTGGACCGCGTGCGCAACTGCGGCCTGCGCGGCGTCGGCCTCCGGCACTCTCCGATTGAATCGGATCTCTGGGAGGCCTTCGTCTCGGTTCGGAATGACGCGGAGACGCCGCGCGAAGTGACCGTCGCGCTCTCGTTCGGCGGCGCTCCCGCGGGAGCGAAGAGGCTCCTGGTCCCCGCGGCCGCGGAGCGGAACACGACCTTCGAGTTCCGGACCCACGCCGCCGGATGGCTGGAGGCGCGGCTTCTGCCCGGCGACTTGTTCCCCGCCGACGACCGGGCGGTTCTAGAGCTGCCGGCGCACCGCGTGCTTCGCGTCGCCGTCTACTCCGATTCGCCCGCCTGGCTGCGGCCCGTACTGGCGGCCAATCCGAATCTTCGCGCGAGCTTCCTGGGAACTGCGCAGTACGACCCCGGGCGGGCGGACGATCTGACGATCCTCGACCGCTTCGCGCCATCCACTTTGCCGAAAGGGAACAGCATCTGGATCGAGCCGCCGGGCGGTTCGCCAGTCCGCACCCGTGCGGTTGTCGGAGACGCGGTGCTGTCGCGCTGGCGATCGGACCATCCGCTGGCAACCGGCCTTCGCGTACAGGATCTCCGGCTTCCGGCGGCGATGGTGTTCGCTCCCGAGACCGGCGACGCGGCGGTCGCCGAGGTGGCGCAGGGGCCGGTGATTCTGGCGCGGCCAGGCCCGCCGAAAATGGCCTTCGTCGGGTTCCACCCGGCGTCGGCGGCGCTTCGCTTCGAGCTGGCGACGCCGCTCATCTTCGCCAACATCTTTCGCTGGATGGCGCCCGACACGTTCCGGCGGTGGGAACTCAATGCCGGCGCCGCCGGCTCCGTGATCGCCCGCCTGGACGAGGAAATGGCTGCTTCGGAGGTTTCGGTGCTGGCGGAGGACGGCGCGCCGCTGCCGTTCACCCGCCAGGGCGATGCCGTGCACTTCTTCGCGGGATCGGCGGGAACGGTCCGCGTGCGTGCCGGCGAGCGCGAGATCGTGTATTCCTTGACGCTGCCCGAGGTGGCGGCGGTGAAGTGGGAGCCGCCGGCGGGAGTCCGCCGCGGCATTCGGCCCGCCTTTCGCGCGGGACGCGCGTCGCGGGACCTGTGGCAGATGCTGGCGGTGCTCGGCGCGCTGTGCTTGCTGGCCGACTGGCAGCTGTTCGGCTCCGGGCGGGCGCGGAGGCCAGCGGTGGTACAGATGCGCCGGCGAACTCAGACCGCCGGTGAACTCTGGAAACTGCCGCTGTCTCTATTTCGCCGGAGGGCATGGTGACGTTCGACCGCGGCTGGGTGCTGCTGCTGGCGTGGCTGCCGGTTGCGTGGGCGGCGCTGGAATGGCGGCGCTCGGGGCGGCGCGGCGCGCTCGCCCTCAAGGCGCTGTCGTTCGCGGCTGTGCTGCTGGCGCTCGCCGAGCCGCGGCTGAGCGCGCCGTCGTCGCGGATGGCGGTTTCGGTGCTCGTGGACACGTCGGCGAGCGTCTCGGAGCAGGATCTCGCCCGCGGCTCCGAGGTCGCGGGCGGCATTGAACGGGCGCGGGGACGCCACCGGGTGCGGATCATTCCGTTCGCCCGCTCTCCGCAGGGCACGGCGAAGCGGGGCACCGATATTGAGGCGGCCATCCGCGAGGGCATGGCCGGCGCCGCGGCAGGACGTATCCCGCGGCTCGTTCTGGTTTCCGATGGGAAGGAAACCCAGGGCAGCGCGGCGCGGGCCGCCTGGCAGGCGCAGCAGCTCGGCATCCCCATCGACACGTTCCTGCTGCGCGGCCGGCCGAAGCCCGACCTCCGGCTGGAATCGGTCGGCCTGCCGACGCTGGCGTTCACCGGCGAGCGGTTCCCGCTGGACCTGGCCATCCAATCCCCGCGCCGCACGGCGGCGGTGGTGGAGACGTCCGCCGAAGGGAAAGTGCTCGGCAGGAGCGACGTGATGCTCGAGCGCGGCCTGAACCAGCTTCGCGTCGGCGCCAGCCTTTCGGCGACCGGCGCCATCGACCTGTCGGGGGCGGTGCGCGCCGAGGGTTTGGGCGAAGTGCGATTCGCGCAGGTGCTGTCGCTGCGCCGGCCGCGGGTGCTGTTCCTTGCGCTCGATCCGCCGGGATCGGAAGAGCATCTCTTCCGGGCGCTGCGCGAGGCGCAGTTCGAAGTGCAGCGCGCAGCGGAACTGCCGGGCGAGGACCTTGGCTCCTTCCAGATTATCGTGCTCAACAACTGGAACCTGGAGGCGGCTTTGACTCCCGCCGCGAAGAGCCGGCTGGAGGATTTCCTCCGGCAGGGCGGCGGGCTGCTGGTGATCGGCGGAGAGCGGAACGTGTACATCGAGCGGAAGGACAAGCGGGAGGACCCGCTGGAGCGCGCGCTGCCGGCGAAGCTCGCGCCGCCGCGGTCGCCGGAGGGCACGCTGGTGACGCTGATCGTCGACAAGTCCTCCTCGATGGAAGGCCGGAAGATGGACCTGGCGCGCCTGGCGGCGATCGGGGTGATCGAGAACTTGCGCCCGATCGATTTGGTCGGCGTGCTGATCTTCGACAACTCCTTCCAGTGGGCGGTGCCGATTCGCAAGGCGGAGGACCGGACGCACATCAAGCGGCTGGTTTCCGGCATTACACCGGATGGGGGCACGCAGATCGCGCCGGCGCTCGCCGAGGCCTACCGGCGCACCGTCCAGCACGGCGCCACCTACCGCCACATCGTGCTGCTCACCGACGGCATCTCGGAGGAAGGCGACAGCATGGCGGTGGCCCAGGACGCGGCGCGCAACCGGGTCACCATCTCGACGGTGGGCCTGGGCCAGGACGTCAATCGCGCGTATCTGGAGAGAATCGCGCTGGCCGCGAAAGGGAAGGCGTACTTTCTGACCGACCCTTCCGGGCTGGAGCAGATCCTGCTGCGCGACGTGATGGAGCACACCGGGACGACGGCGGTGGAGAAGCCGGTGCGGCCGGTGGTGATGCACGCCGCCGAGATTCTGGAGGGGGTGGGGATGGAGACGGCGCCGCCGCTGGCGGGCTATGTGCGGTTCATCGCCAAGCCGAGCGCCGACACGATTCTCAGCATCGACCGGACGGACCCGCTGCTGGCGCGGTGGCAGTACGGTTTAGGCCGCGCCGCCGTGTTCACCTCCGACGCGAAGAGCCGGTGGGCTTCCGAGTGGGTCGGGTGGAAGGGATTCGACCGGTTCTGGGGGAACGTCTTCCGCGACCTGCTGCCGCACTCGCAGGCGGGGGAGGCGTCGGCGGAATTCGACAGCGCCAACCAGGAGATTGTGGTGAACTACCGGCTGGCGCGGGAGGCCGAGGCGCCGGAGCGGATTCCCGACATCTTCGTGCTCGGGCCGGAAGGATTCCGCCGCCCGGTCCCGATCGCCAAGGTGGCTGAGGGGGCGTGGCGGGGGCGGGTACGGGTCGGCGCACTTCAGGGTCTGTTTCGCATCCGGCCGCTGGAGGAATCGCGCTGGTTTCCCGAGGTCGGGCTGTACCGCCAGGAGCAGGAGTTGAGCGATTACGGCTCGGATGAGGCCGCGCTGCGGCGGATCTCGGAGTTCACCGGCGGACGATTCGAACCCGCCTTGAGCCAGGTGTTCGACCCCGGCGGGCGGAGCATTCCGACCACGCTGCGGCTGTGGCCGGGACTGCTGGCGGCGGCCATTGCGTTGAACCTGGTGGAGTTGCTGCTGCGGAAGTGGAAGGGGGTCTTGGAGACCTTGCGGAAGTAGGGCAGCCGGAACAGGACCGGGTGGCGGAAACAGCGTGTGTGCATGTTTTTTCGCCGACTCCCTGCGGCGACGCGATACGGTAGACGGACCGGCCCGTCAGGCCGAACTAGGCGGCGGCCGCGAGCATGTGACGGTCGCCGGTCCACGTCGCGTTCTCCGATATGGAGCGCCGTCGTCAGATGCACGGCGTCCGCAGTACGGATGAAGAGATCCCGCGGAGCGGAAAGCATCAGCGCACTGGTTCTTCGCAACAGAGCTTCGGTGGCGGGAACGAGGTTCCACAATCCGGCCTCTCTATGCGCGGAGAAATGCGAGGACAGGTCGCGCGCGTCGTCGCGCGACAATGCGCCTTCACGCGGGCGGCGATGCAGCAAGGAGTGGAACTCAACCAAGGCCCACAGCGAAGAATGGACGACTTCCGCTGTTCGGACAAGCTCGCGAACCTGAGGAGAGTCAGGCTCATTGAGGTAGAACTTCGCAATATAAGACGTGTCGAGATACACGACGGCTAGCGGCTGCGATCTTCTTCCAGGATCTTCGTGCTGTCACTGACTTGCGGCATGCGTGCCCAGATTCTGCTCATGGAGGAGAATATCCGCGCTTTCCTGCCACCCGCCATGCGCGCCGGAGCGGTGAGGGGACGCAACTCCGCGACCGGCTCGCCGCGGCGTTCAATCACGATGATGCCGAACTCTGACGCGGCGCAAGCACCAACCGGATGCGCGACATGAAGGTGCCAACCATGGCCTCGCCCGGACGCTTGGTTGCGACGAGCGCATTCTCGCTCTCCAGGCCGCGCCACATGGGAGGCGAAGTGATTCTACGCCGACAATACTCTGTCGCGCGGACGCCTCAGCGAGACAGTTGCTTCAGCAGTTGCCTGGCCTCTTTCAGGCGCTCGAAGCTTCGCTCCGCTTCGCGGAATTCCCTCGTGTGGACGCGGCGGCGGCCGTGGGAATGCTCGGCCGGATAGCGCAGGTGGAGCATCTCGTGGAAGAGAACGTACTCGAGGGCGAGGCGCGGCGCTTCGCCGTCATCCAGAATCCGGCTGATGATGATCGCATTGTGGGATGGATCGAAATGGCCGAGGATGCTTCGCGACGGGGTCCTGCTCCAGCCGAGGTTTGGCCGGGCCATGAGGCCGTGGAAGTAACGCAGGTTCAGCTCCTCGAAGACCGCCTCCAGATTATGGTGAGTCCCCTGCGTTCCCGACAGGAATTTGCGGCCGCGAATTTGACGGACGAGATGCAAGCTCCGGCGCATGTCCTTGCGGTTCAGGTAGAGGCGGTAGCGGTGGCTGTAGAGCTTCGGGACCGGCCGGCGGAAGAGCTTCGACAGGAGGATGTAGGCCAGCGCTTCCAGCACCGGCGCCGGCGCGCCCTCAAGCACGTCGGCCATCCGCACGCGCAGCAGGCCACTGTCGAGCCGGGCGAAGCTGTTGGCATTGGCGAAGCGACAGAACTCCACCCGCACCTCGGGGGCCGGCGTCCGCGGCCGAAGCTGCCGAAACACGCGGATATAGATTTGTTCGGGAGTCTCGAAGAGCAACGCGCTCTCGACTTGCATGCATCCCGAATGTAACATAGACAGAGTGCCATCGATTTCCCCTTTTCCTTCGGGCGCTGAGGGCCTGCGGACGCCCAAGATCAGCGCCCTCGGATGCTACGTCCCGCCGCGCGTGCTGACCAACCAGGACCTGGAGAAGATTGTCGACACCGATGACCAGTGGATCCTGGAGAGGACCGGCATCTCCGAGCGCCATATCGCCGATCCGGACGCAGCGACTTCGGACCTGGCGCTGGAGGCGGCCAAGGAAACGCTGACCCAGCGGGGAATCGACGCCGGCGAACTGGACGCGATCCTGGTGTGCACGGTGACCCCCGACATGTTGTTCCCCTCGACGGCCTGTATCGTCCAGGACCGCCTGGGCGCGAAGAAGTGCTGGGGATTCGACATCGTCGCCGCCTGTTCGGGATTTCTCTACGGGCTGACCACCGGGGCGCACCTGGTCGCCGGCGGCACGCACCGGAAGGTGTTGGTGATCGGCGCCGACACCATGTCCAGGATTATCGACTACTCGGACCGCGCCACCTGCGTGCTGTTCGGCGATGGCGCGGGGGCGTTCCTGGTGGAACCCGCGGAGGAGGAGGACGGGGCCGGCTGGATCGATTTCATCAACGACATCGACGGCTCGGGCGGGCAGTACCTTTACATGCCCGCCGGGGGCAGCCGCCTGCCGGCGTCGATGGAGACGGTGCAACACAAGATGCACTTTGTCCACCAGGACGGCCAGCAGGTGTTCAAATACGCCGTCCGCCGCATGTACGAGGTGTGCCGCGATCTCCTGACGAGGAACAACCTGACGGCCAAGGACGTGGCGTGCCTGATCCCGCACCAGGCCAATCGCCGGATCATCACGGCGACAGCCGACCGGCTCGGACTGGATGGCAGCCAGGTGATCATCAACATCGACCGGTATGGAAACACCACCGCCGGCACGATCCCGCTCGCAACCCGAGACGCGGTCGCCCAAGGCAAGCTGAAGAAAGGCGACATCGTTCTGTTCGCCGCGGTTGGGGCCGGCTACACGGTGGGCGCGAGCCTGTGGCGGTGGGCGTATTAGGCGGCGGTTGTTTGCTTGCTCGGTTGTTCGGTTGTTTGGTTGTTCGGTTGTTTGGTTGTTTCGGTTGGGAGGTTAGCCGGTTATCCGGTTATGCAGCCGGGTCGTATAACACAGCGCTGTACTTGCCACCCTTCAGGGTCTTCTCGATCTCGGGCCAGGCCTTCTGGTGGTCGGCAGACTTCACCCAGGCTTGCCGCTGCTCCTCGCTCTGGAACCGGATGAGCAGCCGGAAGTGACCGGCGGGGGCGGCGCCCGCCACCACGCTCCGCATCTTGAGCAGTCTCGTGCCATTGAATCCGGGTTGTTTGCGGATCGCGGGGCGGAATACCTTCTGGAAGTTATTAATCAATTCCTGCTCGCGCGCCGGGTCCACATCCAGGTCCACATGCAATTGAATCGGACCCGCAGGCGCAGCGGGCAGCACGCCGGCCGAGCCGATGGCCGCCAGCGTCTTCAAGACCGTTCTTCGGTGCATGGGGAAGATTGTATCGCATCGTCTTGGGGTACCAGCCGCCGAGACTTCCGCTCGCGGATCCATCCCCGGAGGTCTCGACACGGCGGGCCGGAAGGCCGCGCCACGTTCGCCGGCCTGGCGGGCGCCTGGTTCGCTAAGCTGGAAGCTGGCCGCCGACCGCTTGAGTCATGAACCGCGCCCCCCTCTTTAGCGCAGTCCTCGCCCTGTTGGTGTCCGGCTGCGGCGATTCCGGCCGAGCGCCGGCGATCGGGGAAGGCTACGTGGCGCCGGCGACGCTCAACATCCGCCGGGAACTGAGGCCGCGGGAACCGTCCGTCGCCACCGTCACGCATGGAGAGCGGCTGGAAATCATCGGCCGGCGGCGGCGCTTCGTGAAAGTGCGCACCAGCTCGGGCGCGGAAGGCTGGACGGACGGCCGCCTGTTGTTCAGCCCGGAGCAAATGGCCGAACTGCGCGGTCTTGCCGATCAAGCCAAACGTCTTCGTACGCAGGGGGCCGCCACCACCTACGACGCGCTGAACGTTCACACGCATCCGAACCGGCAATCGCCGAGTTTCCACCAGCTCAAGGAGGCCGACTCGGTGGAGGTGGTCGCTCACCGGCTGGCGCCGCGAGTGCCGTTTTTCCCCGGCGCGCCGCAGCCGGAATTACCCGCCTCCGTGCCGATGGACGACTGGAGTCTGGTGCGCGACTCGAGCGGCCGGGCCGGCTGGGTGCTGTTCCGGATGCTGGTCATGTCGATCCCCGACGAGGTGGCGCAGTACGCCGAAGGCCATCGGATCACCTCGTATTTCTCTCTCGGCGAGGTCCACGACCGCGGCCGGGTGAAGTGCAACTGGCTTTGGACGACGATCGCGCGGGGCCTGGAGCCCTATGAGTTCGACAGCTTCCGGGTGTTTGTCTGGAGCCGGCAGCGACATCGGTACGAGACCGCCTACATCGAGCGCAACCTTCGCGGCTACTATCCGACAACGGTTCGCCTTGACGGCGGGTCGCCGAGTTTTTCCCTGGTCATCGAAGAGCGCAACGGCCAGAGGCATCTGCGAACTTACGCGTTTCAAGGGTTCCGGGTCCGGCTGATGGACAAGCAACCATGGAATCCTCCGGAGGAGAACCTGGGCACGGGCGCCTCACCCGGAGAGAGCGACGACACGCAGCCGCCGGACGGGAAGTCTTTCTGGACGCGAGTGAAGGAGCGCCTGAAGTCGCTCTGGCGTTAGCAGGATAATGGACCCATGTTCTGCTTGCGACAGTTTTCGGTCTTGTCCGCTCTTCTGCTCGGCGGCGGTTTCCTTGTTGCGGCCGATCCGCCTTCTCGCGGTTATCTCGTTTACATCGGCACGTACACGGGCCAGGGAAGTGAGGGGATCTACGCCTGGCGATTCCAGCCGCAGAGCGGGGAACTCAAGCCGCTCGGCCTGGCCGCCAAGGTTGCGAATCCGTCCTTCCTGGCGGTCCACCCGAATGAGCGGTTCCTGTACGCAGTGAGTGAAGAGGAGGGAGGCTCCGGCGCGGTGAGCGCGTTTTCCATCGATCAGGCGAGCGGCAAGCTGTCGTTCCTGAACAAGGTTTCGTCCGAGGGAGGCGGGCCCTGTCACGTTACCGTCGAGAAGACGGGCCGGCGCGCCTTGATCGCCAACTACACGGGCGGGAGCGTCGCGGCGTTCCCGGTCGCTGGAGACGGCAAGCTGGGGGAAGCCTCGGCGTTCGTGCAGCACACCGGTTCGAGCGCGGACAGGGAGCGGCAGGAGGGTCCGCACGCGCACTCGATCAATGTCTCGCCGGACAACCGGTTTGCGTTCGCGGCCGACCTCGGCCTGGACAAGGTGCTTGTGTACCGGCTCGATCCGGAGCGCGGAACGCTCGAGCCGAACGATCCGCCGTTCGCACGGGTGAAGCCGGGCGCCGGTCCGAGGCACTTCACGTTCCACCCGAGCGGCCGCTTCGCATACGTGATCAACGAGATGCACAACACCGTCACGGCCTTCGCTTACGACGCGGCCCGCGGCTCGCTCCGGGAGGTTCAGACCATCACCACGCTGCCCGAGAATTTCCGCGGTGAGAATTGGACGGCGGAGGTGGTTGTGCACCCGAACGGCAAGTTCCTCTACGGGTCCAACCGGGGCCACGACAGCATCGCGGTCTTCGCCGTGGATGAGGACAAGGGCACCCTCGCCGCGGTCGAGCGCGTGTCCACCAAAGGGAGCTGGCCGCGAAATTTCGCGCTCGATCCAACCGGCGGGTGGCTTTTTGCGGCGAATCACAAGTCCGACAATGTTGTCGTTTTCCGGGTGGACCCGAAGACAGGGCGCCTGACCCAGTTTGGGCAGGGACTGCGGGTGTCAAGCCCGGTCTGCGTGAGATTCGCAAGAGCGCGTTAGACTCAGGACCTGTGGCCATCGATGCTCGCGGCCCGTCGCGACCACGTCACTTCATCGGCATTTATCGGCTTTCATCGGCGGCTGACGAACCTGGCCGGGCCTGAGGTCGAGCCTCGCTAGGCCGCCAGAATGACCCGGCGACCCTCAATTCGGAATTGGCCGGAGAGCACGATCCGAATCGCCTCGCTGTACAGCCGGTGCTCCTCCCCGAGGATGCGGGCGGAGAGAGTGTCCACCGTGTCGTCGTCCAGGACAGGGACGGCAGCCTGGAGAATGATCGGACCGGCGTCCAGGTGCTCATCCACGAAGTGGACAGTGCAGCCGGATATCTTGACGCCATGATCCAGCGCCTGGTGCTGCGCGTCGAGTCCGGGAAAGGAGGGCAGCAGGGCGGGATGAATGTTGAGGATGCGCAGCGGGAACTCGCGCACGAAGTATGCGCTCAACAGGCGCATGAATCCGGCGAGGCAGACCAGGTCGACTTGGTGCTTGCGAAGTTCGGCCACCACCATCCGGTCGTAGGTTTCCCGTTCCAGCCCCTTGGAGGGAATGGCAACCGCGTTCAGTCCGCGCGCCCGGGCGACTTCCAGTCCTCGGGCCTCGGGCCGGTTGGAGATGACCACGGCGATGGTGGCGTCGAGATTGCCGGCGGCGACGTTGTCGGCGATGGCCTCGAAATTCGAACCGCGTCCGGAGAGCAGGATGCCAAGTCGTTTCATAGATAGTGAACCCGAGCCGAGGTTCGGCGGTTCGCCTTGACGACGGCTCCGATCTCGATGTGCCGCTCGCCGAGTTCCGCGAGCAGTTGTTTCGCGCGGGTCGCGTGGCGCTCGCCGACGGCGAGCACCATGCCGATTCCCAGGTTGAAGGTTCGCCGCCAGTCGTCGTCGGGAATGGCGCCGAGTTCCTTGAGCAGGCGGAAAACCGGCGGAACCGTCCAGCGGGACATCTGCACCTCGGCCGCAAGCCCGCCGGGCAGCATGCGGGGCGTGTTGTCGGTGATCCCGCCTCCGGTGATGTGCGCCGCGCCCTTGAGAAGCCCGCCGGCGGTCAGCGCACGGATCGCCTTCAAGTAGCTGCGATGCACCTTCAGCAATTCCTCGCCCACCGTGCAACCGAGCTCGGAAAGGAAGGTATCCGGGCGGTATCCGGCGACTTCGAAAAGGAGCTTGCGGGCCAGCGAGTAACCGTTGGTGTGGAGTCCGGTCGAGGGCAGGCCGAGCAGCACGTCCCCGACGCGGATGCGCTTACCGGTGAGCAGCTTATTCCGCTCGACGGCGCCGACAATGAAACCCGCCAGGTCATATTCGCCCGGCGCATAGAGTCCGGGCATCTCCGCCGTCTCGCCCCCGATCAACGCGCAGCCGTTCGCCCGGCAGGCCCGTGCCAGCCCGGATGCGACTTCGGCGGCGACAGCGGCATCGAGCTTGCCTGCGGCGAAGTAATCGAGGAAGAACAGCGGCGAGGCGCCCTCGACGGCGATGTCGTTGACGCAGTGATTCACGAGGTCTTCCCCGACGGTGCGGTGACAGCCCGTGAGGAAGGCCACCTTCAGCTTCGTGCCCACGCCGTCGGCGGAGCTCACCAGCACGGGCTGCTTCCAGCCGGACAAGCGAAAGCCGGCACCGAACGCGCCGATGTCGGTCATCACCCCCGGGGTGAAAGTCCGGCGTGCAAACTGCCTGATGAACGACACCGCCCGATCCGCTTCGTCGATGCGGACTCCGGCGTCCTGGTAGCGGACAGCTTTGGGGGTCGCCATGAACCCTACAGTATAGCGGCGGGGGCCGGCCCCCCTGGACAGCATCGCCGCAGTCAAAGTTGGGGGCGTGCCCACCGGGCAGGCGAAAGCGCCCCCACGCGCGGAGCGTCGCTCGGCGTGTCCATCGGTCTGTCTCCGGCGGCCGCCCGGCAAGATTCTTCGCAGCGTATCGAGAATCAGACCGACGGTAATACTCTGGGTTTGACGACGGCCACGCCCACGGATTTCATTGCCGCCGTAAGTTTCTCGAACATGGCTTCGTCGGAGTAGGTCCCGACGATCGCCCCGCCGGAGCCGGCGAAACTCGACGTGGCGCCGGCGGCGCGCGCCGTGCGAATCATCTCCATGTTGCCGTCGCTGATTCTGTAGATCCTCGCGCGAAGGTCGAAGTTGGCATTGATAAGCCTGTCGAGCGTCTCGTAGTCACGATCGAGCAGGGCCTGGCGGCCTTGCTCGGCGTAGCCGGCCCAGGTTCTCATCGCCTCTACGACCTCGGGATCGCCGGCGTTCCATCGCTCGCGCACATTGCTGTGAAACACCTCCGTGCCCTCGCTCAGACTCGTGCGATAGGCCACGTAAACGTTCGGCAGCAGACCTGGATCCAGCCGCTCGTAAGATCCGTAGCCCTGACGGTCCATCAATTCCTTGGAGAAATCCATGTAAACCAGTCCTTCGTAGGCCTGGATCACGCGGTCCTGCGGCCCGGCCGGCACACCAAGTTCCCTGGTTTCCGTCTCCAGGACGAGCTTAGCCTGGACCGGCAGGGGGATTTCGACGCCGAAGTGAAGACACAGCGCTCGCAACGCGGCGGTAATGATCGCGCTTGAGCCACCCAGCCCCAGACGGAGTGGGATGTTCGATTCGTACTCCAATGTGAAATTGCGGTCCTCGAGGGGGATTCCCTGCTCGCGGCAGTAGTCGATGAATCGAACGATGAGCGCCTGTACGATGCGGATCCCGCCATAGTAGCCTCGCCAGCGGGTGGTAGCATAGAGGTCCTCGAGGTTCTCGAAGACGGGCATGTCCGCCTTGGAAAGGCGGATTTCCAGGCGGGCGCTCGGATACAGTAGAACACGCGCGCGGAAGTTTCGTATGAGAAATGATATTGTCTTGCCGTAATAGCCGTCGCTCGGGTTGCCAAGAAGTCCGGCTCTGGCGTAGGCATAGGTTTCGATCATGGTGTTGCGCGCTGTTGCGCCTCCTGGGCTCGGGATGAGCGAATCCCGCGCACGTCGGGGACCTGTGCCGCAGGCGGGCACGATCCACCCAACTACCTTACTCTATAGAGTATGCGGGCCGTGCTCCAGCGGGTGAAGGAAGCCAGGGTGGAAGTGGATGGCCAGGTGAGAGCAGCCATCGGACGGGGGCTTCTGGTCCTGTTGGGCATTGCCAAGAGCGACACGAGAGCCGACGCCGCCTACCTTGCCGACAAGATGGTCGGACTTCGCATTTTTCCCGACGAGGCGGGGAAACTGAATCTCGATGTGGTTCAAGCCGGCGGCGCTCTGCTGGTGGTCTCTCAATTCACCCTGTATGGAGATGCGCGAAAAGGCCGCCGGCCAGGCTTCGACCGGGCCGCCGATCCGGTGGCAGCCCGCGCCCTGTACGACTACTTCGTCGAGACGCTGCTGGCACGGAACGTGCTGGTGAAAACCGGTGTATTCCAGGCCCTGATGTCTGTGCACCTGGTGAACGAGGGTCCCGTAACTATCATTCTGGACTCCGAAAAAAAGTTCTGATGCATTGTTAGTTTGAGATATGATATTCTGCCTGAGGGAGAGAACATGCCCAAAGTGGCTACATCACTGAAAGATACAGCGTTTCTGAATGCGGCCTTGGAAGGCCTGGAGTTGCAGAAGAGCAGGATCGAGGGTCAGATCCAGCAGGTGCGAGCCCTGTTGAGGGGACGAGTAGGCAAACCTTCGGCCGCGGGCGCTGCACCAAAACCGGCGAGAAAACGAAGGGAACTGAGCGCCGCCGCCCGTCGGCGCATTGCCATGGCTCAGAAGAAACGCTGGGCCGAGTACCGGAAGCAAAAAGCGGCGGCCGCATAGGAAGCTGATCCGGTAGTCTGGTTCCAAAGCGACTCTGTTTTCCGTAAGCCACGGGCAGGTCACCGGCGAACCGCCCGCCGGCGAGTGGTGTTGTTTGCCATGCGGACTGGCCTGGAGCCGGACTAGGTGGCAAGGCGATCCGCGGCCTCAAGCTGCGGGTCCCAGCGAAACCTCCGAATCACATCGTCGACGTCGCCCTGGTCCGCGATGACGCCCTTCTGAAAGAAGACGGCGCGCGTGGCGATGGCCCGGGCGAAGTGAGTGTCGTGTGTGACGACGACCTTAGGCTGCGGCAGGCTTCTTAGAAGTTCCGCCAGGCTGCGCTGGCCGTGCGGGTCCAACGAGGTAGTCGGCTCGTCCAGAACCAGCACCTCAGGGCGCATGGCCAGAACTCCGGCCAGGGCGACACGCCGCTTCTCGCCGGCGCTGAGATGATAGGGCGCCTTGTCTAAGAACGCTGCCATGCCGGTGAGTTCCAGTGCGCCCTTCGCCGCCTCGAAGGCTTCTTCCGGCGGCAAGCCGAGATTCAAGGGTCCGAAGCTCACGTCTTCCAGCACGGTCGGCATGAAGAGTTGCTCGTCGGAATCTTGAAACACGACGCCGACTTTGCGGCGGATCTCCGCCAGGTTCTTCTTTGCCACCGGAATCCCGCAGACTGTTACGTACCCGTCCCCCATCAACAGACCGTTCAAGTGGAGCACGAACGTCGTCTTTCCCGAGCCGTTGGCGCCGAACAGGGCTACCGTCTCGCCCCGGTGCAGCGTGAAGTCCACTCCGGCAAGGGCCTGAGTGCCGTCCGGGTAGGTGAACCTGAGATTCCGTGTTTCGATCAGCGGTTCCATACGATCGGCTCTACGAGCACTGCTCGCACCGCCAGCGGGACGGACCAGGCGAGTGCGGCGAACACGGCGTCCCGCCACCCGAACCGGCGCATCTCGAACGCCGGCAAATGCCCTTGAAATCCGCGGGACAGCATGGCCCGGTGGATGCCGTCGGCTCGGGCATAGGACCGCGCGAACAGGACGGCGATCGCGCCGGCGGCGGCTCGCAACCTTCGGCCCCACGCCATGACGGAGCCGTCCAGTCCGCGGCTGGAGGCGGCGAGCCGCATGTGCTGCGCCTGTTCGGAGACGACGAACAGATACCGGTGCAGGAATTGCACGACCATGACCAGGAAACGCGGCGCGCCGAGTTTCTCGAAACCGCGGAGAAGGACCGCGATGGGTGTCGTTCCGACCACGAGCAGCACGGCGAGGGCCGACAGATAGCTCTTGGCGATCATCGACCAGGCCCGCGCGGGGTCGCCCGCCGCCAGGCTCATAACGGCAAACAGCATCGAAAACGGCAAGACGAACGCCGCCCTCCACAGCATCGATGCCAGGGGGAGGCGCGCCAGCAGGACTGCGCACGCCAGCAACAGGCCATAGGCCGCCAGCGGGATCACGGATCGGATCGGCGTGGTCGCCATGACGACCAGGAAGCCGAGCAAAGCAAGGATCTTGGCGCGGGGATCGCGGGCGTGCAGCGGACTTCGCCCCCTGCTCCAGCCATCCAGGGTAACGTGGTGCAACTAGCGGCTCCTCCTCGACAATGCACGGCCGAAAAGCAGGCAGGCGCCGAAGACCAGCGCCAAGCCGGCGAGGCCGGCGGTCGCCTTGCGCATCCACTGGCCGCCCGGAACCGCCGTCTCATAGTCCGCAAGGGGCGTTTGCACCAAGGCGCGCGCTTTCGAAGCAATGCCGAGGTCCTCGGCGAGCTTTTCCAATCCGTCGGGATCGCCGGCCGCGAACAGCACACCCACGACCGCCAGCAGCAAGGCGGCCATTCCGACGAATCCCAACACGCGGCGACCGCTCCCGACGGGCTTGCGAACCCAGCCCGGCTGCATCACCTCGAGCGCCTGGAGCACGGCCAGAGTAATCCCCCCCTCCAGTATTGCGTTCACCGCGAACAACGCCAGCGAGAGTCCGGCGACCACCGCCGGAACAGGCACTCCCGACAACCGCAGTTCCACCAGGGCAAGCCCCGCGCTGACGAAAACGGAGATGGCTGCTCCGAAGAAGATGCTCAGCTTGCGCCGGGCGCCGCCGCCCCAAAAATGAAACGGGAGATAGCCCGCGACGACCCCGGCCACGGCCATGTTAAACGCGTTTGCGCCCAGGGCGAGGATTCCGCCATCCTGGAACACCAGCGCCTGAATCGCCAGAATCGCGGTCATCACCACCGAGGCCGCGGCCGGACCGAGGGTGAAGGCCAGCAGCGCGGCCCCCATCAGGTGTCCCGTCGTGCCGGGCCCGACCGGGAAGTTGATCATCTGGGCGGCGAAGACGAACGCTCCCATCACTCCCAGCAGAGGAATCCTGCCCTCCTCCACTTCGCTCTGGGCGCGGCGCGCCATGAAGACGATCGACGGCGCGCTCGCGGCCGCCAGGGCCGCCCAAACAGGAGTGGAAAGAAAGCCGTCGGGGATATGCATCGAACCGGAACCCCACAGTAGCACGGATTTGAGGATCGTGCCACCAAGGGGTATAATCACCGGACAAATGGGAATGCTCAGCCGTATCGGGGTGGCGATCGACAGCGGCCTGCTGCGCAAGTTTGACGCGCTGATCGCAAAACGGGGCTACACGAACCGCTCGGAGGCCTTCCGGGACATGATCCGCGACGAGCTGGTGGAAGAGGCGTGGGAATCTCCTGAGAGCCGGGTGATCGGGACGGTGACGCTCGTCTATGACCACCACGTGCGCTTGCTGAACGAGAAGTTGACCAGCCTCCAGCACGATTTCCACCACCACATCCTTTCGACGATGCACGTACACCTGGACCACGACAACTGCCTGGAAGTGCTGGTGGTCAAGGGCAAGGCGTCGGCGGTGCGGAAGATCGCGGATGCCCTGCTGAGCACGAAAGGCGTGAAGCACGGGCGCCTGACCATTACCAGTTCCGGAGCGGAACTGTAGCTCGCAGTCGGATTGTCAGCCGTCGATGCAAACCGATAAACCACTCATGGCCGGCAAGGCCGGCCACCCTGAATCATGAAAACGAGC
>CAZACK010000014.1:0-66987 GCA_964483455.1 uncultured Solibacteraceae bacterium
CGGCGCCAGGTTCCCGACTCATCCGGCGCAATCGGTTCGCGATTTCCTGGTGTATGCTCTTGAGTGGCTGGGAATCCAGAGAAATCCCAAGGAGCTTCTCATGAGCTTCATCCACCGCCCGTTGTTACTGTGTGTCCTCCTCCCGTTGTCGCTCGTCGCACAAACCGAGATCGACGTGCTGACACTCGATCCGAGCTTCGGCGGGAGTCTGGCCGTGGACTCCGCCGCCAGGCGCGTGTACGTCGCCAACCAGTTCGGCGCTAACACGCTTCAGGCGTTCGACACTTACTCGCTGGCGCCGGCGGGTACCGCCGGCAGCGGCGGCTCGCTCGCCTTTGCCGTGGACGTCGCCCCGGGCCTCGACCGGCTTTTCGCGGCGGCCGGGAACAACCTGACGGAATTCCAGGCATCGACCTTGCTCTACCAGAACGGCATTCCCATGGGCGCCATGGGGGTTGCAGTCAATCGAACGACCGGCCAGGTCTACGCGGCCGAGTCGTCCACGCTCTGGCGCGTGGACGGCGCCACGTTCAGCGCCGTTGACAGCACGCCCGTCGCCGGCCCGGCGTGCGGGTTCAATATCAATTGTGTCGCCGTGAACGACGTGACGGACAGGGTGTACGTGGTCAACTTCGGCGACCCGGGCAGCGTCGAGGTATTCGACGGAACCACGCTCGACTGGCTGACGGCGATCCCGGCGCGCTTCGCCACCGGAATCGCCGTGGATACCGGCCTGAACCGGATCTTCGTCGCCGTCATCGACGGCGTGACCAAACCACGATCGGCAGCATCAACATGGGCGGGCCGGCGGGGTTTCTCGGCGGTCTGGCGGTAGACTCCAAGAGGCACCGCCTGTATATCGCCCGGCGGGTAACGCCGGGCTCGGTCGTCATCGCCGACTCCTCGACCCTCTCCGTCAAGACCACGGTTCCTGCTCTCGATTCCGGTGGCCCAGCAGGTGGCGGTGGACCCGCTCTCGGCGCGGGTCTTTGCCCGCAGCGAAACCACCAACCTGATGTCCGTGATCCAGGATTCGCCGCCCTGCACGGCGGCGCTGGATCTGAGCTACGCCGGCGGCCTGCTCAGCATGGACATGGTGCTCGGCACGACTTACAACCCATCCCAGTTCCGAATGTGGCTGGTGACGCAGAGCGGGATCACTCCGCTGATCAGCCGGTGGATCGGGGTGGTGGATCCGCCGGCGCCCATCGCGCCATCCTTCCCGCTGCCGGCGATCGGGAACGTCGGAGTGCTGATGGTGATCGATACGCTCCAGCCGGAAGGCTATTGCTGGGCTTTCGACTCAGCGTACACGGGAGGCGCGGCCGCGCCGTCCGTGGACGAGTTGAAGGCGAGACTCCACCGCGCCGGAGTCGCCCCGCGCGCGCTCGATGGCGGCGGCAGACCGTAGATACCGGGCGGCAAGATCGCATGCCCCGCTAGCCGCTGCCGCCCGAAGTCCAGTGGTAGCATGAGTCAGCCGGCCGTCAGGATCTCCTGACTACGGAGGGCGCGCATGGAAATCACGATCCTCAGATACATAGACATCCTCATCGGCCTCGCGGTCGTGATGCTCCTCGGGACCACCGTCGTGGCGGCCGTCACGCAGCTTGTGCTGTCCAGTTTCTACTTTCGCGCCCGGACGCTGCGCCTGGGGATCCAGGAGCTGATCCGCCAGCTTGATCCCTCCCAGCTCAGCACTGCCGAGGCGCGCCTGGTGGCCGAACGGCTCTTGCGTCATCCGCTCCTGGCTCGTCCCAGCAACCCGATCGGAGTTGGCCTCAACCGGCTCCACAACCTGATTCGCCGGCTTTTCGGCCTGCCGCCCTTGCTCGCGGCGAATCCCACCGACGTCATTCAGAGGAGCGAACTGGTCCTGCTGCTGATGGAATGGGCGGCGAACCAAGGCCCGCTCGCCCTGGCCTCTAGTTTGCCCCCCGACAAGGCGGAGGCTCTGCGAGATAAGCTGCTCAAGCTGCTAAACAACAATGGAATCGACAACCCCGCCGACATTCTCCGCGCCGTCCGCCGCCGGGCTATCGAAAACGAGAAGACCGACCCCGCCCAACCGGCGCATCTTTGGTGGAACAGCGCCCTGCTCCAGGCCGCCGCCAGCGACTTTCTCGGCAAGATCAACCAGGGCTTCGACAACGCCATGACGCGCGTCTCGCAGGCGTTCGGCCTCAAGGCGAAGGCCGTTGCGTGCGTGGTTTCT
Organism: uncultured Solibacteraceae bacterium; assembly: GCA_964483455.1. Lineage (GTDB taxonomy): Bacteria > Acidobacteriota > Terriglobia > Bryobacterales > Bryobacteraceae > CAYZJD01. The sequence goes on from CAZACK010000014.1 coordinate 2,216, forward strand.
CTGGTGGTCGTCTTCTCCATCCAGCTCGATTCTCTGGCGCTCCTGAAGCGCCTGTCAGTCGACGACAAGCTCCGCGACTCACTGGTCAGAGAAGCCGAGATGATGACCGCTCGCGTCGAGAAGGCCGAAGCCAAGGCCGCCACCGAGACTCCGGCCGGCGAGAAGGAGCGCGCCAGACAGGAAGCGGAAAGGGCCCGCGCCGCCCGCGAAGAAATCGACTCCACCCTCGCCCTGATGCGGGAACCCCGCCTTTCCCTCATTCCCGACACGCTCCACTGGCAGAAGCTGGCGCAGGGAAGGGCCTGTCCGGACACCTCACAAACCGGACAGTCGGACTGGAAGGGCGCTTTGCAGGTCGCAAGCCAAACGTACGGCCTGGCGGCGCGCCAGCCGCTCACTGTCGAGACGCTCGAAGCCGCCATTGCCGCCGTCAAAGCGCCGGTCTACTTGTACCGGGTTGAGGACGGCGACCGGAAATGTCTCTTGATCGTGGCCCGCTCCCCGGCGGTTTCGCCGGCCTCACTCAAGCTCGATCCGCCGGAAGGGAGCGCCGTTCGGCTGGAGGATGTCAAGCTGGACCAGGACCGCGAAGGCGCCGGCCGCCGACTTCCCGGAGTCCTGCTTTCCTGGGTCCTTCTTTCGCTCGGAACGCCTTTCTGGTTCAACCTGCTCAAGAACCTGCTCGGTCTCCGCTCCGCCCTCGCCCGTAAGGATGACAAGGAGCGCTCCGACCGCGAGAGCCTGCTCACGCCGCCGAAAACGTGAACGGCGGAGGAAGAGTTGAGCCGCAGCGGCGGCTAATCTTCCCGCCCCGCCCCGCCGATCATCCCTCAGGATGAATGCGTCCAGGCTCCCCACAGACCGGACTTGGCGTCTGCCGCCGCTGATTCTGCATCCCTTCTCGGACGCTTCCGGCCCGGACAAACTGGCGGAAAGCTCCCGCGCCAGCCTGATGCTCCAGGGGCTGCTGCCTAACGACGAGTTCACCTGTGAGGAACTGAACCGCCGGCTGCTGGAAGGGCGCTTCTACGAGATTCGCATGCTCTGCTACGTCGGCAAGGATCTGGAGCGGTGGATCGAGCAGTGTTTCGAGTTCTGCGAGCGGGACGACGAGTTGAGGGATGCGGGGCTGCGTGCCGAGAGCTTCGCCGCTCTGCTGGTGGAAGGCCCTCCCGACAACGTTCGGACCAAGCTCGAAAGCTGGGGTGTCATCGATCACAAGTCGATCTTCATCCGCGCTCTCGGCCTGAGCGCTGTCTTCCTTCGGCCGCCGGAGCGCGACATGCTCACCGATGGCTTCCTCCACCATCATTACCGTTACGCCGAGCAATTCTATCGGTGCCGCCAGCATCTGCTCCCATCCACACCCGCTGGAGCGTCCGCATTCCAGTTCGAGATATACGCCTCAGCCGAGTACGCACGTATGCTGGAGAAGCAGTGGGAGACGGACTAAACACGACCTCTCGGTGCGGAGAACAGTCCGTCACTTGCTATAATCCGGGGATGAAGTTCCCCCGCCTCCTTCTGGTCCGCCAAAACCTGTCGGATCGCAGCATCAAGGACATCGCTGGCGAAGTGCGCCGCCAGCTCTCTTCGGCCGGCTTCGCCTCCCGGGTCAAACCGGGCGGCAGGGTGGCGATCGGCGTCGGCAGCCGCGGCATCGCCAACGTCGCAACCATCGTCCGCTCCGTGGTCGACTACTGGAAGTCCGAGGGCATCCGGCCGTTCATCTTCCCCGCCATGGGCAGCCACGGCGCGGCTTCCGCGGAAGGACAGGCCGACGTGCTGGCTCACTACGGCATCCACGAGGCCACCATGGGATGCCCGGTCATCAGCCAGCTTGAGGTGGTTTCGCTCGGCCGGACGCCGGAAGGCATCGAGGCGTTCATGGACCGCCGGGCGTTCCAGAGCGACGGCGTCATGATGGTGGGCCGCGTCAAATGGCACACGGACTTCGCCGGCAAGATCGAGAGCGGCCTCTACAAGATGATGGCCATCGGCTTGGGCAAGTTCGCTGGCGCCCAGGCCTACCACACTTATGCCTACCGCATGGGGCTGGAGCAGGTGATCCTCAGCGTCGGCCGGCAGGTGCTCCAGTCGCGGAAGATCCTCGGCGGGCTGGCCGTTTTGGAAGACGCTCACCACAACACCGCCCACCTGGAGGCGGTGCCGGCCGAGCGCATGGAGCAGCGGGAGCAGGAGCTACTCGAGCTGGTGAAGTCCTGGGCCGCGCGCATCCCCGTCGAGGCGCTGGACATCCTGATCGTGGACGAAATCGGCAAGAACATCAGCGGCGCCGGCATGGACACCAAGGTGATCAACCGCGGGGTCCAGGGCCAGTACAACCCCTGGCCGAACGTGCCGCGCATCGAGCGGATCTTCGTGCGCGACCTCGGCAACCTGACCTACGGCAACGCCGTCGGCATCGGGCTGGCGGACGTGATCGCCGACCGGATCCTCCCCAAGATCGACTGGAAGCCGACCCACGTCAACTCGCTGACGGCCTCGACGCCGGCGGCCATCCGCACGCCGATCCACTTCCCGAGCGACCGCGAGTGCCTGGAGAAGATTGCACCGACTGTCGGCAAGTTTGAGGAGGCCCAGATTACTTACGGCTGGATCCGGAACACCATGGAACTGGGAACACTGGGCCTTAGTGAGAACTTACTCTCGGAGATCCAGGCGAACCCCGCCTTGGAGATCCTGGGCCCCCCGCGCGAGATGGAATTCGACGGGGAAGGAAACTTGCCGGGGGTAGACACGCTCGCTGCCGAACTGGCCGTGCGCTCCGTCTAACGGAGCCGGCGGGTGCGTGATTGACCCACTCACCCGCCGGTCCTTGCCGGTTCACGACTACCCTGCCTGACGCTTGAGGCGCACCTTTGGGCCTACCCGCCGCCGGCGACGAGCACGCTCTGCACCTTGCTGAAGATGGTGCTGATGCTGGTGGAAACGGTGGGCATCACCGCGCCCGCCGCCACGGCCACAAACCCTGCCATGAGCGCGTACTCGATGAGGTCCTGCCCTGTCTCCTCCCGCCAGAACCGCCTGGCCGAGATCCAACGAACCAAATGCTTCATCTCTTCTCTTTCTCCTTCCCTGCGGGGATGTTACACGCTGACAATCCGAACGTAACATTCGGGGAGGAAATAGAGAATCCGCAGAAGTGCCTATACGAGGAGTTGAAACTCCTGATCTGCCGATGACTGGCCCTCAGCCGAGAATGTCCAGGCGACGGGCCGCCCGCGCCAGGATGTCCAGAGCGCGGTCCAGTTGGTCTCGCGTGTGGGTCGCGGTGACGATGGTGCGCACGCGAGCCTTGCCTTGCGCCACCGTCGGGTAGCCGATGCCGACCGCGAACAAGCCCTTCTCGAATAGCGCGCGAGAGAAGGCGTGCGCCTTGCTGGCATCGCCGACCATGATGGGCGTAATTGGCGTTTCACTCTGCCCCGTGTCGAAGCCCGCCTCCCTGAGGGCCTGTTTGAAATAGCGGGTGTTCTTCCAGAGGTTCTCCATGCGCTCGGGCTCGCTCTCGAGCACGTCGAACGCCGCCAGGCAGGCGGCGGCCACCGCCGGCGGGTGCGAAGTCGAGAACAGGAACGGCCGCGCCCGGTGGTACAGGAACTCGATCAGGTCCCGGCTGCCACAGACGTAGCCGCCGAGCACGCCGATCGCCTTGGACAGCGTGCCCACCTGGATGTGCACGCGCCCGTGAACTCCGAAATGATCCACCGTGCCGCGTCCGGCCCGGCCGAGCACGCCCGAGGAGTGCGCGTCGTCGATCATCATGATCGCCCCGTACCGTTCCGCGATCTCCACCAGCGCCGGCAGCGGCGCGATGTCGCCGTCCATGGAAAACACGCCGTCGGTAATCAGGAGCTTGCGGCCCGGCGTCCCCGCCAGATCCTCGAGGACCTTCGCGGCGGCCGCCGCGTCCCGGTGCGGGAAGACGTGGATCTTCGCTTTCGACAGCCGGCAGCCGTCGATGATGCTGGCGTGGTTCAATTCGTCGGAGATGATGTGGTCCTCGGGCGTCAGCACGGCCGCCACCGTGCCGGCGTTGGCCGCGAAGCCCGACTGGAAGACGACGCAGGCCTCGGTGTGCTTGAAGGCGGCGATCCGGCGCTCGAGTTCCATGTGGATCGCCATCGTTCCGGAGATCGTGCGGACGGCGCCCGAGCCCACGCCAAGCCGGCGGGTCGCCTCCAGCGCCGCCTCCACCAGCTTCGGATGGTCGGTCAGGCCGAGGTAGTTGTTCGAAGCGAGGTTGATCACCTCGCGCCCGTCGAACCGGCATACCGGAGCGCAGGCGGTCTCAAGCTGGCGCAGGGTCTGGTAAGTACCGGCCTGTTTCCAGGTGTTGAGGTGTTCGGTGAGATAGGATAAGGGATGCATATGGTATTAACCACATAGTCACAGAGTAGTCAGAGTTAATCTGAGTTCCTCTGTGTACTCTGTGTCTCTGCGGTGAAAAAATCAAACCGCCTCGGGCACCACGAACGGCTCCCGATAGGCCCGCGTGAGCATCCGGTTGGCCTCCTCGTCGCCGGGGCAGCTCATGGTGGCCGCGTCGAACTGGATTGTCCGGCCCAGCCGGTAGGCGATGTTGCCGAGATGCATCAGCGTGCAGGAGATCGCGCCTTCCTCCACCGGCGCATTCAGCGACTCCGGCTTCCGGTCGCGCACCGCCTGAATGAAGTTCGCCCAGTTGTCGCCTTCCTCGACGCGGCTCGGGCCGGGCTGCTGCTCCTTGCCAAGGAAGCTGTAATACTTCCCGTAGCCGTCGATAACCAGGTAGCCGTTGGATCCGTAGAAGATGTTCCCCACGGTGTTGCCCGGCTTATCTCCGCCAATGCCCGCCTCGTGGTTGCTGATCCAGTGCCGCACCTCGAACACCATCAGCGTCTTCCTGCCGCCTTCATCGAACTCGTAGGTCACCACCAGCGTGTTGGGCGTTTCCTGGTCGTCGTCGAACATGTAATGGCCGCCCATGGCGCTGACCTTAGTCGGATACTTGACGCCGAGTCCCCAGCGGGCAATATCGAGCTCGTGGATGCCCTGGTTGCCGAAGTCGCCGTTGCCGTAATCCCAGAACCAGTGCCAGTTGTAGTGGAACCGGTTGCGCGTGAACTCCCGCTTCGGCGCCGGCCCGAGCCACAGGTCGTAGTGCACGCCGTCCGGGACAATCTCCGGCGGGGTTCGCCCGATGGTGTTCCTCCACTTGAAGCACAGGCCCCGGGCCATGTACACGTCGCCGATGACCCCTTCGCGCATCTTCCGGACGCCCTCGATGATGCTCGCGCCGGACCGGCTGTTGGAGCCGTGCTGCACGATGCGGCCATACTTCTTCGCCGCCGCCACGATCTGCCGCGACTCGAAGATGTTGTGGGACAGCGGCTTCTCGACGTAGACGTCCTTGCCCGCCTGGCAGGCCCAGATGGTCTGAAGCGTGTGCCAGTGGTTCGGCGAGGCGATCGACACCGCGTCGATCGACTTGTCCTCCAGCATCCGGCGGAAATCGGTGTACGCCGCCGGCCGCTTCTTGCCCTTCTGTTCGAGGTCCTTGACCCGGTGGTTCAGGATGGACTCATCCACGTCGCAGAGCGCCGCCACCTCGACGTTGGGCATTTCCGAATAGACCTTGATGTGGTGCCGGCCCTGCCCGCGAATACCGGCGCAGGCCACGCGCACCGTGTCGTTGGGGCTGGCCATGGCTCTGGTGGCGGCCGCGGCCGCCGTACTCATGAGGAAATAGCGTCTTTTCATCCTGCTTCTACTATAAAAAAAGCCGAGACGACTCCAGCACCGCCCGGAGCTCGTCCGCCTCCCGCGGCGCGCAATCGACCAGGGGCGGGCGGACCGGCCCCGCCGGCATTCCGAGCAGTTCCATGGCGCGCTTCACCACGGCAACCTCGTAGCCGCGCGACCGGTCCCGGATCGCGAAGAACGGCACGACGAACTTCCGGACGAGCTCGTCGAGCCGCGCGAAATCGCGCGCGGCGCCCGCTTCGGCGAGTGCGAGCGACAACCGCGGGGCCACGTTCGAGAGGCTGGAGGTGAAGGCTTGGACGCCGGTCGCGAAGTAGGCCGGCACGCAGTCGTCGCCGGCGCCGCCGATCCAGGCGACCCGATCGCCCAGCCGCGCGATCAGCCGCTGGAGCCGGCGCATGTCGCCCTGCCCGTCCTTCCAGGCTGCGATCGTCGGAACCCGTTCCACAAGGCGTTCGGCGAAATCCGGCGTGAACGCCGCCCAGTCCCTCGTGTAGACCACCAGCGGCAGGCCACTGGCCTCGCCGATCCGGCGATAGTATTCGATCAGCCCGTCTTCCGGCGCGTTCACGTAGTACGGCGGCAGCACCAGCAGACCGCTCGCCCCGAGCTTCTCCAGTTGCCGCGCCAGCTCCGCCGCAACCGGCAGATTGAATCCGACGCCGGCGAGCACCGGCATCCTGCCGGCCGCCGCCTCGACCGTCACGCGGGTGACATCGGGAATCTCCCGCGGCGCCAGCGAATACACCTCGCCCGCGCCGCCTGCCGCCACCAGCGCGCAGAAGGGATGACCCGCCATGGCGGCCACGTTGCGCTCGAGTCCGGCGAGGTCGAGCGAGAGATCCTCGCGGAACGGCGTAACCGGGAACCCGAGCACGCCACGGAGCAGGTGTTTCAGCGGCATACGTTCACCTCAGATAAAACAAGCTCAGCCGCGGCAGCCCGGCCGATTCGAGCAGCCGCCTCTCCAGGTACTGCTTTTCGAGCATGGCAAGCTGATCGGCGGTCATTTTCCCGCGATAGGGCCTCAGCTCGCGATCCAGCTCCCTCCGCGCCGCCAGCAGGTCCTCTTCCGTCCGATCGCTTCGCGCCGCCGCCACCATCTTTTCTTCGAGCACCGTCAGGCGCCGCTCCAGTTCCTCCAGGTCCTGATAGTGCGCTTCGGCCTCGGCCGCGAGCCGTTCGAGCGTTGCCGCGATCTCCCGGAATGCCGCCTCGGTCCGCGCCCGGAGCTGTTCGGCGTTGTGCTCGAGATAGCCGCGCAGCTCTTCCAGCTCGAACGGCGCCGGTGCCGGCTTGCGCGCCGGGCGCGCGCCCGCCATCACTTCCGCCTCGGCCATCACCGCCTGCGTGCAGTATGCTAGCGAGTTGACCATTCGCGTCCGAATCTTGCGCCCGCGCCATTTCTCAAACGCGATGTCGATGCCGCGAAGCACCGCTTCCAGCGGAACGCCCGCGTTCTTCCAGCTTTCGATCAGCGCCCAGTCGAGCGGCGACATCAGGAAGAGTCCCGTGCCGCGGGCCCTCTGGAAATGCTCCTCGATCTCGGTGAAGTAATTGAAGTAGTTGAACTGCCAGTTCTCTTCGCTCACTGGGAATGGGTCCTCTCCCAGATGATGCGCAGCCCCTCGAGGGTCAGGTTCTCATCGACCTCCGTCAGGTGCCGCGATCCCTTGACAATCAGGTGCGCCTGCCCGCCGGTGGCGATGGCGCGCGTCTGGGGCCCAAGCTCGTCGATCAGCCGCTCGAGGATGCCGTCGATCATCCCGATGGCGCCATAGAACAAGCCGGACTGCATGCTGCCGACGGTGTTCGTGCCGATGAGCTTTTCCGGCTCGCGGAAGTCCACCAGCGGCAGGCGCGCGGTCTTCGCGAACAAGCCCTCGACCGAAATGCCGATGCCGGGACAGATCACACCGCCCAGGTAGCGCCCGCTCGCCGACACCGCGTCGAAGGTGATCGCCGTGCCGAAATCGACCACCACGCACGGCCCGCCGTACTTGTGAAACGCCGCCACCCCGTTGACAATCCGGTCCGCCCCCACCTCGTTCGGGTTGTCGTAGGAGATCTTCAGACCCGTGTCGGTGGACGGAGTGACGAACATCGCCTGCGTGCGGAAGTATTTCTCGGCCATCTGCGCCAGCGTCGAGTCAAGCGGCGGAACGACGCTGGCGACGATGATGCCGTCCACGTCCTCCAGACGCAGCGACGACAGCGAGAACAAATTCCGCAGCAGGATGCCCCACTCGTCGGCGGTCTGGTCGAGGACGGTGCGAAGGCGCCAGTGCCCGGTCAGCTCCGGGCCGGTAAACGCGCCGATGGTAATGTTGGTGTTTCCCGCGTCAAGCGCCAGCAGCATAAGGCCTCACCCCTCCCGCCAGGATCAAGCTCCGCGTTCCGTCATCCCGCCGCAACACCAGAAAGCCCGACGGATCGAGGCCGTCGGTTACGCCGGTGAGCGTCGCGCCGTCCTGATCCACCTTGACCCGCCGTCCGGTCACGTAGCTCGATGCCTGGCTGAACAGCCGGAGGATCTGCTCCTTACCGTCTTCGGCCAGAATCCTTGAGAAGGCGTCGATGGATTCGGCGAGCGCGACCAGCAGGTCCTCGCGCGAATGCATCCGTCCGGAGCGGATGCGAAGCGACGTGGCGATGCCGGCCAGCTCCTCGGGCATCCGCTCGTGGTTGACGTTGATGCCGATGCCGGCGATCACCGCGCCGTCGGCAAGCTGCGTCAGAATGCCGGCGCACTTGCGGCCCTCGATCAGCACGTCGTTCGGCCAGCGGAGATCGCAAGCCAGGCCGGCCGCGCGCTGGATCGCGTCCGCGGCCGCCAGCCCCAGAGCCAGCGTCAGCGCGGGCAGAGAGTCCGGAGGCAGCGCCGGCCGCAGAACCACCGAGCAGTACAGACCGCTCTCGCGCTCGGAGTGCCAGTCTCGTCCGTAACGGCCGTGCCCGGCGGTCTGCTCCTCCGCCAGCACGAGAGTTCCCGAAGCGCAACCCTGGGCGGCGAGGAACTCGGCCTCCGTCATCGTCGAACCGACGGTGTCAAACCAGACGACGTCGCGTCCGGGGAGCCGCTCGCGGATCCGCCTGATGTCCAGCGGCATGGTCAGGCGAGCTCCAATTGGAAGTTGATGTCCACGGCGGCCGCCGAGTGCGTGATGGCGCCGGCGGAAACGTAGTCGGCGCCTGCCTCGGCGTACGCCCGGACGTTGTCGAGCGAGATTCCGCCTGACAGCTCGACGGTCGCGCGGCCGGCGATGAACCGGATCTCCTCGGCGGCCTGCTCGGGCGTGAAGTTGTCGAGCAGCAAGTTCTTCGCCCCGGAGGCGAGCGCTTCCTCGATCTCCTCGCGGGTGCGCACCTCGATCTGGACGGGCGCGCCGGTTGGCAGGGCGCGTTCGAGCGCGGCCCGGACGCCGCCGGCGGCGACGATGTGGTTGTTCTTGATCAGGATGGCGTCGTACAGGCCCATGCGGTGATTGCGGACGCCGCCGGCGGCCGCGGCCTGCTTCTCCAGGCGGCGCAACCCCGGCGTCGTCTTGCGCGTATCGAGGACGCGGCACTTCGTTCCGGCGACGGCATCGGCATAGCGGCGGGCCAGGGTGGCGACGCCGCTGAGCCGCTGGAGGAAATTCAGCGCCACGCGCTCGCATTCGAGCAGAATCCGCGCCGGTCCGGAAACGGTGGCCAGAATCCGGCCCGGCTCGAGGAACTCGCCGCTGGAGACGGCGAGGTCCAGCGCATCCACGCCGCCGCGAAGCCGGTAAATGACCGGTAGCAACTCGACTCCGGCGGCGACGAGGGGCTGTCGCGCCACGAACCGGCCGCATGCCTTGCAACCGGCCGGCACGCACGCCAAAGAAGTGATGTCGCCCGTGCCGATGTCTTCTTCGAGGGCGCGGCGGACGGCCTCGACGATGTCCGGATGCGTCGCGTCGAAGTTCATGCGGTCAGAAGGGATTCGAGCGCGGCCCGGCTCTTGGCGAGCTGCGCCTCGTAGCCGGCCAGCTTCGCGCGGATGCCTTCGGTGACGTGGGCCGGCGCGCGGCTCACGAACTCGCCGTCGGCGAGCTGCCGGCGCGAGTTGGCGATCACCTTCTCGAGGTTCAGGATCTCTCTTTCGAGGCGTTGGCGCTGCGCCTCGGACTGCGCCGCCGGCACGCGGAGCGCCAGGTCGAACTCCGGTGTGGACCGCAGCGGGGCGGCGCCCTTCGGGGCGTGTCCGGGGCGCAGCTCGAGCCTGACCCCGGCGAGCTTCTCGATCACATCGGCGTGGGCGCGAGCCAGAGGCAGCGCCGTGGCGGAGTACAAGGCCCCGTCGAGGCGCGCTTTCGGGTCGAGCTTCATGTCGGCCCGGAGGTTGCGGGCGGCGGTGATGATTTCCTGAAGCAGTATCATCTCCCGCTCGGCGGCTTCGTCGGTCCAGCCGGGCTCGGGCTGCGGGAAAGCCGCGAGCGCGACGGAGGCAGTCCGCTGGTTTGCGCCGGCGGCCAGCCGCTGCCACAGCTCCTCGGTCAGAAACGGCATCACCGGATGGAGCAGCCGCAGCGCCCGCTCGAAGACCGCCAGCACGTTGCGCCAGTCGTTCGTCAACCCCGAGTTTTCCTGAAACCGAAGCTTCTTGATTTCGACGTACCAGTCGCAGAACTCGTGCCAGAAAAACTGCCACAGCGTCTGCGCCGCCTCGTGGTAGCGGTAGTTTTCGATGGCCCGATTGACCGCTGCGGCGCAGCGGTTGAGGCGGCTGAAGATCCAGCGGTCTTCGAGGAAAGTCCGCTCGCCGGGCTCGGGGAGGGACGGCGCGACCCCGGAGCGCTCCATGTTCAGAAAGAGGAAGCGCGCGGCGTTCCAGATCTTGTTGGCGAACGCGCGGGCGCTGGCGAGGCGCTCGGGCGAGAAGACGATATCGGTTCCCGGCGCCGCGCCGAGCAGCAGCGCCAGCCGGACGGCGTCGGTTCCGTATTCCTCGGTGACGTGCAGCGGATCGATGACGTTGCCGCGCGTCTTGGACATTTTCTGCTTCTCGGCGTCGCGCACCAGGCCGTGGATGTAGACCTCGCGGAAGGGCACGTCGCCCACGCACTCCAGGCCCATCATGATCATCCGGGCGACCCAGAAGAAAAGGATGTCGAAGCCGGTGATGAGCAGCGAGGTCGGGTAGAACGTGCGCAGGTCTTCGGTTTGGTCCGGCCAGCCGAGCGTCGAGAACGGCCAGAGCGCGGAGCTGAACCATGTGTCGAGCACGTCCGGGTCCTGCTCGATCTTCGCCGAGCCGCACCGCGCGCACGCCGCCGGGTTCTCGCGCGCCACCGTGGCGCCGCCGCAGGCGGCGCAGTGCCACGCCGGGATGCGATGGCCCCACCAGAGCTGCCGCGAGATGCACCAGTCGCGGATGTTGTACATCCACTCGAAGTACGTCTTCGTCCAGTTCTCCGGGATGAAGCGGATGCGCCCGTCCTCGACGGCCCGGATGGCCGGCTCGGCGAGCGGCTTCATCTTGGCGAACCATTGCGTGGAGATGAGCGGCTCGACGGCGGTCTTGCAGCGGTAGCACCGGCCGAGGGCCAGCGTGTACGGCTCGATCTTCTCGAGCAGGCCGAGATCCTCCAGATCGGCGACCACGCGTTTGCGGGCATCGAAGCGATCCAGGCCGGCGTAGGCGCCCGCTTCGGCGGTCATCATGCCGGTCTCGCCGATGACCTGGATCTTCGGGAGGTTGTGGCGGCGGCCGGCCTCGAAATCGTTGGGATCGTGGGCGGGGGTCACCTTGACCACTCCGGTGCCGAACTGCGGGTCGGCCAGTTCGTCGAGGATCACCGGGATGTCGCGGTTCATCAGCGGCAGGCGCACCGTCCTGCCTTGCAGGCCGCAGTAACGCTCGTCGTTCGGATTGACGGCGACGGCGGTGTCGCCGAGCATCGTCTCGGGCCGCGTGGTGGCGACGACGAGATGCCGGTCGGCGCCGTTCACCGGGTAGCGGATGTGCCAGAGGTTGCCGGAGGTTTCCTCGCGGACCACTTCGAGGTCGGACAGCGCCGTATGACAGCGTGGGCACCAGTTCACCATGTACTCGCCGCGGTAGATGAGCCCCTTCTCGTAGAGGCGGACGAAGACCTCGCGCACGGCGCGCGACAGCCCGGCGTCGAGGGTGAAGCGCTCGCGGCTCCAGTCGCAGCTTGCGCCGATCTGGATCATTTGCTTCTTGATTGTGCCGCCGGACTGCTCCTTCCACTGCCAGACGCGGCGTTCGAATTCCTCGCGGCCGAGCTGCCGGCGGTCGAGTCCCTCTTTGGCCAGCTCCCGCTCGACGACCATCTGCGTCCCGATGCCTGCGTGGTCGGTGCCGGGCAGCCAGAGGGTGTTGTCTCCGCGCATCCGATGCCACCGGATGGTCACGTCGATCTCGGTGTGTTCGAGCATGTGCCCCATGTGGAGCGATCCGGTGACATTCGGCGGCGGGATTACGAGGGAAAAAACGCGGCCGGCCGCGTCAGGCGAGGCGCGGAAGATGTCGGATTCGATCCACGACTGAGCCCAGCGCGGCTCGAACCGCTGCGGCTCATAGACTTTCTCAATTTGCATGGGGGAATTCTCAATATAGCGTGGCGCGAACGCATGTGTCCTTTTGGCCCGACAACAGGGTACCAGCCTGACGCGTTCCCGGGGTCTCAGACCTGGCGACTTTGCACGAAGAAAGATGACGAAACGAACCCGAGATTCCTCCTAAATTGTTGATTTGATTGCCAAAATATCGACGGAGGCACGGTGAGGCCACCGGGAGCGTCCATCCCGTGCTCCACCCGACGCCATGATACACCCGCGATCCGAGGACGGATTTTGGGTGATGGCTACAAGTTATTGAACACAATAGGGATGCTGATTTGACATGCGCCGTGACCGCATCAGGCTTTTGGCCCGAAATCGCGGACTATGGTGCCCGGACATGGCCAACAGCCCTTGTCGCGCCGGGCTCATCGGATTCCGAACCTGTCCGACTCGGCTGGCCTTTCGAATTCAAGGCGTCATTGGGGATACTGGCGCCGAATCTGCATGACCGCCACCTTGCCAGACCCCGCCGGCCGCTGGTTTTCGCGATGTAGCAAGCGGGCCACCAGGTTACGATGCATACGCTTCGCCTCCGCTGGGTCGAACAACAGCCGGCCCTGGGCCGCGCCTTCCGTCTCCGGTCTGCCCCACGGACAACACATGATACCCACAGCGGCGTGTCCTGGCGTGCCGAGCAGAAGGTGCCCCAGTTCATGTGCCATGAGATGCCCGAGCAAGATGACCGTGAACGATTCGCTCCCGTTGGCCAACAAGTCCGCGCCGCCTGCATATACATCGGCGTAAGTGCCGCAGCCGCCCCCTTCCGGAATCAAAGCGTAGCCGAATATACGCGACCGGCCCAGGAGAGCCGTGGGCGCAATACCGGGACGTAGCCGGAGCACCAGTCCCAGGAATTCCGGCAGGTCCACGCAGTCCGGATACTTGTCCACTTCAGAGCCCGTCAGCGGACAATCGACCCACTTGGCTCCTATGCCCGCCCGGCCGAGGATTCGACCCGCCTCCTCCTTGGCCCGCGCCAACGCCGCGCCGTCGATCCCGGCGTAGTTGTAAATCCAAACCGTGATCTGGGGCTGTGTCGGCTTCTCAGTTGAGAGTGCGTTTGCCGCCAGCAGAAAACCCGGAATCCAGAAATTCCTGAAAACCCTGGCCATTTGGCTCACCTCCGCGCTTTCGCGACGCGAGCCCAGGATTGGCCAGGTGAGCCGGTACCTCCATCGGGCGGGTCCTCAGGAGTTCCTCAACTGTCAGTCAGTCGATCAACACTACCCAACTTATTGATGAAACATGAGTTGTTCATCGTGGTCATCAAGGGAGAGGGACCTTGGAAAGGCCGGACGGGTTGGTGTAATCCGCCCAAGTCGTCAAGGGCGAGACGTCTCGAGACGTCATCCGGGTGGTGATGGCTGAAAACGGGGAGCGCTTCGGAGTGTTCGAAGTAGACCTTCGGGCTGGGGAGTTGCGCGAAAACGGGCTGAAGAACCGCAACCAGGAGCAGCCTCTACAGATTCTGGCCGCCTTGCATGAGCGCCCAGGAGGCGTTGTCACCCGAGAGGATCCGCGCCGGAGGCTGTGGCCATGGATACCTTGGTGGACTTCGACGGCAGCCTGAACGCGGCCTTGAACAAGTTGCGGGAAGCGGTGACCGTCTGCGTTATTGTCGCGATGTGGCCGGGGGAACACGGCTTCCGGGGCGCCGGTTCAGAGCTTCACATGGGCTCCGGAAGAAGCAACACTCTCTCGATTCGCCTGATGCGAAGAAACCTCGCCGGTGGGGTGCGGTGTGTGGACACAGTACTGCGCCCGATCAGGGTGTATCCTGCTTGCGGTCCTTGAACTCGGAGAACCAGTTCTGGACCACCCGGATCACCGGCCTGGGAGGTTCGCCGGTGCGTTCGGCGATCAGAAAGCGCTGTCCGTCTGCGGAAACCGCGTACCTCTGACGGTATGTGGTCGCGACGCGGCCCGGCGTCAAGCCGGTGTTCTGAAAAAGCCGCCTTGCTGGCCCTAACGAGAAATCAGGTGCGGTCGTGACCGGAACCGCTACCAGCGTCTCGCCCTCGACATAGAACAATTCCTTTCCGTCCGCCCGCCAGCGTGGCTGGTCACCACCATTGAGGGAAACCTGCCGTTTGCCGCTGCCGTCCGGGAAGCGGCGAACGTAGACTTCTTCCTCGTTCCCGGACTCATCGGAGACATAGGCGAGAAAACGCGTGTCCGGAGAAAATGCCGCCTTAGCTTCACTGAACGGCGTTTGGAGGAACGGAACGGATTCATAGCCGCCGCCGTCCTTGCGCTTCAGATACCAGAGATCGGCTCGGTTCCTTGGGTCCATGACCTGGTAGGCGAAGTATCTGACGTCCGAGGACCAGTCGCACACCTGCTCGGGCAGAAGTGAGGCAACGAGCGGCTTCGCTTCCCCGCTGCCGTCGCCGGGCATACGGAAGATGTCCAGGTTTCCCTGCCGATCCGATTGAAACGTGATTTCCTTCCCGCCGGGCAGCCAGATTGGACGGGTGTCGTGCGCCTCGGCGAATGTCAGCCGTGACTTGTTGCCGCGAGCGACGTCGTGAAGCCAAATGTCCGGCCGGGCCCCCTCCCAAGCTCCGGCGGCCACGGTGCTCCCGTCAGGAGAGATCGAGAAGGCGGTGATTCCACGTTGTGGCTGCCCGACCGCTCCCACTTTGGTTC
The DNA here is from genome assembly GCA_964483455.1 of uncultured Solibacteraceae bacterium. Taxonomy (GTDB): domain Bacteria; phylum Acidobacteriota; class Terriglobia; order Bryobacterales; family Bryobacteraceae; genus CAYZJD01. The sequence continues at coordinate 17,246 of CAZACK010000014.1, forward strand.
CCGTTCCATCCCGCCAGGTCAGTTGGTCCAGCGACAAGAACTCGCGTTCAAGGTAGACCAGCGTGCCGTCACGGGCAACGCTGGGCTTCGAGCCCCCTCGGGCGACGGGGAACGGCTCACCCGTAACGTTGAGCGTCGCCACGGAGAAAGGCAGTGCGTTCAGCCCATCGTAGAGGACGTGTCCGGTCGGCGAATAAGCCGGCGCGACTGCGCCCGTGGCTACAACCTTCCGCTGTCCCGTTTTCAGGGAGTGGACCACAATCTCGTGGGTGGCCCCGCGCTTCTGCGACGCATACAGGAGAACGCGGCTGCCGGCCGGCGACGGCAGGAACGATGGATTGTCGTAGTGATCTCCTTTTCCTGGACCACGCTCCACTTCCACGATCAGCTTGGGGGCGCCTCCCTGAGCCGGAACTTCGTAGAGTCCTTGGCGGAGGATGGCATAAACGATCGACTCGCCGTCCGGGCTCCACGCGCCCCCGAGGAAGTCCTCCGCGGGGAGGCGACAGATGGCAGTCAGGTTACCGGTTTGGGCCTGTGCCTTCCGCAACTCGCGCCCGGCAGCGAAGCCGACATGCTCGCTGTCGGGTGACCAGAACGGCCCCTGGGCGCCCTCGCTGTTCGTTATCGCCCGGGGCCCGATGCTTTCCAGGTCCTGTATCCACAGCCTTCTTTCAGACGCTTCTCCGGCGACATAGGCGATATGCCTTCCGTCGGGCGAGATCGCCGGTGCGGCGGGATTTCCTTCCGGGGCGAAGGTGAACTTCCGCACCGGCATCTTCGGAGCAGCGCCGGGCCGGCTGAGCCACAGGGCCACAATGATCCCCACAGCCGCCACCAGCGCTGCGATGAACGCGATTCTTTCCCGACTCAGGCGGGGAGATGCCTCGCGGGGCGGCGCCGGTGGCCGTTCCATCTCCACCGCCGGCTCGCCGCCAACCGGTTCCACCGGGGCGATGAACCGGTAGCCGCGCCGCGGAAGGGTTTCCACATAGCGCGGCGCCTCGGCCGAATCCCCAAGTGTCTCCCGCAGCTTGTTGATCGCGGTGTTCAGGCTGTGGTCGAAATTTACGAACGTGTCCTTCGGCCACAATTTGAGGCGCAGGTCCTCTCGCGTGACGAGCTCTCCGGGCCGCTCCAACAACAGCGCTAATAGTTGTAAGGGTTGCTCCTGGATGCGAAGCTTCAGGCCGCTCTTGCGCAGGTCGCCGGTCTGGAGATCGACCTCGAAAACGCCGAAGCGGACCCCTCGTGCGAAGGCAGGCAGCTTTCCCATCACTCAACTCCTGGGCGACCGTGGACCGTATGGATGGACCCGATTATAGCACCTAAGTATGCTCTGATTCGGAACAAATCGAGGTACACGGGCGCCCGCCGAAAGCGGGCCCATCGGCACACTTAGAGTAGGGGAACCCAATGAACGATCACGGCAGGCTGCACGAGGACAATCGGCGGAATCGACCTCGACGCCTGCCGCTTGACAGAAGCTTTCGCCCTGATGCCCCGTCTCCGCCAGGACCAATGCTTGAGACGTCTGCGCAGTGAGAGCTAAGACCGGATCGCAAACTCACGAGTATCCTGATTGCCAGCCTGGCTCGGAACAAGTTCGATCCATCGACCGTGCCGGTAACTATGTTCGACAGGGGGAATTCATACAAACTGGATACTGGATCCGAACGCCCGACCTGCATTGATGCCGGACTGCTGGATTGCTTTGTCCAAGACTAAAGCCTCCCCGTGCGCGCACGGAATCCGGCCTGGCAGGAAACAACACCCTACATCCCGGAAGACCGCCCGGCGCGCCTCGCTACCGCCTGCTCCGCTTTCATCGGCGCCGCCAACCCCGGCCCGCTCCGCGCCACCACGCCCTTCCCCTCCTCCACCGTCACGAACTGGTTCGGCTGCACATTGGTCACCCACTCGTTCGCTCCGCTCGGCCACGTCACTTCGATCCTCCGAATCGCCTCGTCCCCGCCCAACCCGAACGTCACCGCCAGGTCGCTTTGCGAGCAGTAACTCGACCCGCTGTGCACTTTGCGCCATTGGGCGCCGGAGGCTGTCTCGACCCGCACCACCGCCCCGATCCCGCTCCGGTTGGACTTCGCCCCCACCGCCCGCACGCTCACCCACCGGTTCTGGTTGCCGCCGTCGTTGCGGAACAGGTACGCCGGCCCGTGGTTCGTCGAAATCAGAATGTCGAGGTCCCCGTCGCGGTCGTAATCGGCGTAGGCCGCCCCGCGCGCCACGATCGGCCGGTTGAACTCCGCGCCCATCCGGCTGGTCACATCCTCGAACCGCCCGCGCCCGAGGTTGCGGAACAGCAGTGGCGCCTGCTTGAACTGGATCTTCGGCTGCACCCGCCCGATCTCCTCCTCGATGTGCCCGTTGGCCGCGAACAGGTCGAGATTCCCGTCCAGGTCGTAGTCGAAGAAGAACACACCGAAGGCCAGGCACAGCAGGCTGGCGCGCCCCACCGTCGATTTCGGCGCCTCGTCCACGAACAGCCCGTTGCCCTCGTTGTGATAGAGGCCGAGCATCTGGTTCGAGAAATTGCCGACCAGCAGGTGCGGCCTCCCCGAGCGGTCGTAATCGGCCGCGTCCGTGCCCATCGCCCCGCGCGCCATGCCGTCCTCGCCGAACGCCACGCCGGCCCGGAGCCCCTCCTCGGTGAACGTGCCGTTCCGGTTGTTGCGGTACAGCTTGTTCGGCTGCGTGTCGTTGGCGATGAACAGGTCCGGCCAGCCGTCGCCGTTGTAATCGAATACCGCGATCCCCAGCGACTTGCTCGTCGGCTCGCCCACGCCCGCCCTCTGCGTTGCATCCTCGAACTTGCCGCCGCCGAGATTGCGGTAAAGCTTCGACGACGTGCCCTTGTACGACTCCGGCGTGCAGTAGGACTTGGTCGCGCCGTCGAGCGAGCACCACAGGTCGCCCTTCGCCGTCCACTGCACGTAGTTGGCGACAAACAGGTCGAGCTTCCCGTCGCGGTCGTAGTCCAGCCACGCCGCGCTAGTGCCGAAGTCCGCGTTGCGGATGCCCGCCGCCGCCGTTACGTCGCGAAACTTGAAACCGCCCTCGTTGCGGAACAGGCGGTCGCCTTCGAGCGCCGTGACGTACACATCGTCGCGCCCGTCGTTGTCGAAATCGCCCACCGCCACGCCCATGCCGTACATCTCCACGCCGAGCCCGCTCGCCGCCGTGACGTTGGTGAACGTGCCGTTGCGGTTGTTGCGGTACAGCGCCGGCAGCGACTTGCGCCCGAGCGGCGCCCAGTCCTTGCTGTTCACCAGCAGCACGTCCGGCCACCCGTCGCCGTCGGCGTCGAAGAACGCGCACCCCGAGCCCAGCGTCTCCGGCAGCCACTTCTTCCCGGCCCGGCCGCTGTTGTGCGTGAACTTGATCCCCGCCGCCGTCGTCACGTCCGTAAACTTCACCGGCGCCGCGCTCACCAGCACGCCGGAGGCAATCAAACAACTGAACAGCTTCCTCATACCATTTTTGATTTTTGCCTTTTGATTTTTGATTTTTGCTTTCTAGCGAAGCGGCGCCGACTCGTGCTCATGAATCGCCTGCCGCTCGTTGTTGTCCTCTGGGCTCAGCATCCGCGGCTTCGCCGTAATCGCCTGCGCCGACTCGTCCGCCTTGAACCGCCGGAACAGCTTCTCCTCGCGCTCCGCCTTCTCCTGGTCGTCCAGGCCCCGGTAGCACAGCATCAAGTTGTAATGCGCCTGCACGTCTTCCGGATCCACCGCGAGCACCCGCTGGAGGGCCTCCACCGCCGCCTTGTACTCCCGCTTCAAGAACAGGATGCGCCCGATCTGGTTCACCGCCACCCGGTCTCGCGGATACATCGACTCGACCTTCCGCAGCGACTCGAGCGCTCCGTCGTAGTCCCCGTCCGCCTTCTGCGCCATCGCCTTGAAGAAGTAAATCCGCCCGAGCTTCGGGTCGAGCGCCTCGGCCTTGGCCACGTACGGCTTCGCCGCCTCGGTCTCGCCTTCCTGGATCAGCGCGCGGGCCACGTTCAGCCAGCCGTCGGCGTATTCCGGCTCGGCTTCCGTGACCCGCTTGAAGGCGTACTCCGCCCCTTTGAGATCGCCCTGAAGCAGCAGCCCGATGCCCCAGTCGTTCCAGCGCTCGCGGTCTTCGCGGCGGACCACCGGCTTCCAGACCGTCTCCTGGCGCGGTCCGGCCACCTCCAGCGTCGCCGTGTCGGCGGCCAGCGTCACGATCGGCAGGTCCGGAATCCGGTTCTTGATCTTGCCCGACACGTTCTTCGGGATGTTCGAAGGACTGAAGCCGAACACGCGGCTGTCGTGGTTCGCATTGACCAGCGCGCCGTCCTGCCCGGCGAGCGGCTCGCCGGCGTAGACGTACTGCGTGTAGTAGTGCGAGAACTTGCGGTAGTTCAGCTTTGCGGTGAGCGTAATCGGCCCACTCGCGTCTTTCGGAATCCGCATGCGGTAGTGCGCCACGTCCGCCGCGCCCGGCGGGATCAGCCGCACGTACAGCACGCTGCGCGCCTGCCACGCGTTCCGCTTGTTGATCGGGTTGCCCTCGCCGTCCAGCAGGTACGACCGGTAGAAGTGCGCGCCCTTCTCGACCGGGCCTTTGCCGCCGTCCTCGACTTTGCCGCTCCAGAAGACCGTTTTCCCCGTGGCGTCCCTGCCTTCGAGTTCGAGCCACACGTCGAACGAGTCCACCGTGCCGCCGGGAAAGAAGTGGCCGATCGCGCGCGTCCGCACCACCACGTCCACGCGCACAGTCGAGCCCGGCCGGTACTTCGCGCCCGCCGCGTCAATCGGCGCCGCCAGCTTCCCGACCTCGCGGAAGAACACCTGCCCCGCCTGCTCCGCCTCCTCGCCGACGGCGAACGTCGACATGAGCTGCGGCCCTTCGCCGGCGCGGCGCATCATGCCCAATTGCCCCGGCTGCTCTTCCACCGGCGAGGCCGCAAAGATGTCCACGCTGATGAACCCGGACTTCAAGAACTTCTCCGTCTCCTTCATCTGGTCGTGGTCCTGGTTCGCGTACGCCACCGCCATGTTCGCCGCCGGGAAGCGGTGCGAGTGGACGAAGCCCTTGTGATTGCCCGGGTCCTTCGACGGCACCAGCGGCATGTGGCAGTCGATGCAGTTCTTCGACGCCGCCGGATAGTAGAACGAACGCGCCCCCTGGCCCGAGACGCCGCTCGCCTGCCAGTTGTCGTAGTCGTTGAAGCCGCGCAGCCAGCGGTAATTGTTGATGGGAACGTCGAGGTGGACCTTGTGGCACGTCGAGCAGTATTCCGCCGAGTTCTCGCCGCGCATGAACGGCTTCAGGAACGACTTCCGGTGCGGCTCCGGATCGAGGTTCGTCAGGAACCGGTCCAGCATCCGGATGTACTTGTTCTTGCTGTTGGCGATGTCGTGCAGCGGCGGGTACTCGATGATGAACCCGCCGTTGCCCATCGAGGAATCGACGTGCACGATCGAGTGGCACGACACGCACGCCAGTCCCGCGTGCGCCTCCTCGGTATCGATCTGGTCCTTGATCGGCTTGTCGAAGCGGCCGTTGAAGAACACCGCGTGGTCGTGGCAGCCCGCGCACCACTTGCTCGGCTTCGTGCCCACCACTTCCTGCATGTGCTCGATCGACTTCCGGTAGAACTGGTTGTTGAACGACGAGAAGTGGTGGACCGAGCTGTTCCACTGCTCGTAGATGTCCTTGTGGCACTCGCCGCACGTCTTCGAGTCGAGGAAGAAGTTCGCGGGGATGATCCCGTTGACGTTCGTGTTCGCCGACGACGGCCAAAACGGCGACTTCGGCCCGGCGCCCTCTTCTTCCATGGAGACGGGCACGACCATCGGGTTCCGGATTACGTCACGCGAGTTCGGGACCGCCTTACGGTAAACGTAGGCGCCCGCCGGCAGAAGAACCAGCAGCGCCAAGGATGCCTGGAACGCCTTGCGGAAGTCGCTCCGCGCCGTTCGCCGGACCCACGGCAGCAGCGCCGCCACGCCCGCCACACCGGCGAAGATGTGTGCCCACAGGACCGGCTTGTACGGAGTCAGCGCGCCGGCATAGGTGAGAAACGCGCCCAGCGCAGCCGCCACCGCAAGCAGCCCAAGCGCCGCCCCGATCCCGCGCCCGAGGCCGCGGTCGCGCCGCCACAACCACACAAATCCCACCACGACGCCCGCGCCCAGTACCACGTGCCCCAGCACGTTCGTCATGTAGAAGATCGTCGGCGAGGCGAACGCCCAGATGTAGGCGGTATTGACAAGGAGGGCGAGGAAAGCGATGGCGAGGTACAAGCGGAGCTTGGCGCTCTTCATGGTCCCGGAAGCGGTTACCCCTCTGAGGGGGTGATCGGTTACTATGCTACTGGCGAGCCAGGCCAGTTGACAATAATTGAAAGATATTAGCGATGTTCGTTTTACGTCTCCTCCTTCTGACGCTCGCCCCACCGCAGGACGACGCCCAGGCCCGCTTCGAGCGCGGCCGCGCGCTGTTCGAAGAGCACGACGACACCGGCGAGGCCGAGCGGGAAGCCGAGGTGGAATTCCGCCGGGCGCTGGCGCTGAATCCCAAGCTCGCCGCCGCCGTGGCCTACCTCGGCTTCATCGAGGCTGGGCGGGGCCGGCACGCCGAGGCCGAAGCGGCTTACCGCCGCGCCCTCGAGATCGACTCGAGGTCTCCGGAGGCGCGCGTCGGCCTCGCCTGGCTCAGGCTTCGCGCCGGCAAGAGCGATGAGGCGTTGCGCGATCTTCGCCAGGCGGCAAGAGACGGGCCGAAGAACCGCCTCGCGCTCCGCGAGCTGGCCGCGACGCTGACAAGCGAGCTTGCCAACCCGACGGAGGCGATGTGGCGCGAAGCGATCCCCTGCTGGGAGACATTGATCGCCCTCGACCGCAACGACCGCGACGCCCATTACGACCTCGCCCGCGCGTACCGCATGCTTAAGGACTGGCCCGGCGCCGAGCGCGAGTTCCGCGAAGTCCTCCGCATCGGGCAGACCCCGGACGACATGGACGTCTGGATCTACTCGGTCCACCTGGATCTTGCCGAAGCGCTCGAACGCCAGAAGAAGTACGACGACGCGATCCGCGAATACGAAGCGCTGCTCAGCTCCGAGGGCGCCGGCGAGGACGAAGCCCGGCATGCGACAGCCCGCATCGAGGCGCTACGAAAGATTAAGGAGCGATGACGCGCCCCTACGTCCGATCCTCCAGGTGCAGCATGATCATCGGGTCCTGGACCTGGCCCTTGGACCACACCCGGCGTATGAGTACGCGCAAGCCCCCGAAGGCCAGCCCGGAGACGAGCGCGAACAGCAGCAGGACGCCGGTGAGAATGAAGATGTTGATGATCAGGTCGCCGATGTTGTCCCGCTTGCTGGGGATGTATTCGCTCCAGGACAGCGAGGCTTTGTAGCGCACCAGCGAAAGCAGTTGCTCGGCGGCGTCGGCGTTGGGCGGGGCGATGATGACGGCGACGAGCGGGCCGGCGCGCTTGGCCATGGCGCCCGGCAGCGCCTGAAACGCCTCGACGCGCTCGCGGGCGATGTGCGGCGTGGGGTAGCTGAAAATCGCAAGCTGCATCGGCCCGGCGGCCGAGCCGAAGGTGCCGAGCTGGGCTTCGGCCCCGAAGTGAAACCCAGCCACGGAGGGCGGGATGCGCGATTCGAACTTCTCGAGCGACGACGGGCCGAGCACGTAGCGTTCGGAGTTGTCCACGCGCCCTCGGGTGGGGAGATAACCCGGCAGCAGCGGCAGCGGCGACTGGTCGAGCTGGGGCAGGGAATGGAGCAGCGGCGCCAGTTCAACAACCGTCGGCTTCCGGCCCTCAATCCGCAGCAGGTAATTGCCGAACTGCAAGAAGACGCCGTTGTCTTCCTCGGCGGCGTGCTCCCCGATCTCGGATGCGGCGGACCCGGCGCGGCGCTGCCACTGGAACGCGGCCAGAGCGCCAGTGGGGTCCTTGAGGCGAAACGCGGTGACACTGAAGGTGTGCGGCGCAACGCCGTAGACGGCGGTTTCCCCTTCTTCCAAGCCGTATTCTTCCCAAACCGCGCGGTCGTTGATGGCGGCCGGTTTGGCAGAGGACTTGTTGGCGCCGAGGAACTGCTCGGGCAAGATCGCGGCGCTCGCCGCAGCCAGAAAGATGAGGAGTAGCGTCAGGCTCCGCAGCATTTCTTGTATTTCTTTCCGCTCCCGCACGGGCAGGGGTCGTTCCGGCCCACCTTGTGTCCCTTGACGACAGGCCCCTTGGGCGCCGTGGCGCCGCCGACGAACTGAAGCTGGGCCATCTCGCGTTCCTTCTTGCGCTGGACGTTGCGCGTGAAATCGAGGAGCGAAGACTGGGCCGCGGCGCGATGGACCTGGGTGACTTCGGCCAGCTCCGGAACCTCTTCTTCCTCCATCTCTTCAGACTCCACCGGGAGCAGGGAAGTTTCCGCCTCCGCCGGCTGAAGGAAATACAGGTAGCGGACTGTCTCGTCCTCGAAGCGGTCCATCATCGACTGGAAGAGATGGAAGGATTCCTTCTTGTACTCGACCAGCGGATCCTTCTGCCCGTAGCCGCGGAGCCCGATGCCCTCCTTGAGGTGATCCATCGACAGGAGGTGATCTTTCCACTGGCCGTCGATGACGTTGAGCATGATCATGCGCTCGACCTGGCGCATGATCTCCGGGCCGACGAGTTGCTCCTTGTCGTCGTACTTGCGGGCGAGATGCTCGTAGACACGCTCTTCGATTTCGGCGGAAGGGAGGCCGTCGAGCTCCTGGAGGTCGATCTTATAGCCGAACTGGGTGAGCACGTCGTTGCGCAAGCTTGCCAGGTCCCACTGGCTGGGGTGGACGTTCGCCGCGCAGCGCAGATCGATGAAGCTGGCAAGAATCCCGCGGACCATCTCGAGGATTCGCTCCCGCTGGTCCGCGCCTTCGAGAAGCTGGCGGCGCATGCCGTAGACGGCCTGCCGCTGCTTGTTCATGACGTCGTCGTATTCGAGGAGGTGTTTCCGGGCAGCGAAGTTCTGCGCCTCGACCGCCTTCTGGGCGGCCGCGATGCGCTTGGTAATGAGCCGGGATTCGATCGGCACGTCCTCTTCCATGCCGAGGCGCAGCATGAGGTTCTGCATGCGCTCTCCGCCGAAGATGCGGAGCAGGTCGTCCTGAAGCGAGAGGAAGAAGCGGGAGCTGCCCGGATCGCCCTGGCGGCCGGCGCGGCCCCGAAGCTGGTTGTCGATGCGCCGCGCCTCGTGCCGCTCGGTGCCGACGATGTGCAGCCCGCCGAGGGCGACCACCTCGTCGTGCTCCTTGTCCGTCTGCGCTTTGTGGCGGGCGAAGATCTCGTTCCATTTCGCGCGCGAAACCCGGTAGAACTGGCCGAGGTGGTTGAAGTGGTAGAAGTGCTGGTCGCCGGTGAAGGACTCCTGGCCCTTCGGCAGAGCCTCGGCGAGCTTCTCTTTGAGGCAAGCCTCCTTGGTCATGAACTCCGGGTTGCCGCCGAGAAGAATATCGGTGCCGCGTCCGGCCATGTTGGTTGAGACGGTGACGGCGCCTTTGCGGCCGGCCTGGGCAACGATGAACGCTTCCCGCTCATGGTTCTTGGCGTTCAGCACTTCATGCCGGACACCCATCCGCTTCAGGATGCCCGACAGCTTTTCCGACTTCTCGACCGAGATGGTGCCGACCAGAACCGGCTGGCCCTTTTCCTGGCAGGCCTTGATTTCCTTGGCGGCGTTGCGCCACTTCTCTTCCTCGGTGCGGTAGACGATGTCGTGGTTCTCGATGCGGATCAGCGTGCGGTTGGTGGGGATGACGTTAACGTCAACATTGTACGTCTTGGCGAATTCCGGAGCTTCCGTCTCCGCCGTGCCGGTCATTCCCGCCAGCTTCTTGTACATGCGGAAGTAGTTCTGGAAGGTGATGGTGGCCAGCGTCTGGTTCTCGCGCTCAATCTTGACGCCTTCCTTCGCCTCGATGGCCTGGTGCAGGCCGTCGCTCCAGCGGCGGCCGGGCATGATGCGTCCTGTGAACTCATCCACGATCACCACCTGGTCGTCCTTGACCAGGTAGTCCTTGTCGCGGTGGAAAAGCACATGGGCGCGAAGGGCCTGCTCGACGTGGTGGCGGTAAACCATCGTGTCGAAGTCGGCGCCCTCGTACAGGCCGGGCATGTTCAACAGCTTCTCGACCTTGGCCATGCCCTCTTCGGTGAGCGCGGCCGCGCGGTGCTTTTCCTCCACCGTGTAGTCGCCGGTGGTGTACTTCTCGCCCGGCTCCTTGCCTTCGATCACCTCGCCGCGGATGAGGCGCGGAATGATGCGGTTGATCTTGTAGTACTTGTCGGTGGACTCCTCGCTCGGGCCGGAGATGATGAGCGGCGTGCGCGCCTCGTCGATCAGGATGGAGTCCACCTCGTCGACGATGGCGTAATGGTGGAGGCGCTGGACGCAATCCTCCAGCCGGAACTTCATGTTGTCGCGGAGGTAGTCGAAGCCGAACTCGTTGTTGGTGCCGTAGGTGATGTCGCAGCCGTAGCTCTCGCGCCGCTCGGAGTCGTCCAGTTCGTGCACGATCACCCCGACCGACAGGCCGAGGAAGTTGTAGATCTTGCCCATCCACTCGGCGTCGCGCTTGGCCAGGTAATCGTTGACGGTGATGACGTGGACGCCCTTGCCTTCGAGCGCGTTCAGGTAACTGGGCAGCGTAGCGACGAGCGTCTTTCCTTCGCCGGTCTTCATTTCGGCGATCCGGCCGCGGTGAAGGACGATGCCGCCGACCAACTGGACGTCGAAGTGCCGCATGTTGAGGGTGCGGCGGCCGGCCTCGCGGACGACAGCGAAGGCTTCGATCAGCAGGTCGTCGAGCGACGCGCCCTGGTCGAGGCGCTGCTTGAACTCGGCGGTCTTGGCGGCCAGTTCGGCGTCGGAGAGCTGCTGGACGGCGGGCTCGAGATCGTTGATGGCGGCCACGAGCGGGCGCATCTTCTTGAGCTCGCGCTCGTGGTGCGTGCCGAAGATCTTCGCAATGAGAGCGTCGATCATAGAAAGGGGGGACGTTCCCATTGTAGCAGCGGCGGCGCGGGGGTTGACTTGTCGAGTGCGCGGGCCCTACAGGATGCTCGCACCTACGGCTGAGCGCCGGCCTCCGGCGGTCCAGCGTTGCTCGACGCGGCTGCATCGGCCTCCCCGGCTGCCGGCTTCCCGCGGAACCGGGGTTGAGGGATCCTGCGCAGCGCCCTCCACAGCCAGTGGCGTGGCTTCTTGGCGGCAAGCTCGGCGTCGGCGGTATTGCCAGGGTTGTCCGGGATGGCCTCGGTCGCAGAGGGGGCCGGTGGTTCCGGCAGCCGGCTCGGAATTTCAGAGGGGACCAGCTCGACGCGGACGGAAATGACCGGGACCGGCGCCGGAGGCGGAGCCAACCTCCTGGAAAGGCGGCGAGCGCTTCGCAACGGCGGCGCCGGTACTGCTTTCGGCATATCTGGGGTTGAGGCGGCCGCGACCTCCTCCGATGCGAGTGGTGTCGCCGGCTGCGGAAGGTTGGGCGCGGTCTCCGGGGTGGGAATGGATTCCGCATTTGGCAACGGTTGGACATCGGCAGCACCCTTCTCGCCGGGGGCGGAACGGGAGGGGATGGCGTACCGGACCGCCGTCACCAGTCCGGCCATCAACAGCGCTCCGAGCAAGAGCAGGGAACCCGTGCGAAGCATGGCCGTGAAGGGGAGGCGAATCGCGCGAAACACCTCGACGAATCGGCTCCAGATCGGAGGCTTGCCGGTTTGTACGGCGCCAGCCGTCACTGCCGCCTGCGCCGGCGTGCCGCCGGGGATCTGCTTCAGCGGTTCCAGCGCCTCCAGAAAGGCCTCGGCGGACTGGAACCTCTGCGCCGGCTGTTTCGACAGAGCCGTGAGGATGACGTCGTTGAGCAGCGGTGGAATTTCCGGCCTTACTTCGATCGGGGGCTGGGGCGTCAGCTCGATCTGGGCGATCATTACGTCGTACAGGCTGTCCGCGTCGAACATGGGGCGGCCCGTGACCAGCTCGTAGAGCACCGCGCCGAGCGAGTAGACATCGGTCCGTTCGTCCACCGTCGGAAGACCCTTCAGTTGCTCGGGCGAGGCGTAATACACCGAACCCATTCCCTCGCCCGCCTGCGTGGAGCGCGGGCCGGCGAGCGACTTTGCCAAGCCGAAGTCGGTAAGCTTGACGGTTCCATCCGGTGCGACCAAAATATTGCCCGGGGACACGTCACGGTGCACCACGCCGTTGCTATGGGCGTGGCTCAGGGCGCGCAGCGCCTGGCAGGCATAGTCGATCGCGGTGGGGAGCGGGATGGGTCCGGCCTCCAGAAGGTCCTGCAACGAAGGCCCCTCCACCAGCTCCATGATGAGCACGAGGTCGCTGTTCAGCCAGAACGCGTGATAGACGGAGGCGATGTTCGGATGGCTGAGGCTGGCCTGGAGTCGGATCTCGCGGAGGAAACGCTGGGCTTGCTCGCTTGCGTCGGGCCGGCCGCCGATCACCACCTTCATTGCTTCGACACGCCGGGTGATGGTGTGTTCGGCCCGAAACACCCTTCCCATCCCGCCACGGCCCACGACTCCCGTGATCTTGTAAGCATCGACGGTGTCGCCGATTTCAAAGCTCATAAGATCGCAGCGCCTTCGAGCAGAGTTACCCTCGGTACAACGGTAGGGCGTCGCGTTCCGCCGATCAAGATTGCTGAAGAAGGATGGAGTACTGCTAACGATAGTTAGCGGGCTGGGGGCTTGCGTGCTTGCGGCCGGCGCTTTGGCGCGCACCCTTGAACGAGCATTTGTGCTATTGAGGAAGGGCAATGCCGCTCCGCCCGCCCGCCGACACCGATATTCGCGCGTGGGAGCTGTACATTGGCCTGATTTGGCGGATGACTCCGGAACAGAAGCTCGCCCGCGTCTTTGAGCTGAATCGCCGCGCACGTGCCGCGCAGGAAGAGGCGATCCGCAGGACCCATCCTGACTGGAGCGAGCGCAACGTCATCCTGCTTGCCGCCGCCCGGCGCTTCGGCGAGGATTTGGTCCGCAAGGCTTACTCCTGGAGCCCGCCGCCGTGCTGACCGCCAGCGAGCCGGCCGCCATCCGGGCATTGGTCGACGCGCTTGACCGCTGCGGCATCGAGTATTACTTCTGCGGTTCAATGGCCAGCTCGCTCCACGGCGTCTTCCGCGCCACGGCTGACATCGATCGTTTGGCTGGTTTCATCGCTCGTTCAACGTGGTCCATATGCCTCCGGTTTCCAAGTTCGACATTTCCCCCTTCACCTTCACTGAATTCCAGCAGTCGGAGCTTGCCCGACGCATGCGCGTCCGGCTACCGGGTGTCGAACCGGCCCTTCTCGCGTCCTTTCCAAGATGCTGAGGTATCGGAGGGGAGGCGAGGCTTCGGAACGCCAGTGGAGCGACCTGACCGGCCTCGTTGAGACGCAAGGAGAACGCCTCGACGTCGAGTACCTGCGGACGTGGGCCAAGCAGTTGCGATTGAAAGATCTGCTCAATCGACTGCTCGGCTCACGCGGCTGATTGCGAACGGGGTGCTGATCCTGGTGAGCCGGCCGGGACTCGAACCCGGGACCCTCTGCTTAAAAGGCAGATGCTCTACCGTCTGAGCTACCGGCCCGATCTCTCGATCTTCTTCGAGAATAGCACGTGCCCGCGTGCCGGCGCGGGTTTGGTGCGCCTCGCCGACGCTACTCGACCTTCAGCACCTTCCGCTGCGCGCCAGTCGAGTCGATCTTCCGCAACGCCTCCACGATTCCCGCCTCGTAGACGGCCACGCAGCGCGCGTGGTCTTCCGTGCAGAGGAACGTGTTACTCGAATGCTTATGGGTGATCGAGGTTCGGCGCCACGGGCCCGGTCAACGCCTCCTCCAGAAAGGCCACCAACTCCTCTCGCTCCTGTTCGCTCAGGAAGTCCCGAGAGCTGATTTCCTTGTCCAGGTACGGATTCGGGTTGCCGCCGCGCACGTGTAAGTCTACGACTTCCCTCAGCGTCTTCAGACTCCCGTCGTGCATGTACGGCGCGGTGAGGGCAACGTTCCTGAGCGGGGGGGTCCTGAACGCGCCTCGGTCGGCGTCGTTCTTTGTGATTTCATATCGGCCCAGATCGGTCATCTGGCCTTTGGCGTTCACGCCCACGCCGAGATTGTGGAATTTGTTGTCCGTAAACAACGCGTGAGACTCGCCGATGTGGTGACAAGCGGCGCAGTTGCCCTTCTTGGGATTGCGAAACACCTCAAGACCACGCTCGGCCGGCTTGCTCAGACTCTTCTTGGCGCCGCCGTAAAGGTAGCGGTCGAATACCGAGTCGCCGGTGAGCATCGTCCGCTCGAACGACGCAATCGCTTTCGCCACCATCTGGAATTTGATGGGTCCGGGACCGAACGCTTTCTCAAATGCCGACTCATAAACCGGGTTGGCCATCAGCCTCGTTTCCACTCCCTCCAGCGTGTGAGCCATTTCGGCCGGGTTTCGAACGCGGTCTTCCGTCACCTTCTCCAGACTTGGGGCACGGCCATCCCAAAACTGCATTGTGTTGTAACCCGCATTCAGCAGAGTGGGAGCGTTACGCCTTCCCTTCCGGCCTCCGGCGCCCTCGGGAACTTCTTTGCCGTCAGCTAAACCGAGGCCCGGGTTGTGGCAGGTGGAGCAAGCAGTGGTCTTGTCCACAGAGAGGATTGTGTCGTAAAACAGCTTGCGTCCGAGAGCGATCGTTTCGGCAGTCGGAGGATTGTCAGGCGGGATTGGCACAGGCGGCAACCCCCTGGGCGCTGTAATCTGAACAGGTGTTCCGACAGGCATCACTGGCGCCTCTGGAGCCGGCTCTGGTTTCGGAGCGCGATACATCCACCACCCGATGCCGGCCGCAATGAGGATTACACCGATAGCGACGATTTTTCCCCACCTCATGGGTACTCCTTTCTGCTAGAGAATCATAGGCTCACTTGCCATTGAGCGCAAGCACAGCGGGCGGCAGGTCACCGAGCTGGACCCACTTCCGCAATGCTTGGAACACAACGGGCATGGAAGCCGGCCGGGACTCGAACCCGGGCCCTCTGCTCAAGAGGCAGATGCTCTACCGTCTGAGCTACCGGCCCATCGATCTTCCGGGAGGTCTTCTTGGAGAAGAGCACGCGCTCGCGGTGGAAAAGCTACTCGACCCTTAGTTCCTTCAGCAGCGCGCTGGTCCGGTAGATCTTCCGCAGCGCCTCCACGATTCCCTCCGAGTGCACCGCCAGCGAGCGGGCCTGCTCTTCCGTGTACAGGAACGTGCCCGGCAACTGGTGCAGGTTGCCGTCGAAGATGATGCCGACTACTTCTCCCTGGCGGTTCACCACCGGGCTTCCCGAGTTGCTGCCGGAGATGTCGGCGGTGCAGACGAAGTTGAACGGCGCCGAGGGATTGAGGCGGTCCTTTCCGTCGAGCCAGCTGTTGGGCAGGTTGAACGGCTCCTTGTAGCCGTGGTCGGCGGCGCGGGCGAAGGTCCCGCCGATGGTGGTCGCCCACGGGATCTTCCGACCGTCCTCCTCGTAGCCGCGAACTTCTCCGAACGCCAGGCGCAGAGTGAACGTCGCGTCTGGATATACGGAAGCGCCGTACACCTTGAACCGCGCCTGGGCGAGTTTGCCGAAGGCCTGCTCGGTCGGCTCGTCCACCTGCGACTCGAACAGCTTACGCACGTCCCGTGCTGCGGGGTCGACCAGGCGGGCGAGGCGGATCATCGGATCGTCCGATGCCTCGATGGCCGCCTGCCCGCCGCCGGCGAGGTTCTTTCGCAGCGCGACATCGGCGAGCTTTGTCCCGCGCACCAGGTCCGAGGCTCGCTGGCGGGGCGACTTGCCATCGAGGACTTGAACCACCAGGTCGTTCTCCGCGCCGAGTTTTTCCTCGAGCAGGGCGAGGGAGTCGGCGAGCTTCAGCGTCTCGTAATCCTCGTAGATCGGCGCGCCGGAGAATAGCTGGAACTTCAGCGAGTCGAGCGCGGCGTCCGAGTATTCGCGAAGCCGCTCGGCATTGGGCTTGCGCGACTCCTCGGCCAGTCTCAGCAGGGTTCGCGCGATTTCGAACAGCCGGCTGTTGAACGCCGAACCGTACTCGAGCAGCGACAGCTTCTCGTAGATCGTGCGGAACACCTGGTTAGCCGCTTCCACGCGGTTCCAGGCGTCTCCGTAGGCGGCCTGCCACTCCGCCGACTTGGCCACGGCTTGCCGGAGCGCTGTCTCCTCCTCGCGCTTCCTTCGCATCAGCGGAGGATCCTGCAAGCCCGCGAGCATCCCGAGGTACGCCTTGCGGCTGTTCTGGTAGCCGAACAGGTCATCCTGCGCGCGCCGGGCGTTCTCGGCGCCGCGATCGCTGTACGTCCTGAGCAGCACTTCGCGCCGGCGAAGACGATCCAGAGCGAGCGGGTACTGGAAATCCCTGGCGAGTTCGAGTTGCGCCACCGTGTCCAGCCGCTGGGTGCCCGCCGGATGTCCGGAAACGAAGACTAGGTCCCCTTCCGCCGCCCCGGCGCGGCTCCACTTCAGGTAGTGCTCCACGCGAGCGGGCCTGCCGTCCTCATAGACTCGGAAAAAGGTGATGTCCAGGTCGTAGCGTGGGTACTCGAAGTTGTCGGGATCTCCGCCGAAAAAGGCAATGGCCTTCTCCGGCGCAAAGACAAGACGCACGTCGGTGTACTTCTTGTAGCGGTAGAGGTGATATTGCCCGCCGTTGTACAGCGCGACCACCTCGCTCTCCATGCCGGTGGCGTCCTTCGACTCCTTCTCGATGGTGTTCTTGGCGGCGCGCCGAGCCTCCACGGCCTGCGCTTCCGCCATGCCCGGCGTGACGGCGGCGTTCACCCGGCTGGTGACGTCCGCGATGCTCATCAGCACGTTCAGCTCCAGATCGGGGCACTTGCGCTCCTGGTCGCGGCCGGTCGCGTAGTAGCCGGTCTTCAAGAAATCCTGCTGCGCCGAGCTGAGCTTCTGGAGACAGTCCACGCCGACGTGATGGTTGGTGAACACGAGGCCGTCCGCCGAGACGAACGAGCCTGAGCCGCCGTTGCCGAACCGGACGGAGGATCTTTGAAGATGCTCCAGCCATCCGGGCGTGGGGTCGAAATTGTACTTGGATTTGAGCTGCTTGCTGGGAGGGTTGCTGTAAAGCCACATGCCCTCGTCGGCAGAGGCGGGCGTCACCAGCAAGGCGGACAGCGCGAGAGTCGCCGAACAATGCAGGAGTCGCACACGCATGGTTGGATTACACATGTCCTCCACTTCCGCGTACGATAGCACACGCGTCACCATTGGGGTCAGCGTTGCCTGTCGCCGTATTTCTGGCAGAATAGGACCATGCCGGAAAACGTCATCTTAGTTGCTAACGGAGATCTGCGGCTGTCCGCCAATCAGAAATGCTGGGCCGCACAGCAGCGCGCAGAGGAGGCGGTGATGGCCGCCATCCGGCGCGAAGGCCGCGAGGTTGTTCGAGGCCATCCTTACGTCCCCGAAAAGGGACACGGGTTCATCGACTCTCAGAAATACGGAATGGAAGTGTTCCGCCGGATTCCACCGGAAGCGCCGCTGGTGGTGGTCGAGGCGGTCTGGCAGTATAGCCACCACCTTCTGCATGGCCTCTATACCCACAAAGGGCCGATCCTCACGGCCGCCAACTGGAGCGGGGAGTGGCCCGGGCTGGTCGGCATGTTGAATTTGAACGGCAGCCTCACCAAGGCAGGCGTGCCGTACAGCACACTATGGAGCGTCGATTTCACCGACGAGTTCTTTCTGCGTGGGCTTCGCCGCTGGCTGAGCGGCCAGCCGGTGGAGCACGACACCAGCCACGTCCGCAGCCTGAATGAATTGAAGCTGCCGCCGCAGGCCGAGCAGATCGGCGTCGAGCTCGCCCGCGAGCTGCGCCGCAACAAAGCGATCATGGGCATCTTCGACGAAGGCTGCATGGGGATGTACAACGCAATCATCCCGGATGAGCTGCTGCACGCGACCGGCATTTTCAAGGAGCGCCTCAGCCAGTCGGCCCTGTACGCCGGGATGCTCGAAGTGCCGGCGGCGGAAGCGCAGCAGGTGCGGCGGTGGCTGGACCAGAAGGGCATGAAATTCCTGACCGGGCCGAACCCCGAGACCGACCTGACCGACGACCAGATTCTCGACCAGTGCCGCATGTACATCGCCGCGCTTAGAATCGCCGACGAATTCGGCTGCGACACCATTGGCATCCAGTACCAGCAGGGCTTGAAGGACCTGGCGCCGGCTTCCGACCTCGCCGAAGGTTTGCTGAACAACGTGGACCGGCCGCCGGCGAAACACGCGGCCACCGGCAGGATCCTTTACGAAGGCGAGGCGCTGCCGCACTTCAACGAGGTGGACGAGTGCGCCGGCCTCGACGGGCTGGTCACCAACCGCGTCTGGAAAAAGCTGGGCTTCCCACCCGAGAACACGCTGCACGACGTGCGCTATGGCGAGCCGTACCGCTGCAACGGACTTGAGCAGTTCGTCTGGGTGTTCGAGATTTCCGGATCGGCGCCGCCCGCGCACTTCATCGGCGGCTACGCCGGCGCGGTCAGCGAGCGCCAGCCGCCGATGTACTTCAGACTTGGCGGCGGCACAGTGAAGGGCATCAGCAAGCCCGGCGAGATCGTCTGGAGCCGCGTGTTTGTGGATCGCGGCAAGCTCAAAGCGGACCTCGGCCGCGCCAAGGTGATCGAGCTGCCGCGGGAAGAGACCGAGCGCCGCTGGCAGGCCACGACGCCGCAGTGGCCGATCATGCACGCGGTCACCTACGGCGTCAGCCGCGACCAGATGATGGCACGCCACAAGTCGAACCACATCCAGGTCGCCTACGCGCCCGACGCCGCTGGGGCGAACCTCGCGCTGGCGGCCAAGGCCGCCATGTTCCGGGAGATGGGACTCGAAGTCAGCATCTGCGGGACGGAGAACGGATTGTAGGGGAGGGAGATTTCCTTGCGCGTTGGAATCATCGGTACGGGTGCGATTTCGCACAAGCACGCCCAGGCCTATCGGAACATTGGCTACCGGGTCGCGGTGTGTACGGACATTAACGAGGAGGCCGGCCGGAAGTTCGCCGGCCTGTACGGGGCGCGGTTCGTCAAGTCGTACGAAGAGGTATGCCGCGACCCTGAAGTCGATTACGTCGACGTCTGCACGTTCCCCGATTTCCGCTTGCAGCCGCTCGAGATCTGCGCCGAAATGAAGAAGCACATCCAGGTGCAGAAGCCGATCTCCACGAATCTCGAGACGGCGCGGAAGATGATCGACACGGCACGAAGCGCCGGCATCCAGCTCGGCGTGATGAGCCAGCACCGGTTTGACGATTCGACCATCTTCCTGAGAAAAGCACTGGCGGACGGCAGGCTCGGCAAGATCGTCCAGGCCGATGCGTACGTCAAGTGGTATCGCACGGCGGAGTATTACTCGCGCCCGATCAAGGGAAGTTGGGACGTGGAAGGCGGCGGCGCGATGATCAACCAGGCGATCCACCAGGTGGACATCTTGCTCTGGCTGATCGGGCCGGCGAAAGAGCTGTTCGCCTTCTGGCAGCTTGGCGCGCTGCACAAGATCCAGTCGGAAGACGTCATCACTGTGGCGCTGCGATACGGCAACGGCGCCACCGGCGTCATCCAGGCTTCAACGGCCATGTGGCCCGGCTACACCGAGCGGATCGAGATCCACGGCACGAAGGGCACGGCGATCATCTCGGCGGACAAGCTCACCACGTGGGACGTGCAGGACGATCACGGCGAGCCGGCGCCGGTGGAGAAGGAAGTGATGTCCGGTTCCTCCGACCCGATGAACATCCCGCTTACGCCGTTCGAGCGCCAGTTCCTGGATTTCGGCGCGGCGTGCCGCACCGGCCGCAGGCCGGCCTGCTCCGGAGAGGACGGCTACCTCGCTCTCGAAGTTGTGCTCGGCGCATACCGCTCCTGCCGGGAAGGACAGAAGGTCACGTTGGATGGCGCCGCCTGAACCGATGGAGTGGGCCAGCCTCCGCGTTCCGGCTTCCAGCGCCAACCTCGGGCCCGGCTTCGACGCGCTGGGCCTGGCGCTCGGCATCTACTTGGAGTGCCGCTTCCGCCGCAGCGACAGCCTCTCGATACAGGCCTGCGGCCGGGACGCGGACCAGATTTCCACCGGCGAGGACAACCTGATCTGGCAGACGGCGCTGGCGGTGGCCCGAGACACGCGGGATACGCTGCCGCCGATCGAGCTGATTATCGAAAACCAGATCCCGATCGGCAAAGGACTGGGCTCGAGCGCAGCCGCATTGACGGCCGGCGTGGTGATCGCCGACCGCTTGTTAGGACTCCACTGGAAGCCGCTGCGGATTCTCGACGAGGCGGCCAGGATCGAGGGCCATCCGGACAACGTGTCGGCGTGCGTGCTCGGGTCGATCGTCGCGAGCGCCATCGATTCGGGCGGGGTGGCGCATGCCGTCAGGCTGGAGCTGCCGAAGCATTTCGGACTGGCCGTCGTTGTTCCGGACTTCGTACTGCCGACGTCGACGGCGCGCTCGGTGCTGCCGGAACGGGTCTCGCGGCAGGACGCGATTTTCAACGTGCAGCGCGCGGCGCTGCTGATCGCCGCGCTCGCCATGGGCGCCGCCAACGCCTTCCCGACGGCGCTCGAAGATCGCCTGCACCAGCCCTACCGGCTGAAGCTGGTTCCCGGCATGGAGGATATTCTGAAGCTGCGCGCGCCCGGTTTGCTTGGCTGCGCGCTGAGCGGCGCCGGCCCGTCAATGCTCGTGTTTTACGAGCGCGGGTACGAATCGGTCTGCGACCTGGTGCGCCAGGTCTTCCGGCTGCACGGGCACGACTCGGAGATCCTGTGGGCGCAGATCGCCGATCATGGGTACGAGTTGAATACCGAGGTGAGGTCATGAACGAGTCCCGCGAATTTCTGCGGAAGTCGGGCCTGCCCGGCGAGGATCCGCGCGACTGGCCAGAGTCGGCCAAACGCTTTCCCGACGGCGGGCAGTACCGGATCGAGATTCCTTCAACCGAAGGCCCGCGCGCGCTGGCGGCGGTGCTCGACGAAGCCGAGAAGCGCAAGGTGCCGGTGCATCGCGTCAGCCAGGGCAGCGGCATCCTGCTCATGACCGACGACGAGATCCGGGAGATGCTCGACATCGGCCGGCGCGCGCGCATCGAGGTGAACCTGTTTATCGGGCCGCGGGCCACGTTCGACGTCGGCGCGCAGGTGTTCTCGACTGCGGGCCGCACGCTCGGCCTCAGCCTGCGCGGCGCGGACCAGCTTGTCTATGCGATGGAAGATGTTCGGCGGGCGGTGAAGCTCGGGCTGCGCAGCGTGCTGGTGTCGGATCTCGGGATTCTTCAAGTCATCGGTAGGATGAAGGTTTCGGGCGACCTGCCGGGCGAGCTGGTGATCAAGACGTCGGTGATGATGGCGCCGGCCAACCCGGCCAGCGCCCGCATTCTCGAAGACCTCGGCGCCAACACCATCAATATCCCGTCGGATCTTTCGCTGCCGCAGATTGCGGCCATTCGAGCGGCCATCGACGCGCCGATCGACTTCTACGTGGAGGCGCCGGACAACATCGGCGGCTTCATCCGGCACTACGAGATTCCGCAGCTGATCCGGGCGGCGTCGCCGATCTACCTGAAGTTCGGGCTGCGGAACGCGCCGGATGTGTACCCGAGCGGATCGCACATCGAGGGTACGGTGATCGCGCTGTCTCGGGAGCGGGTGCGGCGGGCTTGGATCGCGTGCGAGATGATTGGGCGGTATTGTCCTGAGGCGGTGATGTCGCCGCTTGGGGCGGGCGACCTTGGAGTTCCGGCGGGGGATTAACCGCCGAGCCGCGGAGGGCGCGGAGGAATGACTTATATACCGGTGTTGCATTCGGTGAGTTATGCGGGGGCCTGGCCGGGCCATTCCTTGCTGGGCGTGGATTCTTTCCTGGAGAAGGCCGTCGAACTTGGGTTTCAGTCGGTGGCCCTGGTGGCGAAGCGGCCGCACGTGTCGCCGTTCGATTACGACGCGGCGGCGCGGCGCGAGCTGAAGAGCCGCATCCGCTCGCTGGGCCTGGAGCTGGCGGCTCTGATGGGATACACCGACTTCACCGCCGGCATCGAGCGGCCCGGGATCCCCTCGGGCGAGATGAACGCCGGCTACGTCGAGGTGCTGGCTCAGCTTGCCGCCGATCTGGAGACGCCCCGCCTGCGTATCTTCACCGGATACGAGCGCCCCGGAGTCAGTTATGACTCTCAGTATGTCGAGTTAGTCAAAGGGCTGCGGCTGGCCTCGAAGGCGGCGGCGAAGTATGGAGTCACCCTGTTGGTGCAGAACCACCACGACATCGCCGTCCATCACGACCAGATGGCGTGGCTGCTGGCGGAGGTCGGCGAGCCCAACTGCAAGGCGGCGTTCGACGCCTGGGCCCCGTTCTTGCAGGGCCTGTCAGGGCAGGCGATGATCGACGCGGTGAAGGCGATGGGTCCATGGATCGCCTGGACGACGGTGGCCGACTACGTGATCCACCCGCGGTTCCAGTACGACGCGCAGCTTGTCAACTACGTGCGGCAGGAGTCCGATCTGGTGCGGGCAGTCCCGGCGGGGCAGGGAAGGGTGGATTATGCGGCGTTTTTCCAGGGCTTGCGGGCCGCTGGATATTCGGGCCACGTCGCCTACGAGATGTGCGCCGTGCTTGAAGGCGGCGGGTCTGTGGAGAACCTCGACCGGACGGCCCGGGTGTTTCTGGAATTCCTGTCCCGGCAGTGAAAGCGCTTCCGTCTTTTTCGAAGGAGAGGAGTCATGAACAATGATCCATTGCGAACCGCCGAGCGGCGCGCGTTTCTGAAGAGCGCCGGCGGCGTTCTGATTCTCAAGCCCGAAACTGTCTTCGGCACACAGGCGAACTCCACCGTCGAGGTCGGCATTGTCGGCTGCGGCGGGCGCGGCAACTGGATCGGGCCGTTTTTCCCGGAGTTCGCCGGCGCCCGCATCGTCGCGCTGGCCGACGTCATTAAGAACAACCTGGAGTCCACCCGGGATAAGTTCAGCGTCGAGGAATCCCGCGCCTACTACGGGCCGGACGCCTACAAGGAACTCGCCGGCTCGAAGGTCGATGCGGTGGTGATCGAGACGCCCACGTACTACCACCCGGAGATTGCCGAAGCCGCCGTTGAGGCCGGCAAGCACGTCTTCATGGCCAAGCCGGTGGCGGTGGATGTGCCCGGGTGCCGCAGCGTCCTCGCCAGCGCCAAGAAGGCGCAGCAGAAGAACCTGAGCTACCTGGTCGATTTCCAGACCCGCGCCATGCCCGTCTATCAGGAGGCGGCGATGCGAGTGCATCGCGGCGACATCGGCAAGGTTGCGTTCGCGCAGGTCATTTACTACGCCGGCAGGCCATCGAAAGACAAGTCCCAGCCCGGCATGGACCCCGGCCTGGCGCGGATGGTGAACTTCTACATGGACCGCGTGCTCGGCGGCGACATCATCGTCGAGCAGAACATCCACGTGATTGACGTGGCCAACTGGCTGATCCAAGGGCACCCGCTGAAGGCCCACGGAACAGGCGGCCGCACCGACTGGTCCGGCACGGAGTACAACGCCGGGGACGCCTGGGACCACTTTGCGGTCACTTACTGGTATCCGAACGAGGTACACGCCAGCTTCAGCTCGAACCAGCTTACGAATAGTTATGCCGATCTGTGCGTGCGCTGCTTTGGCGTCCACGGCTGCGCCGATACGCATTACAACGGCCTGGTTCGCATTACGGGCCGAAGCGCCTGGCTCGGCACCGAGAAAGAGGACACGTTCCGCCTCGGAGCCATCAACAATGTCAAAGCCTTCGTCGAAAGCATCCGCGCCGGCATGCCGGCCAACAACGCCGAGCCGTCGGTCGAGAGCAACCTGACGGCCATCCTCGGCCGGATGGCGGCTTACCAGCAGCGCGTGGTGAGCTGGGAGGAGATGATGAAATCCAACGAGAAGTGGGAGGCGAACCTGAAGCTGCGGTGGTGAGCATGTCGCCGGAACAGCCGCCAGTCGAGGAACCTGACGCGTACAGCGAGGACGGCGTGGACCTCACGCTGATCCGCTGGATGCTGTCCCTGACGCCGGCCGAGCGCCTGGGCGTCCTCCAGCGCTTCGTGAATTCGGTTCAAAGCATCCGTGAACTCAATCCCGACCTCTGATTTCCGGAAGATCCTGCGCACCCTGTCGGATCATCGGGTCGACTTCCTTGTGGTGGGCGGCGTGGGCGCCGTACTCCTGGGCGCGCCCGTCACCACATTCGACCTGGATGTGGTCCATTCGCGCGCGGAGGAAAACCTCCTGCGCTTGGGTGCGGCCCTGGAAGCGCTCGGCGCCGTGTATCGTGCCCAGCCGGACCGGCGATTGAGGCCGGGCGCGGCCCACCTCCGCTCGGACGGTCACCACCTCTTGATGACCGCGTATGGCCCCCTGGATCTCCTCGGAACCATCGGACACGACCGCGCCTACGAGGACCTGATTGACAAGACCTGCGAGGCCGACCTGGGCGGCGGCCTGCGGGTACGGATCCTGAACCTGGAGACTCTGATCGCAGTGAAAGAGGAGACCGCCGGGGCCAAGGATCTCGCCGTTCTGCCAGTCCTGCGCCGTACGCTTCTGGAAAAGCAGAAGCGCACCGGATGAAGAGCAGTTCTGGTAAGCTGGCAGCTTCGCGGAGCGAAGCTCGTATGATCCCGTCAGATTCAAACCAGAAGTGGGTGGCAGCCGCTGTGATCGTATTGGTTGCCGGATTGCTCTCCTGCGGCCCGGCCCGGCAGGAGGGGCCGAAGCGGGAGGCCCGGACGTCGGACCCGGGCTATGAAGACACTCCGATGCTGCCCGATCAGCAGTGGCGGGTGCACGACGTTCGCCGACCGCACCCTCCGGTGGTCACCCCGGGGACCGAAAGCACACAGGAGCGGCCCGGCCGGGCGCCGTCGGACGCGACCGTGCTGTTCGACGGCAAAGACCTTTCGCGGTGGGTCACGCAGGGCATCGGCGCGGACAAAGGCAAGCTCGTTGCGCCGCGGTGGAAAGTCGAGAACGGCTACGTGGAGGTCGCCGGCGAGGGCGACCTGATCACCCGCGACAAGTTCGGCGACTGCCAGCTTCACCTCGAGTGGAGCGCGCCCCCCGGTTCGATCGACTCCGGCCAGTGGCGCGCCAACAGCGGCGTAATGCTTATGCGCCGTTACGAAATCCAGGTCCTGGACTCCTACCAGAACCTGACCTACGCGGACGGGCAGGCGGCGTCCATCTACGGACAATGGCCGCCGCTGGCCAACGCCATGCGCAAGCCCGGCGAGTGGCAGGTCTATGACATCGTCTTCGAAGCGCCGCGGTTCGACCAAGGAAAGGTCGTCAAGCCGGCATTCGCCACCATGTTTCACAACGGCGTGCTGATGCACCACCGCCAGCCGATCCTGGGCGGGGTTCGGCACCGTGAGGTTGCCACTTACGAACCACACGATCCGGAGGACTCGCTGGTGTTGCAAAACCACGACGTGCCGGTGCGCTACCGCAACATCTGGATCCGCCGGCTGGCGGGGTACGACCAGCCGGAGAAGTGAAGCCAATGAGGACCACACTCGACCTGGACGCGGACATCGTTCAAGCCGCAAGACAGCTCGCGCGCCAGCAAAGCAAGTCCATCGGCCAAGTCATATCCGAGCTTGCCAGAACGGCCTTGGCGGCCGATGTCGCGCCAAGAATGCGGAACGGCGTGCCGCTGTTTTCCCGGAAGCCCGGGCTCGCGCTGGTGAACCGGCTGCGTGATTCGGAATGAGCGCCTTGCGCGGCCCGGCGCATCGCATTCATGACGCAGCCCACGAACCAGGGCTACTTCCTGAACGGTGAACAGACCATTCTGGGACGCCGATAAGACCTCCTGATCATCGGTGTGTATCGACGGCTCGCAGTTTCATCACACGGCCATGGCGCTTCCAGGGTGACGAGGCTGGTGAAGCGGGCAAACTGCGTGAAGTCAAGGTCCTTGTGCCAGCGCTGGTCTGGCGTTTCTCGAAGTCCCTGGAGCACTCCCTGCACGACCGGCGGACCGGTGACGAACTGCGACAAGGTGTCGGGCGCAATCGGGGATCCCAGTCTGCCGTTCAGGAGCTCGATCCAGACGGAGGTGTCAACCAGAATCACCGCCGGCCTCTCCGGCCCCGGCCTGATTTGCGGGGATGGTGCTCCCTCATCTCTGTGAGATCCCCCTCCCAGAGGCCCGAACCGAAGAAGTTCGCGAGGCTTTGAATCTTGCGGATGCGAACCACTTCCTCGAGCGCGGTGTTCACCGCGGCGGAATAGGTCTTGACGCCGAGGACCTGGCGTGCTTTCTCAAGGGCCTCCTCATTCAACACAAGATTCGTACGTCTCATGTTCCGGGTGGCGGGCCCCTCACACCTCCACCGGCTCCGCCGCCTCGCTTGCCGTGAAGTACACGCAATCCGGATGGTGGAACACCAGCGCGCTGACGCTCGCCTCGGGCTCCATCATCATGCCCTCGGTAAGCTGCACGCCGATGTCCTCGGGGCGGAGCAACTTCCAGATGCCCTGCTGGTCGTCGAGGTTCGGGCAAGCGCCGTAGCCGAAGCTGTAGCGCTTGCCGCGGTAGCGCGCGGTGAACCGCTCCTGCATCGTCATCGAGGGCGGGTCGGGGAAGCCCCAGTCCTCGCGGATCCGCCGGTGCAGCCACTCGGCGGCGGCCTCGGCCGTCTCCAGCGCCAGCGCCTGGATGGCGTGCGACTTGAAATACTCGCCGGCGCGCTTCCATTGCTCGGCTCGTTCTCGAATGCCCTGGCCGGCGGTCACCACAAACATCGCGATGTGGTCGCGGCGGCCGTTCTCCGGCTCGAGCACGTAGTCGCTCAGGCAGAGTCCGTCCTCGCGCGCCTGGCGGCCGAAACGGAACACGTGCAGGGGCGAGCCACCGCCCGGCGCAAACAGCAGGATGGCGTTGCCGTCCCGCTCGGCCTCAAAAAACTGCCAGAGGGCCCGCACCTTCAGGAATCCGGCCGCCTCCCGCCGAAGATCTTCCATCTGGTGAAAGAGATCAATCGCTTTTGAATCAACCTCTTTCAGAAGTCTTTCAAAGTTTCCTTTGAAGCCGAGATGCTTCCCGTACAGCATGTGCGGGTTCACGTAGCTCCAGATCTCAGCCAATTGCGGCACGTCGCGGATCTTCCGCTCCAGGTACGGGGCATCAGGAATCGGGATGCTCGTACGGACTCGGGGGCTGCGGGCTTCGCCTGGCCGGCTCGCCGCGCCGGCCAGAGCCGGCAATTCCTCCGGCGCGACGTGCGTGTGCGCCCGCAGCGTCTCCTGACGCGTCGCCGGGTCCATGAGCAGGTTCATCGTGCGAAGGCCGGTCATCGCGTCCTTCGAGTAGCAGACCGCTTCGCCATAGGCCGGCGCGATCTTCAGCCGCGTGAACTTCTCCGACAGCGCCGCGCCGCCCACCAGCACCGGCACACGGATGCCGGCGTCGTGCAGGTCGCCCGCCGTCACCACCATCTGCTGTGCGCTTTTCACCAGCAACCCCGACAGGCCGATCGCGTCCGGCTGATGGTCTTGACAGGCGCGGATCAGATCTTCGGGCGGGACCTTGATGCCGAGGTTGATCACCCGGTAGCCGTTGTTGGCCAGGATGATCTCGACCAGGTTCTTGCCGATGTCGTGAACGTCGCCCTTCACCGTCGCCAGCACGATCTTCCCGCGCGAAGCGGACTCGGCCTTCTCCATGAACTGCTCGAGATAGGCGACCGCCGCCTTCATCGCCTCGGCCGACTGAAGCACCTCGGCCACGATCAGCTCGTTGTTGTTGAACAGCCGCCCGACCTCGGTCATGCCCGCCATCAGCGGCCCGTTGATGATATCGAGCGGCGCGATGCCTTCGGCCAGCTTTATGTCCAGGTCGGCGATCAGCCCGTCCTTCGTCCCCTCGATGATGTAGTTGGCGAGCCGCTGATCGAGCGGGAGGCCCGCCTGTTGTTCCTTCGCCTTGACCGTTTCGCGGAAGCACGAGGAAATCACCGCGATATGCCACTGGTTGATGGCGATCTTCTGCTCTCGCGTTTGCAGGCGCCAGTCCTCGGGCGCCCGGCGCAGTTCTTCGGGCCCGTCCGCCGGCGGCGTGTTGAACAATAGGTGCTCGGCGAGCCGCCGCTCCTCCTCTGGAATCGAAGCGAACCGCTCAAGCTTCTCGGAATTGACGATCGCCAGGTCGAGGCCCGCCTTCGTGCAGTAGTACAGGAAGACCGAATTCACCACCTCGCGGGCCGCGGGCGGGAGTCCGAAGGAAACGTTCGAAATCCCGAGGATCGTCTTGACGTACGGGATGGTTTCCTTGACCAGCCGCACCGCTTCGATGGTTTCCACCGCGCCGCCGATGTAGTTCTCGTCGCCGGTGGCGCAAGGGAACACCAACGTGTCGATGATGATGTCCTCCGGCGGGATGCCGTGCTTCTCCGTCAGGAGCCGGCAGGAACGCTCGGCGACGGCCAGCTTGCGCTCGCGGGTGAACGCCTGGGCCTGCACCGGATCCTCGTCGATCGTGCCGGCGATGACAGCCGCGCCGTAGGCCCGGATCAGCGGGCAGATCCGCTCCAGCTTCTCCTCGCCGTCTTCGAGGTTGATCGAGTTGATGATGCTCTTGCCCTGGCAGTAAGTCAGGGCCAGCTCGACGGCCGCCGGATCGGTGGTGTCGATCATGAGCGGCGCTTTCACTTTCCGGATCAGCTTTTCGTAGAACGGCGGGATGTCGCGAATCTCCTCGCGCTCGCTCGACTGGAGGCAGACATCGACGATGTGCGCGCCGTTGCGCACCTGGCGGCGGGCGATCTCGCTCGCCTCTTCCCATTTCTCCTGCGCGATGAGGTCCTTGAACAGGCGCGAGCCGATGACGTTGGTCCGCTCGCCGACGATCAGCGGGCGGGTGCTGTCCTCGGCCTCGACCAGGTCGATGCCGGCGTACAGCGCCCGGCGGCTCCGGCCCGGAACCGGCCGGGGCTTCTTGCCGCCGGCCATTTGCGCCAGGGCCCGGATGTGCGCGGGGGTGGTGCCGCAGCAGCCGCCCACCAGGTTGAGCCAGCCGTGATCGGCGAACTTTTCGAGTTGCGCCGCGAGCGATTCCGGCGTCTCCAAGTACTTGCCTTCCTCGTTCGGCAGCCCGGCGTTGGGGTAGCAGGAGATCCGCGTGTGCGCCATTTGGGACAGCGTGCGGATGTGGTCGGTCATAAACTCCGGACCAGTGGCGCAGTTGAGCCCGATTGACAGCAGGTCCGCGTGTGCGACGGAGACCCAGAAGGCGTCCGCCGCCTGGCCGGCGAGCATGGTTCCCATCGGCTCGATGGTTCCCGAGACCATCACCGGGATCTCGATGGCAAGCTCGCGCCGGAGGCGCCGGAAGGCAAGCAGCGCGGCCTTTACGTTCCGCGTGTCTTGGCAGGTTTCGAGCAACAGGATGTCCGCGCCGCCTTCGACGAGGGCGTGCGCCTGCTTGTAAAAGGCCGCTTCGATCTCGCGAAAGGTAACGCCTCCCGTCACCGTGATTGCCTTGGTCGTGGGACCGAGCGAGCCCGCGACGAACCGCGGCTTCGCGGCGGTGGAGAACTCGTCCGCGGCCTGCCGCGCCAGCCGCGCCGCCTCGCGATTCAGCTCCGCAGCCCGGTCCTGGAGGCCGTACTCCGCGAGCACGATGTGCGTCCCGCCGAAAGTGTCGGTTTCGATGATGTCGGCTCCGGCTTCCAAATACGCCCGGTGCACTCCGAGCACGACGTCCGGCCGCGTGCGGACGAGGTTCTCGTTGCAGCCTTCGAGCGCCGGGCCGCCGAAATCGGAAGCGGCGAGCGCCGCCTGCTGGAGCATGGTGCCCATCGCGCCGTCGAGCACCAGGATGCGGTGATCGAGGGCATCGAGAAGCGCCTGAAGACGGTGGTGCCGATTGCCCATGAAAGACGCGGAGGTACTTCGATTTTAGCAGCTACCGCCGATCGCGAAACTCGGCGAACCAATTCCGAACGACGCGGATCACCGGATCGGATTCCTCAGCGGGCTCGGCCAGGAGAAACCGCCGGCCAGCCGCGGACACATCGTAGGACCGGCTTGGTTGGCGAATAGGCGCCGAAGCGGCTGGTTTCCTGTCTGCCCTTTTCGAGAGAGTGGATCACCGTCACGTGAGCCCGCTCGCGAGTCTGCGCCGTGTACAGGAGAACACGGCTTCCGCCAGGCGCGGGCAGGACAAAGCGCGGCGCAGGGCCGGCTGCTTCTCACCCGAGAAGCAGCGAACCGGATGCGCGCCAACGTTGCCGCCCGCGTGCGGCGTCGCGCGGCCGAAGCGTCAGGGGCGCTTGTAACCGAATCGTCACAGCTGGGTACAATAGAGTCTCCCCCGAATTTGACCCCTAGGGGTCCGAATTGAGGGTTTATGAGGCTCTTGCCACGTCAAGAGAAGTTCTACCATCTGTTCCTTGAGCAAGCGAGCATCATCGAACAAGCGGCGCAGGCTCTGCTGGATGGAGTGCGGAGCGGGAATTCTCACCTCGCCGCCGTCGCGGAGCGAATCCGCCAGCTCGAAAACAAGGGCGACGACATCATTCATGACATCTTTCAGCGCCTGAACCAGACCTTCATCACCCCGCTCGATCCGGAAGACATCCACAAGCTCTCGTCGCGCCTGGACGACGTGCTGGACGCCATCGAGGAGGCCTCGTACCGGATCGTCTCCTACAATCTGGAACCCATTCCGCCGGCGGCGTTGAAGCTGTGCGAAATCGTCGCCGGCTGCGCGCAGTGCATGCAGAAGGCGGTGCGCGCGCTGGAGGAAGACGAGCCGCTTCTGGTGCACTGCATCGAGATCAACCGGCTGGAAGACTCGGCCGACAAGCTGGTCCGCCAGGCCATCCACGAGCTGTTCCTGACCCAGAAGGACCCGATCGCCCTGTTTAAGGAGAAGGAGATTCTGGAGTTCCTGGAAGAGGCGACGGACCGCTCGGAAGACGTTGCCGACCTGCTACAGAACGTTGTGGTGAAGAATAGCTGAAGCGGAATATGACTTCCGGTTCGGCTCCGAGGCCCGTTGTATCGTCGCCGCCGGGCGGCGCCGCCTGCCAATCCCCGCCATGGACCCGCTAGCGCTCGCCATCCTGATCATCGTCATCGCCCTGACGTTCGATTTCGTCAACGGTTTTCACGACGCCGCCAACTCCGTCGCCACCGTCGTAGCCACGCGCGTGCTGACTCCGTTCCAGGCGGTGGCGTGGGCGGCGTTCTTCAATTTCGTCTCCGCCTTCAGCTTCGGCACGGGCGTAGCGAAGACGGTTGGCAGCGGCATGGTCGATCTGGCCGTGGTAACGCCGTACGTGATCCTGTCCGGACTCATCGGGGCGATCGTTTGGGACCTGATCACGTGGTGGTGCGGCCTGCCGACGAGTTCCTCGCACGCCTTGTTCGGCGGCTACGCCGGCGCCGCCATGGCCCGCGTGGCGAGCCTAATGGGATGGGCCTCGTCCTTCGATGCCATCGTCTGGAGCGGGTGGATGAAGACGCTGATCTTCATGGTGCTGGCGCCGCTGATCGGGCTGGCGCTGGCCTACCTCCTCATGATCGCGGTTTTCTGGCTATTTCGCGGAGCCACGCCCAAGAAGATGGATGTGTACTTTCGAAAGCTCCAGTTGCTGTCGGCGGCCATCTACAGCTACGCGCACGGCACGAACGACGCGCAAAAGACCATGGGCATCATCACCGGCGTGCTGGTGACGGGCGGTTTTATCCAGACCTTCCAGGTGCCCGTGTGGGTAATCCTGGCGGCCCACGCGGCCATCGCTTTGGGCACGATGACGGGAGGCTGGCGAATCGTCCATACGATGGGCGGCCGGCTGACGCGGCTGCGCCCTCGCAGCGGATTCTGCGCCGAGACGGCGGGGGCGGCCTCCATCCTGCTGGCGACGGAGCTGAGGGTCGGGGTTTCCACCACGCATGTCATCACTGGGGCGATCGCCGGCGTAGGTTCCATCCAGCGTCCCAAAGCGGTGCGATGGGGCCTGGCCACCAACATTGTGTGGGCCTGGATTCTGACGATTCCCGCCTCGGCCGTGGTCGCCTGGCTATCGTTTACATTGATACGCCTTCTGACAGGGAAGACCTAGGTCCAAGTACCCATCGGACCGGCGTCCGAACGCAAACTCACGGGTTAGGCGGCTGATCGCCGCCCAAAGCAGTGCGGCCGCTCCAAAGACACCCTTCGCGTTGATCTTTGCGACGCGCGCGAGCAGCTACTCGACGACCGGCGTGCGACCGTTCCGCGCAGCCGTCGAAGAGAATGTCACCCGAATCAGGCGGCCAATCGTCGTCCGGCGTGTGTGGAGCGCCCCGCCTGTCGTTGGGCGGATTCTGGATGCCGTGACACGGAAGGCGGCGTTCGACAGGCCTCAAACGTCATGTTAGTCTGGATCGCGACTACCTGAGCCCAGTGGATACCCCATCACACGCGATCCGCGCCCGACTGATCTTCCTGGCGACGATTGCCCTCAGCGCACTGCTGCTATTCCTCGTGCAGCCGGTCATGGGCAAGGTCCTGTTGCCGCGGTTCGGAGGAGTGGCCGCGGTCTGGACCACCTGCATGCTTTTTTTTCAGGCGGTGTTGCTTGCCGGCTATGTCTACGCGCACTGGGTGCGGAAGCGACTCCCGCAGGGAGCACAGGTGCTGGTGCACGCCGGCCTGCTCGTTGCCAGCCTGCCATTCCTCCCGGTCGTTCCGTTCGGGTCCTGGGCAGCAGAAGCGGGTGAATGGCCGGCCGCGCACATCCTGGGGATACTGGCTGTCTCAGTGGGCCTGCCCTGCTTCCTGCTTTCCGCCACGAGTCCGCTGATGCAGGCGTGGTATGTGTCTTCGTCGCTGGGGCCGTTTCCGTACCGCCTGTTCGCCGCCTCCAACGCCGCTTCGCTCGTCGCCCTGCTGGCTTACCCCTTCGCGATCGAGCCCGCGCTGGACGTGCCCGCGCAGCTTCGACTCTGGTCCGCCGCCTATGGCGTTTTCGCGGCCCTGGCCTGTGCGTCTGCGTTGACAGCGAGGAAGGGACGGCCGATCGCTGCCGCTCGGGATGGCCGTCCGGGCCGGACGCGCCTGCTGTGGATCGCGCTGGCGGCGACCCCTTGCGCCCTGTGGCTTGCCGTCGCAAACCGGGTGAGCCAGAGCGTCGCCGCGGCGCCGCTCCTTTGGATTCTTCCTCTGAGCCTATACCTGCTCAGCCTCATCCTGTGTTTCCATCGCGACGGCTGGTACCAGCCCCGTGTTTTCCGCTGGCTGGTGCCCGTCGCCGTGGCGGGCCTCGTTGCGGCTATCCGCCAGCATTCCTGGAGCGGACGGATTCAATGGGGACTGCTGCTGTTCCTCGGCGGGCTGTTCGTCGGCTGCATGTTCTGTCACGGAGAGCTGGCCAGGCGAAGGCCGGCGGTGGCGGACCTGACCGGGTTCTATCTCGCCGTCGCCCTGGGCGGCGCGTTGGGAGGGGCATTCGTCAGTTTGCTCGCGCCTGTTCTCTTCGACGACTATCTCGAGCTGCCCGCCGCCATCGTCGCCTCGATTCTGCTGGCGCTTCCACTCCTCTACGGTTATTCGTCCCGACGGCATCTGGTGAGGCTGGCGGCGGCGGCAGTTTTGGTTTTCGTCGCGGCAAGCCCATCGGGCGGCGGCAGCCGGCTCAAGGAGCGCAACTTCTACGGAATTCTCGAAGTCCGCGATCACACCTCCGGCGACGACAGATGGCGCGGCCTTTATAACGGAACTATCCTGCATGGCTCGCAGTATCTATCGCCGGAACGCAGCCGTGAGGCCACAACGTATTACTCGATCCGATCCGGCGTCGGACTGGAGTTACAGAAGATGTCGAACCGGCGCCGGAGAGTCGGCGTCATCGGCCTCGGCCCCGGCACCCTGGCAACGTATCTGGGTGAGGGGGACCACGTCCGGTTCTACGAGATCAACCCGCTGGTGGTCCAGGTTGCCGCCACGGAATTCCGCTATTTGCGGGAGTGCAGGGGGAAGGTCGAGGTTGTGGCCGCTGACGCGCGGCTGGCGCTCGAGCGCGAAAGTCCGCAGAACTTCGATCTGCTGGCCGTAGACGCCTTCTCTGGAGACGCCATACCGGTTCATCTGCTGACTCGGGAGGCGTTTGAGACCTACTTGCGGCATCTCGCGCCCTCCGGAGTGCTCGCCGTGCACGTCTCGGCGAAGTACTTCAACCTCGCCCCGCTGGTCGTGAGGACGGCGGAATCACTCGGGCGCGAAGCCCGCGTGGCACGAAACGATTCGGACGGCAGCCGGCAGATCGCCTCCAGCACCTGGGTCATTCTCGATGGCGCCCGAAGACCTGCGACCGCCGCCCGCGTGTGGTCCGACCGCTACAGCAACCTGCTGGAAGTCATCAAGTAAGACGCGCTTGATGTTGGACATCCCAGGCTTGTGCCGTGTCTTGAACAGACGGGCATGAGCGCAGGCCCCTTAGCATCGCGGAGTCCGGTTTAGTACTGCTAGGCCCTGCTAGGCCGTCCCCATCCGTGTCAGCTCTCTATCTTCAGCTATTATTCTCCTAAACACTTGACCGCGCACGAGGCGAGGCCCATAATCAAATGGTCGAAGGGGCCGGTTCGAGGGTCGCGATGCGCGAGTCGGCGGACGCTGCCATGGAGTGGGTCAGGAATCGGCTCACGCTGCTGGCGGAGGTCCCAGCGTGGATCATCATCCTGATCTGCGCATGCGTCCTCCTGTGTGTCGCTCTAGCCGCGATGTGGCTGATCGGCGGCCGCGCGCGGCGGAAGAGACAGCTTGCGCTGATGCAGGCCGCCGAACAGAGGGACCCCGTCGAGCTGGAGCGTGAGGCTTTGCGGGTCAGCCATCAGGTGCGACCTCTCCAGAGCCTGGAGGAGACGTTCGGATTCAACAGGCTCCCCAGCGGAGTCTATGGCTTCAGCTCCCTTCCGTTAAGTCTGGACTGTCCGGTGCTGCGCACCCCGGATGCCAGGCTCTTCGAGGTCCACAAGGCGAGCGACGGCGTGATTCGAATTCTGGGATTCGTGTGCCCGGAATCAGCCGCCAGGATGGAAACGGGCGGCGAAACGGTGGAGGTGTGTCTTTATTCCAGTCCCGTAGCGGACGCGTCCGTGCTTGTGAGCATCCCGCTGGCGGCTGTGATGGGTTGCCGGCAGCGTCGCTCGAAGGTGGAAAACGTTCTGGAACTGACGACAGGACCGATCCGGGGGTGGGAAGGAGGGCCTCAAAGAAAGCCGCCGGAATCGGAAGCGGCGGCAGGCCGAGCGAGCCAAGCCGGCGCCGGATGATGCCACCACTCCCCACCTTCCACAGGACCTCCATCCTCCCCGGTGTGCGGAACGGCGTTCCTCACCGGCCCAGCCTGGCTTGGCCGCCTTCAGCCAGCACCGCCGGCCGCCTGCGATAATTGAGCCAACGAGGCTCCGGAGGAACTGAATGCAGGAACTCGAGCTGGACACCGGCAACCTGTCCTTGATGTTTCATGAAACGGTTGAGAGCCGCCGGGAGCTGGTGGTGGCGACCACCGAGCGGCTCATGGGCGTCATCCGGACTATGCCCTGCGCGCAACAGCACCTGGACGCCGTCCACCTCGCGCTCACCGAAGCCCTCGCCAACGCCATCATTCACGGCAACAAGGAAGACCCGAACAAGAAAGTGACGATCTGGGGCGCCTGCGAAGCCCACGAGAAGCTGCTGCTGGTGATCACCGATGAAGGGCAAGGATTCGACCCGGCCTCCGTCCCCGACCCGACGCTGGCTGAAAACATCTTCTCCGCCAGAGGCCGCGGCGTGTTTCTCATCAACCGGCTGATGTGCGAGGCGGAGTATCGCCTCGGCGGGAGGCAGGTGGTGCTCAGAAAGCGCGTGTCCCCCCCAACCGACGAACCCAATAACCGGCCAACCGAACAACCGAACAACCGCTTCTAGCCGGTAGGCCCCAACGAAGAACGGCCGCGTCTGACGGCAACCTCGTAATGCGTCCCGCCGGCACGGCCGGAGGCACGACCCCGAGGATCGGAAGCGGTTTGTCAGACTGAGGCTGGCTGTCCGGATCGCGCAGTTCAACCTCGGAGGCCCTGGCGCGGCGGCCGAACAGGCGATACGCGGCCGCCGCTGACGACGCTCCTCTTTCCCTGAGTCACTGCGCGGTGGCGCAAGCCTCTCCGCTGGGTGTGCTTTCGCTGTCCACCCCGGCTTCGTACAAGCCGTTCCCGTTGCAGTCATTCCAGCCGGTCACCGCGTAGCAGTAGCGCACGTTGCGGGCGAGCCCCGAATCCCGGTACGTGGTCGCGGTCGCTGACACGCTGGCCCGATACTGGAGCTTGCCTGCCTGGCTGAAGTAGATGCGCTGGCCCCCGGCAGGACTCGGCGAGCCGAGCTGCCAGGCGAGGGTCACGCTGCGCCTCCCGCCCGTGGCGGTGAGGTTCTGCGCCGCGCCGGGTGTGTCGCACGACGGCGGAGGCGGCGCGCCCCAGGTGGTGGAGGCCATGACGACCGGCTCCGCCATGCCTGTATTCAGCCACGCCTGAAGCAGGTTTGCTCCCTCACTGCCCAGGAAGGCGTTCTGCCGGTTGTTGGCCAGGTAGAGGAATTGGATGTACTCCCAGCTCGTCGACTGGTACAGCAACCGGATGGTTGCGTAAGCGGCCCCGGACGGCGGATTCAGCGTGATCTCGTCCCAGTGACGGTAGGCGCCCCCTGCGCCAGGGTTGCCGTACTGGTCCGCGGGAACAGGCAGCGCGTTCCGCTTCCGAGCCTCGTCGTAGGACATCCCATAGGGCGGGATGCGGTTGTCTTTCACCACGAGGTTGTTCAGAACGAAGTGGAACGTCTCTTCGTAGGTGCCCGCGGTGGCAAGGTCGCCCAGCGTGTGCTCCACCGCCCCGGTGACACGATCGTAGCTAAGCGGCAGAAACGGCGAGTACCCTAAGGCGAGCAGTTGGCTGGCCCACCCCTTCGCCATTCCGTAATGTGCCTCGTAGATTTTCGTGTTCGGATCCTCCAGGTTCAGGATCGTCTTCACTTGAGTCGGCACGCCGTCGATGGTCGCCGTCAACGTTCCGTACGCGCCGTCCTCCCGAAGCAGTGTGTTGCTCCCGTCGTACCACTTGATGTTGAGCCACATCCGCCGTCCCTCCGGGTAGCCCGAAATGAGCTTGTGGCCGGTCAGGTTTGTCACCCGCAGGGTGTTCCCGGTCACGCTCAGAGAAGCCGCCCAGGCCAGTTGCTGTAAGGCGCGGCTCTTGCCCGCGTGGATGGCGTCCATCTGAACCGCCGTCAGCCCGCCGCCCAGGCGAAGCGTCCCCTGGGTGTTCTGAAAGAGAATCGCGTCTGGAACCCAGTAATTGCCGCCGGTCATGTCGTGCAGGGGCAAATCGGTCCGCACCGGCACGCCCGTCTTGTTGCACCCCTGGCCCGTTGTCGCCCGCAAATGACAGGTCTGGCAACTGAAATAGCGCGGCGTTCCGTCCGCATAATTGCCCTTGGCGCTGTCGAAGGCGGCTTTGATGGCGCCCGCCTTCAGCTCGGCTGGGAGCGACGGGTAGCTCGACACGAGCGTCTGGGACAGCAGTCCGGACTTGAACTCGCTGAACGTCCGCTCGACGATGCCGTACTGATACGGGAGATTGTTGAAGGCAGCCTTTCCTTCGATCGGAGAGCCGGGCGTTCCGCTGGCCACTACCGGATCGCTCGTGGTCTGCCGGCCGTTGTTGGCCGCCAGGTCGCCGACCGCCGGGTTCGACACGTCGTGACACGAGCCGCAGAAGTCCACCGACCGGTGGAACTTGGACTGCAAGAACTGGTGTCGCGCGCTCGCATCGCTATAAGGACCCAGCTTTTGCGATCCGCCCCACAACGAAAGCATGCCCGAGCCGTAGTAGCCCTTCGCCGGGCTGCCTTTGTCGTTCGCCACGAACGGCGGCGTCATCACCCCGAGATGCTCGGAGTTGTCGGGGTTGGTCATCTTGTGGCAGGTGTCGCAGTCCACCCCGTCGGCGTCACCCGCGGTCAGTGCGGAGCCGTCGGTCGGCGTCGAGCGGCCGCCGAACCAGCCCGCCGTGCTGTGGCAGCGGATGCACAAGTCGCCGGAGCCGTCGAAATCCTGCTCGGCGACGGCCACCGTCGCCCAGAAGATGGGATCGCGGCCTGCGTTGGCCATCATGCTGCCGCGCCAGTTGAAGGCCGGCTCCACGGCCTGGTTGTACCCGCCGTGACAGTTGTCGCACTTGTCGGGCGTTTCCAGGTTCCCGACCTGGCCCGGCTGCGTGCCCGGCTGCTGGATCTCGTTCGGAACGATCAAGGCGGCCAAGGCCAGCCCTGTAATTATGAAGAAGGCCAGGATGAAAGAAACTTTCGGCCTGCGCTTCATGTCCACCTCCCAACTGGGATACCCAATTGTTAACGATAGATATCCGGACACAATGATCCTAATCAAGAGGCGGCCTCGATTTTGCCGAGTTTCCGGTTATGGTGGTTCTAGAACTGCACTCGGGCGAGCTTCCGCAAGGCGACGGGGTCTTGGATACGGATCTCGATGCGTGTCCGGCTCACCACGCCACGCTCAGAGAAGGACTTGAGGACTCTGGACAACGTTTCCGGAGTGGTTCCGATCATCTGGGCCATCTCTTTGCGCCGGATCGGCGTCTGGATCCTCGGCGCTCCGCCGCTGCCCTCCGAGAGCATTAGCAGCACGTTGGCCGTCCGCTGCCTGACGGATTCCTGACTCATGGAGAGAATCTGCTGTTCGGCGAATCGAA
This sequence comes from uncultured Solibacteraceae bacterium, assembly GCA_964483455.1. Lineage (GTDB taxonomy): Bacteria > Acidobacteriota > Terriglobia > Bryobacterales > Bryobacteraceae > CAYZJD01. Next base: position 56,085 of record CAZACK010000014.1, read on the forward strand.
GCTCCCGGGCGAGTTTGGCCATCAGGGCGAACGCCAGGTCGGGTGATTCACGAAGCAGCCGGACCAGCGTCTGCCTCGAAACGGCGCAGGCGACGGTCGGCGAAACGACTTCGGCCGTCTCTGCATACGGGCGGTTTTCCAGTACCGCTCCGTAGCCGATGGTTTCTCCCGGACCGGCTAGGCGGATCACCTGCTGTTCGGCGCGGCCACCGATGCGCGACAGTTTCACCTGCCCCGAGCGGATGCAGTACACGGCGAACGGCGGATCGCCTTCGCGGTACACCGCCCGTCCGCGGTCGTAGACGCGCACGTTTTTTTCCCGCTCCAACGCGGACAGCGCTTCGCTCGACAGGCGGCAGAAGACGCTTTCGGCGAGGAATCCGCAATGAGCGCAAAGGGCCGCTTGGCTGGCCATGTCCAGATGAGAATTATTCTACTACAGCACGGTTTCCGGTGACAGGCTACGCAATCCCCATTTTCTCGTTTGCACGCGGACGCCACGCCGAGAAACTGGGGATTGCGTAGCCTGTCACCGAAAAACTGATATGTTAGTGGGCGTGCCGGAGGGGAGCCCGTTTCAGGACCCGCTGCGCTTCGCGCGCCGGGCGCCTCCGTGCGCAGTAGTGATTTTCGGCGCCAACGGCGACCTGACGAAGCGCATGCTGATGCCGGCGCTGTTCGGGCTTGCCTGCGAGCAACGCCTGCCGCCCGGCTTCACCGTGATTGGCACGTCGCGCACACCGCTAGGCGACGATACGTTTCGCGACGCCATGCGCTCCTCCGTCGAGCGGTTCCTCGCGGACGGCCCCTTCGACGCGGATCTCTGGCGCGAGTTCGCTCAGGGGGTCTTCTACCTTCCCGGAAATCTGGCTGACCCGGCATCCTACAACGAACTGAGCCGGAAACTGGCGGAGGTCGAGCACACCCGCCGGACCGGCGGCAACGTTCTGTTCTATCTTTCGACGCAGCCCAGCCACTACGAGACAGCCGCCGCCGGCATCGGCGCCGCCGGACTCTATCGCGGCAACGGCTGGAGGCGCCTGGTCGTCGAGAAACCCTTCGGCCACGACCTCGCCAGCGCTCGCGAACTCAACCGGAGATTGCAGGTCGTGTTCAGCGAGCCGGACATCTACCGCATCGACCACTATCTCGGCAAGGAAACGGTCCAGAACATCCTCGCCTTCCGCTTCGGCAACGGGATCTTCGAGCCGCTCTGGAACCGCCGCTACGTGAATCACGTGCAGATTACCGCCGCCGAGTCGATCGGCGTCGAGGGCCGCGGCGCCTATTACCAGGAATCCGGCGCGCTCCGCGACATGATCCAGAACCACCTGCTTCAGGTGATGGCCACCATCGCCATGGAGCCGCCCGCGGTCTTTGAAGCCAACGCCGTCCGCGACGAGCGCGCCAAATTGCTACGGTCGGTTCGCGTCTGGAGGCCGGAAGAAGTGGCCGCCAACGCCGTCGCCGGGCAGTACGGGACGGCGCGCATCGGCGGCGAGGAGGCGCCCGGCTTCCGGCAGGAGCGTGGCGTGGACGCCGCCGCGACCACCGACACCTACGCCGCGCTCACCCTCTTCGTGGACAACTGGCGCTGGGCCGGCGTGCCGTTTTACATCCGCACCGGCAAGCGGCTGCCCAAGCGCGTGACCGACATCGCCATCCAGTTCAACACCGCGCCGCTGGCCCTGTTCGGCTCCGATGGCGCCGGCTCAACGCCGATTGCGCCAAATCTGCTCATCCTGCGCCTCCAGCCCGAGGAAGGCATCTCGCTGCGGTTCCACTCCAAGCAGCCGGGCGCCGGCATGACGTTGCGTCCCGTCTCCATGGACTTCAACTACGGCTCGAGCTTCGGCGCGCGCCTGCCCTCCGCTTACGAGACACTCCTGCTGGATGCGATGAACGGTGACGCGACGCTGTACACGCGGCAGGACATGGTCGAGGCGAGCTGGACGATCGTCGAGCCCATCCTTCAGGCCTGGGCGGAGCGTCAATTCGATTTTCCAAACTATGAGGCCGGATCGTGGGGCCCGGCGGCCGCCGACGAGATGCTCGCGCGCCGCGGCCACGCCTGGAGGCGGCCATGACGCCGGCCCTGCATCCTGAGCGCATCCTGAAGGACCTGCACTCGCTCTGGCTCGGCCTGGGCAAGGAAGAAGGCGCGGCCGGCGGAGTGCTGCGAGCCTGCGCGCTGACGTTGATCGTCATCGAAGGAGACGGAGAGCGCGCGGAGCCGGCCGGCGAGACGCTGGCCGAGCTGATGCGCGACCACCCGAGCCGCGCCATCGTGGTGCGCGTTCGCCCCGGTGAGAAAACGCCGGAAGCGCGGGTGTTCGCCCAGTGCCGGCTCCCGTTCGGCCGCCGAAAGCAGATCTGCTCCGAGCAGATCGAGATCACTGTGGGCGAGGCGCGCCTCGGCGATGTGGCGCCGGTGCTGCTGGCACTGGCGGCGCCGGACCTCCCGGTAGTGGTGTGGCGCCGGTCTGGCTTGGTCGGCCGCATGGCCGGACTCGAGCGGGTGGAAGCGCTGGCCGGGAAAGTGATTCTCGACTCGGAAGATTGCGCGGAGCCCTGCGCCGTGCTCTCGCAGGTCATGGACCCGCGCCGCGTCTCCGACCTCGCCTGGACCCGGCTCACCGCCTTCCGCGAGGCCGTGGCCCAGGCCCTCGAAGGCGCGCGCCCGGATGACATCGCCGAGGTGCGGATTACCCATGCGGGCGTCCCCGTCCGCGCCTGGTACCTGGCCGGATGGATGGCGACGGCGCTGGGGTGGGCGCCGGAGGATCCGCGCTTGTCGGTTGCGGCGGACGGCTTCGACGACGTGCAGCTTGCCGGATCGGGGCTTTCGATCACGTTGCGGCGCACGGCGGAACGCACTCGCCGCGAAGCGGAGCTGCTCGGCGAGGAATTGGCGATTGCCGGCCGCGATCCCGTTTACGAACGCAGCCTCGCCGCCGCCATCGAGATCGGGCGTCGGGGCAGGTGAATCATGGCCGCGACCTGGAGCTCGTATCCCACTCCCGAGGCGGCTGCCAAAGCCTGCGCCCGGCGGATTGCGGAGCTGCTCGAAGAGGCGCTGACGTCCCAGGATTCCGCCACGCTGGCGCTGTCAGGGGGGACCACCGCGCGGGTGCTGTTCGAGTCGCTGGCGCTGCTCGGCATAGACTGGAGCCGGGTCCATCTCTTCTGGGTGGACGAGCGCGCGGTCGCGCCGGATCACGCGCTGAGCAACTACCGGCTGGCGGCGGAGCGCCTGATTCTGCCCGCCCGGGTTCCTTCCGGCAACGTGCATCGCATTCACGGCGAACTGGCGCCGCAGGCGGCGGCCAAGGCCTACGCCGAGGAGATCCGGCGGCATTTCGGGCTGGGTCCCGGGGAATTGCCCGCGTTCCACGTGGTCTACCTGGGGATGGGCGCCGACGCCCATACCGCCAGCCTCTTTCCCGACGAGCCGTTGCTCGAGGACCGTTCGGGGATTGCGGCGGACGTCTTCGTGCGAAAGCTCGGGCAATGGCGCATCACTTTGCTGCCGGGATCGCTGCTCGCCGCGCGCCAGGCGGTGTTCCTGGTGACGGGGGCGGACAAGGCGCCGGCTGTCCGCGCCGTTTTCGAGGAGCCGCACAATCCGCTCCAGTACCCGGCCCAACTCCTTCGCGGCCGTCCCGCACTGTGGTTTCTCGATGCGGCGGCCGCGTCCCTGCTTGGCGGACATGATCAGCCGGCGTAGACTTCCGTTCGCTGTTCTGGGCGTCCTGTCGGGTCGGCTGGGCGCCGAAGCCGGCCGTGCCCAGCTCGTGCTCGGAGGCGATGTCATGTTGTCCCGGCACGTCGGGCGGCTGGCGCGCCAGAAGAAGGATCCGGCTTGGCCGTTCCGCGACCTGGCGGGCTTCCTCGTGACGGCCGACATCGCGTTCGTCAACCTGGAGTCGCCGTTCAGCGATCGCGGGCGGCGCGTCGAGAAGGGAATGGTGTTCAAGGCCGAACCGGAGATGATCGAAGGGCTGAAACTGGCCGGAATCGACGTCGTTTCGACGGCGAACAACCACGCCCTCGACGCCGGCGCCTACGGACTGGAGTACACGCTGCGATGGCTGGACGAGAACGGAATCCAGGCGGCCGGCACGGCGCTCGAAGAGAAGACCGCGCGAGATGGCGCTGTGCTCGAGCGCAACGGGCTCCGCTTCGGGTTCTTGGCTTACACCTACGACCAGTCCAATGGCAATCATCCGAAGCCGGACTCTCGGGTGTCGATGCTGGACGCGGCCGCGATGCGCGAGGACGTCGAGCGGATGCGGGCCCGCGCCGACGTGGTCGTCGTGTCGATGCATGCGGGCGACGAGTACCGGCCGAAGCCGAACGCCAGGCAGGTCGAGTTCGCCCGCGCCGCTATCGATGCCGGCGCCGCGGTGGTGGCCGGCCACCATCCGCACGTGGTTCAGCCGGCCGAGCGGTACCGGGGAGGCGTCGTCTTCTATTCGCTCGGCAACCTCGTGTTCGATCAGTTCCACCGGAAGGACACGCAGAAGGGAATGCTGGCCAGCGTTTCGTTCCGCGGCGCAACGATCGAGCGCGTCGAGCTTTGGCCCGTGGACATCGTGCGGGCCGTCCCGCGACTGGTGAGCATGGAGCCCGAGGCTGTGCTGTGAATCGGCAGGGCCAGAGGGTGTGGCGCATGCGCGTTCGCCTGCGCTGGAAGCAGTCCAGGGGCTGCCCGGCCGATGTTGGGAGAATTCGATTCCTCCCCTTATGTGACAAAGTCGCAGACAATTGGAGTGTTTGCCGTATCCGGAGGTGGATTCGCTTCAGTGTCAAGGAGGCGAGGAAATGCTTCCTCTCAAACCAATCACTGTTGCAGCGGCGGCGGTATTGCTGTTCGGAGCGGAAATCAGGATTGGTGCCGCAACCCTAAGACCGGGTATCTCAGCCATTACCACGGCATCGGGAAGTCAATGAGTTTCTCGCGCGGCACATACTGAAGAAGCTCACGTCCTGACGCTTGCGGATCAGGTCGGCCCTCTTCATCCCACAGTCATCTCGGCGACCCTTCGAATACCGGGAATCTCCCCGCTTGTGAGGTCCTTATAGAGGTCAAGGAGATTCTCCCTGAGCTCTTCCAGCGATTCCCCCTGTGTCAGATAATCCCGGAACTCCTCAAAGTAGCCGAGCCACATGCCTTGGTCCCGCCAGTGGACGTAGCGAGCGGCGCTCATGATCCGATTGTACAGTTTCCGGCAGGAAGAACCCCACGGCGTGGGGAAGTTACCGTTCGAACACCCAGCGGCCGCCGGTCATTGTTCTCTCGATTGGCACGGTGATCAGCTCGGTTGGCGGCGTGCGGAGCGGGTCGCGGCCCAACACAACCAGGTCGGCGAGCTTGCCTGGCTCGATCGAGCCTTTGAGGTTCTCCTCAAAGGACGCGTAAGCCCCGTGGAGGGTGCCGACGCGCAGGGCCTCCTCGACCGTAATCCGCTGGCGCGGCCCCCATACGTTGCCGCGAGTGTCCGTGCGGGTGACGCTCGACTGGAGCGCCATCATCGGCTCGAACGGACCGGGGGGATAGTCGGAGGCCTGGGTCACGCGGATGCCGGCGTCGAGAAAGCTGCGCACGGCGAACATCCGGTCGAGGCGCTCCTCGCCGTATTCGCGCATCTTCTCGCCGTGGTAGTAGACATAGGTGGAAAACGGCGTGGGGATGGCGCCGAGCGCGCGAATGCGCTCGATCAGCGAGGGGTTGACGATGGTGCAGTGCTCGAGGCGGAACCGCGGATCGGGCTGCGGCTTCTCGCGATGCAGCCGTTCGTAGACGCGCAAGGTGATGTCAATGGCGACGTCGCCGTTGGCGTGCGTGCCGATCTGCCAGCCGGCCTCGTGCGCGCGGCGGGCCTGCTCGTAGAGGTCCTTCTCTTCGGTGACGAGGATCCCGTAGTCATTCGGCCGCCCGAGGTAGGGTTTCGACAGGCGCGCGGTGCGCTCGGAGATCGAGCCGTCGCAAACGAGCTTGACGGCGCCGACGCGGACCCACTCGTCGCCGAGGCCGGTGCGCACGCCGGCGGCGATCATCCGGTCGAGGAACGAATACTGGATCAGGCAGTACACACGGAACAGCAGGTCGCCCGAGTCGCGGGCGTCCTGGTAGGAGCGAAGGTCGTCGGGGTCCGCCTCGGCGTCGTGGACCGAGGTGATCCCGCTGCGGACCATCATGCTCGAGATCAGCTTGACGGCCTGGCGTCGCTCGTCGCGCGTGAAGGTGAACGGGATCAACTTCGCGACCCGTTCCTTGGCGGTTTCGCGAAGGCCGCCGGTCAGACGGCCGGCGTCGCGGTCGAACTGCCCTCCGGGCGGATCCGGCGTGTCTTCGCGGATGCCGGCACGTTCGAGAGCTTGCGAGTTGACGTAGGCCGTGTGGCCGCCCCGGTGCTCGACAAACACGGGGTGGCGCGAGGTCGCTGCGTCGAGGTCCTCGCGGCGCAGGCGCCGGCCGTCGCCGGTCTTGGTGTCGTCGTACTTGAAGCCGACGACCCACTCGCCGGGTGCTGTCTTCGCCGCCCGGTCGCGGAGCGCGGCCTGAATGGCGGCGATCGAGCGCAGGTCGCAATCCACCCAGCGGAGGTGCCGCAGTCCGGCGTAGGCGGGGTGCGTGTGCGCGTCGATGAACCCGGGCACGACCGTCTTTCCTTCGAGGTTGATCTCCTTCGTGCGACCGGTGGCCAGCGCGCGAACCTCGTCGTTGGATCCCACCGCGAGGAACCGTCCGCGGGCGATGGCCGCGGCCTGGACGCGCGGATGGCGGGTATCCATGGTGAGGATGTTGGCGTTGTGAAGAATCAGTTCTGGTTCGGCGCGCCGCAAGTCAAATAGCGGCAGGCCGGCGAGCAGTTCGCGGCGGCTGAGCATCGTGTTTCAGGATAGGCGCTTTCATGCTGCACGACAATGGGGTCGCGATCTACACCCAAGAAAAATAGGATGCGTGGGGATGCCCAGCAGTACCCCAATCTACGGACGAGCAGCGGTCCTGGCAGCGGAGATCGTTGCGTCAAGGGGCTTCTCGCCAAGGGATGCTTGGGATTTCGCAATTGCCAAGCTGACGGACAGCCCTTCGAGCCAAAACGAAGGTTGCCCGCGTAGTGCCTATCTCGGATTGCGTGAGGCAGGCTTGGTGGTGGGGATCGGACCGGGAGAGTACGCCTCCCGTCAAAATAGCGTCAACGCACGCTATGCGCGAGACGCCCATCAGTTACTGCGTTCCGATCCAGCACTGGGACTAGACAAGAAGAAGCTATGGAACCTCGTGCCGGCGCCCAAGGCCGGAAGCGATCAGGGCGAAATGGATGTAGTGATCGCACTGTGGAACAGACGCTTCCTGCGGTAATTCGCGCTGCGGTCACTGTGGACAATCGGATTCCAGGGAGAATCTACGCACTCGATCCCTCTTCGGAGGCTTCTCGACGATCGTGAGGCAGGCGGCCGGGCCGAATGGCCAGTACAATGGAGCAGGATGCACTTCGAGGTCGTCGGCGAGGTCACCGAGGTCGAAGTGATCGCCAAGGGTCGAGGCATCCGAAGACTCACGTTCTTGCGCAAGCGTTACGGTGGCCGGCGTTGGCGCAAACTGAAGGGTGTAGCGGTGATCCGCGTATCCGGCAGCTCGCTTCGACGTGCCGAGGTGCACTGGTACGAAGCCCACGGCGTCGGTCGAAGGGGGTTCAAGATCAAGCGGTTTCTTGACTGAAGAAATGAAGAAGGAAAAGCAGCGATTGGATTTCGTCCTGTGTATCCGCAACGACGGGTCGGACGACCTGGAGCCCAGGAAGATCTATCCGGTTCTGCCGGACCGCACGGCCAGCCGGGAGGGTTACGTGCGAGTGGTGGATGAGTCGGGAGAGGATTATCTGTACCCGGCGGAGTACTTCGTGGCCGTGCGGCTGCCTGACGCCATCGCCCGGGACCTTGCGTCACCGTCCAAGCGAGCGGTTGCGCCCGCCACTGTCGCCCAGAGGCCTGAGGCCGAAGCCGTGCCATCGGTGTCCGTATCACCGTCCGCAAGAGGGACTGGGATTGTCGAGGTGAGCGCGGAGGCCCCGCGGCTAATGCCGGAGCCCTTACGAGGTCAAGTCCGGAACAAACGCCGTCTTCCTCGTTGCTCTCCCGCCGGCCGCACCTGACTCGAGTCACCGCAGCCACAGCCGCGTATTTGCGTGGGAGACCGCCCAGGCAAATTGGCGGGCTCCCAGGTCCCCGGATCGCCTAGAATAGAAGCTTTCACCCCATCCCCATGACCATCGGAGTTCCCAAAGAAACATATCCCGGCGAGCAGCGCGTCGCGCTGATCCCCCGCGCACTGGAGCTTCTTGCCAAGAGCCAGGTCGAGTTCGTCATCGAGACCGGCGCCGGCGAAGCCGCCGGATTCCCGGACGAGGAGTACGCGCAGAAAGGCGCGCGAATCGCGGCGAGCCACGCCGAAGTGTTCGAGACCTGCGAGCTGATCCTGCAAGTGCGGCTGCTGGGCGCCAATCCGGAGGCCGGGCGGGCGGACCTGGACTCGCTGAGGCCGCACCACGTGCTAGTCGGCTTTTCGGAGCCGCTGACCGCGCTCGCCGAGGCCGCCGAGCTGGCTTCGCGCGGCGTGGCCAGTTTTTCGATGGAGCTGATGCCGCGGATCACCCGCGCGCAGAGCATGGACGCGCTGTCGTCGATGGCCACCATCGCCGGCTATAAGGCAGTGCTCATGGCCGCCGACCGGCTACCGCGCATGTTCCCGATGCTGACCACCGCCGCCGGCACCATCGCTCCGGCCAAGGCGTTCGTTCTCGGCGCGGGAGTGGCGGGCTTGCAGGCGATCGCTACCGCCCGCCGGCTCGGCGCGGTTGTCAGCGCCTACGACGTGCGGCCCGCCGTGAAGGAACAAGTGGAGAGCCTCGGCGCGAAGTTCGTCATGATGGAACTCGACGCGGCCGCCGCCGAGGACAAGGGCGGTTACGCCAAGGCCCTCGGCGAGGATTTCTACCGGCGGCAAAGAGAGCTGTTGTCGGATGTCGTCAGGCAGCAGGACGTAGTGATCGCCACGGCGGCCGTCCCGGGGAAGAAGGCGCCGGTGCTGATCACCCGGGAAATGGTACGGCTGATGACGCCCGGTTCGATCATAATCGACCTCGCCGCCGAGCGGGGCGGCAACTGCGAGGCCACCCGGCCGGGCGAGACCATCGTCGAAAACGGCGTGATCGTGTTGGGACCACTAAATGTCCCCTCGACCATCCCGTACCACGCCAGCCAGATGTACGCCCGCAACATCGCGACGTTCGTCAAGCACTTACTTAAGGACGGCAGGCCGGCCATGGACATGACGGACGAAATTACCAGGGAAACGCTCGTCACCCGGGGCGGGGAAGTGGTGCATCCGCGGGTGCGCGAGCTGTTGGGATTGCCGGGCGCCTAGGGGACTGGCCGCCGATGAACGGCGATCAGGCGAAATGAGAAAGGGAGAGTGATTCCGGTGTATTGCGACTTAGTTGGTTTGTACTTATTCTTGACAGCCGGCGGAGCGGCTCCGCCGGGCGCGGAAAAGGGCGCGTTCGACATCACGGCGCTGTACGTGTTCATCCTCGCCGGCTTCCTGGGCTTTGAGCTGATCAAGCGGGTGTCGCCGCTGCTGCACACGCCGCTGATGTCGCTGACCAACGCGATCTCGGCGATCTCGGTGGTCGGCGCCATCGTGATTACAGGCCGCGGCGACGCCAACACCCTCAGCCGTGTGCTCGGCTTCATCGCCGTCACCGCGGCCATGATCAACGTGGTCAGCGGCTACTTGATCACCGATCGCATGCTGAAGATGTTCAAGAAACGGGAGCCGGAGAAGAAATGACCCAGACCCTGCTCCCGTTCGCCTATCTCCTCTCGGCGGCCCTGTTCATCCTGTCACTCAAGTGGATGAGCCACCCGTCCACCTCGCGACGTGGCGTGGTGGCGGGCGAGGTGGGCATGCTGGTGGCCATCGTCGTCACGCTCCTTCTCAAGGAGGTGGTTGATTACCAGCTCATCTTCATCGCCTTCCTGGTCGGGTCCGCCATCGGCGTCCCGCTGGCCTACCTGATGCCGATGACGGCGGTGCCGCAGCGGACCGCGCTGTCGCACGCGTTCGGCGCGCTGGCCGCCGCGCTGATCGGCACGGCCGAATACTACCAGCACGGGCCGACGGGTTTCACGATGGTCGCGCTGGTGATCGAGGTGCTGCTGGGCTTCCTGACGTTCACCGGCAGCCTGATGGCGTTCGGCAAGCTCCAGGAGATTCTGCCGACGCGGCCCATCGTCTACCGGAACCAGAACTTCATCAACCTGTCGGTGTTCGGCGCGGCGGCGGCGCTGGGAATCGTGCTGACTGTCCGGCCCGAGCAGACTTGGATCTTTCCGATCTTCTCGGCGCTGTCGCTGCTGTTCGGCGTGCTGCTGATCATCCCGATCGGCGGCGCCGACATGCCGACGGTGATCGCGCTGCTCAATTCATACGCCGGGCTGTCGGCGAGCATGATGGGGTTCGCGCTGGACAACAAGCTGCTGGTGATCGCCGGCGCGCTCGACGGCTCCTCCGGCTTCATCCTGTCGGTGATCATGTGCAAGGCGATGAACCGCTCGTTCACCAACGTGCTGTTCGGCGCCTTCGGGCAGTTGCAGGTGAAGGCGGGCCACGTCGAGGAGCGCACGGTGCGGTCGGCGTCGGCGGAAGAGGCGGCGCAGATCCTGGAGACGTCACGGCTGGTGATCGTGGCGCCGGGTTATGGGCTGGCGGTGGCCCAGGCGCAGCACAAGATCCGCGAGTTGTACGACCTGCTGACCGCGCGCGGCATCGACGTCCGCTTCGCCATCCACCCGGTGGCCGGGCGCATGCCGGGCCACATGAACGTGCTGCTGG
>CAZACK010000015.1:0-2552 GCA_964483455.1 uncultured Solibacteraceae bacterium
GCCATACCGATTTCCGGCGGAGTGTCGGGATCGTCAGGGGTGAATCCCGTTTCGGTATCGTAGACCACGCCGGGCTGGTCCTGGCCGCTTCCACCTTGGACCTTAAAGGCGGTTCCGAAGCCCTCCTTGAACGACAAGAGAACAGGAGCAACTGGATCCTCGCACTGCTTGTAAGGCTGGCTCTCGACCCCAGGCTTCATGCCCGGAACGACGAAGGCAACCACCAGTTCTCGCGCGTTCTGGATCGGGACCGACGTCGTGCCGGAGATCGAGATAAACATGAACACCTGCGTCGGAATCAGCGAGGACGAGGTGCCGAGCTGGAAGGCGTTCGCGCGCACGTTGGTGATGCGGTACACGCGCCCGAAGCCCGAAGATCCCGGAGCCACGATGGGAACACCGAGCCAGTCAATGGTGTTGACGCCGGTTTGCTGGCCCTGGAACACGTTCCTCAACGGGTCTGCACAGTTCGTCGCGCCAACCGGGCAGAAGTTCTGCTGCCCGGGCTGCGGCTCGTCGATCAACAGCAACGCTTCGCTGCCTGGGTCATTGACCAGCCTGCTGGTGACGTTCGTGTTCAGGAAGATCCTGATGTTGGCTGTAATGCCTTGGGCGGGGACGTCGCCGTCGCAGTTCAACACCACGTCCCCCACCAGTTCCGTCAATCCTTCCGCTCTAACCGTGGGCGTAACAGGGGAACTCTCTATGCACGTGAACGGAGCCGCTTGGGCGTTGGTCGCGAAGCCCGCCAAAAGGGCTAGCACGGCCAACACCGGAAACCACTTACGAAAATCTGCCATTTCCTTCTCCTTGTGAATGTCGAAAGTCGAATTGATGAGATGTCTCTTTCAACCTGAGCCTCAGTAGAATCCTGCTATCGAGCTCCGAAGCGAACACCCTTCAGGCGTCGCCCTACACAACAGCCACTTGACCTCTCACGGCCATCACGGTTGTGGCCTGGTTTTTCGGCTCGATTTTCTTGTTCTTTGAACTTCTTTTTATAGTTTCGTGCTCGCGGGACTCAACACATGAATGCCGCCGAACCTTCGGACGCGGACAAACCATTCATACCATTACTCTCAGCCCGGAGTCAAGCGAAAAATTTCAATGCGCTGCTCCCCCACCACAATCCAGCCTGGACTTCAGGCCAGCGAAACATTACATCACGAAAGGCCGGGCAAGTCAACAGGTTTTTGGCAGGTTGTGCGGTTGGGCGGTTTTTCGGTTGTTCGGTTCAACGGTTAGGCGGTTGTTCGGTTGGGCAGTTCTTCGGTTGTTCGGTGGGCCGTTCGGCCGGCCCCGGGCACACTCAACCACAACCAGGACAACCGAACAACCGAAGAACCGCCCAACCGCCTAACCGTCGCTCATTCCCTGATCAGCCTTTGCAGCCTTCGGAACTTCAACTTGAGCTCGTCGGTGGCCTCGGCGATCTCGTTGGTGTCGTATACCACCCTGGGGGTCAGGAACACAACCAGTTCGGTGCGCTCTTTGCTGATGGACTTGGCGCCGAAGGCCATTCCCAGAATAGGGATACGATGGAGCACCGGAACGCCTGAAGTGCTGTAGGTGTCCGTTTCCTGGATGATGCCTCCAATGGCGATGGTGTCGCCATCCTGCACGGTCACCTGCGTCTGGACGTTGCGGGTGGTGAACGATGGGGATTGAATGCCGCTGGCCGAGGGAGGTATCGGCGAGCTGACTTCCTGGTTGAGCATCAGGGTCACGATTCCGCTAGGGTTTACGCGCGCGATGATGTTCAGGGTGACTCCGCTGGGCCGGCTTTGGATGGTGTTGGCGAACAGCGAACTGCCGCCCTGCTGGACCCCGGTCAGCGCCTGCGAAGTGAGCACCGGCACTTCCTGGCCCACGTTGATGGAGGCCGGGATGCTGTCGGTGGCGATGACGCTCGGCGCCGACACGACTTTCGCCTTGCGGTTGTCCTCGGCCGCGGTAAGAACGCCGAGCAACTCGCGGCTCTGGCCGACGAGCAGGCCGGCGGTGAGTTTCACGCCGCCGGCAACGCTGGACCCCTGCAATTGCCGGGTGCTCGAAAAGGGCGCCGGCGGTGTGGCCCCGAGGCGCTGAAGGTACGCGCTCACGCCGCTCGAGAAGGCCCCGGTCAAGGAGACCTCGTAGATCTTGGCCTCGATCAGCACCTGGCGGGGTGGCACGTCCAGGTCCTTAAGCAGCTTGAGGATTTGCTCGTATTCCTGAGTGGTGGCCTGGATCAACAGCGAATTGTCAAACGGATTGGGGACGACGCGGGGAATGCGCCCGAAGAGTTCCTCATTGTAGCCGCCATAGCCGAGGTAGGAGCCGGTCATTTCGCCGGAACCTCGAAATCCGCGGCGACGGCCCGAGGTTCCTTCCTGGGACCCCTCTCCCTCGCGCGACGACTGGATGGGGGGAGCCATGGCGGAGGACCTGTAGGGCGAGACCGCGCCGCCGAAGTAGCCCCCGGGATATCCGCCCATTCCACCGCCGAAGCCGCCGCCGAACGAACCCGGAAATCCGAAGCCGCCGCCATACCCGCCAAAGCCGCCGAAGCC
>CAZACK010000015.1:2652-35962 GCA_964483455.1 uncultured Solibacteraceae bacterium
GCCTCCGTAACCTCCGTAGCCAAGGCCTCCATAACCTCCATAGCCTCCGTAGCCGCCGTAGCCACCATAGCCGCCAAAACCCATCCCTCCGTAGCCAAAGCCGTAGGTGTAACCGAGATAGAGCGCCATGATCGCCTGGGCGATCGTTTCGGCGCGCCCGTACTTGACGCGATACACGTAGTTGTCGACGCTGCCGGCGGTGACCTTGACCGGGATGTCGATCTTCTTCAACCAGCCCTCCAGCTCATCGAACACCCCCGGGTTCGGCGCCACCACAACAATGGTGTTGATCCGGTCCAAAGGCAGGAAGCGAACGGCACCGGCTTTCTCGCCGAGAGAAACGCCTTTGAGGATCGTCTGAAGTTCGTCGGCGATGTCGCTCGGGCGCCCGTGCTTGACCTCGAACAGGCGGACGCGCTGGCTGGCGAGCGTGTCGCTGTCAAACAGCGCGATCAGTTCCATGGTGCGGCGCATGTTGCGGTTGTTGTCGAGCAGCAGCAGGAGGTTCGCCGGATCGTAGGTGATCATCGTCGCCCCTTCCCCGAGGAACTTCTCAAGGAGCTTCGACAATTCGCTGACGGCGGCGTACTTGAGGAAGACGAGATTGAGCACCATCTTTTCGTCTTCGGGGATTGAGGTCTGCGTTTGGTCGACCTGGGGGCTAAGGGGCTGCCGGGAGATATCGCTCAGCGGAACGATGCGGTAGATCTCTCCGACCTGAACCAGGCCCGCGCCGTTGGCGCGGAGAATGATGTCCAGCAGACCCCGGACATCGACTTCCTTCAACTGCCCGTAAGTGTTGAGGGTGACGCTGCCTTTGACGCGAGGGTCGAGGATGTAGCTGATCTTCAGACGGCGCGCGAGAACGTCGATCACCTCGGTGAGATTCGCGTTCTGCAAGTTCAGCACGAAACCACCGGAGGGGACAGGGGCCAGCGTAATCGGGCCGGTGGTGGCGGCGGGGGCCTGCGCCGGCTTTGCCGGTTCGGCTTCCGCCGGCGTGCCCGGGACCGGCTGGCCCGCCTGCGCGGGAGCGGCCGCCGTGGCCGGCTGGGCCGCCGCCTCCGGCTTTTCCTGAATCTTACGACGGCTGGGGCGCACACCCTCCTGGCCGGATTGCTGACCCGGCCGGCCGATCACCTGGGAGGAAGATCGCCTGCCCAGCGGCCGCCGTTGCTGGCCGAAAGCGAGAAGCGCCACCAGGAGCAGCGCCAGGCATCGAATGTGAATGCTCATGTTGATCCCAATCTCCTGAGTACCGAGATCCACCGCCAAGTTTCGGAGGCTATCGGACCAGCTCCCAGCGGCAGGCTTTGCCGAACGGCGTGTCGGAGACGAGCTTGCGGTACCCTTCCATCACCGTTCCGGGCGGGGTCGGGTCGCCTGGAATACAGGCGCGGAAGTCGCCGCCCATCGAGACACCGGGACCAGTGTTCTTCTGCGGGGTCGCGGCGGCCTCCTTGGGCGCCGCCTGGACCGGAGCGCTCGACTGGGCCTGCTGGGGCGCTGCTTCCGACCGGCTCTTGACCTTCCGGCGGCTGCGTCGCAAGCCCTCCTTGCCGGAACCTGAACCCGACCGGACGACCCCTGGCGTGACCGATTGCCGCTTCATCGACGGCCGCCCCTCGCCATAAGCGAGAACCGCCGCCAAGACCGGCGCCAAACAACGAATTGCATTCCTCATCGTGAGTCATTCTCCTGACCGGCGATATTGCCTCTCGGTGTCCTTGGCGTCTTGGTGGTTCAAATCCTTCTCACCCATGGCGCGCTACCGTACCAGCTCCCAGCGGCATGCCTTCCCGAACGGCGTGTTGGACTCGATCTTGCGGTATCCCTCGATCACGGTTCCAACCGGGGTTGGATCGCCTGGAATGCAGGCGCGGAAGTCGCCGCCCATGGTGACACCGGGACCGGTTTGTTGCTGCGCCGACACAGTCGTCTGCTGAGACGCGGCCGCAACGGTCTGTGTCGTGGTGGCGGCTCCGCGCCGCTCCGGCGCCTTTTCGACCACGGGCGCGCGAGCGATCAGCTCCGAGATCTTCCGCTTCAGTTGCTGGCCTTCCCACTCGAGGACGATCTCCTCGTAGTTCAATGCCACCAGCTTGTAGTCGCCGACAGCGTCTCCGGCCATGAACCCTTGCGCCGGCTCGCCCGACCGCGGGGTCAGCATGATCACCGGCCCGTCGCCGAAATCCATCACCCCGTGAGCCACCGGCAGCGGTGGCGGCGGCTTGGGCGCCGACTCTTCGATGACAACGTTGGGATTGCGGTCCCGGGCGAAGAGCAGATTCTGGGCGACTTCGCCGTAGGTGGCGGCGGCGACCGGCTGCGGCGGCCGGGCGACGGCCAAGGGCGGCTGTGGCTCGACCTTGGCCTGCGCACGCATCACCTTTCGCTCCCACGCCTGGCCTTCCAACCAGCGCTCGCGGAGCTTCCACACCGCACCCGCTACCAGCGCCAGCAGGACGAGATTCAACAAGAGCAGTTTCTTTTTCAAAGCGACGCCTGCTCTTTCTTCCGCGGCGCCAGCCGCTTGGGAGCCACGCCCGCCAGCGTGAGCCGGACGGTCATGGTTTTCTCCTTCTGGTTCGCCGAGACAACCCTGATCTCGCTGGTGGACACCAACTCCGGCTGCGCAGTGACGTCGGCGAGCAGATTCAGCAATTGCTCGACGCGGCACTCGAAGGTAACCGGAACGAGGATTTCCCCGTAGTCGTCGCCGAGCGGCCGGATCTGGCCCATCTCGACCGTCTTGATCTCGATGGCCGGCGCCTGTGCGCGCGCCAGCCGGCGGAAGATCTGGAGGAGCTGGGCCTGGGCCTGGGCGGCGGTGTCCGCCTGGATCAGCCCCTTGTCACGGGTGGCAAGTTCGGCCGATATCTTCTTCAGCGCCGCTTCCTTCTCCGGCAGCGTGGCGGCGACGCGCCGCAGGCGATCGAGTCGCTTCTGGGCGACGAAGAGGGAGTCGGTCCCGACGGCCGCTTTCACTGGCTGCTCGCGCGTGAGGAAGGCATTGGACGCCAGAATGACCACAACGGCGGCGGCCAGAATCAACAGCGCCCGCTTGTCCCGGCCGGTGAGGGTCACTTCGGCGCTCCTTCCCGCTGGGCGCGGATACGGAAGATCTCCAGGCCGCCCGATCGGGCGATCGGTAATGTGAATTCGGAGTTCTGAAACAGCTTGGAGTTGTCCAGAGTGCGAAGCAGAAGGGCGGCCTGCTCGGTCTCCCCGGCCAGGCTGACATTGTCCCGAGTCAGATCGAGCGCGCTCAGCCAGGCCGGAGGCGCCAGCAGTTTCGTCAGCTCGGCGAGCACGTCGAGATCCGACTGCGTGCGGCGGCGGAAGCCGTCCAGCAACTGGATTTGCGCCGCAGCATGCTCGGCGGCCTTTTCGGCCTCGGCAACCTGGCGAGCCAGCGGCTCCAGCCGCGCGATTTCGGCCGTCAGTTGCTCCAAGTGGCGGCGCTCCTGCATTCTGCCCTGCGCGACAAAAGCGATCAACAAGCCGGCGAGTACCGTGCCGAGCGCGGCCGTGGGCACATAGATGGCGCGCGAGCTGGTGGCGCGCCGCTCCGGCGGAAGCAGGTTGAGCGGCAGCGCCAGGCGGGGGCAAGCCCCGGCCAGCGCCGCCGCATAGGCCAGTGCTTCGCGGGAAAGATCGTAGTCTGCCGGCATCCGCCGCGGAACCGGCAGAAGGTCGGCGATGGGGACCGGCTGGGCCTCGTCCGGCAACCGCAGCTCGGCGGCGGCCAGTGCGAGCGCCCTCTCCTGTCCGTTCTCGATCACCGCGGAGAGCAGCGGCCGCGCCGGGCTCTCTCCGTACAGTTCGACCTGGCCGTCGCGGGCCGCAATCGCCAGGAACCCGGCGGCGGGCGGAACCGCCAGCAGACGGAGACCGGAGTAGAGAGCCGCCGCCGAGAAGGTGAGCGATGCGAGCTTCACGCTGGCTTCGGCGAACAGGTCCGCGTAGCGCTCGATCAGGCCGGCTTTGCCGACGCCGAGGACAACCGACGGCGTCTTGGGGAGACGCGCCCAGCCGTATCGAGCTTCGTTTTCTTCGTAGGGATGCAGCGAATCGACCTGGAAGGAAATGGCCGAGGGCAAGTCGCGATTTGGCACGCCGGGCAGCGTGAGCTGGCGCACGATGACCTCGGTGCGCGGAACGAGCGCGGTGGCCGCCAGGTGGCCGCCGCCGTGGGCCTTCAAGAACGCTGAGTATTCCGCGCCCCAGTCCGCTGCCGGCCGCTCCCGAAACCCGGCGATCACGGCGGCGCCGAGCACGGTGACGCCCGAGGGGCGCACCCGCGCCATGACGACGCGGAGATCTTCGGCGCCGATCTCAATGCCGACGCCGGTTCCGATAGCCAGAAGTTGGCGAACGTCCATCGGTATCACCGCACCCACGCGTTGTCCTGCCATCGCAGCACCGTCACCGGCTGAACGCCGGCGGGCCCGCTGATCTGGACGGTCGCCGCCACGGTCCGCTTGAGGTCGGAGAGCTTTCCGTCCGGCTGGCGGAGGCGGGCGGTGGCGCGCAGGGTGAAGATCGAGTTGCCGCCGATGCCGAGGCGGTTCGCCGCCGGGCCGGCGACGGCGGAAAGCTGCTCCGGCGCGCGAAACGGCTGGATCGAGCGGGCTTCGACGATGGCCGCAATTGTGCCTGGATCCAAACCCGCCGCTGCCAGAACGGCCGGGGGGGCGGTGTTCACATCGATCCGGTCGTTGGCGCTGTATATGGTCACGCAATCCTTCAGACCGCCCGTGGCGATCAGTGTGCCCCCGGAATCCCGCGAGTACGAACCGTGGAAAAGCTCCGGAGTCATTCCCTTCACCAGCAGGAGTTCCTCAATCTCTTCAAAAGACGCATGACGAGATTGAAAAGACGGAGTCCGGGACAGGTAAAACTGGTCAAACATCGTGAGGCCGGCTCGCGGCGGTACGGAGCGCCAGTCCTGGATCGCCAGGGCGATTTCTCTAGCCCTCTCCGGCCCCGCTCCCAACGCCGTCAGGAGCCGGAAGAGATCCTCGATGGGGGTGGAGTTGATGTTGAGCCTGGAATTCTCAGGGATGATTTCCACCACCGCCTCCCCGGTGGGGAACGGCAGGGCGAGCCTGCTCATCCACCGGGCGTAATAGCGGGGAGTCTCCTCGCGCGAGGGGTACTGCGCGGCCCACATCATGTAAAGCAGCGCGCGGTCGATGGCGCCGGAGGCGAGGTAATAGGCGCGGACTCCGTCGAGCGCCGTGGTTGTGCGCTCGACCTCGCCGCGCACCGAACCGGCGATCGAGAACGCGATGGCCGACAGCGCGGCCACCAGCCACAGCACGGCCAGCAGCGCGCCCCCGCGTCTTGATTCCACTTGTGGACGCCTGCGGAGGTAGTTAGCCGCCGATGAACGCCGATGAACGCCGATAACCGCGGCCTTCCACTCAAGGCCTGTCATGCGCAACAACCACTTCTTGTTTCTTGCTCGCGGCTCAATCCGCATATCGCTCCATCGGGCGCTTGGTGACGCGGACCGGCAGGGTGAGCGTCAGCGGCTGCACGCGGGTCGGGTCGGGTTCGAGAGAGGCCATTTCAATCCGGATCGCAGTGGGCCACTCCGGGCGAATCCAGCGGGGGATCCACCGTTCAGGCTCTGGCGGAGGCGGCGCCTCCCGATAGAGGAATCGGCAGAACTCAAGCCGGTCGGCGAGGACGAAGGATTGCGGGCCGATTTCGATCGGACGAAAACGAGGCGCGGGCGCTCTCAGCAGGGGATCGAACGCCGTGCCGAGGCAGAACAAGCCCGGGCCGCGCGGGCCGGTGTAGAGGTGCTCGTTGACGACGAGGCGCTCTCCGCCCTCCGGATTCGGAATGACCTGGAATTCGAGCGTCCGCGGATAGCCGCGCCAGGCTTCTTCGAGAGAATAGCCCGAGACGAAGCGCATCGATTGCGGCTCGCCCTGAAAGAACGGCATGCGAACCGGGGCGCCTTCGGGACCGGTGAGGCATTCGGCTACGACCGGCAGGAAGCCGGCGATCTGTTGTTCGAGGATGCGCTGCGAGCCGGCGACCCGGCGATTGTCCAGGAGCCTGGCGTTGGCCTTCCCCATCGCATTGATGCCGAGGCGCAGGGCGGCGAGCACGCCGGCCGTGAGCAGGCTAAGAAGAGAAACGGCGACCAGCAGCTCCAGAAGGGTTACGCCGGCACGACGGGTGGCGCGGACACCCCCGTCCGCCACGTCGGCTTGAGAGCCGAGACGGCAGGCTGAGAGCCTGCGCCACCTCATAATCCCGCTCCGGGCATGGCAAGACGGGTGCGCCGATACCCGTCGAGCGTCAAGCTCCGACGCTTCCCGTCACTCGACCACCAGACTTCCAGTTCGAGCTTGTCGAGAACAAGACTCCCGGGTCCGGCCTGCGGCGGCGCCTCGAAGGGCGTGAACTTGGCGCGCCAGCCCCCCTCGAGGCCAGCAGACTCGGACGGGTCGAGCCGGCCTTCGACCGGCTGCATGCGCGGCAGCCTCGAATCCAGCAGCAGTTCGTCCATCTTCCGCTTGGCCACCAGCGCCGCCCGGTCGTAGTCGGTAAGCCGACCTGCGTTGTGAAGCGAGGAAGAGATGGCGGCGAGCAGCCCAACCACGGCGACTCCCATGAGGAAGGTCGCCACCAGCATCTCCAGCAGCGTGAACCCGCGCTTCATTGGCCCTCCGGTGTCTCCACCTGCGGCACGCCGGTGATCGGATCCACGGAGACCTTGCGGCGCGCGCCGCGGGAGTTGGCGATCTCCACGCTGACGCGCGGGACCACGCCGCCGGGATAGAGGAGGAACCGGCGCGGGGCGTCCGAGTCTTCCGGCAGTTCGGGCAGGATCTTGTCGATGCGGATGCCTTCCGGCATCTCCAGTTCCCGCTCGAAGCCGGGATCGGCCGAGCGCATGCGGACAACCCCTGCGCTCTTGTCGAACTCCACTTCCATCACCTGCTGGCGGCGTTCCGCGCGGTTGAGCGCCGAGTTGAGGAAGCTCGCAATGGAATCGGCGGCGGTGCGCAAGCGAACGGCGTCAATGCCTGCGGCAATCGACGGAAAGCTGATGCCCACCAGCAGGCTGATGAGCCCGATCACGAGGAGAAGTTCGACCAGGGTGACGCCCGAGCGGTTCCTCACTAGTGACTCTTCCAGCTCACAAGATCGGCGTTGATCCCTTCGCCTCCGGGCTGGCCGTCGGCGCCGTAGGAGATCACGTCGGGCATTTCGCCGTGCTCGCCGGGATAGCGGTAAACGTACGGCTGTCCCCACGGATCGAGCGGGATCTCTTTTTCGACATACGGCCCGTCCCACCGCGGCACATCGGCGGGCCGCTGCCAGAGGGCCTGGAGGCCCTGCTCGGTGGTGGGCAGCGTGCCGATGTCGAGCTTGTACATGGTGAGCGCGCCGACGAACATCTCGATCTGGGCGCGCGCCGCCGTCACCCGCGCCTTGTCGGTCTGCTTGAAAAGGTTGCGTCCAACCAGCGCCGCGAACAGCGCGATGATGGTCACCACCACCAGCATCTCGATCAGCGTGACGCCGGCCTGCCTGTTTCGTTTCCGCCTGTGCATCGTTACACCGCCACTTCGTTAATGCTGGTGATCGCCAGCAGCATACTCAGGATCAGGGTGCCCACGAGCACCCCCATCACCAGGATGATCACCGGCTCGAACAACGACGTGAAGCGCCGGATCGCAACCTTGGTTTCCCCTTCGTAGATTTCCGCCATGCGGCTGAACATCTGGTCCAGCCGCCCCGTTTCCTCGCCCACCGTCAGCAGATGCGCGGCCAGCGGCGGGAACTGCCCGGCCCGCGCCAGCGGAGCCGCGATTCCTTCTCCGCGCTTGACGCCCTGCGCCACCCCTTCGAGCGAGCCGGCAATCCGGCGGTTGCTCAGGATCGCGCCGGAGATGCCGATCGACTGCACGAGCGGAACTCCGTTGGCCACCAGGGTGGACATGGCCCGCGCGAACCGCGCCGTCTCCGCCTGCCGCAGCGCGCCTCCCAACACAGGAATCCTCAAGCGGAGGGTGTCCCACCAGAGCCTGCCCGGCGCCGTCCGGATGTAGGAATACAGGGCAGCGATCGCCGCCGTCACCGCCAGCGCCAGCATCCAGCCATATGCCTTGAGCCAGCGGCTGACATCCATCATGATCTGCGTCGCCAGCGGGATCCGCATGCGGGATTCCTCGAACACGGCGGCGAAGCGCGGCACCACGAAGTTCAGCAGCACGAGGATGGATGCCAAACCGACCAGTGACAGCAGCGCCGGGTAGATCATCGAGGAAATGATGTAGCCGCGCAGTTCGTTCCGCGAGGTCTCGAATTCCGCCAAGCGATGGAATACGGGCGCCAGCGCGCCGCTGGCTTCCCCCGCGCGCACCATGTTCACGTACAGCCCGGAGAAATATTCGGGGTGAGTGGCCAGGCTGTCGGCCAGCGGCTTGCCGCCTTTGAGCACGCGCAGCACGTCCGACAGAACCAGGCGGAACGGCCCGCCCTGCGTCAGCTCGGAGGCGATCGACAGCGCCCGGTCAAGTGGGACACCGGCGTTGAGCAGCGTCGAAAGCTCCTGGGTGAAGAACAGGACGTCGCGCCGCCGGCCGCGGGTGAACGACGGCAGCCGCAACTGGAACCCCGTCTTCTTCTCCAGGCCGACGTAGACCGGCGTCAGTCCCTGGCGGCGCAATTCGTTGGCGACGACCTTCTCGGTGTCGCCGGCCAGCGTGCCGGTGCGCAGCTTGCCGTCGGCCGCCACCGCTTTGAAGTAGAAGCTGGCCATCAGAATTCCTGGGTGACGCGGATTACCTCGTCGGCGGTGGTGAGGCCGGTGCGGACTTTCATCCAGCCGTCCTCGCGCAGGGTGCGCATTCCGCCGTGGCGCGCCGCCTGAGTGATCTCGGCGGCGTCGGCGTTCCGCATGATCATCTTGCGGATTTCGTCGCTCAGTTCCATCAGCTCAAAGATGCCGACCCGGCCCGAGAAGCCCATGCCGAAGCAGCGCTCGCAGCCTGCGCCCCGCCACGCCGGCACGGATTCCCCGCCAGGCGCCATTCGCCGGCCGTCCTCCGTCTTGCAGTGCGGGCAGATCACGCGCACGAGGCGCTGCGCCAGCACGGCCACCAGTGAGGAGCTCAACAGGTAATTCTCGACACCCATGTCCGTCAGCCGGGTGATGGCGCTCGGCGCGTCGTTGGTGTGCAGCGTCGAGTAAACGAAGTGGCCGGTGAGGGCGGCGCGGATAGCGATGTCGGCCGTCTCGCGGTCGCGGATCTCCCCGACCATGATGACATCTGGATCCTGGCGCACGATATGCCGGAGCCCCGAGGCGAACGTCAGCCCGATTTGCGGATTGACGTGAATCTGGTTGATCCCGTCCATCTGGTACTCCACCGGATCCTCGATGGTGATGATCTTCAGCCCGGGCTTGTTGATTCGCTTGAGCGCGGAGTAGAGCGTGGTCGATTTGCCGCTGCCGGTCGGCCCGGTCACCAGCAGGATGCCGTGCGGCAGCGAGGTGTAGTGCTCCATCCGTTCCAGCATCCGCTCGTCGAAGCCGAGGCTGCGGAGGTCGTAAAAATCCCCGGCGGAGCGGTCGAGCAGGCGCATGACGACGCTTTCCCCGTAAAGGGTCGGCAGCGTCGAGACGCGGAGATCGACTTCGCGGCCCAGCACCTTGATCTTGATGCGTCCGTCCTGGGGAAGCCGGCGCTCGGCGATGTTGAGCTTGGCCATGAGCTTCACGCGGGAGATGATGGCCGCCTTCAGCTCGCGCGGCGGGGGCTCCTGGTTGTACAGTACGCCGTCGACGCGGTAGCGGACGCGGAACTCCTTCTCGAACGGCTCGATGTGGATGTCGCTGGAGCGCTTCTCCACCGCCTGGGCGATCATGGCGTTCACCAGCCGGATGACCGGCGCTTCGCTGGCCATGTCGCGCAAGTGCTCGAGGTCCTCTCCCGCCTCGGCGGAAGGACCGGCTTCGAGCAAGGGTTTTTCCGTCTCGCCGTAGAATCTGTCGATCGCGTCGAGGATCTCCTGCTCGCCGGCGAGACCCGTCAGGACCTTGAGGCCGGTGAAGCCACGGACTGCCGAGATGGTCTCGAAGTCGAGCGGGTCCGCCATGGCGATCGTCAGCGATGAGTCGTGGACCGCCACCGGCAGGAAGCGGCACTGGCGCATGAACCTGGGCGCGATGCCTTCGGTTTCCGGCGTCATTGGAGGCGGGCCTTCCAGGGAAACGAGCGGCACCGAAAGCTGCTCGGAGAGCGCGGCCAGTACATCACGGGCGGCGACGAAGCCCAGGTCGACGAGAATCTTGCCGATCTTCTCGCCCCGTTCCTTCTGGATTTCGAGGGCTCGCTCGAGGTCCTCGGGGCCGATGAGCCGGCGCGCGATCAGCATTTCACCGAGGCGCATGGCTCAGAGTTCCTGCACACGGAGAGAGGCCTGGAGCGCCGCGCCGGTGATGCGCCGGGCCTGGTAGTCGAGCAGAGACTGCTTCGAAGCCTCCATGATGACCTGGGAGGGGAGTCCGGTGGTGTCCTCCCAGGAGCGGTGATAGAAGAGCGAGACGCCGACGGCGATGTGTTCGTTCGGAGGCACGGCATCCAACGAAGCGGCGGCGCCGACCATTGTCTCCTGCATAAGCTGCTTCAGGAGCGGCAGCCGCTCGATCTTCTTGGTGCGAATCTTGGCGAGTTCTTCCTTGGTGAATTGCGGGCGGAACGGGGTGAAGGCGGGCAGCGTGATCAGGTTCAGTTCGGCTGTGAACACGGCGCCGTAGCCCGGCAAGTACACACCGCGCGTGGTGCCGAGCAGCAGGAGCGGGTTGTCGATGATGGCCCGCTCGATCCGCGCGTCAAAATTCTTCTCGACGGCTGCCAGCGCGGTCCGGCTGACCCGGGGGGCGTCGGGGGACGCCGCCACGGCGGCGGTGGCCAGCCAGACGGCCGGCAGGGTAAAAGCCCTCATCGCGGGCCTCCCAGCTCGGCGCTGGCGGTGTACATGACGCCCCAGCGCTTGCGCATCATGTTCAGGTTCTCCTCGACGGCCAGCAGGTCGGCCTGCCGCCGCTGCTCGAACTTGCGCTCGAGCGCCGCCGCCAGCTCTGCGGTCTGACGGGCGTGCCGGGCGTCAGATTCGGCGGCCGCCTTCTCCAGCGAGTCCCGCACGAGGCGCGCGACTTCAGACTGGACGCGAGCCTCCAGGGCGGCGGTGTCAACCGGGCCGGCGGCCGGCGCGGGCGCCGGCCGGAGGTAGCCATGCGCCACGATCGCGATCGCGAGCATGGCCGCCGACGCAAACGCCAACCGCGGCCCGGAACTCCAGAACCTCTGCCACCAGCGTGGCTCAAGCACCTTGTCGGAAACGAAGCAAACCCGCCGCGGCGGATCCTCCTGCGGCAAGGACCGGAGGGCGACCCCGGTCGTTTCCAACCGCTCGACCTCTTCCCAGCAACCGGTGCAAGTCTTCAGATGCAGCTCCGCCTTCCGCCGCTCCGTCTCGGCGAGCTCGCCGAGAAAATACGCTTTCCAATCGAATTGCGAGCAGCTCATTCCACACCCCGCGTACCCATCGGCGCCAGCGTCTCTTTCAGGAGATCGAGCGCCGTGTACAGCCTCGACTTCACCGTCGAGACCGGGCAGTTCAGCACTTCGGCGATTTCCTCGAACTTGAATCCCTGGTAGATCTTCAAGAGGACCGTCTCGCGCTGGTCGTCGGAGAGCCGGCCCAGCGCGCTTTCCACGGCCAGCGACAGTTCCGCCGGCAGCAGCCGGGGACCGGGCGGCGGATGGGACGGCTCGGTTTCCAGCAGGCTGTCCGGGCGCTTTCTCCGCAGGTGGGAGAACGCCTCGTTATGCGCGATGCGGAACAACCACGGGACGAACCGGGCGGCGTCCTGCAACCTGCCGAGGCCCTGGTACGCCTTCAAGAAGACCTCCTGGGTGAGGTCCAGAGCGTCTTCGCGGTCGCCGACCAGCCGCAGCAGGTAGTTGTAGACGCGCTTCTCCCATCGCGAGACAAGGACGTTAAATGCGTCGAGCCTACCTCGCCTCGCCCCGGCTACCAAGTCGGGATCTTCGGCTTCCCGGAAGATCAAGTCTCCGGCTCCTTGAGGAAAGACGCAGCCGCCGGGCAAAAAGTCTGTTGGCGCAGTTGGCGCAGGCTCTCAAGCCGGCGCTTGGCGCCACAGGCCGACGCCCTTCTACGCCATCGCATGCCGGGACAGCGTCACCACCGAGGGCTTGGCCAGCCTCTCGAAATCCTTGTATTTCATGTGCACGACATCGCGGTGCGTGCCGGCGTTGAAGGCGATGTGTTCCTCCGCCGCCAGGCCGGCGTCCACGTAGACCGGAATGTCGGCGAGGTTCCCGAACGGCGGCATGGCGCCCAGCTCGCAATCCGGGAACAGTTCGGCGAGTTCGCTCTCGGTGGCCAAGCGCAGCCTGGCGGCCCCTAACAGCGCCCGCACGCCTTGCAGGTCCAGCATGTAGTCGCCGGGCAGTACCGCCATGCCGTAGCCGTTCTCGCTGAAGAACACGACGGTCTTGGCGACCTTGTGCGCGGAAACATGTTCGACGGCCGCTACCTCCCGGGCCGTGTACGCGGTCGGGTGCGTGTGATGGGTATACTCTACGTGATTCTCATCGAGGTACTTGAGGAGCTTCTGGAGCATTGCCATAACGTCCTCCCCGCACGGCCCGTCGGCCGTGCCACGATCAACCCACGAGGAAGTCCAACCCTAGTGTAGACGAAAACGGGCGCAGGGGCACCCTGGATTTCGCGCTCTTCTCCCTTACTCCACCGAGGCGGCCACAGTGGTTGGTGAGCCCTTTCAAGGTCAGCCTCCGGACCCCAGAACTGAGACTGTGCGGATCTCGTCCAGGTGTCGATAATCCTTTGGCCTGTTGGTCAGCAGGGGCGCGGAGAGCACCCGTGCGGCGGATGCCACCCATGCATCGGAGGCGCCTAGTTGTAGTGTCCGCCAGCAGCTAGCAGCCAGCAAGAACTGCCGCCATCAAACAATCCCCGATCCGCGAAAGCCTTGTCCACGGGCTGCTATGCTAAATTCAATCAATAGGACACCAGGATCCGAAATGCGTCCTGACGTCCGGGAGGCACCATGGTTCGCAACACCCTGGCTCGCCGCTCTTTCCTGTGTTCGCCGCTGGTCGCTATCGGCGCACCCGGGGCGGAGGCCACCGCCAAGAAGACCCGGCTCGCCGCCCAGCCCCAGGTCAAACGCGACTTCAGCAAGGACAGCCGCAGCCACAAAGTCATCTTTGCCGCCCACTGCCTGCTCAACCAGAACGCGCGGGCCGCCGGCGCCGCCGACTTTCCATCCATGATGAAGCCCCTCCTCGCCGCCCTCCAGGAAAAGGAGATCGGCATCATCCAACTGCCTTGCCCCGAACTGCTCGTGCTCGGCCTCGGGCGCGACCGGGATGTCCCGCCGCTCGAAACCATCGACGAAGGGCTTGAACTGCCGGAGGCGCAGGTCCGCCTCGCCCGCCTCATCGACGAGATCATCTTCCAGATCAAGGAGTACCAGTGGCAGGGATTCCACATCGTCGGCATCCTTGGCAAGAACGGGAGCCCCTCCTGCGGCGTAGAAACCACCAGCGTTAGGTCGCGCTTCGGCCCAGGAGAGGGCGTGTTCATCCGCCTGCTGGAGCAGCGCCTGAAAGCTGAATCACTCGACATCGATGTCAAGGGCATCGACGACCACCGCCAGCAAGAAGCCGTGGACTGGGTCTCCCAGCGCGTCTAGCGGCAAAAAGGCCCAGGATTCAGGTGTCTGAAGCTCCTCCCTGCACCAGCCAGGCTCATTTGGGGGGATTGTCGGGGGAACCACCCCAGCGCTCCGCCGCCCCCGCCACCGCCTCGGACACTTTGCGCAACAGCTCGCCCTTATCCACATCCACCGGACGGTTGGTCAGCACGACGCAGATCAGTTCCTTCTCGGGGTCCGCCCAGGCGATGGTCCCGGTGGCGCCGACGTGACCGAAGGTGTTCGGCGACACGCGCTTGCCGAAGTAGTTCCAGGCCCGCGAGCCGGCCAGCGCCCAGCCCAGTCCCCACGGCGAGTGGAGTCCCCGGTTCTGGTCGGTGATCATCGCCTTCGCCGTCTCCGGCTTCAGCAGCCGGCGCCCCTCGTAGGCTCCACCGTTGAGGAATGTTTGCAGAAGAGCCGCGAGGTCCGTAGTGGTGGCGTGCATCCCGCCCCAGGGAGCGCCAAGGTCCCGCCAGTATTCCGTGCTCCATCCATAGATGGCGAGGTCCTGCTTGCTCGCCTCGGGCGGGCCGGAAGACCAGACGGTCTCGCTCACCCGCCGCTTGCCAAGCCCGAGGGAGCTGTTCTTCATCCCTAGAACACGGAAGATCTCGCGACGCAGGAAGTCTCGCAACCGCTCTCCGGTCACCCGCTGCACGATCTCCCCCGCCAGCAGCGTCCCCATGCTCTGGTAGCTCACCCGCGTGCCCGGGGTGAACAGGAGCGGCGTGGCGCAGGTCCGGCGCACAAACTCACTGAGTGGGGCGTGCGCCCTCCGCAACTGGAGATTCTCCGGCAGCATGTCTGGCAGGCCGGAGGTATGCGACAGCAGATGGCGGACAAGCACCCGTCCCCGCTCGCCGCCGCGGAACTCGGGGATGTACCGCGACACCGGATCGTCGAGCGACACCCGTCCTCGCTCGACCAGCAGCATGACCGCGGTGGCCGTCACCGGCTTGGTGATCGAAGCCAGCAGGAATACGGAATCGGGCTCGACCGGCGGCGCATCCGGCTCCGGCGACATGCGCCCGAATGCTTCGTGGAGCGCGATCGTCCCCCGCCGCGCCACGAGCATCGCCGCGGCTCCGAGTTGTCCTTGGTCCACTTCAGACCGGAGCAGACGGGACGCCCCCTCCAGGCGCGGGCCTGACAGCCCGGCGTCCGCCGGCGTTGTCGTACGCATCTGCCCCACGAGTGGTTGGCCGATCAAAGACGGTATCAGGCAACTGATCCGGAGGAGAGTTGCAGGTGCCAAGCCTCTACGTAAAGTTCAACACCCGGTAAACCACGTATCCCCACGAGCACAGGGTGTGGAAGACCAGAGTCTGGATCGGGTTGCCCTGCGAAAAGGAGAAGAACATGGCTACGACGCAGCCCGTCAAATAGACCGTGCCATAGCTTAGCGAATCGATTTTCGAAGTTGCTCTCATCCAGGTTCCGCCTGTGGCCAGCTTCCTGCCGGTTTGCCGCGTCTCTACGAGCGAGTGTAACATGAGGCACAGCCCGAAGCACGAGCAATCTGATGAATTACCCGGAGTCCGTGCGCTTCCTGTACGCGCTGGGCAACGAGATCCGAACAGCGAAGCTGGGCCTGGAACGTATCGCCCGGCTACTGGAAGGGCTGGGGAGTCCCCAGCGCCATGGCCGTTTCGTGCACGTTGCCGGCACCAACGGCAAGGGATCGGTGTGCGCCATGATTGAATCTTCCCTGCGGGCGGCGGGTGTGCGGACCGGGCTGTTCACCTCGCCGCACCTGTCGGAGCCCACCGAGCGCATCCAGATCGACGGAAGGCCGGTGAGCGCGGCACAATTTGCGGAGGCATTCGACCAGGTGCACGGAGCCGCGGAGCGGATGCTTGCCGACGGCGCCATGGATTTGCACCCGACCTATTTCGAGACGGTCGTCGCGATGGCCTTACTCACATTCCGGGATACAAACGTGGACACGGCCGTGCTGGAGGTCGGTTTGGGCGGCCGCCTGGACGCCACGAACATCGTGGAGCCGGCTATCTCTGTGATCACCCCGGTGGATTACGACCACGAGGCGTTTCTCGGCAAGAGCATCGAGGCGATCGCCCTGGAGAAGGCCGGCATCATCAAGCGCGGCGTCCCGGTGGTGGTCGCCGCGCAGCGGCCGGAAGTGGCGGCCATCCTGGAAAGGCGGGCGGCGGAACTGGGCGCGCCGGTGCTGCGCGCCGGCGCCTGGACGGTCGAGCAATCCGAGTCGCACGCGCACGGAAACCGCTTCCGGGTCAGCGGGCCGGCTTCGCTCCGGATCGAATGCCCGCTCGCGGGCGAGCACCAGATTGCGAACGCGCTGACGGCGATCGCCGCTCTCCACACACTGGGCATTCCCGCCGCGGCGGTTGAGGCGGGCATCCGGAACACTCGCTGGCCGGGCCGCCTCGAGTTCGTCGCCGAGCGCCCGGACATCGTTTTGGATGGCGCGCACAACCCGTCCGGCGCCCGGTCGCTGGCCGCCTACATCGATCGGTTCCACTCCGGACGGCGCGTCTGGCTGATCTACGGCGCGATGCGGGACAAAGCGGTATCCGAGATGACCGGCATCCTGTTCCCACACGCCGGCGAGATCATCCTGACGGCGCCGAGACAGCCGCGCGCACTTCGGCCGGAGGCGATCGCGTCGATGGTGGACCATCGCGCCATGCGGACGGCTCCCGATCTCGAGACGGCGCTGGCGCTGTTTCGGAAGCAGGGCGCGCCAGACGACATTGCGTTTGTCACCGGCTCACTCTTCCTGGTAGGAGAAGCCCGGGCGCTGCTCGTCCCACCACCCAACCGCCTAACCGGCCAACCGCCTAACCGAACAACAGAACAACCAGCTAACCGGTTAACCGAACAACCGTGCTCTACATCTTCATTGACCCGCTAATCGCTCTTTGCACTGTCCTCATGGGCACGCTGTCCCTGGTATCGACGTTGTTCGATTCCACCGGCAGGCTGCCGCACCGGATCGCGCGAATCTGGTCGCGCATGGTGCTGGCGGTGAGCGGCGTCCGGGTTTCGGTCGACGGTCTCGGGAAGATCCGTCCTGATTCAAGCTACGTGATCGTCTCGAATCACCTGAGCCTGATGGACACGCCGCTGGTGCTGGCGACACTTCCGCTCCAGTTCCGGTTCCTGGCGAAGGTGGGCTTGTTCAAGGTGCCGTTTATCGGCTACCACCTGAGCCGCGCGGGCCACATCCCGATCCCGCGGGGCGACGCGCGCGGGTCGCTCAAGGCGATGGCGGAAACGGCCCGCCTCATCCGGGAGCGCGGCATCTCGGCGCTGGTGTTCCCGGAAGGAGGGCGCTCGCCCGGTGAGCTCCGGGAGTTCAAGGAAGGCGCGGCGTACATTGCGATCAAGGCCGGGGTGCCCGCGGTTCCGGTGGCGATACAAGGCACTCGAGCCGTCCTGCCGATGGGCTCGCTCGCCGTGCGGCCCGGCCGCGTGAGCCTGCGCATCGGCGATCCGATCCCCACCGCCGGCCTCACCCTGAAGGATCGGGAAGCGCTCACGCGGCAGCTTCGCCAGCGGATCCTCGAGTTGCTCGAAGCGCCCGCGCAGCCCACCGGCTGACCCGCCTATACTCAAGGATTGCCCAGTCAGACGCATGAGAACCTTTGCTCTCGCTCTCGGCGTTTCGGCGCTCGCCGCGCAGACCCTGACCTTCGAGGAGTACGAGCCGAAATCGTCCCTGGTCGTCCCCCAGCATATCGTCACGCGGGCGAAGTACCCGTTCATCGACGTTCATAACCACCAGCGAGGCGACCTGTCGGCGGAGCGGGGCCATCAGCTCATCCGCGACATGGACGCGCTCAACATGCGCGTGATGGTGAACCTGAGTGGTGGGAGCGGAGAACGGCTGCGCAACACCGTCGCGAGCATGAAGCGTTACAAAGGCCGGTTCGTGGTTTTCGCCAACCTCGACTTCGCGGGTCTCGACGATGCCGGCTTCGGCAGGCGCGCCGCCGCGCAGCTCGAAGAAGACGTCCGCAACGGCGCGCAGGGGTTGAAGATCTACAAGAACTTCGGCATGGACTTGAAGGACCCCGTCGGCAGGCGCGTTCCCGTCGACGATCCCCGTCTGGATCCGGTGTGGGAGGCTTGCGCGCGGCTCGGCATTCCGGTGTTGATCCATACCGGCGATCCCCGGCAATTCTGGCAGCCCATGGACCGCTTCAACGAGCGCTGGCTCGAGCTGAAGGAAGTCCCTTCGCGCGCCAGGCCGCCCGGCCGCTACCCGCCGTGGGAAACGATCATGGCCGAGCAGCACAGCCTGTTCGCGCGGCACCCGAAGACCACCTTCATCAACGCCCACCTGGGCTGGCTCGGCGGCGACCTGGCCGAACTGGGCCGGCTCATGGACAAGCTGCCGAACATGTACACCGAGATCGGCGCCGTCCTGGCGGAATTGGGCCGCCAGCCGCGCGCGGCCCGGCAGTGGTTCCTCCGCTACCAGGACCGCGTCATGTTTGGCAAGGACTCCTGGAACCCCTCTGAATACCACACTTACTTCCGTGTGCTGGAAACGGCGGACGAGTACTTCGATTATTACCGGAAGCGCCACGCCTTCTGGAAGATGTACGGCCTCGATGTGCCGGACGAGGTACTGAAGAAGGTGTACTACAAGAACGCGCTGCGGGTGATCCCAGGGATCGACCCGTCGGGTTTTCCGAAGTGAGCGTCTGGAGACGGGCCAGGGCAGGCCCGTCCCCGGCCGGGATTACGGCACCCTCGGTCGGTTTCGAAAGAGGATCTGCCGGATCTGCTCTCCCGCTGTTCCGCCGCACCGGGCGGCATCGGACCGGTATCGACCGTGGCCCAATCCGAGCACAAAACCCCGCCGGGCGACGCGTACATTGTGGTGAGGTTCGGTCAAGATTCTGCGTGGGTGGGATGGCGGCGAATCCTCCGGGTTACTGAACGGGTTCACATTCCGGGCGTTCCCCAGCGTGAACTTGCGTCGCTATCTCTTCGCGCACCGGCGGCGTCAAGCGGAGAAACAGACCACAAACTCCTGACGGACGCCGTATGGGGTGATTATCGGGCGGGACTGCGCTTCAGTCAAGCCCCTGCGCGGCCACGAATGGCTATGGGGCCTATTGGTACTATTCAGCGACGACCCGCATCCGCAGCCGCTTTCCGTACGTCAGTGTCCGCCACAGCCACTCCGCCGGTCCGAAGCGGAACCGCGCGAGCCACCAGTCGCTGAGCGGAATCTGGAAGGCGAAGATTCCGACGGCCAGGCACACGGCCGCCGCCGGCCCCACCTTTCCGTACAGGCGCAGGCCGTAGCTGTACATCAGTGTCGTGCACACCAGCGACTGAAACAGGTAGTTGCTGAGAGCCGTCCGGCCGACCTTGCCCAGTGGCGCCAGCCGGGCGCGCCAGGTCTCGTTCGCCGAAAGGATCGCGATCCCCGAGATGTAGCAGAGGCACAGCGGGGCGGCGCCGGCCACGAAGAGGAGCATCGCTCCGGCCGCTGCGGGCGTCGGCAGGTTGGGATTCACAGATTCGAAGGCCACCACCGCGGCGAGACTGCCGAGGATCGCGGGCGCCGCCGAGTTTCGAAACACCCGGCGGAACAGCGGGAGGCTTCCCGGGAGATCCTGGAAGACACCGCGGCGCCCCGCGTACAGACCGGCCAGGAACCACGCCAGGATAAGCGAGCCGTACATCAGCATGCGCCCCAGGACAAACGCCGCGTCCTTCGCCCGCTGCGCCATGATGTCCGCCAGCGATCCTTGCCCGTACGCGCGGAGCGCCTGCCCGATAGCTACCCTGGCTTTGGCGATGTCCCCGGCCGGATCGCTCTTCATGACGCCGGTTTCCGTCAGGACCCAGGTCGCTCCGGTGACAACGATGGGAAGCAGCGCCAACACCACAAACCAGATCAGCAAGGTCTTTGGAGAGCGATTGCGGAACAGCAGCAGAACGAACCCGATCAGGGCGTAGGTGACCAGGATGTCTCCGTACCAGATCAGAAACGCGTGGACTAGGCCGATCCCGATCAGCACCGACAGCCGCCGGGAATAGAACCGAACGAATCGTACCCCCCGCGCCTCAGCCCGCGCCATCTGCACCGACAGGCCGAGCCCAAACAGGAACGAGAAAGTGCTGTAGAACTTGCCCTGGGCGAAGAACTGAATCAGGTATTCC
Organism: uncultured Solibacteraceae bacterium; assembly: GCA_964483455.1. Lineage (GTDB taxonomy): Bacteria > Acidobacteriota > Terriglobia > Bryobacterales > Bryobacteraceae > CAYZJD01. The sequence goes on from CAZACK010000015.1 coordinate 22,604, forward strand.
GCGATCCGGTCCGCCGGCAGCTTCCAAGGGTGGGCGTTGAGTGTGTAGATTTCGAGCGGGGCGGCGAACGCGCCCATGTTCACCAGCAGGATGCCGAACACCGCGAAACCGCGCAGAATATCCAGCGCTTCGATGCGCTCGGTTGCGGAGACGGGCTCGATGACAGGTGCGGCCGCAGGCGTTCCCTCAGACATGATCTGTGTGAGGATAGTCCGGCCCGCCTGGGAAGTCAACGCTGGCAGGAGTCACCCGGCCCACGGCCGGGCCGCGACGGGCCTCAGCCGCCTGTGAACCGGCTGAGCACCAGCCATGCGGCCAGCAGAAGGATGATCCAAATCGCGTCCATCTTCCTTCACTATACCTCCGCGCCCTCTGCGCCTCTGCGGTTAAGAAACTCGCCGAGCCGCTCCATCGCCACTTCCAGGATCCCCCGCTCCGCCGCATAGCAGATCCTCACGGAGCCTTCCCCGCCTGCGCCGAACGCGACCCCCGGCGCCAAGCCGACCTTGGACTCAAGCAGCAGCCGCCTACAGAACTCGAACGAATCCGCCACGCCGTCAATCTTCGGGAACAGATAGAACGCACCCTCCGGCTTCGGAACAGTCACGCCCGGCATCGACCGGAGCGCATTCCAGCAGAAATCGCGGTTTTCCTTGAGCCGCGCGACCATCCGCGCCAGTTCCGCTTCGCCCTCGGCCAACGCGGTCTCCGCGGCCTTCTGGCAGAAGCTCGGAGCGTGGGAGATGATGAACTCGTTCAACTGGGCCGCTCGCGCCGCCACGTCCTGGCGGGCCACCAGCCAGCCGACGCGCCATCCTGTCATACAGTAGCTCTTGGAGAACGACTGCACCACGACGACCGCGTCTTCGCGGCTTGCCTTCCGGAGGATGGAAGGCACGGGCTCGCCCGGCGCCCCGGCTTCGTAATAGAGTCGGTCGTACACTTCGTCGGCCATCAGCCAGAGCCCGTGCCGGCGGCAGAAGTCGAGAAGCCGCTGCTGCTCGTCTTCGGTCGCCACCCAGCCGAGCGGGTTCGACGGCGAGGTGTAGAGCAGCATCTTCGTCCATTCGGTGACCGCCGACTCGAGAGCGCCGAAGTCGACCTGGTAACGCTCGCCGCACAGCGGATGCGGGATCTCGCGCGGCACGGCGTTCGCCATCCGCACGATCGCCGAGCCGTTGGGCCAGGCGGGCGTGAGCACGATCGCCTCGTCACCCGGATCGAGCAGGCATCGGATTCCCACGTTCAGCGCCTGTACGCCCGAGGCGGTGATGACGATCTCACTCGATGGATCGATCTCGACGCCTTGCACGCGGCGGTAGTAGTCCGCCAGCGCCCGGCGCAAGGACGGCAGCCCGGCGTTCTCCGTGTAGAAGGTGAACCCGTCCGCCAAAGCTCGCGCCGCGGCACGCTTGATGAACTCCGGTGTCGGCAGGTTCGACTCGCCGAAGTACAGCCGCAGCACGCCGTCCATCGACATGGCGATCTCGGCCAGCTCGCGGATGCGCGAATGCGGCACCGCCAGCGCCGACGCCGCCAAGTTCGGTGACAGGCTACGCAATCCCCCTTCTCTCCTTCGGGCTAAGCTCCGTTCCGGCGCGACGGGAAATGGGGATTGCGTAGCCTGTCACCGATTTCTTTTGGCGGCCACCAGGTCTTCGATGTGGACCAGTTCCGTCGGATAGTCGCCGGTGTAGCAGGCGTAGCAATACTCCATCCGGTCGTCGTTTACGGCTTCGCGCAAGGCGCTGAGCGGCAGGTACCCGAGAGTGTCCGCTTCGACGAACTTGCGGATCTCCTCCACCGTATTGTTGGCGGCGATCAGCTCCCGCTTGGTCGGCGTATCCACTCCGTAGAAACAGGGCGAGATCGTGGGCGGGCAGGAAATCCGCAGGTGCACCTCGCGCGCGCCGGCGCTGCGCACCATGCGCACGATCTTGCGGCTGGTGGTGCCCCGCACGATCGAATCGTCCACCAGCACCACGCTCTTGCCCTCCAGCATGTGCCGTACCGGGTTCAGCTTCAGCTTGACCCCGAAGTCGCGGATCGCCTGCGACGGCTCGATGAACGTGCGCCCCACATAGTGGTTGCGGATCAACGCCTGGCGGAACGGAATGCCGGATTCGGCCGAATAGCCAATGGCAGCGGCGACGCCCGAGTCCGGCACCGGCACCACCACATCCGCCGGGACGGCATGCTCGCGGGCGAGCCTGCGGCCGAGCATCTCGCGCGACTGCCCGACGGCCCGGCCGAATACGATCGAATCAGGCCGCGAGAAATACACGTGCTCGAACACACAGTGCGCCGGTGAACGCGTCGGCGCGTATCGCTCGCGGGTGAGCCCCTCGGGACCGACGATCACCATCTCGCCCGGCTCGACGTCGCCGAGGTAAACCGCGCCGATCAGGTCGAAGGCGCAAGTCTCTGAGGCGAACACGTAGCTCTTCTTCCCGCCCGAGAGCTCCATCTGGCCCATGGCCAGCGGCCGGAAGCCGTGGGGGTCCCGCGCCACGATCACCCGGTCCTGCGCCAGGAACACAAGCGAGAAGGCCCCGTCGACGGCCAGCAGCGCCTCGCGCAGCGCGCCGGCCAGAGTCCGCTCCCGCGACCGGGCCACCAGGTGGAGGATGACCTCCGTGTCGCTCGACGCCTGGAAGATCGAGCCATCCGCCTCCAGTTCGCTGCGAAGTTCGGTGGCGTTGGTGAGATTGCCGTTGTGCGCCACCGCGATACTGCCCTTGTTGCAGGTGACGGATAAGGGCTGCGCATTCAGCAGCACCGTATCCCCGGCGGTCGAATAGCGCGTGTGGCCGATCGCCGACTCGCCGGGCAGCAAGTCAAACACTTCCGGGGTGAAGATCTCGGCCACAAGGCCCATCCGCTTGTGGCAATGGATGGTCTGCCCGTCGCTGGTGGCGATCCCGGCGCTCTCCTGCCCGCGGTGCTGGAGCGCGTACAAGCCGAGGTACGCCAGGTTCGCCGCTTCCGGATGGCCGTAAATGGCGAAGACGCCGCACTCTTCGTGGAGCTTGTCGAACATTCGATTACGTCCGGAGCCGCGATTCGAGCGCCCCTTCCCAGAGTGCCCGTAAGCGCCCGATGTCCGAATCGATCAACATCCGCTGCCCGTTACGGATTTGTAACTCCCCTTCGATGGTAGCACCGATCTCCAGAACCTCGACGCCGTGTCTTGCGGCGACGCGCCGCACCTCGTCCGGCCGGTCCGTAGAGATCACGATGCGCGACGGCCCTTCGTGGAACAGCAGAAACTCATCGCGCATCGGGCTGGCGAGCGCGACCGAGGCGCCGACGCCCGCCGGACCGAAGCACGATTCGGCCAGCGCCACCGCCAGCCCGCCGTCGCTCACGTCGTGCGACGATTCCGCCAGCCCTTGCGCCGCTACATCGCGCATCGCCGCCTGCACCCGCTTCTCATAGTCCATATCCAGCGCCGGCGGCAGGCCCCATTTCCGCTTGAGGATGACCTTGGCGTACTGAGTTCCGCCGAAGCGCACTGGCTCGCACGCGCCGACCCCGCCGAGCAGCATCACCGCGCGGCCGGGTTTCTTAAAATCGATCGTCAGCGGCGGTCCGGTCTTCAGCAAGCCGACGATTCCCACCACCGGCGTGGGATCGACCGCCTCCCCGAGCGTCTCGTTGTACAGGCTGACGTTGCCGCCGGTGATCGGCGTCTCGAAGAAGGCGCAGGCCTCGCCCATGCCCTCGATCGCCTCGACAAGCTGCGCCATGATTTCCGGGCGCTCGGGATTGCCGAAGTTCAGGCAGTTGGTCGCGGCCACGGGAAAGGCTCCGGTCGCCGCCAGGTTGCGGCAGCACTCCACCACCGCCAGCCGCGCTCCTTCCCGCGGCGAGAGGGAACAGTAGCGGCCACTTCCGTCCAGGGCCATCGCCACCGAAGTCCCGGTTTCCTTGATCCGCACGACGGCCGCATCGCCTCCCGGCCCTTGCGTGGTGTTCGTCCGGACCATGTAGTCGTACTGCTCCCAGATCCAGCGCTTCGAGCAGATATCTCCGGAGGCGAGCAGCGCCTCGAGATCGGCTTGCAGATCGCCGGCCGGGATCTCCGGCGCCTCCACCGGCGCGTGGCGCAACGGCCGCGTGTGCGGCCGATCGTACAGAGGCGCTTCATCGGCCAGCTTGCGGTTCGGAATTTCGGCCACCACCACGCCGTGGTCCTTGACCCGCAGCAGCCCGTCGCCGGTCACCTTCCCGATGGTGACCGCGTCGAGACCCCATTTACGGAAGACGCGGAAAACCTCGTCCTCGCGTCCCTTGTCCGCCACCAGCAGCATCCGCTCCTGCGATTCCGACAGCATGATCTCGTAGGGAGTCATGCCCGTCTCGCGCTGCGGCACGTATTTCAGGTCGATCTCGATGCCCGTGCCGCCGCGGCTGCCCATCTCGCAGGTGGAGCACGTCAGGCCGGCCGCGCCCATGTCCTGAATGCCGACGATCGCGCCGGTCTGCATCGCCTCCAGGCACGCTTCCAGGAGCAACTTCTCCATGAACGGGTCGCCGACCTGCACGTTCGGGCGCTTCTGCTTCGACTCCTCGGTGAATTCCGCCGAGGCCATCGACGCGCCGTGGATGCCGTCCTTGCCGGTCTTGGCGCCCACGTAGATCACCGGGTTCCCTTCCCCGCTGGCCCGCGCGTAGAAGATGTCGTCCTTCTTGAACACGCCCAGGGCGAACACGTTCACCAGCGGGTTCCCGTTGTAGCCGGGTTCGAAGACGCACTCCCCGCCGATGGTGGGAACACCGAAGCAGTTGCCGTAATGGGCGATGCCGGCGACGACACCCGAGAGGATCCGCTTGTTGCGAGCGCCCACCTCCGGATCGTCGAGCGGCCCGAATCGAAGCGAGTCCATCACCGCGATGGGCCGGGCGCCCATGGTGAAGATGTCCCGCAGGATGCCGCCGACGCCGGTGGCCGCGCCCTGAAACGGCTCGATGAAGCTCGGGTGGTTGTGCGACTCGATCTTGAAGGCGATGGCGTAGCCGTCGCCGATGTCGATGATGCCGGCGTTTTCTCCAGGCCCTTGCAACACCAGCTTGCTGCGGGTGGGCAGCTTCTTCAGGTGCAGCCGCGAGCTCTTGTAGGAGCAGTGCTCGCTCCACATCACGCTGAAGATGCCCAGCTCGGTGTACGATGGCTCCCGGCCGAGGATCGAACAGATCTTGTCGTATTCCTCCGGTGTCAACTGGTGGGCAGTAACAAGATCCGGAGTAATCGCACTCATTGCGCCGGCCATTGCTTCATCGAACCGCCATCGCCGCCACCATCGACTGAAACACCACCAGCCCGTCGGTCGAGCCCATCAGCGGGTCGGTGGCGCGCTCGGGGTGCGGCATCAGGCCCATGACGTTGCGCTCGCGGTTCACGATGCCGGCGATATCGCGCAGCGATCCGTTAGGGTTGTCCACGTAGCGGAACGCGACGCGGTCTTCCGCTTCGAGTTCGTCCAGCGTCCGGTCGTCGGCGTAATAGCAGCCCTCCCCGTGGGCTATTGAAAACGTGAGCACCTGCCCGGGCTGGGCTGCCGCGGTGAACGGAGTGTTTGTGGTGACGGTCCGCAACGCCACCGGCCGGCAGATGAATTTCAGGCTGCGGTTGCGGATCAGCGCGCCGGGGAGCAGGCCGCACTCCACCAGAATTTGAAACCCGTTGCAGATGCCGAGCACCAGGCCTCCGCCGGCGGCGAACGACCGCACCGCTTCCATCACCGGAGAGAACTTGGCGATCGCTCCGCAGCGCAGGTAGTCGCCATAGGAGAAGCCCCCTGGCAGAATGACGGCGTCCACGTCGCCGAGTCGTGGGGAATCGTGCCAGATGAACTCGGCCGGCTGGCCGAGATTGTGGGAGAGCGAGTACCAGGCATCGTGATCGCAGTTGCTGCCTGGAAACACGACCACGCCGAATCTCATGAGAGACCCTCAGTCTAACACTTCGTTCGGGGGAGGCTGGGCGGCGCTTCAGCCGGCCGCTACCGCCGGAGCCACTTTCGGCTTCCGGCTCCGCGATTTCTTCTCCGTCGGCGGCTGCCGGTCGCTCTTCTTCAGGTTCGGAAAGACGATCGGGGTGACGAACTTCTTCTCACCGTGATCGTCAAACTTGATCACAAGGTGCTCCTCATTGCTCCACAGCACCGTACCGAAGCCGAACTTCGGGTGCTCGACCTGAGCTCCTTGCGCAAACGGGGGTTTCGCTGCCATTGGTGGGCGGGACTCCTGAATTCCAATCTAACAAATCCGATTGGAATTGTCTAATTCCGTGGGAGTGGGGTCTCCGGCCACAGGGCAAGTGCTCCCTCGGGCTCTTTCAGTTGAACGGGGTGTTGCGAGCGACGTGCGCGGCCGCCCCTACTTCCCGGGCTCCAGCACCTCGATATCCTTGAACCACACCTCGGTGGGCCACTTGCTGCCGTGGGCCTGGAGAGCAATGTGGCCATCGAGGCGGCCGGCGGTGTCGTTGAGGAGGTCCACCGTCTTGACTCCGTTGACGTGGAAGACGATGCGCCGGCCGTGGAGGGAGGCCGTCAGCTCGTTCCAGTCGCCGGTTTTGACCGCGAGGTTGTCTTCCGGGCCCGTCACCCAGTTGCGCCCGCCGGTTTCCCACAGCCCGCCAGTGCGCTTGTCCTCCCCGATCTCCACCTCGTAGGCGGCCAGCGTGGTCTGATCGGCACGCACGAAAAAGCCGCTGTTTCCTTTCACCATTTTGAACTTCACCCGCGCGGTGAGGTCCTTGAATGACCGGTCGGAGATCATGAAGCCGACGCGCGTGTCGTTGGGAGCGCTCTTCGCGTGGATCGCGCCGTCCTCGATCGTCCACTCGCCGCCGCCCGACGGCGTCCAGCCCTCGAAGGACTCGCCGTTCCAGAGCGGCTTCCACACGTGCCGCCCGAGGTCCTTGATGCGAATGCTCCGCCACCGCACCTGGGCCGGCTTGGCTCCTTTGAAGGCATGCACCTGAAGGCCGATGTAACCCGACTGGTCGAGCGGGTCCACCACGTCGGCGCACGGCACGCCGTTCACCCAGGTCTTGATCGAGTCGCCGGCGGCGACGATCCGGTAGCGGTTCCACTGGTTATCACGGAAGGCTTTGCTCGCCTGGGGATCGGAGGAGATATTATGGATCCAGCCGCGGCGGGCCTCGTCGTAGATGCCACCCGAGGTGCCCTCCTTTTCCGTCGAGATCTCCACCTGGTAGCCGTAGAACCGGCCGGCCGCGTGCTTGTGCTTTTGGACCTTGCCGCCATCCACAAACCAGGCCTCGGTGTCCGCCGGGTAGCGACGGCTTCGAATCTGAACGCCGGAGTTGAGCACGGGATCGACTTTCACTTCGAATTCCAGGATGAAGTCGCCGTACTCCTTGTTCGTGCACAGGAACGTGTTCGGGCTCCCTTCGGCGGTCGTGCCGACGATGGCGCCGTCCTCGACGCGGTACGTGGCGAATCCGTTGCACACCTCCCAGCCTTCGAGGGTCTTGCCGTCGAACAGCGGGACCAGCCCTTCGTCGGCCGCGGCAGCGGCCAGAGCGACAAGAATGAGCAGAGATCTCATGGCCAGTCATGGTAACCCAATTACCGCAATGGGTGCATCGCCCCGGCGGAATCTCGTCACCCCCTCCCATACGAGACGGCATGAGGAGAGAGTCTCTGGCTCAGACAGACCAGAAGCCGATCTATGATAAAGGAAGATATGCTCCGATTTGCCCGTCGCGCGGTTCCAGCGCTCGGGTTTCTTCTTGCCGCCGCGTCCGCCCAGGTCATCGAATTCGAGTCGGGCGGCCTGAGGTACCAGACGCTGTCCAAGAACGGCGTCACGGTCATGTACGCGCACCTGCCATCGCAGGTCCGCGACTACGCCATCGTCCAGGTCGCCGTCGCCAACGGCGCCACCGGCCCGTGCCTGGTCCGGCCGGAGGACTTCGCTTTCCACCGGGAAGGCGGCCATGCCGTCCGAGCGGCCCCGGCCGAGAAAGTCGTCAATGAGTTTCTGGAACGCGCCAGCCGCGACGACGTCATCAAGCTGGTGGCTACGTACGAGATCGGTCTCTACGGCATCGGACGCATCCGGTCCACCAACGGCTACGAGAAGCGCCGCCAGGCGGCGGTGGCCGAACTCGGTTCGGCCAAACTGAAGGCGGCCGCAGCCGCTTCGGCCATTGCGCTGATCGAAACGAAGCTGAAGCCCGGGGAGTCGACCGACGGGGCGATCTTCTTCCCAGCCTCCGGCCGGCCTTTGACCGGATTGCGGCTTGCCGTCACGGTCGCCGGACAGCGGTTCGAGTTCGAGCCGGAGGGCGAGGCGCAGTAGCCGGTTATCCAGTTGTTCGGTCGGGCGCTATTGTTTCGTTCCCTCTTGCAATCCCCTGCAAACTAGACTATGCTGATAGGAAATAGGGTATTTGCATGCGCTCCGAGGAACAACTCAGCCAACTGGAGGCGCCGGAACTGCTCCGCTGGGCAGCGGAGACGTTCGGTAAAAGCCTTTTGATTTCAACGAGTTTCCAGAGGGAAGGGATGGTGATTCTGGACATGGCCTCGCGGGTCTGTCCGGACGTGCATGTAATAACCCTGGACACGGGCCGGTTGCCCGAGGAGACGCACCGGATGATAGAAACCGTACGGGAACGGTACGGTTTCCGGGTGGAGGTGGTTCTGCCCGATCCGGGCGAGGTCGCCGAGTTGGTCGTGAAGCATGGCCCCAACGCGTTTTACCACAGCCTGTCTCTTCGCATGCTGTGCTGCGAGATCCGGAAGATTCGCCCGCTGAAGCGCAAACTGGCGCACTATCGCGCCTGGGTGGTGGGATTGCGCCGCGCGCAGACCGCCGCCCGTTCGGCAACGCGCCAAGTAGAGGAGCAGGATGGGCTGTTGAAGATCAGCCCGCTAGCCGATTGGACATCAGGACAGGTCGCCGAGTACATCCGCGTCCACCACGTCCCGGAGCATCCGCTGTATGCTAGAGGGTATGCCTCGATTGGCTGCACTCCCTGCACACGCCCGGTCGTAGAAGGGGAAGAGGAGCGAGCCGGCCGGTGGTGGTGGGAGCAAGACTCCCAGAAGGAATGCGGAATTCACTTTTCCCCGAATGGGTCGGCGCGTCCGGCATACGACGTGCCTTTGGGGACTGTCCTGAAAGGAGCAAATGCATAAGGGGTTCACGTTGTGGTTCACCGGGCTTTCCGGAGCAGGAAAGAGCACAGTTTCAGACATCATCTACAAGCAGCTAAAGGAGCTTGGAGCGAAAGTGGAGATCCTCGACGGCGACGTCGTGAGGACGCACTTGTCGAAGGGGCTTGGTTTCAGCAAAGAGGACCGGGACATTAATATCCGGCGGATCGGCTTCGTGTGCGAACTGCTGTCGCGCAACGGAGTGATCGCGATCGGGGCTGCCATCTCGCCGTACCGAGCGATCCGGGATGAAATTCGCGCCAAAGTGAAGAATTTCGTCGAGGTGTACGTCCACTGCCCGATGGAGGTTCTCATCGAGCGGGACGTCAAGGGTCTGTACAAGAAGGCGCTGGCAGGCGAAATTGCGAATTTCACGGGCGTATCCGATCCGTACGAACCGCCTCTGAATCCGGAAGTGGTCATCGACTCCTCGAAGGAGACGCCGGAGGAGAGCGCGGATAAGATCTGGGACAAGCTCGAGGAACTCGGCTACATCTCCATTTCGCGCAAGGCCCTGGCCATCTGATCGACCTTCACTCGCACACCAACGAATCGGACGGGAGTCTGACGGCGGCGGAGCTTGTCAACAAGGCGCTGGCGCTTGAACTCGAGGCGCTGGCGATTGTCGATCATGACACGCTGGCCGGGTACGACTTGGCAGCGCCTCTGGCCAGGGCTGCCGGTCTGGACTTGGTGTGCGGCATCGAGCTGAGCACCAAGCTCGACGTGCCCGGTCTGCCTAAGGGCCGCTCGATCCACCTGTTGGGCTACTTCCTCGGCGCCGGGCCGCCGCAGTGGTTTCGCGATTGGCTCAAGGAGCTCCAGGAGATCCGGCGCGACCGCAACCGACGGTTGACGGCGAGCCTGCAAGCGCACGGGGTGGATATCACCCTCGAAGAAGTCGAGGCGCTAGGCCGGACACTGACGGGCAGGCCGCACTTCGCCAAGGTGCTTGTGAAGAAAGGCTACGTCTCGACGGTGCAGGAGGCCTTCGAGGTCTACCTCGGCGAGGCGGCGAAGACGTATGTGTACCGGCAGGCGCCCACGTTTGAGGAGGGCGTCCGGAAGATCGAGGAGGCGGGCGGGCTTTCGTCGCTTGCGCATCCTGTGCGGCTGCTGAACCGCAAGCCGCCGCTGACCGACTTGATCGAGCGATTCCTGGATGCGGGACTTCGCGGCATCGAGGTCTACTACAGCGAGCACTCGCGCGAGGATGTGGAGCTCTTCCTGGGAGTGGCGAAACGCTACGGGCTGGGGATCACCGGCGGCTCGGATTTCCACGGGGAGGCGAAGCCAGGCATCGAGCTTGGCACCGGCATCAACGGGAACCTGTCCATCCCCCGGGAACTGCTCGAGAACCTCCGGGCTCTTGCTCGCTGTTAACTCTGCGTTCTCCGCGGCTCTGCGGTGAATCCTGTCCTCTCTGCCGCGAACTCCGCCCGCACATACGCCATCGCCACGACCGTCCCCAGCGCGGGGGAGAGGACAGCCGACTTGATCTCTCCAACTTCCTTCCCCTCTCGCAAAAGGCTGGAGCCAGCGGCGGGAGGCTCGGCGCAGTCCAGTTCCAGCCGCACGAGCAGCCGGTTGACGTGGCCGCGCGAACGGATGCGTTCCACGATCTCCTGGCCGAGATAGCACCCCTTGTTGAAGTGGATGGCGTGCATCTGCTGAGTCTCCTGCGGCAGGTTGGCGTCGGTGATCTCCTCGCCGTAGCGGGGCTTACCGTGCTCCAGCCGGACCGTGCGCTCGGCCTCGGGGTCAGCCGGGACGGCTCCGGCGCCCTCCAGCGCGCGGGCCAAGTCCTGCTTCTCCGAAGCTGGTCCGAAAATGGCGAAACCGCCGGCGCCGGTGGAATCGATGCGGGCGACGATCCGGGCGCCCCAATCCGCATGGGAATAAGGCTTGGCCGGGGCCGGAGCGCCGAGGACGGCGAGGACGTCGCCGGCCTTCGGTCCCTCGATGCTCAGGGTCGCAAGCCCGGCCGTCGCGTCTTCGAGCGTGACGTCGTCGGCGATGATGTACTTGTCGAGGTGGGCGTACAGCGTGTTCTTGGTTTCCGGCTCGGTGTCGAGCAGGAAGTGGCCTGGAAACGTCAGCACATTCACGTCCCCGAGGATGCGGCCTTGCGCATTGAGGAAGAAGGCATAGCAGCCGCGTCCGGGCGTCAGCTCCTGGATGTGGTTGGTGGTCATCGCATGGAGCAGCCGGGCGCGGTCCTCGCCGCGAACGCGGATCTTGCCGCGCGCGCTCAAGTCGAGCCACGCCGCCGACTCGCGCAACTCGCGATATCCCCTCGGTTCGCTCATACTGAAGAGTGTAAAGCCTGCGCATGATCCACGAGATTCTCCCCGTCGGGATGCTTCAGTGCAACTGCTCGATTTTCGCCGACGAAACAAGCCGGGAAGCGATCGTCATCGATCCGGGCGACAACGTCGAAGGCATCCTGTCGATTGTGGCCAGGCACGGCCTGACGGTGAAGGCGATCGCGATCACGCATGCGCACATCGATCACATCGGCGGGGCGGCGAAGCTCAAGGCAGTCACCGGCGCGCCGGTCCACATGCACGACGAGGACACGGTGATTTACGATCACCTGGAATGGCAGGCCGCCTGGCTCGGCGTTCCGACGCCGGAGCGGACAGGGATCGACACGCTGGCGCGCGATGGCGCCCGGGTGACAGCCAGCGGGATGGAGTTCACGGTCTTCCACACGCCCGGACACACGCCGGGCAGCATTTGCCTCTGGATGCCCGGCGAGAGGAAGCTGATTGCCGGCGACACGCTGTTTTTCGACAGTATCGGCCGCACCGATCTCCCTGGCGGCGACGGCCGCAAGATCCTCGCCTCGATTCGCGAAAAGCTGTTCCCACTGCCGGACGAGACGCACGTCATCCCCGGCCATGGCCCGTCGACGACGATGGGGCGGGAGAAGGAGTTCAATTACTTCCTACAGGGCCTGTGATCCATGGCTGGCCCCGCAGCTCGCGCCGGGCATGGACTGACCTGGCTGACGGGCCACATGGACTCTCGTCGTGGCTTCATGCGCCAGAGGAGTGGGTAGACAGCAGTTGTCATGTCGGAGCGCCGTGTAGGAAGGCTACTGCCCGGCTCATCGCAGCTTCGAATCCACGGCGGGGAGGCATTCAGTCTTCGCGTGTCCTTGGCGGCAATTCGGCGTTGCGAGGCACGGCGGATCACGAAGCGTCGCCCTGCATTCGGCCAGCCGCCGGCGAAAAACAGCACCTTGCAGGCTTCTGTGGGCGAGGCCGATGCTTGACTTATTTAAGTCGCCGCGCTAGGATCATTGCATGAAGTCCGGATCCATCCGAACCTCCATCGATCTGCCCCGAGATCTCCACCGACGGCTCCGCGAAGCAGCCGCGCGGAGAGGTTGTTCCGCGCGCCAGCTCATCCTCGCCAGCATTGAGCGGGCGGTGGCACAGACGGAACCGGCGCGTCCTGGGCGCCGGCTCAGCCTCGATCCCCCGCTCATACCGCCATGCGGGAGGCGCATTGATCTCACGAACGAACAGATATATGAGCTCATTGAGCTTCCCTGACATCAACGTATGGCTGGCAATCGCCGCCTCCGAACATATTCACGCGGCCGTGGCTCGCCTCTGGTGGCGATCGGCGAAAGGCCGAATCGCCTTTTCCCGGATGACCCAGATGGGCTTCTTGAGGGTGATGACGACATCCGCCGCCATGGACGGCAAACCGTTGACCATGGTGCAGGCTTGGCGCGTCCACGACCGCCTTTACGAGGACGACCGGGTGGAGTTTCTGCCGGAGCCTGCCGATGTGGAAGCGCGGTTCCGCGAATTCGCCGCGGAACGGACGGCTGCGCCGAAATTGTGGGCGGACGCGTGGCTGCTGGCCTTCGCGTCGGCAGCCGGCGGGACGGTGGTTACTCTCGATCGCGCGCTGGCAACCCGCGGCGCCCACTGCCTGCTGCTGGACTAGCGGCTTTGAGAACGTGGTTCATGGGGTTGCTGGCGGAGTCGTGGCAATCGCAGTGAACTCGCACACCTGCAACTCACGGATGGTGGCTGAGAAGTCCGGGACCGGAACTGGAAATCTGCTCATGCCAGGGGCTCCCAACGAGGGCGCCGGGCAATCGGAGCGTTGTGCGTTTGTGCTGCTGTTGTGCGGACCACGC